>DATAWQ010000081.1:0-10561 GCA_036267135.1 Streptosporangiaceae bacterium | reverse complement strand
GCCTGGCGTCGCCGTTGGACGGCTGTTCCTCCCCGCCCATGATCTTGAGCAGGGTCGACTTGCCCATGCCGTTCGGCCCCACGACGCCGATCTTGGCCCCGGGCAGGAAGGCCAGCGTCACATCGTCGAGTACGACCTTGTCACCGTGCGCCATCCGCACAGCACGCATCTGGAAAATGAACTCGGGCATGCCTCAAGGGTAGAGCCCCTCCGGCTCTGGTTCCGACGTCGCCGCTGGGGTCAGGACGCGCTTTCACCGGCCCGCAGGATGGTTTCGGCGGCTGGGCCACCGCAGTCCTGCGCGGGGACGTAGGAGCCTGCCCCGTCAGACAGGCAGACCTGGTTGCGGCCGGCCCTCTTGGCCCGGTAGAGCGCCAGGTCGGCGGCGGTGAGCAGCGCGCGCAGCTCGTCACCGTGCTGGCCGAGCAGGGCGGCGCCGATCGAGACGGTGACGGTGACCTCGACACCGGCGGCGCTGGTGACCGTGGCGCCCACCTGCGCGCGCAGCCGCTCGGCGATCTTGATGGCCTCGGCGGTGTCGGCGCCGGGCAGCAGAACCACGAACTCCTCGCCGCCGAACCGGCCGACCACGTCGGTCTCACGCACCTGCTGCCTGAGCACGTCGGCCAGCGCGGTCAGCACCTGGTCGCCGGCCAGGTGGCCGTGGGTGTCGTTCACCCGCTTGAAGTGATCGATGTCCATCAGCAGCAGCGCCAGCGGCTGCCTGGCCCGCAGCACCCGGGAGATCTCGGTGTCGGCCTCGCGCTGCCAGGCGGCCGCGTTCAGCAGCCCGGTCTTCGCGTCGGTGCGGGCGGCCGCCCGCAGTTGCTGGTGCAGCAGGCTGCGCTGCAGCAGGATCACCGGCGGCAACGCGACGATCAGCAGCAGCGGGCTGAGCACGCACGCGATCGCGACCAGCAGGCCGACGCAGATCTCGGTGACGTCGAGTGTCAGGCTCTCCGCGTCCCACAGCACGTCACGCCAGCGGACCAGCGGCTCGGCCGCGTGCGCGGCGATCGCCACCAGCGCCGCGTTGAGCACGCTGAACAGCGCGGCGCAGCCGATGGCGATGCCGACCGTGGCCGGGCGGGTGAACCAGGCCTGCGGCCCGGCCGAGGAGAACCAGGCCGCCAGGACGCGTGCGGTGCTGACGCCCAGGCCGAACCGGCCGAACACGATCGACGCGGCCGCCCCCGACAAGCCGAGCGCGGCCGCGCTGAACAGCCGCCGGTAGACGGGGCTGCGCCGCACCCGCACCTGCATGAGCGCGGTGAGCAGCAACGGCGCGACCAGCGCGTAGACCGGCGGCAGCAGCAGCGCGATCGGCAGCCACCAGGCGGACAGCAGGTCGCGAGAGACACCGGCCGGCATGCCGAGCCGCCTGGTCGCCTCGATGCACACCGCACCGCAGGCGAGCAGCGCCCCGAACAGCAGCAGTTCACCGGCGCGCGGCCTGACCTTGGCCAGTTCCCAGCCGATGAGCCCGAAGTAGCAGGCGCCCACGGCGATGATGTAGGCGATGAGGGGCGCTGGCTGGGCCAGCAGTGGCCACTCACGCGGCCCACGGACGAGCCGCCCCAGTCCACGGGCCTGGTCTTCCCGCATCGCCGCCTGCTGGAATGCCATTTCCCCTGCCGGTGGGCCATATCGCCGGTGCCTCGCCCCGATCACCATCTACTGCCTCACGCTCAGTGGTGTCAGTGCGGGGTTGAACTACTCTAAGTAACAGAGTAGATGCAACGTGTGCACTTGGCTCTGGAAACCGCTATGTTGGTCCGGACACGGAAAGCAACCGCTGGCCAGCGGGTCGCCCCGCACGGAACAGACCCGCCGGACCAGCCACATGATCTCCCGCAACGTGCGGTCCACGCCTCGGCCCAGCCGGGCTCCGGGCCAGCCGGGCTCCGGGCCAGCCGGGTACGCCGGCCGGATCGGCCCTGCACCTCGCGGAGTAAAGAGAGTGGTCCCAGATGCGAGGCGTTGTCTGGACGTAAGGTCCCTCCGGCTGCCGTCCCGCGACGCCGGCAGCCGGGTCGAGGCCAGAACGGCCCAGGATCAGAACGGCCAGGATTAGAACGGAACAGCCACGCCGGCTGACCCGCTGACCGCCCCAGCGAGTTCGGCCACCGCGGCGGTGTCCAGTATGTCGTCGGCTCCCCGGCCACCTTGGCTGTCCAGCCCGTCCAGCCCGTGTTCGTCGCGCTGGCCGTCAGCCGGCGCTCCGTCCGGCAGCACCTGCCCGGCCAGGACCAGGCCGGGCGCGCCGTCGGCCGTGACGTCCGCACCGGTGAACGGCCCGCCGTGCTGAGCCTGGGCGTCGGCCCCCTCCTGCGACGACCGGACCCGCTGGAAGTGAGAGACCCCGCGGTTCAGGTCATGGCCGATCGCGTCCGCCTCGATGTCCACCGCGATGCGGCGCTTACCCTCTTTGTCCTCGTACTCGCGGACCAGCAGCCGCCCGGACACCACGACGGGCTGCCCCTTGCGCAGCGACGTCATCGCGTTGTCGGCCATCTTGCGCCAGCAGTTGACCGTGGCGAACGAGGTACGGCCGTCCCGCCACTCACCGGTCACCCGATCCGGATAGCGGTTGTTCCAGGCGACCCTGACGATCACCTTCGGAATGGTGTCGTTGACCGTGGTGTAGACGGGCTCCCTGGCCACGTAACCCGCGAGCGTCACCGTTGCGCCGTTCAGCATCGACTTCCTCCAGAACGATTCCGCCGGGCCCGAAACCCGGCTATCCCATATGCGGCCCGGCGCTCGTGCGCCAACCGCCTGCCATCAGGGTGCCGGGCCAGCGGCCGGCGCCGCGGCTCAGGAAACCGTGCTGTGGATAAAACGGCCCGGGGCCGGATCTGTGGATAGCCGGTTCGTCACCGGCCGGGCCACGGCGTACCATGCCCCGGCCGGTGATCAGGCTGCGACCAGCTCGGTGGGTTCGGCGATCACGTCGACCAGCGCGCCGTTGCGCATCACGGTGATCGCGAGCGGCCGCCCGATCGCCTCGCCGAACATTAGCCGCTGCAGGTCCTGGGCCTTGCCCATCGGGCTCCCGGCCACCGAGAGCAGCAGGTCACCGGCGCGCAGGCCGGCCCGGTCGGCCGGTTCCCCGCTCATCACCTGCGCCACCCGCAGCCCGCTGTCCCGGCCCGTCCGCTCCCGCAGCCAGGCCGGAAGCGGCGCGGGCGCCACCACAACGCCCAGGTAGGCCCGCCGGACCCGGCCGTCGGCCATCAGCGCCGAGACGATCCGCCGGGTGGTCGAGTTCACCGGGACCGCCAGCCCGAGCCCGATCCCGGCCACCGCCGTGTTGATGCCCACCACCCGGGCGCTGGCGTCGGCCAGGGCGCCGCCGGAGTTGCCCGGGTTGAGCGCGGCGTCGGTCTGGATCACGTCCTCGACCAGGCTGGCCGCCCGGCCCTGGCCGTCCCTGGTAGGCAGCGAGCGGCCGAGCGCGCTGACCACCCCGGCCGTCACCGACCCGGCCAGGCCCAGCGGGTTGCCCACCGCGACCACGAGTTGCCCGACCACCAGCCGGTCCGCCTCGCCGAGCTCGGCCGGCGGCGGCGTATCCCCGGCCGCCCTGACCACCGCCAGGTCGGACAGCGGGTCGGCCCCCACCACCCGGAACGGCGCGCTGGTGCCGTCGCCGAACAGCGCCGTCCCGCCCTGCGCCCGGCCGACCACGTGCGCGTTGGTCAGCAGGAATCCGTCTGCGGTGAACACGACGGCCGACCCGAGCCCCTCACCGGCCCCGCCGCCCGGCCTCGGCACCCGCAGGCTGGCCACCTTAGGCGTGAGTTCCGCCGCCACCCGGGTCACGACCTGCGAATAAGCGTCGAGTGGTGGGTCCGCAGCCATGTCCGCATCCTTACATCGCAACGCTGATTACAATATTACATGTAATGAACGGCTGCGCGAGGCCGGCCGTTCCGGCCCGCGTTACGCCACCGGCGAAACCAAAGCGCGCCCGGAGCGATTACGCTCCGAGCGCTGCCTGGTCGCCGACGGTCATGAAGTCCGCGGGCTGGCTGCCTAGGTCCGCGGACCGGTTGGGGAGCACGACACGGGCACGCTGTCACTGGCCAGATCCGCGGCTAGCTGCCGGTCCCCCACGCTGACCGTGACGATCCGCAGGCAGTCGTCGCGCGCGGAGGTGTAGAACTCGGCGAACTCGGCCCGGTTGCGTTCCACGCCCCATATACGCGTGGGCGGCCCGAAACTTTTACCTGGGACGGCCACGAAATCACCGCTATCGCCACCCGAGCAGTGGGACTTTATCGCCACCAAGGCAGGCGCCGCAGCTCAGCGACGTGCAGCGCGGGCTCGGGCACCACGCCGACGTGCTCGCCCAGATGCAGCAGGTGCTCACGGACCCACAGCGTGTGCCGGTGCGGGTGGTGAGAAGGCACGCGGGCGCCGTCGATCACGCTGGGCACCGGAACCTCGGTGAGGGCGGTCCTCTCGCGCCCGGGCTTGCCCACCTGGGCCGCGACATGCCCGTAGAACTCGGCCAGTTCCACCGCGGCGTGCCGCAGCATGCCCCGTACCTCGTCCACGTGCTGGGGCGCGTCCCGGTAGGTGTGCTCCCCTCGGCCGCGCAGCGAGGCCAGCGAGTGCGCGGTGAGCCTGAGCCGCATGGTGGCCATCACCAGCAGCCACAGTTCTTCCTTGGGAACCCGTTTGGTCCCCTGCTCGGCCAGGTACGCGCGCAGCGCGTCGTCGAGCCTAATGCCGGCGGTGACGGCCGCGACCGCGGTGTCGGGCGCCTTCCCGCGCAGCCCGAGCGCCCAGTCCACCGCCTGGCTCAGATAGTCGCTGCCGCGCTGGTAGGCGTCGGCGAGGTCGTCACCGACCAGCGCGCCCGCACCCCGCGGCCAGAACAGCACACCCACGACCGCGCTCACCGCGCAGCCGATGGCCACGTCCTGGATGCGCAGCAGGCCCACCGTCCAGCCGGCGGGCGCGAGCAGGTTGAACAAGACGACCACGGTGACCGTGAACGCGGCCTGGCCGACGGTGAACGGCGTCGTCCCCGGCGAATACGCGGCGATAAGGACGGCGACCGGCAGCGCCACCCACAGCGCGGCGGGCCCGGTGCCGATGCCGATCAGCAGCGCCGCCCCGACCACGAACCCGAGCACGGTGCCGAGCAGCGCCCGCACCGCCGTGGACCCGGTGGACGCCGCGTTCGTGCGCAGCACCGACAGCGTGCCGAGCACCACCCAGAAACCGTGCTCCACCCCGCTCAGGTCGGCGACGGCCACCGCCGCGGCCAGGGCCACCGCACCGCGCAGGCTGTTGAGCAGCCACACCGAACGGAAGCTGGCGTGCCTGCCGACCACACCGAGCGCGCCACCCAGGGCACCGCCCAGCGCGCCGGACCGGCGCGGGGACGCCGGGTCGTCGGCCCGCTCGCCGAACCACTGCCGGCGCTGGGCGGCAATCACGTCCGGCGAGGCACGCCGCGTCGCGATGAGTGCGTCCTGGGCCACACCGGCCGCAGCGGCGGCGATCGCCTGCACGTGGAAGGCCTGCCGCGCGGATACGTACATGGCCGCCGGGTCGCTGGTCAGCGCTGGGTCATCGGGCAGTGCGCGCTGGCTGGCGGCGCTGGCCGCGACGGCACGCTCCAGCCCGGCTATGTCCGGCTGGGCGTCCCGCCCGGACAGCAGCGCGCCCGCGTCCCGCAGCAGACCCGCGGCGACGGCCAGCAGGTCACGGTCGGCCTCGGTCGCCTGGCTCATGTCGAGGTGCCCGTCCAGGGCGTCGCCGATCAGCACGGTGCACCACTCGAGCAACTGAACCAGGTTCGCCAGCGCCTGATCGGCGGTGGCCAGCCCGGTCGGCCGGTACGGAGTGGCCGCGAACGTGGTCATCAGCGTGTGTTTAGCCGCCACGGAGGCAGCCCGCTCTGTTGCCCCCTGCTCACCCCGCCCCACCGCTCCGAGGTGAGCCGCGAGCGCGTCCGCCGACCCGGCGGCGACCGTCCGCAGCCGGTCTCCCGGCGACCTCGGCGACAGCAGCAAGACGGCTATCGTGCTCATCGCCGAGGCCAGCCACCAGCCGGCTAGCCGGTCGGGGATCGTGCTCACCGACCCGGCCGAGGCCACCGGGAGCACATACGCCAGCAAAACGGCGGTCACCCCGGAGGCCGCGTTGGGCCCGGCCACCCCCGCGAAGAACACCCCGAACGCCACCGGGATCGTGACCAGCGCGGCCAGCCAGGCGGTCCCGCTCACCGCGGTCCCGATGGTCAGCACCACGCTGCCCGCCACCGCGAGCCCGAGATGTGCGATCGCCTTGTCCCGCCTGCTCCCGGCGAACGAGGCCAGCACCAGCGAGGCGAACCCGCCAAACACGGCGAACAGCACCATCTGCGGGTTGCCGATGACCTTGTAGGTCAGCGCGAACAAGCCCGGCACGACCAGCGTCGCCCGCACCGCCCGCATCGCCGCCGACACCGACCACGTCGGCCGGAACCCGGCCACCCAGCTCCCCCACCCACGCAACCGGCCAAGCTCCGCAGCAACCACTCCCGACCCAGCCACGCGCCCAGTGTAGGCACCCCCACCGTTTTGTTCCCGGAAGGGTGAGTTAGGGGTGGGGGTGGGCGGCTTTTAGTTCGTCGCGGTAGCGGTCGTATTCGGAGAGTTCTTGTTCCACGGGGATGAGGACGAACTCTCTGGCGACCTTGGCGATGCGGGAGCGCATGCCTTGCTCGGCGCGGCTTCGTTCGCGGTCGGCGGCGAGCATGACCATGTTCATGCAGCCGGACGACGTGAGCCAGCCAAGCAGGAGGGTGGCCACGATCACCGCGGCTACCCAGGGCAGCAGGGTGATCTGGTCGAGCAGCGGGGACGACACCTGCCGGTCCACATGGAACTCGGCGAAGGCCAGGATCGCGCCCATCCAGGCCAGGCCGGCGATGGCGGCGGCGATCAGGCCCCACTGGCAGGCCCTGACCACCCGCCACCAGGCAGGGACGCCGCCGTCGGCGGGCAGCGACTCTACGATCGCGGCGCCGAGCGCGCCGGGGATCGCGTCCGCGCGGGTCCTGGCGGCCGAGTACACGGTGTGGGACCAGGGGGTGGGCAGGCGCGGGCCGGCCTCGGCCCCGAACGCGGTGAGCGCGTTGTCGATCTCGGCGGGCTGCGCGTCGGCGGTGCCGGCGGCGAGGCTGCGGAGCTGGCTGGCAAGGTTGCCGAGGCCGGTCTTCCTGACCCGGTTGCGGCCGCGCAGGCGGGTAGCCAGCGTGGCGATGGGCCAGCCGATGTATTCCCCGGCCTGCAGCTCGCGGGCCCCCTGCAGGGCTTCGCCGGCCGCCACCATCCCGGCGGCGTGCGCGAACGCGTCGGTCAGTGTGGCCGCCGCGGGTTCGGGCACCGTGGCCGCGCCGTCCCTGGCGTAGGCCTCGAACCGGCCGGCCAGGATGTCCATGTCGGCCTCGATCCGCTCCCCCGCGGCCCGCCGCGCGGTAACCGTCTCGGTCAGCACCTTGCGCAGCTCGTCGGTGCCGGTGCCGGCCACCGCGGAGGTGAGCAGCACCCTGACGTCTTGCAGGCCCTCGGAGTCGAGCAGGCGGCGCAGGTCGGTCAGGCAGTCCTCGGACTGCTGCGGACTGAGCAGGTCGACCTGGTTGAGCAGGATGGTGATGACCGAGGAATGCGCGGCCAGACGGGTCAGGTAGCGGGTGTGCACGGCCGCGTCCGCGTACTTCTGCGGGTCGAGCACCCAGATCATCAGATCGGCCAGGCCGACCATGCGGTCCACTTCGTGGGACGCGTTGGCCGTCACCGAGTCGTGGTCGGGCAGGTCGATCAGGAGCAGGCCGTTCAGGTTCTCTTCGCCCTGGTCCAGGGCGCTGGCCCGGGCGTAGCGGTGCCGGCGCTGAATGCCGAGCCAGTCCAGCAGCGGGCCCGCGCCCGCCATCCCCCACACACAGGCGTGCGGCTCGCTCGTCATCGGCCTGGTCACGCCCACCGGCGAGAAATCCGCGCCGGCCAGCGTGTTGAACAGCGAGGACTTGCCGCTGCCGGTGCCGCCGGCCAGCGTGACCACGGTGTGGGCGCCGGACAGCCGCAGCCGTTCCCCGGCCCGGCCGAGCAGGTCGGTGGCGTCGGCGAGCAGCTCACGGTCGAAGCCGTCGGGCCCCGATCGAACCGAGCCGATCTGGACGAGCCTGGCCAGCGCGTTCAGCCTGCCCGGCAGGTTCGAGCTGCGCCGGCCCGGGTCGGTGGCCTCGGCGAGGTCTTCACCATCCTGGTCACCGGCCAGCGCCTGGTCGGCGGCAGGCAGGTCCGCCATGGCCTGATCCACGGCCGGCGGATCCATGGCTGTCGGATCCATGGCCGGCGAATCCGCGGGCAGCGGGTCCGCTACCGGCTGGTCCGTCGTGGGCTGGCTGGCCGTGGCGCCTCCCAACTCGGTCATCTGACCACCTCGAGCGAGTACGTGGCCTCGTAGAGCTGCACCGCCGCGGTCTCGTCGGGCACGCCTTCGGCGTCGACGAGCTCGGCGAAGCGGAGCATCTCCTCGTCGAACAGCAGGCTGACCCGCTCCTTGAGGTCGGCCAGGGCCTTCGCCCCGATGTCGCGCAGCGGGCCGGGGCCGAACAGCGAGCTGAGCAGTTCCTGCGCCACCGCGCTCGACCCCTCGGAGGTGGCCGAGTCGCCGGCGCCGAAGCCGAGCAGACCGATGATCATGACGAGGGCGAGCGACTCGTCGTCGAAGGAGACCACCCGGGCGATGGATCGCTTCGTCACGTTTTCGGCCTGGACGAGATGCATCACGTGATCCTGCCACGAGCTGACCGCCTGGGCGGCCCGCCGTGGGAGATCCGGTGAGGACCGGCTCAGCAGCATCGAGCCGGACAGCTCCGGCGATTTGCCGGACGCGGACGGCTCACCCGCCGGCGCCCCGTCAGGGCCTGGCGACGCCGACGGCTCCCCCGGCGGGGCGGCGGCCGCATCGCCAGACCCGGCCGCCTGGGATGCGTCGGCTCCGGCCGGGGTCACCGGATCCCAGATGGACGGCCCGGCGGGCGGCGGGACGGCGGAGTCGGCCAGCGGTGACTCGTCATCGTCGAACGGCGCGCGCCCGCGCGCGGCCGACCGCCGCCGCGCGGCGCGCAGCCGTTCGGCGTCCGGCGCCTGTTCCAGCAGCGCGGCCCCGGCCGGGATGTCGTGCCAGCGGGCCACCGCCTCGTCCGCGGCCCGGTCGCCGATGGACACGATGAGGGCCTGCAGGCCGGAGGCGATGGCGGCCTTCAGCGCTTGCGCGCGGGCGGAGATCCGCCGCTTGCGCGGGTGGCCAGTCCCGCCGCCCCGGCGACGGGACTGCAGGGTGCGCAGCAGGTCGCCGGTGCCGGCGAAGTCCTGCCAGCGGGCCAGCGTCTCGCCGCGCAGCAGCGAGCCGTTCCTGGTGGCCAGGTCGACCTCGGCCACGGCGGCGGAATAGGAGACCTCGATCGCCTGCCGCAACTGGACCCTGAGCGTGAGCTGGGTCGCCAGGTGCGAGGCGAGCTCGGGTACCCGGGTACGGAACGTGTCCAGCACACCGGACATGGTCTGGGTGAGCACGGCGACCCTGCGGTCCTCACGCAGCGCCGTGTCCTGCAGCCACTCCCTGATCGGCCCGTAGATGGCCGGCGGCAGCATCTCGTCCACGACGATCGTTTCGGGGATCACGAAGCGGTCCGCGTGGCCAAGCCCGTTGGCCTCCAGCATCGCGGTGAAGTGCTTGGTGAGCTCGGTCCGCGAACGCGGCGGCACGCGGGACAGCACGATGCCGATCGCGGCGTCCCGCTCCTTGGCATAGCGCAGCAGTTCCCACACCGGGGCGTCCGCGTACCGGCTGGCCGTGGTCACGAACAGCCACAGGTCGGAGGCGTCGAGGAACTGATGGGCGAACTCGTGGTGGGCCGCGACCACCGAGTCGATGTCGGGGGTGTCGAGCAGCGCCACGCCCTTGGGCATGCCCTCGTTCCCGGCCAGCACGAGCAGGCCGTCGCGGCCGGGCATGGCCAGGCCCTGCTGGCGGACCCTGGGCAGGGTGGGCAGGAAGACGTTCTCGGCGAACCAGCTCGCGTCGGCGGGGTGGCAGGCCAGCACCGGGCTGTTCGTGGTAGGGCGGCGGATGCCGGTCTGGCTGACCTTCTTGCCGACCAGGCTGTTCATCAGCGTGGACTTGCCGGCGCCGGTGGAGCCGACCAGCGCGACCAGGATGGGCGCACCGGACTGACGCAGCCGGGGCAGCAGGTAGTCGTCGATCTGGCTCAGCAGCTTGCGGCGCTCGGCCCTGACCTCCTCCACTCCGGGTGCCTCCAGCACCAGCGGAACGGTGACGATCGGGTGCCGGAGTTCCAGCAGCGCCGTTTCCAGGCGCCGGGGGTCTACCTTGACGAACGGCTCGGGCGGCGGGGCGGCGACCTCATCTTCGCCAGCAGGCGGAGTTCCAGCAGGCGGAGTTCCAGCAGGCGGAGTAACGCCTCCGGAGGAGGAATCGCTGTCCGCTCGGGGGATCCCGGCGGCCGGGCCGCCGCTAGCCGGGGCATCGC
>DATAWQ010000080.1:0-19539 GCA_036267135.1 Streptosporangiaceae bacterium | reverse complement strand
GCCGCGGTGAACTCGGCCACGTTGGCCACCCGGTCCTTGAGCAGGTAGCCGACGCCGGCCGCGCCGCCGCTGGCCCGGGCGCCGAGCAGTTCCTCGGCGTAGCTGGTCTCGATGTACTGGGAGAACACCAGCACACCGAGCCCGGGGTACTCGCGCCGCAGCGCCACCGCCGCCCGCAGCCCCTCGTCGGTGTGGCTCGGCGGCATCCTGACGTCCACGATCGTGACGTCGGGGCGGTGCTCGGCCACCGCGGCGCACAGCGCGTCCGCGTCGCCGACCGCCGCCGCCACCTCGTGTCCCCGGTCGGCCAGGATCTCGATCAGCCCGGCCCGGAGCACGGCCGAATCCTCCGCGATGACAATCCGCATTCCCATCCCTGTCGGTCAGGCGTGCGAGGGCAGCTCGACGGTTACCACCGTAGGCCCACCCGGCGGGCTGGCCACGTCGATCCGGCCGTCCACGGTGCGCACCCGCTCGGCCAGCCCGCGCAGCCCGCTGCCCCGGTCCAGGCTGGCCCCGCCGTGCCCGTCGTCGCTGACCCGCAGCCGCAGCAGGCCGGGCACGTGCACCGCCTCCACGGTGGCCCGCCGGGCCCCGCTGTGCTTAGCCACGTTGGCCAGCAGTTCCGCGGCGCAGAAGTAGGCGATCGTCTCGATCGACGGCGAGGGCCGGTCGGGCACCTCCACCACCAGTTCCACCGGGACCGCGCTGCGGGCCGCCAGCGTGGACAGCGCGGCGCCGAGGCCGTGGTCGAGCACCGGCGGGTGAATGCCGCGAGCCAGGTCGCGCAGTTCGTGGATGGCCTCCCTGGCGGTGCGGTGCGCGGTGTCCACGAGTTCGAGCGCGCGCTTCACGTCCATCTCGTCCGCACCGTGCTGGCCGCCGCCGAGCTTCTCCTTGGCCAGCCCGAGCTTCATGGCCACCGCCACGAGTTGCGCCTGCGCCCCGTCGTGCAGGTCCCGCTCGATCGAGCGCAGCCGCGCGGCCGAGTCGTCCACCGCCCGCGCCCTGGTCTCTTCGAGGTCGTGCACCCGCTCGGCCAGCGACGCCGGGCCGAGCAGGCCGCGGATCAGCCCCCGGTCCAGGGCGACCACCGCCCGCACCACCCACGGGGCCACCAGCAGCAGGATCACGCCCTGCGCGCAGAGCAGCCACATCCGCGGCAGCGAGTCGAAGTGATAGCTGCCGTAGTCGATCCCGTTCTGCGGCTGGCTCATCACGCGGTTCAGGCCGAGCACCCAGCCCAGCGGGGCCAGCGTGTACCCGATCCCGGTCACCCAGAACGTCACCGCCACGATGAACGACGCCACCGCGACCGGGAACCGCACCAGCTGGTAGGCCCGGGCCCGCCAGGCCACCATGTCGGTGAGCTGGGACCGCAGCCAGCCGAAGAAGCCGGGCCTGCTCACCAGCCGGGCGGGCTCGCCGATCCGCATCCCGAGCAGGCCGCGCGCCACGGCCCGGTCGGCCACCCCCAGCCAGCGCACGCCGATCGAGCCCACCGCGAGCAGCGGCAGCCCCACGAACGTGAACGACAACGCGATGCCGTAGGTCACCGTGACGACCGTGAACGCGAAACCGAACACCGCCAGCGGCAGCCCCACCAGCGCGTAGGCCAGCTCCGCCCAGGACCGCTTGCCGAGCTGCGCCGCCAGGAAGCGGGCTGGCGCCCGGCGGCCATGCCGAGGATGGCCTGCCTGATTGGTTTCCTGAACGGTGCCATAGGAAAGTTCGCGGCTTGCCCGGCCCGTCGCGCCTGATCCAGAGTTCGCGGTGTTCACCTTTCCCATTCTGCGGGACCAGGCCGTCGCTGCCACGGGTGCAGACCCGCCGGTCCCAGGTACGGATAACCCCACCTTGGGGTCGCCGCGGGCCACGAAGGCCGCGACGCCGCAGGGCGGGTAACATCCTTTCCCGACACGCGACCCCACGAAAACCGGGCTGGCGATGCGCACTCTTCCCGTCCTCCGCGGCGCGGCCCTGGCCGCCGTGGCCGCGATGATCACCCTGACCGGCTGCGGCGGTCAGGCCGCCACCGTTCGCCACTCTGCCATGGCCCCGCCCGCGGGCACCCCAGCCACCGGCGGCTGGCACGGGGTCAAGCTCACCGGCCCAGCCGCCCAGGCCAGGACGGCCGGCTTCGCCGCCACCGACCGGCCTGGCCTCGATCCCCGGCACCCGGACGCTGTGGGGCTTCGGCGACATGATCACCGGCAACGGCGCCGGCCGCGCGCCCGTGAACGGCCTGATCCTCAGGCAAGACCACTGACCTCAGCGTCCGGGCACAGCCTGCGGCCATAGGATGACGCGAACGGCGGTAGAACGGCCAGCACCGCCGTGTGAGCACCCGAGGGAGGGTCTGTGAGCTACACCGGAGAGGTGTCCGTGGGGGGACCGCCGGGTTCCCGCGAGATCGATGGGCTGAGCGTGACCAAGCTCGCCGTGGGACCGATGGACAACAACGCCTACCTGCTGCGCTGCCTGCGGACCGGGGAGGGGCTGCTCATCGACGCCGCCAACGAGGCGGACCGGGTGCTGGACATGATCGGCGACACTCATGTCGCCCGCATCGTCACCACCCACCGGCACTTCGACCACTGGCAGGCGCTGGCCGAGGTGCAGGCGGCCACCGGGGCGGCCGTGGTCGCGCATCCTGACGACGCCGGGGAACTGCCGGTCCCGGTCACCGAACCGGTGCAGGACGGCGGGACCATCGCGGTGGGAGACGCGGTGCTTTCCGTGATCCACCTGCGCGGTCACACGCCCGGCAGCATCGCGATCGGTTACGACGCCGGTGGCAGCCTCGCCGGGACGCCGCACCTGTTCACCGGCGACTCGCTGTTCCCCGGCGGGCCCGGTAAGACCCACACCCCGGCCGACTTCAACTCGCTGATGGACGACTTGGAGGAGCGGGTCTTCGGCCGGCTGCCCGACGGCACCTGGGTGTACCCGGGCCATGGCAAGGACACCACGCTCGGCGTGGAGCGCCCGCACCTGCCCGAGTGGCGGTCCCGTGGCTGGTAACCGGCCCGAGAATCAGCGATTCAACCGGGTGTCGGGCATGGCCGCGGAGCGCTGACCAGGATACGATTACTAACTAGCACTAGTTAGGCCTGCACACACAGACATACTTAGGGCACGATACAAGTGTCGTGACCAGCCGGTTGTTATCATGATCTCAAGGTTGACGGACAGGGCGCAGCGCCCGGTGTAACGGGCTCAGCGCACAGCGAGGGGGTGGGCGGTGACAGTCACAATCCGCGAGGTTGCTGACGCCGCCGGCGTTTCCACAGCCACGGTCTCCCGTGCGCTTTCGGGCGTGCAAACGGTGGATCCGGAACTGGTGGCCAGGGTCAGGCAGTCCGCCGAGAGCCTGGGCTACCGGGCCAACCGTGTGGCGCGGGCCCTGCGTAGACAGTCGACTCAGACCGTCGGCCTGGTTATCCCGGACATCACGAACTCGTTCTTCCCCGCGGTGGTGCAGGCGATCGAGAAGGAACTGCGCCGCAGCGGGCTCAGCCTGCTGCTGTGCGACGCCGGCAACGACGCCGCGGTCGAGGCCGAACTGGTGCGGAACCTGTTCGATCACCAGGTCGACGGCTTGCTGATCAGCGCGTGCGACCAGGTCGCGAGCCGGCCCGCCATCGCGATGGCGGCCAGCCGGATCCCCGTCCTGCAGATCGACCAGCGGGCGGTGGACGAGGTGCCGTACGTGGGCGTGGGGCAAGGCGACGCGATCCGCCAGGTCATCGAGCACCTGCGCGACCAGGGCTGCCACAGCTTCGCCTACATCGGCCCGCGCCCGCAGACCCCGGCCGCCAAGGAACGGCTGGACGCGTTCGTGGAGCAGACGCGGGCGCTCGATCCCGAGGCTGGGCAGCGCACCCACCTGGGCGACGCCTCCGTCCCCTGGGGTCACGACGCGGCCGCCAGCCTGCTGCCGGGCAAGGCGCGCCCCGATGCCATCGTCTGCGGCAGCGACACGATCGCCGTGGGCGCCCTGCAGGCGCTGCGTGAGCACGGCGTCAGCGTGCCCGGCGACGTCGCGGTGACCGGTTTCGACGACTCGGTTCTGGCGCTGGCCTGCGATCCCCCGCTGACCTCGGTCAGGCAGCCGCTGGAAGAGCTCGGCACCCAGGCCGTGCGGGAACTGACCGCCGCCATCGAGCAGCACCTGCCGCAGCCGCGGTCGGTCATGCTCGACGCCGAACTGGTCATTAGGGCGTCGTCGAGCCGGAAGTAAGCGGCTACTGCGGGCCCAGATCCCGCTGACCCGCCGCGCTCAGCGCCAGGTAGAAGTCCACCTGGTCGCCGAGCGCGGACAGATCCCGCCCGGTCAGCTCCTCGATCCTGCGGATCCGGTAGTGCAGCGTGTTGACGTGCACGTGCAGCCGCTCCGCACACGCGTTCCAGGATCCGGAGCAGGCCAGGAATCCGGCGAGCGTCGCCACCAGCTCGGTGCCGCGCCGCTGGTCGTACCGGATCACCGGGCCGAGCAGCCGGTCGCGGAACGACCTGAGCACGTCGGCCGGCACGCTGGCCAGCAGCATGGCGTGCGTGCCGGCCTCCTGCCCGGTGACCACCGACACCGGGTCCGGCCGCAGCTCGGCCAGCTTCCGCGCGCCGCGGGCCTCACGCAGCGCCGCCGGCAGACCGTCGGGGCCGGTGACGACGTCGCTGATGCCCACGGTGAGCCGACCGCCGCGCAAGCCCGCGGCCAGCGCCGGCCCGGCCTCCCTGATCCGGTTCGCGAGACCGGTCTCACCGTCGCCGGAGACCGGCAGCACGGCCAGCGCCTCTCCCGCGTCCTCGCCGATCGCCGCGCGCCCCGCGCCCGGCAGCACCAACTCCTCCACCAGCGCCGCCAGTCCCTCACCCGCCTCACCCTGGCCGTGCCCATGGGGGCCGGTCTCGCCCCGGGCCGCGAGCGCCAGGTAACGGCCGGCCGCCGGGAGGTCACCCGCGCGCAGCAGCGCCGCCACCTGAGCCGGGTCGCCGTCGGCCCCGAGCACGGCCACAATCTGCCGGCCCAGCCTCCGCTCGCCGCCACGGGCCGCGTCCAGCCTGGCCCGCTCGAGTGCGATGTCCTCGGCCAGCTCTGTGACCGGCTCCAGCGCGCCGTCCCGGCTGTCCTCGCAGGCCAGGAACCAGCCGGTGAGCCCGGGCCTGCGGCCCGCGGGCACCAGCGCGTAGTCCTGCCCGCGCACCCGCACGGTGGCGGGCAGCGGCGTGACGGTCAGGTACTCGCGGGCCAGCCGCAGCGCCAGCGGCCGCGCCGGCGGCGCGGCCGTGCCCGCGACCAGCCGCCCGGTCCCGGTCAGCAGCCAGCACCGGGCGGGCAGGTCCGCGCCCGCCAGCGCGAACAGCGCGTCGAGCCCGCCACCCTCGGCGACCGCCGACATCATCCGCCGGTGCCGGCCCAGCGCCCGGCTCGCCACGCCGGCCCGGTCACCGGACAGCCGCCGCATCACCTCGTCGGTAACCGTGCCGAACGAGGTCTCGGCGGGCACGGCCAGCAGGGGCAGCCCCAGCCGGGCGCAGGCGCCGGTCAGCGCCGGCGGCACCGGTCCCAGCGCCTCGCCGGCGCCCAGGGCGGCCGCGCCGGCCCGGGCCACCGCCGCGGTGAAACGATCCGCGTCGTCCGGCTCGTGGTACCAGATCATCCCGGTTAGCACGAGTTCGCCGCCGGACAGATACCGGCCGGGATCGGGCAGGTCGGTGGTGTACACCCGGCACACCGCCCGGTCCAGCTCGTCTCCGGCCAGCAGCCGCAGCCCGAGCCCAGGCAGCTCCAGCAGCTCACTCACCCGCACGTCGTCCACCCTCGCGTTCGGCTCACATCAACCACTTCATACCCACCCGCACATCCCGCCTAGCCACCCTCCCGCGCCAGGACGGAAACATCTCAACGCCCCCACCCACGCGCCGCCACGGAGAGGAATCCGTGTGACACCGTTGTCAAGGATGGAGGGCTTAACACGCACTATGACCAGAAACGCGCCCGGTTTGCCCCGCTCTCAACCCCCACAGCGCGTGCTAAGCCTTCTGGGGTGGTCGCCGGGGCGGGAAAATGGGTGGCGGGGGCGACAGACTAGGTGAAGAGAGTGTCGCCGAAGTGCTGGCCGGGGCGGAGGCCGGGCGGGCAGGCGAACACGGCGCTGCCGGTGTGGTGGATGTACTCGTTGAGCGCGTCGGTGGCCAGGGCGGTCTGGAGCTTGACGAACTGGGCGGGGTTCTTCATGAAGGCGATGAAGAACAGGCCACCGAGCAGGGTGCCGACTTGCGGGTCGATGCCGTCGGTGAAGGAGTAGCCGCGGCGGAGGATGCGCGTGCCCCCGTTGTGCTCGAAGCTGGCCAGCCGCATGTGCGCGTTAGCGGGGATGACCGGCCGCCCGTCGGCGCCCTTGGCCGCGAAGTTGGGGGTGGTGAACTCGGTGCCACCGGTCAGCGGGGCGCCGGAGACCTTCGCCCGCCCGATGACGTGTTCCTGGTCCTGCAGGTAGTCGCGGTCCCAGTTCTCTACGAAGATCCGGATCTTGCGGGCCACCAGGTAGCTGCCGCCGCGCAGCCAGGGCTGGTCGGTTTCGCCGCCGACCCAGACATAGCCGTTCATCAGGCTGGCCTGCTCGGCCTTGACGTTGCGGGTGCCGTCTTTGAAGCCGAGCAGGTTGCGGGGCGTCTGCTGGCTGGTGGTGGTGGTCGATGTGCGGCCGAAGCCGAGTTCCATCCAGTTGTGCTCGACCACGCCCATGCCGATGCGGGCCAGATTGCGCACCGCGTGGAAGGCGACGAGCGGGTCGTCGGAGCAAGCCTGCACGCACAGGTCGCCGCCGGTGTAGTTGGGGTCAAGGTTCTCGTTGGGCAATGGGGGCAGGTCGGCTAGCGCGGCGGGCTTGCGCGTGGCCAGCCCGAACCGCTGGTCGAACAGCGAAGGACCGTAGCCGACGGTGACGGTCAGCCGGGAGACCGGCGAGCCCACCGCCTCGCCGGTGTCGACGGGCGGGGCGTAGGGCTGGGTGTCCTCGCCGACCAGCTTCCCTGCGGTCATCCGCGCCGCGGCTTCCGTCCAGGCTCGCAGCAGTTCCCGCAGGTCCGCGCGGGTCGCGCCGGCCACGGCGTTCAGCGAACCGAACGCCAGCCGGTCCTGCGCCGGGGTGGCGATGCCAGCCTGGTGCTCTGCGTAGAAGGGCACAGTGGCGGTGCTGCCTGCGCTCTGGTCGGCTGCCTGCGCGGACGTCCCGTGGGCGAAGTAGCCGCCCAGCCCACCCGCGATCAGCCCGGCCCCGGCCGCCCCCGCTCCGGTCAGCAGCCCGCGCCGCGATGGCCCCGGCTTGCGCTCATCCGTCTGGGCGTTCCCGGGGCCGTCACCGGCGGACTCCGCTGGCGTGTGCGGTGACCGCATCAGCCGCTGACCTGGACCGACAGCTTGGACAGCGCCTCGGCGAAGGCGTTCACCGCGGTCGATAGCTGACGGCGCTGGGTGTTGAGGACGGTGGAGTACTCGACGTAACCGGTGTCGTCGTAGCCGGGACTGGCCTTGTACTTCGCCAGCAGCGTGCCGATCGCGGCGTCGCGCTGGCGGATCTGGGTGAGCAGGCCGGAGTCCTTGTGCTGCAGGTAGGGCTGCAGCAGGCTGACCACTTCCATGGCGCCGTCGACGTTGGCCTGGAAGACCGGGAAGTCGGTGTTGGAGTAGCGCTCCTCCTCGCCGGTGATCTTCGCGGTTGCGGCCTCGTTGATCAGATCGGTGGACCCACTGGCCATCTCGAGTGGGTTGTACTGGGCGGCACGGACCAGGGTCAGCAGTTGCTGCTCGTTCTTGACCAGGCCGGCGCACAGCTTCGGCGTGCCCGTCAGGGTGTTGTTCTCCCAGAGCAGTTGCTCGATCTTATGGAAGCCGACGAACTGCGACGCGACTGTGACCGGGTTCTCCCACCGGCCGTCGATCTCGGTGTCCAGGCTGCCCCAGATCTCGGCCACCGGCTCGATGTGCTCGTAATAGACCCGCGCCTTCGGATAGAGGATCTTGGCCTGGCTCAGGTTCCCCGCGTCGATGGCGTGGCAGAAGGTCTGCGTGTGGCTGACCAGATCGGCGGCGTTCTGATCGACGTACCGGGTGTACCCGCTCACGGCGGCGGACAGTTGCGGGTTCGACTGCCAGGACGTCCCGGCCAGCTTGCCGGTGACGGTGAAGGTCCAGCGCTGCTGCGTGGCCCCCGGGCAGTTGATCTTGTAAGTGCCCGGCTGGATGGTCAGGGAGAACCCTCCCGACAGGCCGGGGGTGAGGTTCTCCTGCTCGCCCAGGATCTTGGTCAGGTCCGAGTTCCGCAGTTCGGCTTCGGACACCGCGCTGGCGCCCTTGTTCGTCACGGTGAAGTCGGCCTCGCCCGCCGGGATGCGGGCCGGCTTGGGGGCACAGCCGCCGGGGGTCAGGTCGATCGACACGGCCGTGGTCTTGGCCGAGGCCGTCCCAGGCGACGAGTGCGAACTGGAGCATCCGGCGACAGCGAGTCCCAGCCCGGTGACCGCGGCCAGCAGAGAGGGGATCGCGCGGAGTCTCGTGCGGTTATTGTCGGTGGGCATGACTGGCGTGGGCTCCTTCTGACGGTGCTGGGCTGGTGAGAGACCGCCGGGCGCGGCGGGCGGGCCAGGCCACGATGATCATCATCGGGACCAGGTAGGTGAGCCAGGCGATCACCTCGATCCACACGGGGTACGGCTGGATGCCGAGCACGCCCGTCAGCAGCGAGGACAGCGGCGTGCCGGGACGGACGAGCCAGGACAGATCGAACGCCTGGGCCTGCCCGGCGGTCAGCCAGCCGGCCTCGTTGGCGGTATGGAACGCGGTCATCACCAGGCCGGCCGCGACGACGACCAGGACCAGGCCAGTGATGCGGAAGAACCGGGCCAGGTTCAGCCGGACCCCACCCCGGTAGATGCCGTAGCCGATCGCCGCGGCGAGCAGGATCCCGATCACCGCGCCCAGCCACGACGTGGTCGCGTCCCCGGAGGCGTGGAACGTGGCGAGCAGGAACACCGCGGTCTCGAAGCCCTCCCGCAGCACGGCCAGGAACGCCATCACCACCAGTGCCCGGCTTGACCCGGACGCGAGCGCCGAGGCGGCCGCCCCCTCCAGATCGCCCTTCAGGTGCCGGGCGTGCCGTCGCATGAAGATGATCATGTAGGTGACCATGCACACGGCGAGCGCGCCGACCACCGTCTCCAGGCCTTCCTGCTGCTGCTGCGGCAGGTCCGACGAGATCACCTGGAGCGCGATCGCGATGCCGATGCAGATCAGCACCGCTACGGCGGTCCCGGCCCACACCTGGCGGAGCGCGTCGCGGCGCCCCTGCTGGCCCAGGAACGCGGCGATAATGCCGACGATCAGCGCCGCCTCCAGCCCTTCCCGCAACCCGATCACGAACGTCGGCAGCACGCTCTTGTCCTCCTGATGGCCAGTTGGAACGGCCAGACCCGGCCGTTGACAGTTAGGTTAGGCTACCCTAATAAGAACTAATCCATACCTAACCCCAACTTTCTCTTTACTGTCAAGGAACCGCTGGGCCGGGCCGGGAGGCGAGGAACGGGTGAACCGACCGGACGACCTCATCGACACCGGGGAGATGTACCTGCGGTGCGTGCTGGAGCTCGAGGAAGAAGGAACCATCCCGCTGCGGGCCAGGCTGGCCGAGCGGCTGGGGCACAGCATGCCCACGGTGTCCCAGACCATGGCCAGGATGGAACGCGACGGGCTGCTGCGCGTGTCGACGGACCGCAGGATCGAACTGACCCTGGCGGGCCGCCTGGCGGCCGTGCGCGTGATGCGCAAACACCGGATCGCCGAGTGCATGCTCGCGGACGTCCTGGGCATTGACTGGCGTCTGGTGCACCAGGAGGCGTGCCGCTGGGAGCATGTGATCAGCGATGAGGTCGAGCGGAGGATGCTCGGCATCCTGGGCCACCCGACCCACTCCCCCTACGGCAATCCGATCCCGGGACTGGCCGAACTCGGTGATCGCGACGAAGCCGCCAGCGAACTGCCGGGACTGACCTCGCTCGACCTGCTGCCGCGGGACGCACGCGAGGTGACCGTGCGCCGCATCGCCGAGCCGCTCCAGTCCGATACGGCGCTGCTGAGCCGCCTGGGCCGCTCGGGGTTCCGGCCCGGCGCGACCGTGCCGGTGAGCCACGTCGGGGACCGGGTCAGCGTAGGCGCCGGCCCGGACCACATCCTGCTCAACGAGGCCACCGCCCGCGGCATCCTGGTCACGGTGGCGTAAACGGCTACTGGGCGCGCAAGTCCATGGTGAACAAGCGCGTGTCACCGGCCGGGTGACCGGTGAAACCGAGGTGGGCGTAGAACTCGGCCGCCCGCTGGTTGGTGGGCGTGACGTTCAGGTGCACTCCTGGGGATCCCGCGTCCCGCAGCGCCCCGGCCAGCGTCCCGATCAGCCGCCGGCCGAGCCCGCGGCCCTGCAGTCGGGGCAGCAGGTTGATGTGCAGATGAGAGGGGTAGGGCCCGGCCAGTTCGTCGGGGGTGGGCCAGGGGTGGTGGATGACGTTGGCGAAGAACTGGTCCCTCGTCCACTGGCCGGACTCGCCGCTCGGCTCCGGGTAGCGCTGGCGCAGCGCGGGCCACCAGCTTCGCTCCAGGGTCTTCTCGAACTCCTGGCTGTCCAGCGCCCCGACGATGTAGCCCGCCGCCCCGGCCTCGTCTTCGGCGATGAAGGCCAGCGACGGCTGGAACATGCCGTACGGGGCCGCGAAGATCTGCCCGGGCAACTGGGGGTCGCCGTAGAGCCGCGTCGCGTCCTGGCCGCTGTCGGCGGTCAGGAGGCAGATTCGGTACAGGTCGTCAAGGTCGTCCGGCCGGTACGGACGGATAAGGACTTCGCCGCGATCCACGTCAGCAAGCGTAGCCATTCAGAGGGCCGGTCAGGCCAGCGGGCCGCGGAATGGGTTTGTGGTGATGGGGGGTGGGGTTGGAGGATCATACAAACTCGTAATGCCGCGACACGGAGGTTTCAGGTGATCGGCTGCTACCGCTGCGGACGCCGGATTGGTTGGCTGTCCATATGACCCCGCCGGGTTCGACCTCGCTGCTGCTGACCGTGTTCAACACGGCCGCCGCTGGCGACGCGGCACGGGACGTGACCCGCTGCTGCGCGGCCCGCCCGTTCACCGAGACGATCGTGGCCGGGCGCCCCTACCAGGACTTCGACGCGCTCGATGCCGCCATCGACACCGGGTTCGCCGGGCTGGTGTGGCTGGACGTGGTCGAGGCGCTGAACGACCATCCGCGCATCGGTGACCAGTCCGCGTCCGGCTGGTCGCGGGCCGAGCAGGCCGGCGCCGCCGCGGCGCCCGCCGATGTGACGGCCGCCATCGCCGACGGCAACCGCGCCTACGAGGACGCGTTCGGCCACGTCTTCCTGATCTGCGCCACCGGGCTCAGCGGGGAGCAGGTGCTGGCCGCGCTGCGGTACCGGCTCGGCAACGACCCGGCCGAAGAGCACCGGATCGTGACCGACGAACTGCGCAAGATAACGAAGCTGCGGATGCGGAAGCTGCTGGGCGGGTGAGCCTGTCCACCCACGTGCTCGACGCCGCGCTCGGCAGGCCGGCGGCCGGTGTCGGCGTGCGGCTTGACCGGCGCGAAGACGGCGGGGACTGGGCCGAGCGGGCCAGCGGGCGCACCGGGCCGGACGGCCGGCTCAGCGGCTGGCTGCCCGATGGCGAGCCCGCGGCCGGGGTGTACCGGCTCGTGTTCGACACCGGCGGCTACTTTGCCGCCCACGACGTCCAGGCGTTCTACCCGGAGGTCACCATCACCTTCCAGGTGCGCTGCGCCGCCGAGCACTACCACCTGCCGGTGCTGCTCAGCCCGTTCGCGTACTCGACCTACCGAGGGAGCTGACCCGTGGCGATCGTGCTCGGGCCCAACCAGTACGGCAAGGCGGAGATCCGCCTGGTGCACCGCACCAGGGGCGCCAGCCACGTGATCAGGGATCTGACCGTCGGGGTCACGCTGACCGGAGACATGACCGACGTCCACCTGACCGGCGACAACGCCGCCGTGCTGCCCACCGACACGCAGAAGAACACGGTCTACGCGTTCGCGGCCGAGGGAGGCGTCGGCCAGATC
Source organism: Streptosporangiaceae bacterium (assembly GCA_036267135.1). Taxonomy (GTDB): domain Bacteria; phylum Actinomycetota; class Actinomycetes; order Streptosporangiales; family Streptosporangiaceae; genus PALSA-505. Next base: position 7,394 of record DATAWQ010000080.1, on the reverse strand, counting down.
GAGGCGTTCGCGCTCCGGCTGGCCCGGCATTTCGTGGACTCACAGGCCACCATCGCCACGGCCAGGGTGAGCGTGACCGAGCACGGCTGGGATCCGGTCGGCGGCACCGGTCACTCGTTCGCCCGCCGCGGCGGCGAGGTCAGGACCGCCGAGGTGAGCTACGACGGAACGATGGCCTGGGCGGTCAGCGGGCTGGACGGGCTGACCCTGCTGAACTCGGCGGGCTCGGAGTTCGGCGGTTACATCAAGGACAAGTACACGACCCTGGTCGAGACCACCGACCGGATCCTGGCCACCGACGTGACCGCCCGGTGGCGGCACGCGGCGGTGGATCTGGACGGCCACGGCGACTGGGACACCTCGCACGCCGCGGCCAGGCGGCACCTGATCGAGGCGTTCGCGCAGACCTACAGCCGCTCGCTCCAGCAGACCCTGTACGCGATGGGTGAGCGGATACTCCAGCACCGTCCGGAGATATCTGAGGTCAGGTTGGTGCTACCCAACAAGCACCATTTCACGGTTTCGCTGGCACCGTTCATTATCGAAAATCCTGGAGACATCCTGTACGCCTCCGATCGCCCTTATGGGCTGATCGAGGGGACGGTGCTCCGCGACGACGCCCCGCCCGCCGGTCTGGCCTGGTGACCGTGGACTTTCTGCGTCCCGCCACGCTGGGGCAGGCGATCGAGGCGAAGGCCGAGCGGCCCGACGCGGTCCCGATCGCTGGCGGCACCGACGTGATGGTCGAGATCAACTTCGGGGTGCGGCGGCCCGAGGCGCTGCTCGACCTGAACCGGGTCGGCGAGCTGACCGGCGTGGACCGTGACGGCGGTGCGCTGCGGGTGGGGGCCTGCGTCAGCTACGCCAGGATCGTCGCCGAACTCGGCGGACCGCTGCCCGGCTTGGCCATGGCGGCCAGGACGGTCGGCTCGCCTCAGATCCGCAACCGCGGCACGGTGGGCGGGAACCTGGGCGCGGCCTCGCCGGCCGGAGACATGCACCCGGTGCTGCTGGCCTGCGACGCGCAGGTCGAGGCGGCCTCGGTGCGCGGCCGCAGGCTGATCCCGGCGGCGGAGTTCTTCACCGGGCCCAAGCGGAGCGTGCTGGCGCCGGACGAGCTGATCACCGCGTTCGTGATCGCGCCGGCCACGGCGGCGCAGCAGTTCGCCAAGATCGGGACGCGCAACGCCATGGTGATCGCGGTGTGCTCGTTCGCCGTGTCGCTGTGGCCGGGCGGGCGGCCCGGTGCAGATAAGGCCGGCGCTGACAAACAGAGCGGTGACGGGCGGGTCGGCACCGGGATCGGGTCGGCCGGGCCCGTGCCGCTGCGGGCCACCGAGGCCGAGCGGTTCCTGGACGGCGAGCTGGACGCGGCCGGGCTGTGGGCGTCGCGGGGCCCGCTGCCCGCGGCGCTCGGCGGCCGGTTCGGTGAGCTGGTGGCCGGGGCGGCCCGGCCCATCGACGACGTGCGCGGCACCGCTGCCTACCGCAGGCACGCGCTGGCCGTGCTGGCCCGGCGTACCCTCGGCTGGGCCTGGGACGCCTACCGGAAGGAGGCCGCGACGTGCGGGTGAATCTGCGGGTGAACGGCCGGGCCGTCACCGCTGACGACGTGTGGGAGGGCGAGAGCCTGCTGTTCGTGCTGCGCGAACGGCTCGGCCTGCCGGGTTCGAAGAACGCCTGCGAGCAGGGCGAATGCGGGTCGTGCACGGTGTACCTGGACGGCAGCCCGGTGTGCGCGTGCCTGGTCGCGGCCGGGCAGGCCGAGGGGCGCGACGTGGTCACGATCGAGGGCCTGGCCGGGCCCGGGGAGCTGGACCCGGTGCAGCAAGCATTCCTGGAGACCGGCGCGGTGCAGTGCGGCTTCTGCACGCCGGGGCTGATCGTGCAGGCGCACTCGCTGCTGCGGGAGACCGTGGACGCGGGCCGCCCGGTGCCGGCCGACACCGAGATCAGGGAGGCGCTGGCCGGGAACCTGTGCCGGTGCACAGGCTACGAGCACATTCTGGAGGCGGTGCGGCTGGCCGCGGCCCGTAAGGCGGCCGCCGTCTGCGGTGGTGCCGCAGCCGGCCGTGAGGAGGCGTAGCGGTGACCATAGCCCCAATCGTCCTGAACGGCTGCGCGGTCGCCACCATGGACGGTGACGGACCGGACAGCGTGGGAACCGAATACACCACCGGGCACGTGATCGTGGCCGACGGGCACGTCGCCGTGGTGGGCGACGGCCCCGCGCCGCGGGTGGACGGCGCCTGGGTGGTGGACGGCACCGGCTGCCTGGCCACGCCCGGGCTGGTCAACACCCACCATCACCTGTACCAGTGGCTCACCCAGGGCCGGGCGCAGCAGTGCGGGCTGTTCGGCTGGCTGACCGAGCTGTATCCGATATGGGCGCGGACCGACCCCGACCAGGTACACGCCGCGGCCACCGCCGGGCTGGCCTGGCTGGCGCTGACCGGCTGCACGACCAGCACGGATCATCACTACATCTTCCCCAGGCGCCGTTCGGCCTCGTTCGATGAGCCGCTGGCGGCCGAGATCGCCGCGGCGGCCACGGTCGGCCTGCGGTTCCACCCGTGCCGTGGCTCCATGGACCTCGGCGAGTCCAAGGGCGGGCTGCCGCCGGACGAGGCGGTCGAGACCACCGGCGCGGCCCTGGCCGCCACCGAGGCGGCGATCGCGAAGTACCACGACCCGTCGCCGGACGCGATGGTGCGGATCGCGGTGGGGCCGTGCTCGCCGTTCTCGGCCAGCGAGGAGCTGATGCGCGAGGCGGCCACGCTGGCCAGGGCCACCGGCACCAGGCTGCACACGCACCTGGCCGAGACCCGCGACGAAGAGGACCAGTTGCGGGCGAAGACCGGCCGCTCCCCCGCCGAGTACGCCGACGAGCTCGGCTGGCTGAACGAGGACGTGTGGCTGGCGCACGGCGTGCACTTCGACGACGCCGCGATCACCAGGCTGGCCGCCACCGGCACCGGCGTCGCGCACTGCCCGAGCTCCAACGCGAGACTCGGCTCGGGCATCGCCCCGGTGCGCAAGCTGCTGGCCGCGGGCGCGCCGGTCGGCCTGGGGGTGGACGGGCCGTCCTCGGGTGACGCGGCCTCCATGGTGGGCGAGTTGCGCCAGGCGCTGCTGGCCGCCCGCTCCCGTGGCCACGACGGGGCCGGGGCGCTGACCGCGCGGCAGGCGCTGTGGCTGGGCACCAGGGGCGGCGCCCAGTGCCTGGGCCGGGACGGGGAGATCGGTGCGCTGCGGCGGGGCGCACTCGCCGACGTCGCGCTGTGGCGTCTTGACACGCTGGCCAACGACGCGCTCGCGCACGGTCCCGGCGGCGACCCGGTGACCGCGCTGGTCTTCGGGCCGCCGGCGCCGCTGGCGCTGCTGCTGGTGGGCGGGAACCGGATCGTCGAGGACGGCGAGCTGCGCACCACATCGGTGGCCGACGCGGTGCGCGGGGTGCGGACGGCCAGGGACCGTCTGTTCGGCTCGTGAGGGAGGGATCACGGTGACCGAGACCATCACGAGGCCGCCCGCCGCGGGCCCGGGCACGAGCGCGGCGGGCGTGGGCACGAGCGCGGACCGGCCGGACGGCAGGCCGAAGGTCACCGGCGAGTTCGCCTACTCCTCCGACCTGTGGCTGGACGGCATGGTCTGGGGCGCGACGCTGCGCAGCCCGCACCCCAGGGCGTTCATCGAGTCGCTGGACATCGGCCCGGCGCTGCGGGTGCCCGGCTGCCACACCGTGCTCACCCACGCCGACGTGCCCGGCCGCAAGGTGTACGGGCTCGAGCTGGCCGACCAGCCGGTGCTGGCCTGGGACCAGGTGCGTTACCAGGGCGAGCCGGTGGCGCTGGTGGCGGCCGACCATCCGGAGACCGCGCGGCGCGCGCTGGCCGCGATCAAGGTCAGGTACCGGGTGCTCGAACCGCTCACCGACGCCACGGCCGCGCTGGCGCCCGGCGCGCCGCACGTGCACGACGGCGGCAACGTGGTCAGGCACGTGCGGATCCGGCACGGCGACCAGGCGGCGCAGGCCGACGTGGTGGTCAGCGGCGAATACCGGGTCGGCATGCAGGACCAGGCCTTCCTCGGGCCGGAGTCCGGGCTGGCCGTGCCCGCCGACGACGGCGGCGTGGACCTGTTCGTGGCCACCCAGTGGCTGCACGTGGACCGGGCCCAGGTGGCGGCCAGCCTCGACCTGCCCGAGGAGAAGGTGCGGATCACGCTGGCCGGGGTGGGCGGCGCGTTCGGCGCCCGCGAGGACCTGTCCATGCAGGTGCACGCCTGCTTGCTGGCGCTGCGCACCGGCAAGCCGGTCAAGATGGTCTACTCGCGCGAGGAGTCGTTCTTCGGCCACGTGCACCGGCACCCGGCCACGATGCGGTACACGCACGGCGCCACGGCCGACGGCAGGCTGGTCTACGTGCACGCCGGCATCGTGCTCGACGGCGGCGCGTACGCGTCCAGCTCGACGGCGGTGGCCGCGAACGCGGCCACGCTCAGCGTCGGCCCCTACGAGGTGCCGAACGTCCGCGTCGACTGCCACGCGGTGTACACGAACAACCCGCCGTGCGGGGCCATGCGCGGGTTCGGCGCGGTGCAGGCCTGCTTCGCCTACGAGGCCCAGATGGACCGGCTGGCCGCCCGGCTCGGCCTGGACCCGGTGGAGCTGCGGCTGCGCAACGCCATGCACGAGGGCAGCGTGATGCCGACCGGGCAGGTGGTGGACTCGGCCGCGCCCGTGGCCGAACTGCTGCACCTGGTGTCGGCCCGCCCGCTCCCGCCGGCCGCCGGCGACGACCTGAGGAACCTGCCGGGCGGGGTGTCCAACACCACGCACGGCGAGGGCGTGGTGCGCGGCGTCGGCTACGGGGTCGGGATCAAGAACGTCTGTTTCTCCGAGGGTTTCGACGACTACTCCACCGCCCGGGTCCGGCTGCAGATGGCCGACGGTGAGCCGGCCGCGGACGTGCACACGGCCGCCGCCGAGGTCGGCCAGGGCCTAGTCACGCTGCAGAGCCAGATCGCCAGGACCGAGCTCGGCATCGAGCAGGTGCGGATCGTGCCCGCCGACACGACGGTCGGCAGCGGCGGCTCGTCGTCAGCCTCCCGGCAGAGCTACGTGACCGGCGGCGCGGTCCGGGCCGCCTGTGCCGAAATCCGGACCCGCCTGCTGGACCGGGGCCTGGCCTTGTTCCCCGGCCGCGACGGCCTGTCGGTGTCCGGCGCGACGCTGGTGTCGGCCGACGGCGGCGTGCTGGCCGGCCCGGCCGAACTGCTGGCCGAGCCGGTCGAGGTGACCGTCACCTGGCGGCACCGGCCCACTCACCCGCTCGACCCGCGGACCGGCCAGGGCGACGCGCACGTCCAGTACGCGTTCGCCGCGCACCGGGCCGTGGTGGATGTGGACACCGAGCTTGGCCTGGTCAAGGTCGTCGAGCTGGCCTGCGCGCAGGACGTCGGGCGGGCGATGAACCCCCGGGCGGTGGCGGGCCAGATCCACGGCGGCAGCGCGCAGGGCCTCGGGCTGGCGGTGATGGAGGAGATCCAGGTGACCGACGGCAAGGTGCGCAACCCCTCGTTCACCGACTACCTGATCCCCACCATCCTGGACATGCCGCCGATGCGGCTTGACGTGCTGGAACTGGCCGACCCCCATGCCCCTTACGGGCTGCGGGGAGTGGGGGAACCGCCGACGATCTCCTCCACGCCTGCTATCGTCGCGGCGATCCGGAATGCCACCGGGCTGGCGCTGGCCCGGATCCCGGTGCGGCCCGAGCACATCACCGGCACGGGACTGGAGAGCGGCGAATGGACACGCACGGCCTGAGGTTCGACGTCAACTGCTCGATCCTGTTCACCGAGCTGCCGCTGCTGCGGCGGCCGGCCGCGGCGGCGGCGGCCGGGTTCGGCGCGGTCGAGTTCTGGTGGCCGTTCGGCGACGACCCGGTGCCCGGTGACCACGAGGCGGACGCCTTCCTGGCCGCGCTCGGCGACGCCGGGGTGACGCTGGCCGGGCTGAACTTCGCCGCCGGGGACCTGGGCCAGGGCCACCGGGGCTGGCTGTCCTTGCCGGACCGGTCCGCGGCGTTCCGCGACAACATCCAGGCGACCGTCGGCATCGCCGGGCGGGCAGGCTGCCGGGTGCTGAACGCGCTGTACGGAAACCGGCTGGACGGGGTGCGCGAGGCCCAGCAGGACGAGCTGGCGCTGGAGAATCTGGTGCTCGCGGCCCGGGCCGCGGCCGGGGCCGGGGCGACGGTAGTGGTGGAGGCGCTGAACGGGTACGAGAGCCCGCGCTACCCGCTGCTGTCGGCGGCCGCGGCGGCCGGCGTGGTGGACCGGGTGCGTGCGGCCGCCGGAGCGGACAACATCGCGTTCCTGGCCGACCTGTACCACCTGGGCCGGATGGGCGAGGACCTGGCCGGCGTGCTGGACACGTACCTGGACAAGATCGGTCACGTGCAGATCGCCGACGTGCCGGGCCGCGGCGCGCCCGGCACCGGCGAGACCGGCTTCGGCCCGCTGTTCGCGCAGCTCGCCCGCCTGGGGTATCGCGGGCCGGTGGGGCTGGAATACAAGCCGACCGATCCCGCGGACAGCTCGTCGAGCTTCGGCTGGCTGAGCGGGCGAGACTGAGCTCGGGAGGGCACATGGCGCGCATTGGATTCATCGGCCTGGGCATCATGGGCAGCCCGATGGCCGCGAACCTGGTCAAGGCCGGGCACCAGGTACGCGGCTATGACCACCACGAAGAGAACATGGCCAAGCTCGAAGCCGCCGGCGGCACCGCGGCCGGGTCGGTGGCCGAGGCGGTCCGTGGCGCCGAGGTGGTGGCCACGATGCTGCCGGACTCCCCCCAGGTGTCGGAGGCTGTGCTCGGCCCCGGCGGCGTCTTCGACACGCTCAGCGGCGACGGCATGGCCCGCGGCGTGCTGTACATCGACTTTTCCACCATCAGCCCGGTGGTCTCGCGGGAACTGGCGCGGGCCGGCGCCGACGTGGGCGTCCACGTGCTGGACGCGCCGGTCAGCGGCGGGGAGACCGGCGCCATCGAGGGCAAGCTGTCGATCATGGTCGGCGGCGACACGGCCGCGTTCGACGCCGCCCAGCCGGTGCTGCAGGCGGTCGGCACCACGCTGGCCCTGGTCGGGCTGCACGGTGCCGGCCAGGTGGTGAAGGCGGCCAACCAGCTTGTGGTGGGTGGCATCTACGGCCTGATCTGCGAGGCGATCGTGCTGATGGAGGCTTCCGGTGTGGACGCCAAGGCCGGGCTCGACGTGCTGGCCGGCGGCCTGGCCGGCAGCCGGATACTCGAGCTCAAGCGCGCGTCCATGCTGGCCAGGCAGTTCAAGCCGGGGTTCCGCCTCGACCTGCACCACAAGGACATGGGC
>DATAWQ010000079.1:0-89182 GCA_036267135.1 Streptosporangiaceae bacterium | reverse complement strand
CGCCCGGGCCGGCGTGGGCAAGGCCACGATCTACCGCCGCTGGCCGGGCAAGGAAGACCTGCTGCTGGAGGCGTTCGCGACGATCAAGTCGCCGCTGCCCGAGCCGCGCGGCGAGTCGGTCCGCGACGACCTGGTCGCCATGCTCCAGGTGATGTGCCAGGACGCGGCCGACCCCCGGTGGATCGGCCGCTACAGCCTGTTGCTCGGCGAGGGCTCGAAGTACCCCAAGCTGATGGAGCGCTACAAGGCGACGGTGATCGAGCCGCGCCGGGAGATGGTCCGGTCGGTGCTGCGCCGCGGCATCGCCACCGGCGAGCTTCGCCCCGATGTCGACGTCGAGGTGGCCATGGCCATGATCAACGGCTCGGTGATCGTGCACAGCAAGCACGATGTCGCGGCGATCACCCCGGACTACCCCGACCGCGTCGTGGACGAGATCCTCCGCGGCCTGGCCCCCCGCTGATCCCGTGCTCGAGACCCCGGAAGAGATCGAGCGGCTGCAGTTGCTGCTCGACGAGAGCATGGCCGAGGCGGGACCGCACCTGCGCGGCATCATCACCGCCGAGAGCCGGCTGACCGCCGAGCAGGTGTGCCAGCGGCTGACTGGGATGCGCCTGCTCGTGCTGGCCACGGTGACCGCCGACGGCCGCCCCTTGGCCGGCCCCGTCGACGGGTACCTGCTGCACGGGTCGTTCTGCTTCAGCTCCGGCCGCGACTCGGTCCGGATGCGTCATCTGGCCGCCCGCCCGGCGGTCAGCGCCAGCCACCTGCCGGGCGAGGAACTCGCCGTCACCGTGCACGGCCAGGCCGAGCTGTTCGAGCTGTCGGACCCGGCCCACGCCGAACTGCGCCAGGCCATGCTCGACCACTACCTGCCCCTGCAGGGCCCGGAGTTCGAGACCTGGCTGAACGACTCCGGCGCGATCGGCGCCCGCATCGCCGCGGCCAAGATGTTCACCTTCCACCTGGAAACCTGACCCGCGGGCCGTCGGGCCCGGTCGATAAGGTCAAGCCATGGAATATCGCACTCTGGGTGGTTCGGGCCTGCGGATATCTGTGCTCACGATGGGCACGATGACCTTCGGTGGCCGGGGAAACTTCGCGAACGTCGGATCGACCGATGTGAACGAGGCCAGGCGCCAGGTGGACATGTGCCTGGATGCCGGGATCAACCTCATCGACACCGCCGACGTCTACTCCGGCGGCCTGTCCGAGGAGATCGTGGGCGAGGTGCTGCGCGGCCGGCGCGACGACGTCCTGGTGGCGACCAAGGTACGGATGACCATGGGCCCGGGCCCCAACGACGCCGGGCTGTCCCGCCAGCACGTGATCTCTGGCTGTGAGGCCAGCCTGCGCCGGCTCGGCACCGACCACATCGACCTCTACCAGGTGCACGAGTGGGACGGTCACACCCCGCTGGAAGAGACGCTGCAAGCGCTCGACCTGCTGGTCCAGTCGGGCAAGGTCCGCTATGTCGGCGCCTCCAACTACGCCTCCTGGCAGCTGATGAAGGCGCTCGGCACCGCCGACCGCACCGGCCTGCCGCGCTTCGTCAGCCAGCAGATCTACTACTCCCTGCAGGCGCGCGAGGCCGAGTACGAGCTGATCCCGCTGGCCATCGACCAGGGCCTCGGCGTGCTGGTGTGGAGCCCGCTGGCCGGCGGCCTGCTGTCCGGCAAATACCGCCGCGGCCAGGACGCGCCCGCCGGGTCACGCCAGCTGACCGACTGGGACGAGCCGCCCGTCTACGACCAGGAGCGCCTGCACGACACCGTCGAGGTGCTGATCAGCGTGGGCCAGCAGCACGATGTGTCGGCCGCCCAGGTGGCGCTGGCCTACCTGCTCGGCAAGCCCGCGGTCACCTCGCTGGTCATCGGCGCCCGCACCAGCGAGCAACTGACCGACAACCTGGCCGCCGCGTCGCTCACCCTCACCGACTCCGACCGCGCCGCCCTGGACAAGGTCAGCGCCCCGCCGCTGATCTACCCCTACTGGCACCAGGCCAAGACCGCCAGCGACCGCCTCTCCGCCGCCGACCTAACCCTCCGAGCCCCCCACCTCTAACCCACCCCCACCTCTAACCCACCCCCACCCCAGCCAGCCCCCCACCCCAGCCCCCCACCCCAGCCCGGCCGCACCCCCGGGAATCATGTCTGCTTTCCACCCTTTTGTGCTTGCGCTATGCCTGCTCATGATCGTTCTCCAAGATCGTTGGACTCCTTCGTGTCACCTGTGAACCGAAATGTTCCAATGATCACCGGAAACGATCATGATCGGGCTTGGGAAAGCGACATCGGGGCAGGAAGTTCTCATAACTTTGGCGGTTGAGCGCCTAGTCGGCCCTGCGGGCTTGACTACCTGTTCCAGTCGTTACTGAGAGCAGCTGGGGACGGACAGGCTGTGCCCGTTTCGAGTCGCTTCAGCGGGTTTCAGTACCTTCAGCGAGTTCCGGGCGGGACTCGACTCGTGTGTCAAGCAGCCCGCTTACACCGCGAACGCAATGCTGGCCTTTCGCGACCCCGACAACATCCAGCTGGAATTCTTCTGGCGGGCGACTAACGACACCGATACGCCTGCTGCCCGGGGGATCAACCCCGGGCAGCAGGCGCCGTGCTAGCTATCGGTTATTGGACTCGCTCCGTGATGGCTTTCGAAACGCCCTTGTACTCAGCGTTCCCTAGGTATTCCGCGGTGATGTGATAGGTCCCCTTCGCTTCGTTGATCTCGCAGGAGCCGTTGCCTCCGGACAGGTTGATGTCACACGACTCGCCGTTGCCGTCGGCCACGATCACGGTGCCGGCGGGAGTGAACCCGGCCACGCCCGTGACCGACACGAGGTAACCGACGTTCCCTGGCGCCGGCGCCGGGTTGGCCGAAGGAGTGATCGAGACAGTCGGCTTGGCCTTCTGCACGACCTGGTTCTTCGACCCGGTGGCCGCCATGTAGTTGTTGTCGCCGGAGTAAGAAGCGGTCACCGTGTACGTCCCGGCCGACTCGTCGATCGAGCACGTGCCCGCGCCCGCGGTAAGCGAGTCGATGGAACAGGTGCTGGTGCCGTCGGAAACCGTCACGGTCCCGGTCGGGGCCGTGCCGCTGAAGCCCTTCACCGTCACGTGGTAGGTGACGGAGCCGAGCACGGCGGGCACTGGGGTGGCGGTGACCTTCACCGACTTCGGTGTGCCCTGGCTGATCTGGAAGGTCTGGCTGACCGACTGAGCAGCCGTGTAGTCGCTGTTGCCGTCCTGCGCCGCGGTGACCGTGCAACTGCCGGCCCCGGTGAGGGTGAGCCGCCCCGCGGAGACAGAGCAGGAGTCGGTCGCACCCACCGAGTAACTGATCGGCAGGCCCGAACTGGCGGTGGCCTTCAGCAGGAAGCTCGGGTTGCCGAACGTCTTGCCCGGCAGGGCGCCGAACCTGATCGTCTGACTCGCCGGGGCGATGTTGAAGGACTGCTGGACGTCGGGTGCGGGGTTGTAGTCCGCGTTACCCGGCTGGGTGGCGAGGACAGTACAGGTCCCGCCGCCCACGATCGTCAGCGTGTTCCCGCTGACCGCGCAGCCACCGGTCGCGAAGTACGTGATCGGCAGGCCGGACGAACTGTAGGCACCCAGGGTGATCGGCCCCGCGCCGTACGTCTGGCCCGGCAGCGAGTTGAACGTGATCATCTGGCTGGCCAGGGCGATGTTGAACGACTGGGTGACGCTCTGCGCCGCCGTGTAGTCGTTGTCACCGTCCTGGGAGGCGGTGATGCTGCACTGGCCCGTGCCGGTGATCGTCACGTTCGCGGGTGACGTGGGGGAGCTCACCGAGCACGGCCCCGACGCCGACAGCGACACCGTCAGCCCGGAAGTGGCTGTCGGGTCGATCTCGAACGAGGCATCGCCGTAGGTGTGCGGGGACAGGGTCGTGAAGTCGATGATCTGGCTGGCTTGCGAGATCGAGAACGACTGGGTCACGCTCTGCGCCGCGGCGTAGTCGTTGTCACCGGCCTGGCTGGCCGTGATCGAGCAGCTTCCGGCACCGGTGAGGGTCACGTTCGCCGGGGACGTGCTCGAATCGAGGGAGCAATCGCCCGTGGCCTGCAGCGCCACGGCCAGCCCCGAGCTCGCGGTCGGGTCGATCTGGAAGGAACCGCTGCCGTAGGTCTGGTCGGCGATGGACGGGAAGGCGATGCTGTTGGACGCCTGCGTCACCGAGTACGAGCTGGCGCCGTAGTTATAGATGACGTTGTAGCCGTTCGCGGCCAGGCCGGAGCAGCTGCTGATGGGGTAGGACCCCGCGTCGGACACGTCGGTGGCCGTCGTCGAGCAACTGAGGCCGCCGGTGACGGCGGAGGCCGCCGACTGCGGGTTGTAGGAGATCGCGGCCGAGCTGGGGGCCAGGCCGGTCAGATCCGGAGTGGTCCCGTAGGCGCCGGAGGCGTCGACGGTGACCGTGAGCAGCGGCGTCATCATGATGTTGCCGCTGCTGGCGGTGGCCATGAAGCAGGCCGCCGGCGAGCAGGCGGCGCCGTCGATGGCGGTGATGCTGGTCGGGCCGGCGTTCAGGGCGGTGGTCGGCCCGCTGATCGGGTCGCCTTCCTGATACCAGCTCGCTCCTGCGCTGTTCGTCGCGACGACGGTTCCGATGGCGCCGCCGGCGAAGCAGTCGGTGGCGTCGGCGCAGGCGATCGAGCTCAGCGCCTGCAGGGAGTTGGACGCCTGTGGCTGCCAGCTCGTCCCGCCGTTGGTCGAGGCCACGATCGCGGCCGTGGTGGTGCCGGTCGGGATGCCGCCGACGGCCCAGCAGTCGCTGGACTCGCACGCTACCCCGGTCAGGCTGGTGCTGACGCCTGACGTCGCAGCCGTCCAGCTGCCCCCACCGTTAGCGGCGGTCAGGATGGTTCCCGTGCCCCCGCTCGGAGCGCTGCCCACCACGACGCACCCGCCGCTGTCGCAGGCCGCACTGGCCAGGGTCACGGTGACCCCGGACGGCTGCGAAGCCCAGTTGGTCCCGCCGTTGGTGGTGGCCAGGATGGTGCCGGTCGTGCCGACGGCGACGCAGTCGCTGCCCGAGCACGAGACCCCGTCCAGGGTGGCCGTGCTGCCTGAGGCCTGCGGCAACCAGGTCTGGCCGCCGTTGGTGGTGCCGAGGATCGTCCCGGCCCCGCCGACCGCCTCACAGGTGCTGGCACTGGTGCAGCTGATCGAGTCCATGGTCTGGGTCGTGCCGCCGCCCGCTTGCTGGGTGACGGTGCTGCTCACGTTGGTGGAGTCGTAGTTGAGGGTGACACCCTGCTTGCCCACGGAGTAGCAGTCGTTCGCGGTCAGGCAGGTGACGCCGGCCAGGTAGGCACTGCTGCCGAGCGTCGTGGTCGACGGAGTCCACGTGGTGCCGTTGAGGACGTCGATGGTGCCGCCCTCACCGTCGGCGACACAACTGGTCGCGCTCAGGCACGTGATGCCGATCAACGGCTCGGTGGTGCCGGAGGTCATCGTGGACCAGGTGGTCAGGTTGGTCGTGGTCACGATCGTGCCGCCGTAGCCGACGGCGTAGCAGGTGGTGGTACCGGTGGCACACGACACGGCCATCAGGTAGTCGCCGGCGGCCGCGTTCGAGTTCTGCAGGCTCCAGTCACTGCCGTCGGTGGTCGTGACGATGGGTGGCGCGGTCTCGCCGGTGATCGCCGTGGGCGGGTAACCGCCGACGGCCACGCACGTGGTCGTCTCCGGGCAGGACACGCCGAACAGCCCGGCGTAGGGGTTGGGGCCGCCCGACCCGGGGACGTTCACGCCTGGTGTCGTCACCGGGGTGCTCGACAGCGTCCAGGTGGTGCCCCCGTTGGTGGTCGTCTCGACGTGGGCGTAGTTGTCCACGGCGTAGCAGGTAGTGGTGGTCGGGCAGCTGAGCCCGTAGATGGGGTTGCCGTCCGCGCTGGCGGTGGCGGTCCACGTGACGCCGCCGTCGGAGGACGACAGGACGGTGCCGCGGTCACCGGCGGCATAGCAGATCGTGCTCGACGGGCACGTCACCTGGGTGAGTGCCTGATCGAACTGGGTAGCGTCCGCGGTCCAGGTGGTGCCCGCGTTGGTGGTGCGCTTGATCACCCCGCCGTCGCCGACCTCGACGCAGGTGCTGGCGCTGGTGCAGGCGACCGAGAGCATGTCGGCGTTGGACGGAACCCAGTCGGTGCCGCCGTTGGTCGTGGTGTAGAAGGTGTTCGTCGCTCCCCAGGACCGGCTCGGCAGGTAGGTGCCGGGCCAGGGGCTGCTCGCCGCCGTCCCCACCGCGTAACCGGTCGAGGAGGTCGGGAACGAGATACTGTGCTCGGTCGAGTTGCCGGGGGTCTTGGCGCATGACCACTGGTAGTTCTGCGCCAAGGAGGTAGGCACCGACAAGCCGGTGGCGCCCAGTTCCATCGCGTAACCGGTGCTGTAGTCGGTCACGTCGATCGCGCCCCAGCCGGTCGCCTGGTCCCAGCCGGGCTGGGCGGACGCTCCGTCCGGGCCGCCGCTCGGGTCGGCGTCATTGCCGCACAGGACGTCGCGGAAGTAGCTCGCGTAGTTGCTGCTGTTGCCCAGCATGTACATGACCGGGCCTTCGAAGCCGATCGCCGGCGTGACGCCACCGGGGTAGCTCTGGTTGGCGATGAAGTTCTCGGTGTCCGATTCCATGCCGTTCATCGCCGGTGCGGCGACGCTGGTGCCGCCGACCGATCCGGTCCGGTAGCTGCTCGCGCCCGTGCTGTAGACCTCGTACACGGCCGAGTTGGTGTCGGCTATAGCCGATATGTCCGGAACGGCGCGCCCCGGGCAGCTGGCGTTGGCGGTGACCCCGGCGCCGTTCTGCCAGGCCGGGCGGGGCTCGATGTTGGAGCACCAGCTGCCGCCGGCGGCCCAGGCGTTCTCGGTGCTGAGCGTGCCCGGCGGGGACGTCGAGGTCAGCGACTGGGTGGAGAACAGCGTGGTGCCGCCGACCGCCACCACGTACGGGCTGTCGGCCGGGTAGCCGGACTCATACGTGCCGTCGTCCCCGGTCGAGAAGTAGAAGGTCGTGCCGGCCGCGGCTGCGATGGCGAACGAGTTCTGCGTGGCCAGGACGAAGGGGTCCTGCGTGCCGTACTCGGCGTCACCTCCGTAGCCCCAGCTGTCCGACACCGAGTGCAGCGTCGGGTCGTTGGCGGCGTCCTCGATGGCGTCCTCGAGCCCGACGTCACTGCCGTTGCAGTTGTCGCCGTTGGACAGTCCGGGCGACGGCGTGGCGGAGCAGTCGCCGAGGGAGTACTTCTCGGCGACCCCCGGAGCCATGCCGTGCGAGGTCTCGACGTCGAGCCCGGTCTCGGCGTTGCCGCCGTAGGCGTTGTCGGCGTTGCCGTTCTCCAGGATGTTGAGCAGGTGGTTCGGCGATTCCTGGATGCCCGAGCAGGAACTGGGCGTGGTGGCGTTGTTGCCGGTGGCCGTGCACAGCGGGTCCACGGTGAGGGCCGGCTGCCCGGTAACGGTGCCGAACTCGGTCGTGGCGGCCTGGTTCTCCGCGGCCCCCCACAGTGTGAAGCCGATGGTCTGCCCGGTGCCGTAGCCGTAGGTGCCCTTGACGTCGTACATGGACTGCAGATCGGACGGGTAGTAGCCACCGCTTCGGGTGAGCGGCTTGACCGACTTCACCGATTTGCCCGCGGCGGCGGCGAGTTGGGTGTCGGTGAAGAACTTGTCGATGTTGCTCAGCCCGGAAATGCTCTGCACGCCCAGCCGGGCCGGCAGCACGGGAGCGGTCGTGTTGGCGTAGAAGTCCTGCGCCGGCACGTTCACGCCCTTGTCGGTGTAGGCGGCGCCGTGGAACACCTCGAGCTTCACACCGAGCGAGTTATCGACGACCGAGGCCGGCGCCTTGGCCGTCATTTCGAGCCGGTCGGCGCCGACGTGGGTGACGGTGTAGCCGTGGCCCACGAGCCAGTTTCTCAGCGCTTCGTACTGCGCCTTCGGCGGGGAGAACCTGGCGTAGATGTCCGCCCGGCTCATCTCGCGGTGGGTCTTGGCCTCCGCCACGATGAGGGCGTTGAGAGCCGTCTTGTTCCTGAGCGGAAAGCCGAAACTGAGCGAGATCGACGCCGCGGGCGCCACCCTGCCGACGGGCACGATGCCGCGCTGCGACATCCGCCCCGCGCTGGCTACGGCCAGGGGCACCTGCCCCTTCAGGGTGACGTTGCCGTGCCGGGCCGCGGTGGCCCAGGGCAGGGGTGCCTTGGTGACCGCCGCGGCGGCCGCGGGAGCATAACCCGCGAGGCCGAGAATGGCCGTAATCATCGCCACCGCGATGGTGGCAGGCCGCCTGAACAGGTCCGGTAAAGTCCTGCACGCCCTAAGCGCGCTGCTGATCGAAACACGGACGCGAACTAAGACCGATCCCACCATTTCTGCCCCCTCGGGTCTTGCACGCCAGGTCAACGCCGAGGTTCAATTCGGGCAGGAGCGTATATCTCGCCCGCATGCACACGAATGTGACCTCTTGGGCCTGACGGTACGCCGCGGTTGTCACACACACAACACCCCCAGCAGCCCCATTTCGGTGCATTGGTCACTCTGGTAACAGGGTCACGCCGCCGGGTGTCTTTCCGGCCAAAAAAACACCGTAAGCCCCGCTAAGGAATTTCGGTGACGTCGACCGACGCCACCGACGGCAACGTTTCCAGGGTCAGGGCGCGTCGAACCTCGGCGCCAGGCCGCGCCACACGTCGTCGTAGGCCTGCTGGCGGTGCTGGGCGTCCATCGCCTGCCGGGTGAGCACCACCGGCCAGCGGGTCTCGAACATGAAGGCCAGGGTGTCGTCGATCTTCTGCGGGGCCAGGTCGGCCGCGCTGGCCCGCTCGAACGTCTCCGCATCAGGCCCGTGCGAGCTGAACGAGTTGTGCAGGCTGCCCCCGCCGGGCAGGAAGCCCTCGGCCTTGGCGTCGTACACGCCGCGGACCAGGCCCATGAACTCGCTCATCACGTTGCGGTGGAACCAGGGCGGGCGGAACGTGTCCTCGCCGACCAGCCAGCGCGGCGCGAACGCGACGAAGTCGGCGTTGGCCAGCCCGGGTGAGTCGGTGGGGGAGGTCAGCACCGTGAAGATCGACGGATCCGGGTGGTCGAAGCTGATCGTGCCGATCACCATGAAGTTGGCCAGGTCGTACTTGTACGGCGTGTAGTCGCCGTGCCAGGCGACCACGTCCAGCGGGGAATGGTCGTAGTCCGCCGCCCACAGGTTGCCGCCGAACTTCTCCACCACCTGGACGGCCCGCCGGTCTTCCTCGTAGGCCGCCACCGGGGCCAGGAAGTCCCGCTCGTTGGCCAGCCCGTTGGCCCCGATCGGCCCGCGCTCGGGCAGCGTGAACAGCGCGCCGTAGTTCTCGCAGATGTAGCCTCGGGCGGTCTGCCCGGGCAGGTCCACGGCGAACCTGATGCCCCGCGGGACCACCGCGAACTCGCCCGGGGCCACGTGCAGCGCGCCGAGTTCGGTGCGCAGCAGCAGGCTGCCGGCCTCCGGCACGATCAGCAGCTCGCCGTCGGCGTTCACGAAGTAGCGGTCCACCATGGACGCGCTGGCCGTGTACCAATGGATGCCGATCCCGGTGTGGCTGAGCGTGTCGCCGTTACCGCCCACCGTGTAGAGGCCGTCCACGAAGTCGGTGCCCGGCGGCGGCAGGGCCGGCGGATCCCAGCGCAGCCGGTTCGGGTTGGGCTCGACCTCACCGAACGGGGCGCTGCGCAGCCGCCCGTTGTCGATCCGGCGGAACGCCGGGTGCGCGGCCGACGGCAGGATCCGGTACACCCAGGTGCGCCGGTTCACGGCCCGGGGCTGCGTGAACGCGGTCCCGCTGATCTGCTCGGCGTACAGCCCCAGCGGCGCCTTCTGCGGCGAGTTCCGCCCGGCCGGCAGCGCACCGGCCACCGCCTCGCTCACGTGCTCGTTCCCGAACCCCGGCAGGTAAGTCAGCGTCGGCATTACCCGGCCTCCTTCAGGCTGCGCCCAGACTCATCCCTCCACCCAACCCAAGCACACCCCCCACCCACCCCCGCGCCCGCGTCCCGCCCGCCAGTGCCCAGCGCCCCATGATCGTGAAGACTTGTATGTGCCCGAGCACGTACATCTCTTCATCGGGGCCGATGGTGGAGGTAGGGGAGGGGCGGTCGCGCGGGGGGAGGATGTGGGGGTGGGGGTTGAGGTGCGGGTGCCGTCGCCGGTGGAGGCGGTGGACGATGAGCGGCTCGAGCGGGCCGGGGTGCGGCTCTGGCTGAAGCGCGACGATCTGATCCACCCCGATCTGCCGGGCAACAAGTGGCGAAAGCTGAAGTACAACCTGCGCGAGGCGGTGGCTGAGGGCCACCGTTGCCTGCTGACCTTCGGCGGGGCGTACTCCAACCACGTCAGGGCCACGGCCGCGGCCGGCCGCCACGTCGGCCTGGACACCATCGGGGTGATCCGCGGCGAGCCACACGAGCCGCTGAACTGGTCGCTGCGGTACGCGACCGGCCAGGGCATGCGCCTGCTGTATCTGGACCGGGCGGCCTACCGCGACCACGCAAGGCCGGAGATGATCGCCGGGCTGCGGCGCGAGTTCGGCGACTTCTACCTGCTGCCCGAGGGCGGCAGCAACGCGCTGGCGGTGCGCGGCTGCGCGGAACTGGCGGCCGAGATCGGGACGGGCTTCGACGTGATCTGCTGCCCGTGCGGCACCGGTGGGACGCTGGCCGGTATCGCCGCCGGGCTGGCGCCCGGACAGCGGGCGATCGGCTTCTCGGCGCTGCGCGGCGGGGAGTTCCTGGCCGGCGAGGTCGAGCGGCTGCAGCTCGGGGCGACCGGCCGGGTTGCGGAGAACTGGCGGGTCGAGTGCGGCTTTCCCTTCGGTGGGTACGCCCGGTCCACGCCCGAGCTGGCCGCGTTCATCGCGGCCTTCGACGAGCGGCACGGGCTGCGGCTTGACTGGGTGTACGTGGCGAAGATGATGGCCGGGATCTACGCCCTGGCCGAACGCGGGTCGTTCGCGCCCGGCACCAGGATCGTGGCCGTGATCACCGGCCCCGAGACCGGCGGAGGGCCGGCCCCGGGGCGCGTGCGGGCCTGAGTGCGGCGACGGTGGCGGTGCGAAGGGTGCCGGTGGCCACCGTTCATTATGAAATCAGCCCGTACTGAACGTGGCGGTCGCGGTGACCAGCATGCTTTGCAGCTCCACGGTGTGACTTCCCGCGGCCAGTTTCAGCTTGGCCGGGTTGATCATGTACGTGACGTACCCCGAGGTGCTGGCGGTCAGCGTGGCGACCTGGTGGTTGTCGATGGACAGCACGACCGGGTGGCCGGGCAGGAAGCCCTGGTCGAGCAGGTAGATCGAGCCGCCCACGGTGCCGTGGCCGGTGAGCTGGATGCCGTGCTCGATCTGGCCGAGCTGGGCCTGCGCTTCGTGCCTGGCCCGGAATTCGCCGCGCTCGGCCTTGGTGGCCGCCACCAGGCTCGGCACGAACTGGCTGGCGTTGACCGTCCCCCAGCCCGACGCGACGTCGAAGCCGTTGGCCGCGGTGAACCCGGGCACCTTGGGCGTGGAGTCGTTGCCCTTGACCACGTCGGCCACGCCGTCCTGCGCGCCGGACGGGCCCAGGATGCCGTAGAGGGCGGGGTTGACCGGGCCGACGTTCGCCCCGCCGTTGAGCTGGGTGGCCAGGGCCATCACGCCGGCGAACAGCGGGGCCGCCTCCGACGTGCCGTCTTGGGAGTCCATGGTGATGTCCGGCACCGAGCGCTGCTGGCTGCCGGTGATCGGGGCCACCCCGTTCTGGTAGGCCGGGCGTGGGAAGATCGCCGAGAACCCGGCGCCCGAGCCGGGCCAGAGCGGGTCGGGACCGGCCTTGCCACCGGTGCGGTTCAGGTTCGGCACGCTGCCGCCGACGGCCGTCACCCACGGGGAGTCGTCCCAGGTGGCCGTGTCCGGAGTCGCCGACACGTCCTCGCACTGGCCGCTGGCCACCGCCAGGTTCTGCACGACACCGCAGTCGCCGCTGGCGATCATGACCGGGATGCCGGCCGCGGCCGCCGCCAGCTCACCCGGGTCCTGCGCGGTGACCTCCTCGGCGCCGTGTTCGTAGGTGCTCTCGCCGGTGCCGTCGCTGATCGAGATGGCGTTGGCCAGGTGGTGGGCGCTGATGTACTCCAGCGCCTCCATCATCTCCGGCGGCGCCACCTGGCTGGCCGCGTCGTCGGTGATCTGGGTGTCGGCCGGCGTGGCCGAGATGACGATCTTGGCGTACGGGGCGATCAGGTGGACCGAGACGACGTCGAGTTCGAGTTCGCCGCGCCAGGCCGCGCACGACCCGTAGCTGTGCAGCTTTTGCATGCCGGGCGGGCACTTCGACGGCAGCGGCCCGGCCGGGAAGATCGTCTGAATCTGCGGGTTCGGCAGGCCGAACGTCTTGTCGTACCCGGCCACGACCTTGGCGATGCCCGGGTCGTCCCAGCCCTCGATCACCGCCACCGTGGTCCCGGCGCCGTCGATGCCCTGCTTCCACAGGTTGCCGATCTGGTAGTCGAAGACGTCCATCGGTCCCGGCGTGATGTTGCGGTACTTCGCGTAGTGCTCGTGCATGTTCTTCAGCACCGCGTCCAGCACCTTGATCTGGTGCAGTTTCGACGCGGAGGCCGGAACGCCGGTGGAAAATCCGGCCGAGGCCGAGGTGATGGCGCCGGCCGGAATTGCGGCGCTGGCGGGTGCGATAACCAAGAGAGCCAGAGCACTGACCAGCAAGGGCAGCCTTCTGCGCTTTCCGCTCACGGCTTTCGTCCTCCTCTGAGGGCTGCGGGAACCGGCCGGCCGGGCACACCGGGGGCGGCTGTGGCGCCTGAGTCAAACCGGAACCAGTCTCATGGATCCATCGCATCCCGGGCAACCGAGTATGCCGGCGCATCCGGATCATCACGCGCGGGAGTTGTGGTGACGGCGCGGGGCGTTCCGGTTACGCGTTTGGCATCATGCGCCCCGGTCGACACAGCTGGTTACGAAAATTCATAGTTTTGGTAGAAAAAAGTGTTACCAGCGTGTTCGACTTGTTCTCGGGTTGGGGCATTCGCGGCATGCTTGACCTTTGGGGGAAGGGACATGGACAAGGGGATTAGAAGCGTGCCGTTGCTGCGGCCGGAGCCGGGTGCCAGTCAGGCGCCGTCGGCTCGGCCGGGCGCGGCCGCTCACGGTGCCAACGGAGGCGACCAGCCGAGCGGTAAGCCGTCGGCGGTGACTCATCGGACCGGCGCGCGGCCGGCCCAGAGCGAGCGTGACGACGTCAAGGTCACGCCCCAGCCCGCCTTCAGGGTCAGGCCCGCTGGGCCGGCCCGGCCACCGGCGCCAGCCCCGGATCCCGACGAGACCAGGACCGCACCCATGCCCGCGATCCGGGTCAAGCCCGCCCAGCCCACTCAGGCCGCCCAGCCCGTCAGTGCCGCGCCAGCAGAGCCATCGACCCCGCTAGCCGCGCCGACTCCACTAGCCGCTCCGACCCCGTCAGCCGCGCCGGCCGCACCGGCTCCACCAGCCAAGAACGCCGCACCGGACCGGCCAGCGCCGCCCGCCGATCGCGCCCCTGCGGCCCAGCCCACCTCGGCGGCCCAGCCCGCCCCGGCGCTCCAGGACACCGGCCCGATCAGCTACCGCGAGCACGAGCTGATGCCAGGCCAGTGGCGCCCGGCCGAGGACAAGCGCAAGCCGTCCAGGCCGCAGGCCGAGCCGTCCCTGGTCACACTCCTGGCCACCACTATCTCGCTGTGGGTCAAGCGTCACACCCGCCGCTCCCGCGCCACCCCGCCCCCCACCCGCACCGGCCAGCCCCCGGCCGGGTCTGCGCCCCAGGGGCAGCGGGGAAGCGAACTGGTCCCGCGGTGGGGGTGGTTCCGGCTGGTCGCCCTGGGTCTGGTGGTGGCCTTGGCGGCCGTGGCCGGCGTGGTCTTGGCCCGCGGCAACACCAAGACCCCGGCGCCTCGCTCAAGTGCCACGTCCAACCCGGTGCTGACCGCGCAGGCGGCCAGGACCCAGGCGGCGGGCTGGGTCGCCGGCCAGGTCAGCAAGAACGCGATCGTGTCCTGCGACCCGGTGATGTGCTCGGCGCTGCAGTCGCACGGGTTCCCCGGCAGCAACCTGGACCAGCTTGGCCCCAGCGCGCCCGACCCGCTGGACTCGAACCTGATCGTCGCCACCAACGTGCTGCGCAGCCAGTTCGGCACCCGGCTGACCTCGGTGTACGCGCCGGTGGTGCTGGCCAGCTTCGGCACCGGCAGCGCCGAGGTCCAGGTGCGGGCGGTGGCGCCGGACGGGGCGCCCGCCTACCTGGCGCAGCTCAGTTCCGACTTCGCGGCCAGGAAGTCCTTCGGCCGCACGCTGCTGCGTAACTCGAACCTCGTGGCCTCGGCGGCGGCCAAGCGCGAACTCGAACTCGGCCAGGTGGACTCGCGGCTCATCTCGGTGATCGGCACGCTGGGCGAGTCGCATAGTTTCGCGATCGTGTCGTTCGGTGGCGCAACCACGGGCGAATCCGCGCAAGTTCCGCTACGCTCCGCAATTCTGGCCAGCCGGACCAGCGGTTCTACTGCCGCAAGTGCCCTCGAATCGCTACGCTCCTTCCTGATAGCACAACAACCCCCATATCTGCCTGCGTCCATGCAGATCGTGCGGCTGCCAACCGGACAAAAGGAACTAAGTGTCCGGTTTGCCGCACCGTATCCGCTGGGACTCCTTGGCTCGTCGCGCTCCGTAGTCAAGATTCCCGCCGCAGGGTGAACCCCGGAATTCACCGAAAAATACTGATCCACCGCCGCCGGCTTTGACCGCTGTGCGGCGAAGAGATGAGGAGCGATGACTCACCGACTCGGCCGCTCGCTGGCCGCGTGTGCGACAGCCCTGGGAATGACGGCCGCCCTGGCCATGCCGGTGGCGGGGACCTCCACCGCGCTGGCGTCGACCATCAAGACGCAGGACGGCTGGATCCGCCTCGCGCACCTGTCCCCGAACGCGCCAGCGGTCGACGTCTATCTGTACGCGATCGGTAATTCCAAGGCCATGATCGTGCTCCATCACGTCAGCTACGGCACGGTCTCGCCGTACGAGACGGTCGCGGCGGGCGACTACACCGTGGCCATGCGTGGGGCCGGCAAGTCCCCGAGTTCGCCGCCGGTGCTGTCCACCAGCGTCGACGTGCAGGCCGGGCACGCGTACACGGTGGCCGGCATGGGGCCGGCGGCCGGGCTGCGGCTGCAGGTGATGGACGACGTGCTGACCACTCCGTCCGGCAAGTCGATGGTCCGCGTCATCCAGGCCTCGCTGAAGCAGACCAAGGTCACCGTGACGGCCGGCAGCCAGACGCTGGCCAAGAACCTCTCGTTCGGCAGCGTGACCTCCTACCAGACGGTGTCACCCGGCAGTTGGACCGTGCACGTGGCCGGTTCGTCGCAGAAGGCGTCCAGCACGATCTCGCTGTCCGCCAACACCACGCACACCATCGTGGTGCTCGACGACCCGGGTCACCTGTCCATCGACAACCTGACCGACGCCGCGGGCAGCAACCTGATGCCCAGCGGCGGCGCGAACACCGGCTTCGGCGGCATGGCGGCCAAGCCCGGGTCCTCGCCGCTGCCGTGGCTGCTCGCGCTGGCCCTGGGCGGGCTGGCCGTGATCGGCGGGGCGCTGCGGTTGCGCCAGACCAGGCGGCCGCGGGTGCAGGGGTCGCACGCGAAGTGAGCCGGCCCTGATCGACGAGCAGGCGCCGCCCGATTCAGCCGCGCATCTGGGTCCGGCCGCGCCGCCGGATCCGGCGGCGCCGGCCGATCCGGCGGCGGTGCCCGCGGAGGGTCGCGGGCACCGCAAGAAGTCGCTCAGCCCGCTGAAGGTCGCCGCGGCCCTGGCCCACCGGCCCGCGGTGGTCGCGGTGGCGATCGGCCTGGTCCTGCTGGGCTGTGGCGTGACCGGCGCGCAGATGGCCGGGCACAGCGGTTACACCCCGCCGAAGGTGGCCCCGGTCAAACCGGTGCTCCCCCCGGTGGGGCACCCGCAGACTCCACCGCCGGAGACCTCCGACCAGGTCTCCCCGCCGGTGTCGATCACGATCCCGGTGATCGGGGTGCGCGCCCACATCATCCACCTGGGCCTCACCAGGTCGGGCGCGCTCCAGGTGCCGTCCACCACGACGGTGGCCGGCTGGTACACCGGCAGCCCGGCCCCTGGCGCCATCGGTTCGTCGATCATCGCCGGGCACATCGACTCCGTCTCCGGCCCCGGCATCTTCTACCACCTCAGTTCCCTGCGGCCCCACGACAAGGTCTACGTCAAGGAGAAGGACGACCGCCTGGCCGTCTTCAGCGTCAACTCAGTCCGCGAGTACCCCAAGATCGACTTCCCCACGCTGCGGGTGTACGGGGCGACCCCGACCCCGCAGCTCCGCCTGATCACCTGCGGCGGCACGTTCGACCCCCAGACCCGCCACTACCTGAACAACGTGATCGTCTACGCGACGCTGACGTCCTGACCCGGCCGGAACCGGCCCAGCCGCAGCGCGTTGCCCACCACCGAGACCGAGGACAAGGCCATCGCCGCCCCGGCCGCGACCGGTGGCAGCACGCCCAGCGCCGCCAGCGGGATCATCACCGCGTTGTACCCGAACGCCCACCACAGGTTCTGCGCGATGACCCGGTAGGTGCGCCGCGACAGCCGGATCGCGGTGACGATCCCGGTCAGCGACCCGGACACCAGCGTCACGTCGGCGGCCTCGATAGCCACGTCGCTGCCGGTGCCGATGGCCAGTCCGAGGTCGGCCTGGGCGAGCGCCGGCGCGTCGTTGACCCCGTCCCCGGCGAAGGCCACCCGCCCGCCGCCGGACTGCAGCCGCCGCACCGCCGCCACCTTGCCCTCGGGCGGCACCCCGGCGATGACCTCGCCGATCCCGGCCTGGGCCGCCACCGCCGCCGCGGTCACCTCGCCGTCGCCGGTCAGCATGACCACGCCCAGGCCCATCTCCCGCAGTTCCGCGACCACGGACGCCGCCTCGGGCTTGAGCCGGTCCGCCACCGCTACCGCCCCCCTGGCCGCGCCGCCCCAGCCGACCAGCACCACGGTCCGCCCCCCGCCCGCCAGGCGCGCCGCGTCGGCCCGCACGCCCGAACCCACCACCAGCCCCGACCCCGCCAGGAACGACGGCGTCCCGGCCACCACCCGCCTCCCGCCCACCAGCCCGGTCACCCCGTGACCGGCCACCGCGCGGAACTCGTCCACCGGATCGACCGCCAGCCCACGCTCCTTGGCCGCGGCCACGATTCCCGCCCCAACCGGATGCTCCGACCCGGCCTCCACCGCCGCGGCCAGGGCCAGCGTGTCCGGGTCACCGGCCACCGACGCCACCCGCATCCGGCCCTCGGTGAGCGTGCCGGTCTTGTCCAGCACGACCGTGCCGACCGACCGGAACCGCTCCAGCGCCTCGCCGCTCTTGATCAGCACACCGAACCGCGCCCCGCGCCCGGTACCGACCATGATCGCGGCCGGCACTGCCAGGCCCATGGCGCACGGGCAGGCCACCACCAGCACCGCCACCGCCGCGGCGACCCCGGCCGCCACCCGCCCGTCCAGCGCCCACCCGGCGAACGTGGCGGCGCCCACGGCCAGCGCGAACGGCACGAACACCGCGGCCACCCGGTCGGCCAGCCGTGCCGCGGGCGCGGTGGACGCCTGCGCCGCGGCGACCAGCCGGACGATCCCGGCCAGGGCGGTGTCGTCGCCGACCGCGGTCAGCCGCACCCGCAGCAGCCCGCTGCCGTTCACCGTCGCGCCGGTCACCCGGTCGCCCGGCCCCTTGGTCACCGGCGCCGGTTCCCCGGTGAGCATGGACTCCTGCACCGCCGAGGCCCCGCCGGCCACCACCCCGTCGGCCGGGATCTTCTCGCCGGGGCGCACCACCACGACGTCCCCGGCCCGCAGGTCCGCGACCTGCACGGTGTGCTCGGTCCCGTCCCGCAGCACGTGTGCCTGCCGCGGGCCCAGCGCCAGCAGCGCGTGGATCGCCCCGGCGGCCCGGCCCTTGGCCTTCGCCTCCAGGTAGCGGCCGAGCGCGATGAACGCGACGATCAGCGTGGCGCTGTCCAGATAGAGGTGCCCGCCGCCGGCGATCGCGGGCAGGCTCGCCCCGTACCCGGTCAGCGTGCCCAGCGCCACCAGCGTGTCCATGCTGGCCGACCGGGCCCTGGCCCGCACCGCCGCGGTGCGCAGGAACGGCCAGCCCATCCAGAACTGCACCGGCGTGGCGCACCCGAGCGCGGCCCACCGGGCCCACGCGTCCCCGCCGAATCCCATCACCAGCACGAGCGTGACCAGGGCCAGCGGCCAGCCCACCAGCAGCCGCGGCACCCAGTAGCGCTCGTCGGCCCGGTACCCCTCGGCCGGATCCGGCGTCTGCCCGGCCCCGGCCGGTGTGGCCCGGTACCCGAGTCCCTCGATCGCGGCCACGATCGCGTCCGGATCCGTCGCCTCCGGCCGGTACCGCACGGTGGCGCTGCGCCCGGCGAAGCTGACCGCGGCCGACTCCACCCCGGACTGCTCCCTGGCCGCCCGCTCGATCCCGGCCGCGCAGGACGCGCAGCTCATCCCGTCGATCGCTAGCCTCAGCACGGGCAGCCCCGGTTCCGTCACACGCTCCGGGGCCGGGCCGGACTGAATCACGTGCCGCTCCGCATCAGCGCCGCGTCGCCGGGCCCGGTGACCGTGGGATCGAACTTGAGCGCGGTCATCAGCTCGTCCACGATCTCCTCCACCCGGCCCTCCTGCATGGCCGAGGCCACACAGGTCTCCAGGTGGTTGCGCAGCACCAGCCGGTTCACCCGCTCCAGCGCGCCCTGCACCGCGGAAAGCTGCTTCATCACGTCCGGGCAGTACGCGTCGTCCTCGACCATCCGCACCACCCCCTGCAGATGCCCGACCGCCGTCTGCAGCCGCCGCAGCGCCCCGTCCTTGTACTCGCTCTTCAACCCCGGCCTCCTCCCGCCCGTGGCCACCCCACCCGGGGTGGGTACCGGCGAACCACACTACCCTACCCCACCCGGGGTGGGGTCTCTTGGCCGGCGCATTACCTGACCACGAATCCCGGTCTCGTAGCATGGCGCGACATGAGGAAGCGCGTCACGTTCGCCGTGATCTGCGTGCTGGCCGCCGCCGCGATCGTCGTCGGCGTGCTCCGGCTCACCGACGGCAAGAAGTCCGGCCTGCCCGCGGTCGGCTCGGTCATCGCGGTGGCACAGCGCCCGCTGGCCCCGGCGATCTCCGGCCCCACCCTGGCCGGCGGCCACCTGAGCGTCGCCAGCCTGCGCGGCGCCCCCGTCGTGATCAACTTCTGGGGCTCCTGGTGCGGCCCGTGCCAGGCCGAGGCGCCGGTGCTCGCCCGGGTGGCCGGCGCCACCCGTCACCTCGGCGTGCACTTCGTCGGCATCGACATCAGGGACGACCCGTCCGCCGGGCAGGCCTTCGAGCAGCAGTACCGGATCGGCTACCCGAGCATCAGCGATCCCAACGACCTGATCGCCGCCAGCTTCGGCCCGGTCGCGCCCGCCACCACGCCGTCCACCTACATACTCGACGCGCGCGGGCGTATCGCCTGGGCCTTTTTCGATCGCGTCTCCGCCGGCCAGCTGGAATCAGCCATCGCGGCTATAGCGCACTAGAAAATTCCCTTAACTGAACGGCTTCGCCAGGCGTACGCTGCCGGAACGTGACTCCTGGACCCGGTGGGCCAGCCACCGCGACGCCGCTGCCCCGTCTGACCTCGTTGTCCCCAGGGGCAGGCTGCGCGTGCAAGCTGCCGCTCGCCAAGCTCGAAGCGGTGTTCGCCTCCATGGGCACCATCGAACCCGCCTCGGGTGACCTGCTCGTCGGCGCGCTGGAAGGCGACGACGCCGCGGTGCTGCGCCTCGACGGCGACCGCGCCCTGGTGCTGACCACCGACTTCTTCACCCCGATCGTGGACGATCCGGGCGACTGGGGCCGGGTCGCGGCCGCGAACGCGCTGTCGGATGTGTACGCGATGGGCGGCCGCCCGGTGCTGGCGGTGAACCTGGCCGCCTGGCCCGGCGACGGGCTGCCGCTGGAACTGCTCGGCCAGGTGCTGCGCGGCGGCGCCGAGATCGCGGCCTCGGCGGGCTGCCTGGTGGCCGGCGGGCACACCATCGACGACCCGGTGCCCAAGTACGGCATGGCCGTGGTCGGCCTGGCCGACCCGGACCGGCTGATCACCATCGACCGGGCCGCGCCGGGCGACCGGCTGATCCTGACCAAGCCGCTGGGCACCGGCATCGTGGCGACCGCGTTCAAGCGCGGCACCGTGGACGACCGGGTGCTGCGCACCGCGGTGGCCTCGATGACGCTGCTCAACGCCGGCGCGAGCGAGGCCGCGCTGGCCGCGGGGGTGCGGGCCGGGACCGACGTCACCGGGTTCGGCCTGCTCGGGCACTTGCACCGGATGCTGACCGCGAGCGGCGCGGCGGCCGAGATCACGGCAGCCCAGGTGCCGCTGCTGTGCGGCGCGGCCGGTCTGGCCGCGGCGGGCTATGTGTCCGGCGGCACCCGCGCCAACATCGCCCGGATGAACGACGTGCTCACCGTGGCCGGGGACGTGCCGCCGGAGGTGGTGATCCTGCTGCACGACGCGCAGACCTCCGGCGGGCTGCTGCTGGCCACGCCGCCCGCCGCCGCGGCCTCGCTGCTCGCCGACCTGACCGGCCGCGGCCTGACCGCGGCCGTGATCGGCCAGGTGGTGGCCGGCCCGGCCGGAAAGATCACCTTGCGGGAGGGGTCGTGACGGACGCCGACGCCCAGCCGCTGGAGGTGGGGGAGCGGGTGTTCCTGCGTCCCATCACCGCCGCCGACGAGGCCGAGTTCACCCGCCTGGTGCGCGAGAGCGCCCGCCTGCACCACCCGTGGATGGAGCTGCCGGACAACCCCGGCGACTTTCGCGATTACGTGGCCCGCTTCGAGCCGCCCGCGGACAAGATCGGCCTGAACGTCTGCGCCCGCGACACCGGCGCGCTGGTCGGCGGCGTCAACATGAACAACGTCGTGCACGGCCGGTTTCAGAACTCGGCGCTCGGTTACTGGGCCTTCGCCAACGGCGTGGGCCGTGGCTACCTGACCGAAGGGCTGCGGCTGGTGATCCGGTACGCCTTCGGCGAGCTGGGCCTGCACCGGCTGGAGGCCAACATCCAGCCCGGCAACGAGGCCTCGATCCGGCTGGTCAAGCGCAACGGCTTCCGCTACGAGGGCACCTCGCCCGACTACCTGTTCATCAACGGCGCCTGGCGCGACCACGAACGCTGGGCCCTCACCACCGAGATGGTGGACCCCGGCGAGGGCTAGCCGCTCGCCCAGGTGCTGCCGGTCCACGAGTAGGTGGTGAGCGAGCCGGTGACCGCGCCGGTGTAGCCGCCGGTCAGCACCGTATAGTGGCCTGCCACCGGGCTGTCGGGCATGGTCGCGCCGTACAGCGCGGGCGGTTTGGTGGCCGGGCTCTGCTGCACCCAGTTACCG
This sequence comes from Streptosporangiaceae bacterium, assembly GCA_036267135.1. GTDB lineage: Bacteria > Actinomycetota > Actinomycetes > Streptosporangiales > Streptosporangiaceae > PALSA-505. The sequence goes on along the minus strand of DATAWQ010000079.1, from coordinate 67,638 downwards.
CCCTTCCAGGTCCACGTGTCGCCCTGCAACGACTCGGTGTTGGTCTGGTTGCCCTGTGGGCCCGTGGTCACGCCGTTCAGGCCACTAAACAGGACCAGGCTGCCGCTGGTGGCGCCGGCCGTGGCGGCCAGGCTGGCGAACTCGCGGGCGGACGGCGACGAGGCCGGCGATTGCTGCTGCCAGGTGCTGCCGGTCCACTCCCAGGTCTGCTTCTCCAGGGCCAGGCAGCTCACGTCGCAGTTCGCCGTGGTGTTGTCCCCGCCGAACAGGAGGGGGTGGCCGCTGACCGGGTCGGTGGCCATGGCCGCCCCGTACAGGGCCGGGGGAGAGGTGGCGCGCTCCCAACCCCCGCGGGCCCGCTCGGGCCGGCCCGTCCCAGCTAGCTGCCCGGATTTTAGGCCGGGATGACCCGCGCTACCAGAGCCCGAGGAACGCGCCGAGCTCGGCCGCGGGCTTGCCGCCGGCCTCCTCGGCGACGGCCAGCGCGGCCGGCACGTCCAGGTCGCGGGCCAGCGCGGCCGCGATGGCGGCCTGCGCGGCGTCGCCGGATCCGCGCCCGGGCCGGTTCGCCGCCGCGGCCAGCAGTTCCACCCTGGCTCCAGCCCGGTCCAGGTCTTCGCGCCGGTAGTCCCAGTCCGCGTTCCACTGATGGTCCAGGATGAGCATCCGGATCGCCGCCGCCGGGTAACCGGCCAGCAGATCCTTGACCAGCACCAGGTTGCCCGTGGACTTGGCCATCTTGGCGCCGTCCACGCTGACCACGGCGCACTGCAGCGCGGCCCGGGCGAACGGGGTCACGCCGGTCAGCGCCTCGGCCAGCGCGGCCTGGTAGGCGTGGTGCGGGAAACGCAGGTCCGCGCCGCCGGCCTGCACGTCCACCGACGGGCCGAACGCGTCGAGCGCCATCGCCGCGCACTCCGCGTGCCAGCCCGGCCTGCCCCGCCCCCACGGGCTGTCCCAAGCCGGCTCGCCGTCCTTGGACGCCTGCCAGACCGGCACGTCGAACGGCTCGTCCCTGGCCGGGTCGTCCGGCCGGTCGCCGTACTCCTGCGAGAGGGTCAGCGCGTGCCGCGGGTCGAGCCCGGCCCGGGCCGGCAGGTCGCCGCCCCGGAAGTACACCTGCCCGTCCCGCTCGTAGCCGAGCCCGCGCTCGAGCAGCCCGGCGGCGAGCGCGATCACCTGGGGCACGTACGCGTGCGCCCGCGGCTCCAGCGCGGGCCGTCGCACCCCCAGCGCCGACATGTCGCCGTCGAAGTAGAACTGCCCGATGGCCGCGAACCGGTCGTAGGGCTCGCCGGCCTGCTGCGCGGCCGCGGTGAGCACGTCATCCACGTTGGTCACGTTGCGGCACACGATCGCCTCGGCGCCGGTCGCCTCGATCACCTTGGCCAGCACGTCCACCCAGACGTACGTGGACGCGTGGCCGAGGTGGGTCACGTCGTACGGGGTGATGCCGCAGGCGTACACCCTGGCCCGGCCGACGAACTGCAGCGGCGTGCCGCCCAGCGTCACACCCGGTGGCCGCCGTTCCATCTGCATCTGCCCCACGCTACGCCTGCCCCGGGCTATCTCTGTCCGCGCTACCCCTGGCCGGGTGGGGTGACCGGCAGGCCCAGTTCGGCGGCGCGTGGCCAGTCGTCGTCCACGTGCACCACGTCGCGCCCGGCCCGGTCCAGCACCGAGGCGCCGATGGAGGCGCGGAACCCGCTGGCGCAGTGCACCCACACCTGGCCGGCCGGCACCTCGCCGGCCCGCCCGGCGAGTTCCCAGAACGGGATGTGCACCGCCCCGGCCAGGTGACCGGCGTGCCATTCGTCCGGCCGCCGCACGTCGAGCACCACGAGCCCGGCCCGGTCCCAGGCCCCGGCCAGCCCGGGGAAGTCCGTGACCGGGTAGCTGCCGGTGCGGCCGGCCGCCAGCTCGCCGACCGGCCCGGCCGAGGCCGCCGGGATCGGGTCGATGCCGATCCTGGCCAGCTGGAGCTGCGCCTGCGCCACCTGCTCCGCGCTCTCCCCGATCAGGGTGAGCGGCGTGCCCCAGGGCAGCACCCAGCCGAGATAGGTGGCGAACGGGTCACCGAGCTCGACCGAGACCGTGCCGGCCACGTGCCGGTCCGCGAACGCCCGCCGGCCGCGCAGGTCCACCACCCACTCGCCGGCGTCGATCCGGCGCCGCAGCTCGGCCGGGCTGGCCGGGGCCGGGGCCGACAGGTCGGGGGCGGCCGGGCCGCCCCGGTTCATCGGGCCCATGTGCGCGTAGTAGCTCGGGTAGGCGCTGAGCCCGGCCAGCAGCTCTTTGACGAACGTGTCCTCGTCGGCCGTGCGCAGCGCGACGTTGCTCAGCCGCTGATTCCCGATGGTGGAGTCGTCGCCGCTGGTGGGCGCCGCCGAACAGAAGCTGCCGAACCCGTGCGTCGGGTACACGGCCACCCCGTCGGGCAGCTCGTCGGCGAGCCGCCGCACCGACCGGTACTGAGCCCTGGTCAGCTCGTCGGTCACGTCCGGCCCGGCCAGATCGGTCCGGCCCACCGCGCCGAACAGCATCGACCCGCCGGTGAACACCGCGAACGGCGCGCTGTCTCCGCCGCTGCCGCCCTCGCTCAGCACGTAGGACATGTGCCCGGGAGTGTGGCCGGGGGTGTGCACGGGGGTCACGGTGAGCCCGCCCGCGCCGAAGCTCTCCTGGTCGCGGCACGGGGTCCGGCTGAAGCCGACCTCCTCCGCGGCCGCCACCACGTAACTGGCCCCGGCCGCGCGGGCCAGCGCGCAGCCTCCGGTCACGTAGTCGTTGTGGATGTGCGTCTCCACCACGTGCGTGATCCGGACACCGGCGTCGTCGGCCGCGGCCAGGAACCGGTCGATGTCCCGCTGGGCGTCCACCACCACGCCGTTCGTGCCGTCGTGCGCCAGGTAGCTGCGATCCCCGAGCCCGGGAGTGGCAATGGTCACAACCTCGTGCATCGCATCTCTCCTCGTTCCGGCAGACTTCGGCGGCTCCCAGCACGCTATCCCTACTAAACCATAGGGTTCCCCGGTCAGCGCCGCTGCCGATCTCTGTCTATCGTGCTGGCCCGTTCAGGTTCGGGCGCCGGCGTTCAGGTGGCCACCGTTCAGGCAGATTTGGCGTTAAATTCAGCAGCATGATCACGGCGTACACCACGGCCGCCTGGACTGGCCTGGCCAGCACGGTGGCCGAGGCCGCCGCGACCCTGGCCGGGCTGCTGTTCGTCGCCGTGTCGATCAACCTGCGGCAGATTCTGGCCTACCCCAACCTGCCGGGGCGGGCCGCTCAGACACTGATCACGTTCGCCACCGCGCTGCTGGCCGCGGTGTTCGTGCTCGTGCCCGGCCAGAGCCGGATCGCGCTCGGCGTGGAACTGGCCGTCGCCGGGGTGACGATCGGCGCAGGCCTGCTCGTGATCGACGTCCGCGCCGGGCAGTCGGACCAGGAGACCGCGATGACCCGGATGCTCAGCCGGGTGCTTCCCTCGGTCGCGGCGTGCGGATGCCTGACCGTGGCCGGCGCCTCGCTGCTGGCCAACGGGGGTGGCGGCCTCTACTGGCTGGTGCCCACGTTCGTGATCGTCATCGTGTCCGGGCTAGGGAACGCCTGGATCCTGCTGGTGGAGATCATGCGCTAGCCCTGGCCGCCACCTGATCCCCCGCCCCATTCACCCGACCTGTCCCACCTATCACGCCAGTCCTCGGCCGGATCGCATCACGCTGACCCGGCGGCGGGATTATCCTGCCGTGAGCATCCTGGCGGTGGGGCTCACAGAAAGGCGGACGATGCCAGCAGCGACGTCTGGTCACGGCGGTCAGCAGGGAGATTCCTGGCCGTCAGCGGAGCAAGACGGCCAGATCGTGGAAATCTTCACGGACGGCGCTTGCCTGAACAATCCCGGCCCGGGCGGGTGGGGGGCGATCCTGCGCTGCGGGGCGCACGAGAAGGAGTTCCACGGCGGCGAGCCGGCCACCACGAACAACCGTATGGAGCTCACCGCCGCAATCGAGGGCTTGCAGCGGCTGCGCCGTCCGTCGACCGTGCACTTGTATACCGACAGCCAGTACCTGCGCAACGGCATCACCAAGTGGATCATCGCGTGGAAGCGCAACGGCTGGCGCACCGCGCAGCGGCAGCCGGTCAAGAACGACGACCTCTGGCGGCAGCTCGACTCCCTGGCCCAGCAACACGACATCGAATGGTTCTGGGTCAAAGGCCACGCGGGCCACCCCGAAAACGAGCGTGCCGACCAGCTAGCCTGCCGCGGCGCCGAAGAAGCCGCCGCCCAGACCCCTCGCTGACCTCATGTCCACGCCTGACCGCGCCAACCCCGTCCCCCCGCCTGACCCCGTCCCCCCGCCTGACGACGTCGTGCGGCCAGCCGAGCCCGGGCCGTGGCCGGTCACCACCGGCCCGCGACGACCAGTCATGGTTGCCGCAACGTACTCCTTCTAGGGGTTGCGTTGCCGCAACCATATCGGACCCGGGGGTAACGGGGTAACTGTCGCTACTGGGGGGCTGGTGCGGGGGTTGCGGTGGGGGCGGTGGCGGCCATGGTGTCTAGGTGGGCGGCCAGCAGGGCGAGTTGGTCGTGGGTGAGGGTGTAGCAGATCGTGGTGCCCTTGCGCTGGGTGGTGACGAGGCCGGCCTCGCGCAGGGTTTTCAGGTGGGCCGAGATGGTCGGCTGGGACACGTCGAAGAACTCGGTGAAGTCGCAGGCGCAGATGCCCGGCTCGGCGGCCAGGCGCTTCAGGATTCCCCAGCGCACGGGGTGAGCCAGGGCTCGCAGCACATCAATCTCATCGGGCACATCATCAGTATATAGGCTCGAGTTGATATAGTCTCTTTTCTATATAGAGTAAGGGCGATCAACGAGAAGGTGGTGCACGATGGCTGACCGAAGCGAGATACGGCCCGTGGTTGGACAATCTGCCGGGGACGTCCTTGACGAGTCCCTGAGCCGGCTGGCCACCACCGGGCCCGAGTTCAGCGGCGGACTGTCCAACCATGGCCCGATGGCGGCCGAAGCCCTGGTCAGGATCGGCCGGGCCGACGACATCGAACCGTGGCTCGACCAGTACATCCAGCGGCTCGAAGGGGTGCCGAGTGTCACCGGCCGGATCACCGATCAGACCTGGCGGGAGGCGCTCGGCGAGCCGCGGCGCGTCGCCGACTGGGAGCGGTACCTGCGCGACCAGTTGGCCGAGGAGCCCTGGCGGCAGGTTCTGGCCCGGTGGTGGCCCCGACTGCTTCCCGGTGTGGCGGCCGCCGCCACACACGGGATCATCCGCACGTCCCACGCCGCCCGCAGCCTGGACCAGGCGCCCAGCGACGAGCGGCTGGCCGAGCTGGCCCGCGGCCTCGCCTACTGGGCCGCCAGCTACCTCGAACTGCCCGGCTCGCCGCGCACCGACGGTCGCCTGGGTCTGGACGAGGCGGTGAACGGCCTGCCCGTCGCGGCCGGGCCGGTGGCGCCCGGACTGATCACCGCCCGGCTGCGGACCGCTCTGTCCGCTGAGCCCGGCTTCCCCAGCGCGGTCAGCGCGCTGCGGCCGCCGGGCGACGTCCCTGCCGACATGCTGGAGCTGGCCCGGACCTTCGCCCGGATCTTCCTGGTCTACGGCCGCACCCAGCCGATCGACTTCCTGCACGCCGTCACCGCCCCGGTCGCGGCCCGGTCCGTGCTCGGCCTGCTGCCGGCCGAGCTGGCCCGGCCCAGCTACGACGCGCTCTGGCAGGTCGCCGCCGGTCTGTACTCGGGCTACGCCGTCGATGCGGTCAAGGAGCCGCTGCCCGACGCCGGGCCGCCCAGCCCGGAGGCGGTGGTCGAGCGGGCTGTCGCCGCCGCCGACGTCCACGCGTTCAAGATGACCGAGGCCTGCCTGCGGCTGTACTCCGAGTCGCCCGATCCGGTCTTCCTGCACACCGCGGCCCGCGCCAGCGAGCTGCTCGACCGCCGGTAACTCCCGTTCCGCGGCCGCCAGCCAGGGTGCGCCTGCCCAGCCCCGCGCACCCAGCCCCGCGCACCCAGCCCCGCGGGTTGGCGGCATGATGACCACCATGGATCCGCAGCCCACCGAGGACGGCACCTGCCCACCATGACCCCGCAGCCACCAGCCCCGGCGACTGCCCGCTGGGAACTCCTGCGTGCTCTCGGTGCCGTGGCCGACAGTCCCGCCGCCGCCCGGGCCGTCGCCCCCGCCCTCGGCCTCCCGGCCCTCACCGATGCCGACCACACCGAGGGGTTCGTGCTCAACACCCCGCCCTACGCCGCCATCTACCTGGGCCCCGACGGCGCGCTCGGCGGCGAGGGCGCCGACCGGGTCACCGGATTCTGGCGCGCCCTGGAGATCACCCCGCCCACCGAGCCCGACCACCTGGCCGCCCTGCTCGGCCTCTACGCCAGCCTCGGTGAGGCCGCCGCCGACGCGACCGCGCGCCCGGCCACCGCCGCCGCGCTGACCAGGTCCCGGGCGGCGCTGCTGGCCGAGCACCTGTGGCCCTGGCTGACCGGCTATCTCGACGCGATCACCGACCTGGACCTGCCACCCCTCACCGCCTGGGCCCAGCTCGCTCAGCGCGCCCTCGCCACCGAGCACAGCGAGCACAGCGAACAGGCCGAACAGGCGGAGCAGGCGGCAGCGCTCCCACTGGCCCTCCGCGCCGCCCCCGCCCGGCTCGGACCGGAGGGCAGCCTCCGCGACCTTGTGGACGCCCTGACCACTCCCATAGTCAGCGGCATCATCCTCACCCGCCGCCGCCTCGCCGCGGGGGCCGGGCAGGCCAACGTGGGTCATCGCATCGGCGAGCGCCGCTTCACCCTCCGCGCCATGATCGAACAGGACCCGGCCGCCACCCTCACCTGGCTCGAATCCGAAGCCCGCCGCTGGCACGCCAGGCACGCCGCCCGCCCCGACCCCATCAGCCAATGGTGGGCTGACCGGGCCGGACACACCGCCACCCTGCTGCGCCAGGCGCGAACGTAAGCCCCGGCGGTGCTCGTCGTGGCGCTGATCGCCGCGTTCGTGTTCTGGCGGCTGCGCGCGCTCAGACGCGAATCCGCGGAATAGGCACCCGCCGGGACAGCACGGCCTGGGCGAACTCGATCAGAGCGTGCAGGTTCAGGGCGGCGTCCAGGGCCGCGATCCCGCACACCGAGACCAGCGCGATCGCGACCGCCAGCAGCATCTGGCGGCCCCGCGGCGGCGGCCGCAGCAGGGCGGCCACCCGGCGCGGCACCGCGCCCGCCTCCCGCATCCTGTCCGCGGTGGTCACCACGCCCAGCGCGGGCGACGGCCGCTGGGCCGGGGCCGCCGCCGCGGCCAGTGCCGCCCGCGCGACCGCGTGCGCCGCCACCGACCGGTCCCCGGTGGCCGCGGCCGCCTCCTCGTCGGCCCACCGCTCGATGCTGTAGCGGACGGCCGCGTTCACCGGCCGCAGCAGCGGGTTGGCCGCGGCGGCCAGCCGCGCCGCCGCCGTGAACAAGTAGTGATGCCCGGTGACGTGCGCCCGTTCGTGGGCCAGCAGGACCCGGCGCTCGTCCACGCCGAGGGCCAGCATCATTCCCGAGGTGACCACGATCCGGCCGGGCCAGCCCGGCGCGGCGTACGCGTCGGCCGCCTCGTCGGCGATCACCACGACCTGGGCGCTGCCGGGCAGGTGGCGGGCCAGGCGGTGGGTGGCGATCAGCGCACGGGCCCGCCGGAACCCCACCCACGCGGCGGCCAGCGCGGCGGCGGCCAGCAGCACGCCCGCCGCGACGCCGGCCGGCCCAGGTGTCGGATCGTCCTTGATCATCGTGGGCAGGGACATGTGGCCCAGCGCGGCGACCCGGGACGTGCGGACGGCGGCCGCCAGCACCACCAGACCCAGCATGGCGCCGCTGGTCCCGGCCAGCGCCACCGCGCCGCCGGCCAGCAGCCAGGTCGCGGTCCTGGGTGGCAGCCATTCGGCCAGCCACCGGGCCGAGAGCGCGGCGAGCAGCGAAACGGTCAGGCAGAGCCCGAGGGCCAGCGTCATACCGGTCTCCGCTCAGCCGGTGTCGTCCGGGCTGGCGCCGAGCATCCGGCGCAGCAGCTTCTCGTCGGCGGGGGTGAGGCCGGACACGAACCGGGCCAGCACCGCCTCCCGGTCGTCCTCGGCCTCCAGCACGCCGCGCATCCGGCGCGCGGCCAGTCCCGGCTCGTCGGCGACCGGGGCGTAAGCGTAGGCCCGGCCGGTCTTGACCCGGGTGAGCACGCCCTTGACGTGCAGCCTGGACATGATCGTCACCACCGTCGTGTAGGCCAGCCCGGCGCTCAGCCGCTCCCGGACCTCGCCGGGGGTCAGGGCCGAGCCGGCCGCGTGCAGCACCCCGAGCACCGCCGCCTCGAGCTGGCCTGCTCCGCGCCGACTGCCTGGCGGTGGCCCGGCGTCGTCCTCCCGCACGCGATCGCGCTCCTGTGTCTGTGGGAGTTATCCACGTCGTTATGTCTACATAGCTGTAGATGTTGATCTGCCCGTCGTGCCATGCTAACGCTGTGCAGGAGAAATAACTGGTGCCGCACCGGACCTGGGTGTAGCACCAGCGAACGGCGTCGGGCCGGGCCGGGCCGCGGCCATCGCGCCCGGCGCCGGTGCCGGGAATAACCTGTCGCGCCGCCGCAGGGCGCCGGGCCTAACCTGAGCCCCATGCCAGTGACTATCCGCGAGGCGACCGCGACCGACATCGACGGCCTGGTGGCCTCGAACTCCGCCCTGTTCGCCGTCGACGCAGCGGTCAGGGAGCCGCTCCGCAACTCCGGGTGGCCGCAGGCGCACGCCGCCGGGCACGTGACCGAGACTCTGGCCAACCCGGACATGCTCGTGCTGGTGGCCGAGCACGACGGCGCCGTCATCGGCCACCTGACCGGGGTCTTCCTGCCCGTCTCGGCCATGTGGACCGCGCCCAGGGCCGAACTGTTCAGCATGCAGGTCATGGCGCCCTGGCGGGGTCAGGGCATCGGATCCCAGCTCGTCGACCGCTTCAAGACATGGGCGCACGCCAGGGGAGCGGCCCAGCTTCGCGTCTGCGCCTACACCGCCAACGAAGCCGCCATCCACTTCTACCGCCGCCACGGCTTCGCCCCCCTGGACACCACCCTGGCCCTCGACCTGTGACCCAGGCCTCCGGTCCGGGGAGCGAACCCCGCTATTCGAACGAGGGCTTGCGGTCCCTGGTGCGCTTGAGCTCGAAGAAGCCGTCGGCCTCGGTGACCAGCACGAAGCCGTCCCACAGCCGCCCGGCCGCCTCGCCCTTCGGCGCCGGGGTGATGACCGGCCCGAACAGCGCCTTGCCGCGGATGCGGATGACCGGGGTACCCACGTCGAGGCCGACCTCGTCGAAGGCCTGGTGGTGCGAGGCCTTGATGTAGTCGTCGAACTCGGTGCTGGTGGCCGCGTCGGCCAGTGACTCGGGCAGGCCCACCTCGGCCAGCGCCTCCGGCAGGATGGCGGGGTCCTCGCGCCGGCCCTGCACGTGGAGCCTGGTGCCGATCGCGGTGTAGATCGGGCCGAGTATGTCCTGGCCCTTCTCCTGGGCGGCCGCGGCGCACACGCGCACCGGGCCCCAGGCCTTCTTCATCCGCTCCAGGTAGTCATCGGCCAGGCCCTTGCCCTCGTGCTGGGTGAGGTTCAGGTAGGCCAGGGACATGATCCGCCAGTCGGTCTGCACCGGGCGGACCTTCTCGACCTCGAGCATCCACCGGGACGTGATCCACGCCCACGGGCAGAGCGGGTCGAACCAGAACTGTGCCTGCTCGCGTTCTCCGAAAGTCTCAGTCACGTCCGCGCCAACAGTGCCCCCCGCACCGCTATTCCTGGGCCCCCCGCACCGCTATTCCTGGGCCCTCCGCACCGCTATTGCGGTCGGTCACGACCGCGGCGCGAAGTAGATGATCGCGACGCCCGCCAGCACCACGACCGCGCCCGCCCAGTCGTAGCGATCCGGCCGCTGACCGGCGACGCCCCAGCCCCACAGCAGCGACGCGACCACGAAGACGCCTCCGTAGGCGGCGTAGATGCGGCCGAAGTCGGCGCTGCGCTGCAGGGTCGGGATGATGCCGTAACCGACCAGGATGAGCGCACCCAGAACCCCGATGAGCACCGGTGCTCCTTCCCGCAGCCAGCGCCAGATCAGGTAGCCGCCGCCGATCTCGGCCAGCCCGGCGGCGATGAACAGAGCGATCGATCGGGCAGCAGCCATGAACCGATTCTGGCCCGCGGGTACGAGATAATCGCGCAGGTGACCGACGAGCAGGCCCCGGAGCCGTCCTCGGCCACCGGCGCGGCCGCGCTGCGGGCCGGATGGTCGCACCGCCACCGGGACGTGTCCGGTGGCTGGCTGCGCCCGGTCGTGTTCGGCGCGGTGGACGGCCTGGTGACCAACGCCTCGCTGATCGCCGGGGTCGGCGGTGGCGGCGTGTCGGCGCACGCGATCGTGCTCACCGGCATGGCAGCCCTGGTCGCCGGCGCGTTCTCGATGGGCACGGGGGAGTACGTGTCGGTGACCAACCAGAACGATCTGGTGCTGGCCGAGGTGGAGCTGGAGCGCCGGATGCTGGCCCAGTTCCCCGCGGCCGAGGAGGCCGAGCTGGCCGACTACTTCCGCGAGTACGGCGCTGACCCGCAGACGGCCACCCGGATGGCCGCCGCGGTCTCCAAGGATCCGCACACCGCGCTGCGGGTACACACCAGGGAAGAGCTCGGCGTCGATCCGGGCGAGTTGCCGTCCGCGGTGCTGGCCGGCGTGGCCTCGCTGTTCGCCTTCTCGCTGGGGGCGCTGGTGCCGTTGCTGCCCTACCTGGCCGGGCTGCACGTGCTGGCCGTGGCGCTGGGCGTCGCGGCGGTGACGTTGCTGGCCGGCGGGATGTTCGTGGGCAGGCTCACCGGCCGGTCGGTGCTGCGTTCTGGGCTGCGTCAGGTCCTGCTCGGCGCGGTCGCCATCGGCGTCACCTACGGCGTCGGCACGCTGATCGGCAGCAGCGTGCGCTGACCCGCCTACAGTGTGATCCCAGACAGCCAGTGTGATCCCAGCCAGTGTGATCCCAGACAGGGCGATCCCGGACGGGGCGACCGAGGAGATGAGCATGGCCTTCACCGAGGAAGAAGCCGGCTACATGAAGTCGCAGCGGCTGGCCCGCATCGCGACCGTCGGCGCGGCCCCGTACATGCGGATCACGCCCACCGTGTCCTGGAGCTGGAACCTGGACGGCCGCCCGTTCAGCCACGACAACGACGACAACGAGTTCGGCCCCCGGCGGACCGTCCACGGCTGACGGATCAGGCCGCCTGGTCCGCGGCGATCCTGGCGATCCCGTCGGTGAGCATGCCGGTCAGGTAGTCGTAGCTGATGTCGAGGTTCTCCGGCAGCTCGAACGCGCCCGCCGCCTGCAGCGAGGCGAAACCGTGCGCGACGGACCGCAGGCAGCGGGCCGCGTGGACGGCCTGCGTCCCCTCTAGCCCGTAGCCGCGCAGCAGGGCCAGCGCCACGTCGAGCAGCCGGTCGGCGGCCGCGGCCAGGTCCGGATTGCGCGGCGGCGCCTGGGGAAAGACGGCGTAGCGGTTCGGGTAGCTGATCACGTAGTCGCGGTAGGCCCGCATCAGCGCGCGGGTGGCGTCGTCCAGGCTGCGGCCCATGACCGCGGCGGCCAGCCGCTCGCGCATCTCCGCCACTACGTGCGCCGCCACGTGGTCGTGCAGGTCGGCCACGCTGCGCACATGCTTGTACAGCGACGGCGCCGCCACCCCGGCCCGCTTGGCCACAGCGGTCAGGGTCAGCGCCTCGACGCCCTCGTCGTCGATGATGGCGATGGCGATGTCGGTGACCGCGGCGGCCGACAAACCCGCTCTAGGCACCGTGGACCTTCGCCAGGAAGGTGAGCACGGCCTGGCCGGTCGGCTCGGGGGCCTCGGCGATCGGGTAGTGGCCGCAGCCGGGCAGCATCACGACCTCGGTGTCCTGGCCGCTCCCGGCGAGCTGCTGCTTGATCCACTGAGCCTCGGCGGCTGGGTCGGGGAAGTCCGGGTCGGCGCTGCCCATCACGATCAGGGCCGGGCACCGGACCGAGGCCAGCTTCGCGGCGGCGGCGGCGTGGCCGCCGGCCATCATCCCGCGCAGCGCGGCCATCCTGCCCGGCTCCCGCAGGCTCGCGCCGAGCGCCTTGGCGTAGCCGTTCAGGTCGTCCGGCTTGGCCCCCTTGTACAGGGACTTGTAGTACGCGGTCCACATCGGGGTGATCCGCCCGGCCAGGAAGATCGCAGCCTTCGCGGCCAGTCCCTTGATCCCGCCGGCCTCCGGCGGGTTGCGGGTCCATGGGCCGGTCATGGCCAGCCCCGCGACCACCTCGGGGGTGTCGGCCGCGGCGACGATGCTGGCCGCGCCCGAGTAGGAGTTGCTGACGAACACGGCCGGCCCCCCGCCGCCGAGGTGACGGGCCAGCGCGACCAGGTCGGCGCCGCTGGCCGCCGACGCGTAGTCGCCCCAATTGGCGCTGGACTCGCCCTCGCCGCGCAGGTCCATGGTGGCCACGCGGTAGCCCGCGGCCACGATCTGCGGGGCCAGGAACCGGTAGACCTGGCGATGGTCGCCCATGCCCGGTGTGCAGATGACCAGCGGCGCATCGCTCGGCCCGGTGACGTCGTAGGCCAGGCGGTTCCCCTCCGCCAGGTCCAGGAACTCGGTAGCAGGCATCGTCCCGTCCTCCTTAGCTATGACTTATAGCTGAAAAGCTACTATCCTTAGCCAAGGACGTCAAATCCGCGACGCCCAGACCCGTCAGGAATGAAGAAGCCCCCGCCGCAGGAGGCCTCCCGCCGGCCACGACGGCCCTGGTGCACCTGCGGGTCAGCCAGATCAACGGCTGCAGTTCTTGCCTGCACGGCGGCGCCACCGGAGCCAGGAAGTCGGGCGAGACCGAGGACCGGCTGGCCACGGTGGCCGCCTGGCGCGAGGCGCCGTTCTTCACCGACGCCGAGCGGGCCGCGCTGGCCCTGGCCGAGGCCGTTACCCGGCTGGCCGACCGGCCCGACCCGGTGCCCGACGACATCTGGGACGAGGCCGTCAGGCACTACGACGAGCAGGGCCTGGCCGCCCTCCTCCTCAGCATCGCCTGCACCAACCTCTTCAACCGCCTCAACGCCCCCACCCGCCAGGTCGCGGGCGCCTGGGGCTGACCGGCACCCGCGCCGGGGCGGGCCAGGCTGACCACGCCGGCCCGCCCACCGGCGATCCCGGACTTATTCATGCGCCGGTTGTGCCGCGCGCACCCTAAAGTGACCCCCGTGTTCGCCGCCGCCGTCGTGCTGACGATCCTGCTGCTGCTCGAGACCGTCCCGTCGGCCCTGGCCGACCTGATGCGGGCCAAGGCCGGCCTCACCCGCCTGGACAGCCTCACCCGCCTCGGCCTGCTCGAAGGCCGCAACCTCTGGGTCGTCCCGCTGCTCGGCGTGCTGCACCTGGCCGGCAGCGCCGCCGTCATCGCCGGCCTGTTCACCCCGGTCATAGGCGTGATCGGCGCCACCCTGGAGACCGCGATATTCGGCTGGGTCCTGGCCCGCCAGACCCAGGCCGGCGACCGCGGCCGCCCGCTGGGCGCCTACACGCTGTTTACCCTCATGGCCCTGGCCGTCCTCGTTGTGGACGCGCTCCGCTGACAGCCCAGAGGATCAAGTCGTCCCTGATCCGTTAACCCTTCCCATCCATGAACGGCTTCGCCAAGAAACGTGGTGCGAATCCCCGCGTAGCCGCACTCTGGACTCATGGACCACGCCGCCGACCTCAGCCTCGGCTCCCGGTGGGTGCTCGAACCCGAAGCCCCCGAGGTCCCGGTCGTGGCCTGCCTGCCGCACGGCGGCCGGGACTATCCGGCCGAGTTCGCCGCCGACCTCGCGGTCAGCCCGGACATCCTGTGGTCGGACTGGCTCACCAGGGAGCTGTACGCGTTCCTGCCGAGCCTCGGCATCACCACGATCACCACGACGTTCAGCCGGTTCGTGGCCGACGTGAACCGCGATCCGGCGGCCCCGCAGCACGGCAAGTTCTGGGCCAGCGTGGTGTACGCGCAGATGCCGAACGGCCGCGCGGTCTACCGCCAGGCGCTCAGCCCGGCCGAGATAGGGCACCGGATCCGGGTCGTGCACGCGCCGTTCCACCGGGCCATCGACGCGGCGGTCGAGCGGCTCCTGGGCCGGTTCTCCCGGCTGCTGCTGCTCGACCTGCACAGCTTCGGCGTCCCGCTGGGCGCCGACGTCATCCTGGGCGATCGGAACGGGCGCACCGCCCGGCCCGCCACGGTGCGGCTGCTGGCCGACGCCTTCACCGGCCGGGGCTTCAGCGTGGCGCTGAACGAGCGGTTCAGCGGCGGCTGGACGGTCCGGCGGTTCGCCGGCCACGACCGGGTAGACGCGGTCCAGGTCGAGCTGAACCAGCGGCGCTACCTGAATTTTGCCGGGCACAAGTACCCGGCCCCGCCGCCGCCCGGCGAGTTCGATGCCACCCAGCACCAGTTGCGGACGCTGCTGGCCGACGACGTGGCGGCCCCCCTGCTCGCGCTGTTCGGCTGAGCCCCTACCCAGGCGCCAGGCCCACCGGGTGGGCGTCCGGCGGCGGTGTGCCGAAGTCGCCGACGTCCCGGTCCGTCACCGGCTCAGTGGTCGTGTGCGCGTCCTCGATCCGGTCCCAGCGGAACCACCGGACCGCGTCGCGCCGCAGGCACCAGCCGATCAGGTACCAGACGCCCCGGTCGCAGGCGAGCAGGTGCGGCTCGACCCGGCGGCGGGTGCGCCGCCCGGCCGCGTCCCGGTAGCTCAGCGCCACCACGACCCGGCGGGCCAGTGCCGTCTCCACCGCGCCCATCGCCGCCGAGCCCGGCGGCCGGTGCGGCAAGCTGGGGCTATGACAGAAACCAATAGTTCCGCGCCGAGCGCCACCTTCGTTCTCGTCCCCGGCTTCTGGCTGGGCGCCTGGGCCTGGGACGAGGTGGCCGGGCCGCTGCGCGCCGCGGGCCACCGCGTCGAGGCGATGACCCTGCCCGGGCTGGAAGGCCGCGACACCCCGCGGGCCGGCGTCACCCTGGCCGACCACGTGAACGCGGTGACCGAACACGTAGCCGCCCTGGACCCGGGGGTAATCCTCGCCGGGCACAGCGGCGCGGGCCGGATCGTGTCAGCGGTCACCGATCTGATACCGGACCGGATCCGCCGCGTCGTCTACGTGGACAGCGGCCCGCAGCCCGACGGCGCCACTCACCAGCCCACGCCCGGCCCGGACGTGACCGAGATCCCGCTGCCGTCCTGGGCCGAGTTCGAGGCCGATGGGGTCAGCCTGGCCGGGTTGGACGAGGCCACGCTGGCCCGGTGGGCCGACCGGGCCCTGCCCCAGCCCGCGGGTCCCGCCCGCGAGCCGATCCGGCTGGTCAACCCGGCCAGGGAGCAGGTGCCGGTCACGATGATCACCAGCAGCTTCCCCTCTTCGGAGATCATGAGGCTGGCCGCCGAGGGGCATCGGTGGTTCGCGGAGCTGCCCCGGCTGAAGGTCAGCTACATCGACTTGCCGACCGGGCACTGGCCGATGTGGTCACGGCCGGGCGACCTGGCCGCCGCGCTGGCCGACACGGCCGCGGCATGACTGATCCGGGCCCGGCCGCGCGGCCGGGCCCGGATCAGGGGAGCGTGCGGTCAGCCGGCCGCGTCGCTGAAGACCGGCAGGTAACCGTCGGCCTGGCCCGTGGCGGTCGGGTGGTAGGACTCGTCGATGTCGAGGAAGTTGACCGAGTGCAGCCAGCTGTCGGAGTCGCAGATCTGGTGACCGCTGAACGCCGACCTGATGTCGGCGAACGTGTCACCCTCGTTCTGTGCGGCGGTCTGCTCGACACTGTCCAGCTCGTCCGCGGCCTGGTTCAGGTCGGTGCGGTCGGTGGTGCTCAGACCGATGCAGCCCGAGGACTGGGACAGGTCGTACAGGTCGGGATAGTCGAGCACCACGACGTTCGCGCTGGGCGCGTCGGCGTTGATGTCGGCGAACGTGGTGTCCAGCGCGCCGGGCAGCGTGGAGTGCATCTCGCTCTCGGCCTGGTCGATCGCGCTCACGCACGAACTCGTGCTGTCCAGCACGCAGGTCTCCATGACGCTGCTGAACCCGACGTCGTTGCCGCCGATGGTGATCGACACCAGCGAGGTCGAGCCGCTGAGCGCGGAGAGCTGACCGCTGATCACGTCGCTCGTGGTCGCGCCCGCGCAGGCTTCCGTCACGTAGGAGGCGGGAGCGTTCTGCGCCGCCCACAGGGCGGAGTAGGCGTTGGGGCTCTGGTCGCAACTGCCGTCGCCCTCGTCCCCGGCGCCGAGGCCGGAGGAGTAGGAGTCACCGAGGGCGACGTAGTGCACCGAACTCGAGGCGTGGGCCACGGCGCCCGAGGCCAGAACGGGGAACGCGGTGGCAGCGGCGGCAATGGGTACGAGCAGCAATCGATAGCGGGGGAAAGCACGCGGCGGCACGGTATCTCCTTGCACACGTGAGGTAACAGCGGGGTTACGTTAATAAGTAACATTACGCGCCAGTAACGTCAATACCTAGTTTCCCGAACTACCGGTCAGCTTGGGTTTTACTGGGGTTCGCGGCGTCCATCTCGTAGAGCACGAAGCGCTCGCCGTGGTGGTCGATGTCCCGGGCGTAGCGGAAGCCGAGGCGTTCCATCACCGCCCGCGAGCGCCGGTTGTGCGGTTCGGTGAACGAGACGACCTGCGCGGCGCCGAGGTCGCCGAAGGCGAAGTCCAGCCCGGCCCGGCCCATCTCGGTGGCGTAGCCCTGGCCCCACAGGCCGCTGAGCACCGTCCAGCCGAGTTCGAACCGCTCCTGCCCGTCCACCTCGCTGAAGGACAAGCCACCGCGGCCCACCATCTGGCCGTCACGCCGCCGGTAGGCCATCCACTTGCCCACCCCGTGCCGCTCCCAGCCCGCCCCGTACCAGGCGGCCCTGTCCTCGGTGGCGGCGACGGTGAACCGGCCCTCCCACCAGGCGGCGACGCCCTCGTCGTAGTGCAACCGCCACAGGTCCCCGGCGTTCCAGCGGCCAAGCGGCTCCAGCCGCAACCGCTCGGTGAGCCGGGTCCGCACCGCCCGGGCCACGATGTCGCGCAGCCGCCGGTCGCCGTCGGTTCGGCCGGCCATCATCAGCTCCAGGTTGCCCGGGCCGACCCAGGCGCAGGCGTCGTGCTTGCCCTCCTCCAGCCGGGGCGCGGCCAGGTCCCCGTCCACCTCGACCAGGTAGTCGATCTCGTGCCTGAGCACGCCGTGATGCTCCCAGTCCCAGGTCGCGAACTCGGCCTCGATCCGGCGCAGCCGCCAGCCGGTCTCCTCTTCGATCTCCCTGCCCAGCGCCTGCTCCGGCGTCTCGCCCGGCTCGACGTGCCCGCCCACCACGTCCCAGGTGCCCGGCAGCAGCTTGCGGCTGGCGGTGCGGCGGTGGGCGTAGACCCGGTTGCGGCTGTCCCGGATCAGTGCCCCGACCACGCCGACCGCCTCGACCATGCGGCGATGCTACCGGCCAGGAGGCGACGCATTTCTTGGCGCAGCCGTTCATGGCCAAAAATGTCGGGCATCTACGGCAGGATGGCCCCCGTGACCAGTCCCCACCCCCCAGGGCCGGCCGAGTCGGTGCTCGAAGCCGTGCTGGAGCGGGTCACCTACGCCAACGAGGAGACTGGCTACACCATCGCCCGGGTGGCCGCCGACCGGGCCGGGCCCGACCTGCTCACCGTGGTGGGGCCGCTGCTGGGCGCGAACGTGGGGGAGAGCCTGCGGCTGAGCGGCCGGTGGACCAACCATCCGCGGTACGGGCGGCAGTTCGAGGTGCGGTCGTACACGACCGTGCTGCCCGCGACCATTCAGGGCATCCAGCGCTACCTGGGCTCCGGGCTGATCAAGGGGATCGGGCCGGTGATGGCCGAGCGGATGGTCGCGCACTTCGGGGTGGACGTGCTGCGGGTCATCGAGGAGGAGCCCAAGCGGCTGATCGAGGTGCCCGGCGTCGGGCCCAAGCGCACCCAGCGGGTCGCCGACGCCTGGGAGGAGCAGAAGGCCATCAAGGAGGTGATGGTCTTCCTGCAGGGCGTGGGGGTGTCCACCTCGCTGGCCGTGCGGATCTACAAGAAGTACTCCGACGGCGCGATCGCCGTCGTCCGCAACGAGCCGTACCGGCTGGCCTCGGACGTGTGGGGGATCGGCTTCAAGACCGCGGACACGATCGCCCAGGCGGTCGGCATACCGCACGACAGCCCGGAGCGGATCAAGGCGGGGCTGCAGTACACCCTGTCCGAGGCCACCGACGACGGGCACTGCTTCCTGCCGGTGCCCAACCTGATCACCGACGCCACGAAGATCCTCGACGTGGACCGGGACCTGGTCACCCCCTGTCTGGAGCAGCTTGCCGTCGACGAGGGTGTGATCAGGGAGGACGTCCCGGTGGGGGATCACGAGGTGCCGGGGGTCTACCTGGTGCCGTTCCACCGGGCCGAGCGGTCGCTGGCCGCCGGGCTGCTTGACCTGCTGCACACCGACGAGGACCGGATGCCCGGATTCGCCGACGTGGACTGGGAGCAGGCGCTGACCTGGCTGCACGGCCGGACCGGCGCGGACCTCGCGCCCGAGCAGGAGCAGGCGGTGCGGCTGGCGCTGACCGAGCGGGTGGCGGTGCTGACCGGCGGGCCCGGCTGCGGCAAGAGCTTCACCGTCCGCTCGATCGTGGAGCTGGCCCAGGCCAAGAAGGCCAAGATCGCGCTGCTCGCGCCCACCGGGCGGGCCGCCAAGCGGCTGGCCGAGCTGACCGGGCACGAGGCGTCCACCGTGCACCGGCTGCTGCAGCTCCAGCCCGGCGGTGAGCCGAAATACGACAGGGACAACCCGCTCGACGCGGACCTGGTCGTGCTCGACGAGTCCTCGATGACCGACCTGATCCTGGCCAACAAGCTGGTCAAGGCGGTGCCGCGGGGAGCGCACCTGCTGCTGGTCGGCGACGTGGACCAGCTGCCTTCGGTCGGCGCCGGCGAGGTGCTGCGCGACCTGCTGGCCGCCTCGGACGTGATCCCGCGGACCCGGCTGACCAAGATTTTCCGGCAGGCCCAGCAGTCCGGCATCGTGGTCAACGCGCACCGGGTCAACGTCGGCACGCCGCCCCGGCTCAACGGGTTCCCCGACTTCTTCTGGTTCACCTGCGACGACACCGAGGAGACCGCGGCGCTCACCGTGGACATCGTGGCGCACCGCATCCCGCGCCGGTTCGGCCTGAACGCGCGGCGTGACGTGCAGGTGCTGACTCCGATGCACCGCGGCCCGGCCGGGGCCGGGAACCTGAACATGCTGCTGCAGGAGAAGCTGACCCCGTTCCGCGAGGGGCAGCCGGAGCGGCGCTACGGCGGGCGGGTGTTCCGGGTGGGGGACAAGGTCACCCAGCTCCGCAACAACTACGACAAGGGCGAGGCCGGCATCTTCAACGGCACCGTCGGCGTGATCACCGCGATGTCGCTGGAGGACAGCAAGCTCACCATGCTCACCGACGAGGACGAGAGCGTGGACTACGGCTTCGACGAGCTCGACGAGCTCTCGCACGCCTACGCCGCCACCATCCACCGCTCCCAGGGCAGCGAGTACCCGGCCGTGGTCATCCCGCTCACCACCGCGTCCTGGATGATGCTGCGGCGCAACCTGCTCTACACCGCGATCACCCGGGCCAAGTCGCTGGTGGTGCTGGTGGGCTCGCGGCGCGCGCTGGCGGTCGCGGTGCGGACCCCGGGAGCGGGCCGGCGCCACACCGGCCTCACCCCGCGCCTGACCGGCCTGCTCCCCTCCGAGTTCGTACCCGGGCTGCCCGCCGAGGGGTGGCCGGACGAGCCGCCACCGGATGAGGCGTGGCCGGCGGAGGCGTCGGTGGCGTCGGTGGCGTCGGTGGCGTCGGTGGCCGAAGCCTCCTGAGCGCGGCTACGTTTGCCCAGCGTTGGGGTCGGGGTCGGCCTCGGCGGGCTCCTCGGGGATGTAGAACATGCGCAGCAGCATGGGGCGGGCGTCCGGCGGGGCGTCCTCCCTGGTGTAGCCGTACTTGTTCAGCAGGGCCACGTAGTCGTCGTGCAGGGCTTCGAGGCCCTCGACGGTGAAGTAACCGCCGGCCCGGGAGGCCTTGGCCCATTTACCGTGCTTGCGGACGTCCCTGATGAACCGGTTGACCAGCGCGATCTCATCCGGGATCTGGGCGGCCCGCCACTCGTCGAGCGCGGCCCGGTCTTCCGGGCTGAGGCTGTCGTAGTCCGGCTCACGGTGGTCGACGGGAAACGTGCGCCACCAGCGCTCCCGCCCGTTCGCGCGCTCCGGCACCTCCTCGATCACCCCGGCGTCGGCCAGCACCCGCAGGTGGTAGCTGGTCGTCCCGGTGTTCTCGCCCAGTGCGGCGGCGATCGTCGTAGACGTGGCGGGCCCATCCTCCGCCAGATGCCGCAACATCTCCTGGCGCAGCGGATGCGCCAGTGCCTTCCACCGCTTGGCGTCGCCCACCACCTGACGCGATCTGACAGCCATGTCCCGCACCTTACCAGAATTACCGAGAAAGTTCTGCAGAAAAAGATTTGCAGAATTTTCTCTGTAGACCTACCGTAGCCCCCCATGACCGTCATCGACACCCTGCCGCCCCGTCCCGACCAGGCCCCCGACCCCCACGGAGCCCCCCACCCCCACGGAGCACCTCACCCCCACGGAGCACCTCACCCCGCATGGGGCCTCTCCGACCCGACCAGGTCACCCGTCCCTGAGGTAACGGCGGCCAGCGCGAGTGCCGGTCGTGGACAGGTCGCGGGGGGAGGGGTGGCCGCGACGCGGGCGGGCGGCGGGCGGGGGTCGTTGCGGTGGTGGGCGCGACTGGCTGCGCTGGTGGTGGGGGTGTTCCTGGTGCCGTGGTGCGCAGTGCTGGCCGTGACGCTGCCGCACTCGGCCCAGGCGCAGAACTGGTCGCTGGCCTGGGTGGGACTCGACGCCGCCGAAGCAGTGGCGGCCCTCGCCACCGCTGCGCTGCTGGCGCGGGCCGACGCCCGGGCCAGCCTGGCAGCCGTGGCCCTCGGCGTATTGCTCACCGTCGACGCCTGGTTCGACGTTTGCACGAGCGCGCCGGGCACGGACCACCTGCTTGCCCTCGCCGAGGCGGCCTTCGTGGAGCTGCCCCTGGCGGGCGCCGCCTTCTGGCTGGCCCTCACCCTCACCCGCCGGCTCCGCTGACCGCTCCCGCTGGCCCCGAACCCAGCAACGCGAGGGTTGCCCCCTCCGTGGGCCGGGGGTGCGTCCGTCAGCGTGAAGACTTGTGCGTGTGTGGGTACGTGCAGGTCTTCACGATCATGAGGTCGGCGCGCGGTGCGGGCCGGGCGCGGGCCCGGAGGTGGGTGGGTGTGAGACGGGTGGGACTGAGGTGGGTGGGTGTGAGGGGTGTGGGAGTGACGTGGGTGGGCGTGAAAGGGGTGGGCGAGGGGTGAGGCGGGCGGCGACGGCGCGGATTTCGGTGGGGTCGGGGAGGTGGACGCAGCCGTATTCGTGGCGGGGGGCCAGGCGGAGTTCTTCGTGGTGGAAGGGGGGCTGGGCGCCCGCCAGGATCTGGCCGGAGCGCGGTTTGCGGCCGCGCGGGCCGTCCCGGAAGCGGGGGTTACTCACGTAGATGCTCAGCACCGTCCGCCCGGTCCACGCGTCGGCCCGGAACAGAGCGTCCGCCAGCGGGTGTGCGCGCACGTCCAGGCCAGCGCCCCGCAGTACCGCGAGGATGTACGCCTCACGCGCGAACGAGTAGTACGCCAGCCCGATCCGCCACCGCACCGCCTGCGCCGCCTGCCCAGGCGCGAAGCCCTGCCGGCCCGCCAGCTCCCTGACCCGCCGCGCGGGATCGCCGAGCGCGAACCGCCCCAACGGGTCGCCCGAGCAGAACGCGGTGAATTCGCCGAAGCTCGGCAGGTTCCCGAGCCGCTCCATGGCCAGGTGCATGACGTGCGTGAACGCGAAGTCGGGGCGCCAGTCCACCACCGGGCCGACCGCCATCGCGGCCTGTTTGCGGATGTCGCCGAGCGGGTGTTCGCTGGCCGCGCACACCGCCTCGATCCCGGCCGGGTCGAGTGTGTAGAGCACCCGCGTGGTGTGCGCCAGCACCACCCTGGGCACGTGCGGCCTGGCCGGGTCGGTCTGCCACCGCCGCAGCAGTTCCCGGGCCTTCGGGGTGACCGCGAACGTGGCCACGACCTCGTCGGCGGTCGTGTGCATCGGCGGACCCTTTCTGCGACCGCCCGCTCCCGCGACGGTCCCTGCGGCCGCGCTCCGGGGCGCAGCCGTTCATTGTCATAATCCCTCAGCCCACTGACAACGCGCACAGGTGTCGGCGCCGGCTGGTACGAAGGACGGGTGACCGAGAAGACGAGCACGCTCCGGGACGAGGCCGAGACATGCCTGCGCGCGCTGGCGGGCGAGCACGCGCGGCTGCGCGAGGACCAGTGGACGGCGATCCGCGCGCTGGTCGAGGAGCACCGCCGCGCGCTGGTGGTGCAGCGGACGGGGTGGGGGAAGTCGGCGGTCTACTTCACCGCGACCGCGCTGCTGCGGGCCCGCGGCGCCGGGCCGTCGGTGATCGTCTCTCCGCTGCTCGCCCTGATGCGCAACCAGATCGACGCGGCCGGCCGGGCCGGCATCGCGGCCCGGACGGTGAACTCGGCCAACGTCGAGCAGTGGGACGAGGTCTACGCCGAGGTGACGGACGGGCAGGTGGACGTGCTGCTGGTCAGCCCGGAACGGCTGAACAACCCCGGCTTCCGCGACCAGGTGCTGCCCAAGCTGACCGCGGCGGCCGGGATGCTGGTGGTGGACGAGGCACACTGCATCTCCGACTGGGGCCACGACTTCCGGCCGGACTACCGGCGGCTGCGCACCCTGCTGGACGAGCTGCCGCCCGGCGTGCCGGTGCTGGCCACCACCGCGACCGCGAACGCCCGGGTCACCAGGGACGTTGCCGAGCAGCTCGGCGCGGGCGCCGGCGAGCAGGCGCTGGTGCTGCGTGGACCGCTGGACCGCGACAGCCTGCACCTGGGCGTGGTCGACCTGCCCGGCCCGCAGCAGCGGATGGCCTGGCTGGACGAGCACCTCGGCGAGCTGCCAGGCTCCGGCATCGTCTACACGCTGACCGTCGCGGCCGCACACGAGACGGCTGCGTTCCTGCGGGACCGTGGGCATTCGGTGGCCGCTTATACGGGAAAGACCGAACATAATGAACGGTGCCAAGCCGAAGACTCGCTTATCGCTAACGAGCTCAAGGCATTGATAGCCACTAGCGCACTCGGCATGGGTTTCGACAAGCCCGACCTGGGGTTTGTCGTGCATCTTGGCGCCCCGCAGTCGCCGGTCGCCTACTACCAGCAGATCGGCCGGGCCGGGCGCGGCGTGGACCGCGCCGACGTGGTGCTGCTGCCGGGCCGCGAAGACGCCGACATCTGGGCGTACTTCGGGTCGCTCGCGTTCCCGCCCGAGGCCGTGGTGCGGGGCACGCTGGCCGCGCTCGGCGACGCGGGCCGGCCGCTGTCCACCGCCGCGCTGGAGACCAGGGTCGATCTCAGCCGCAGTCGGCTGGAGATGATGCTCAAGGTGCTGGACGTGGACGGCGCGGTCCGCCGGGTGAGCGGGGGCTGGGAAGTCACCGGGCAGCCCTGGGCCTACGACGCGGACCGGTACACCAGGGTGGCGGCCGAGCGGTCCCGCGAGCAGCGGGCCATGCTCGGCTACATCGCCACCGATGAGTGCCGGATGGAGTACCTGCGCCGCGAGCTCGACGACCCGGACGCGGCCGCGTGCGGGCGCTGCGACAACTGCACGGGGCGGCACTGGCCCGGCCAGGTTTCGGCGGCCGGGATCGAGCGGGCCAAAGAGCGGCTGCTCCGCCCCGGCATCGAGGTCGCGCCGCGGAAGATGTGGCCGACCGGTATGCCCGGGCTCGGCGTCGAGGTGTCCGGCAAGATTCCGGCCGGGCTGGCCGCCGAGCCCGGCCGCGTCCTGGCCCGGCTGACCGACCTCGGCTGGGGGCCGCGGCTGCGTGCTCTGTTCGCCGACGGCGCGGCCGACGGGCCGGTCCCCGGTGAGATGGTGGACGCGGTGGTCAAGGTGCTGGCCTCCTGGGACTGGGCACAACGGCCCGCCGGGGTGATCACCGTGCCGTCCCGGTCCCGGCCGCGGCTGGTGGCCAGCCTCGGCGAGCGGATCGCCAGCCTGGGCCGGCTGCCGTATCTGGGCCAGCTCGAGCGCGTGGCCGACAGGCCGGCCGCTCAGTACAACAGCGCGCAGCGGCTGCGTGCGCTCTGGGCCGCGTTCGCCGTCCCCGGTCAGGTCGGCGACGCGGTCGCGTCGCTGGACGGGCCGGTGCTCCTGGTCGACGACCGGGTCGACACCGGCTGGACGATGACCGTGGCGGCCAAGCTGCTGCGCGAGGCCGGCGCGCCCGCCGTGCTGCCGCTGGCCCTCGCCGCCAGCACCGGTTAAGCCCGGGAACTCTCGGCGGCGCCCGCCCACGGTGGCGCCGCGGCTCACTGCCTAACAAGCGGGCCGAGGTCCATTATAAACAGGTGACAATGTACGTCCCCCCAGAGTAAGTCTGTTCGTCCTTTTCCCGTGAATCCTTGTGCGGCATGTCATGAAACAGTAAGCTACTCGCGGGTAGGAAGACCTATTCCGGAGGACAGAACGCCTGCTCAGGGCCTGAGAGTGTCGGCTTTCCGGTAATACGAATTCGGCCTGCCCCATGCCTGCCCATAGTTGGCGGCAAAGCCATTGCACTGGGTGCGGATCTGCCTTTCAACGTTAGCGGAGAGTGAGGAATAGGAAATGAACCTATCGATCAGGCGGGCCTGGCTCCGCGGCGGGGCCGGCATGGCCGGCGTCGCCGTGGTGGCCGCGGCCACCCTGGTGGCGGGCTCGGCGGCGGCCTCCGCCGACACCACGCTCAAGGCCACCTACCCGGTCAGCGGCAGCACCACCCTGGCCGCGCCCGGAGCCACGCTGGCGCTCGGGCCGGGCAAGCTGGCCTCGACCGTGGACCTGAACACCGGCGCGCTCACCGCGAACCTGAAACTGCCCGACGCGACCGGCTCGTTCAAGGAATTCGGCCTGATCCCGGTCACCGCGACCGCACAGCTCGTCAACGACGGCCCGACCACCGGCACACTCGACCTGTCCACCGGCGCGGTGCAAACTACCTCGCACATCACCATGCGGATCGTCAGCCTGTCGGTGGCGGGTCTCAGCGTCCCCGTGGGGTCGGCCTGCCAGACTTCAGACCCGGTCATCGCGACGCTGAACAGCCAGCCCGGCTTCAACGTGCTCAAGGGCGGCACCGTGACCGGCACCTACACCATTCCGTCGTTCGCCGGGTGCGGGCTGGCCACGCTGCTGATCAACCTGACCCTGCCCGGGCCGAACAACACGATCACGCTCACCCTGGGCAAGGCCAAGGTCAAGTCCTGACCCGCCGGCTCACCGCTGACACTCGCTCAGCCGGGAACTAGCGAACCACCCGCGGGACCGGTCCCAGTCATCGGGCCCGCGGGTGGTTCGCGTATCCAGCGTCCCGCGCCTGTAGTGAGGCCCGCGCCCACCCTTGTCACGGGGCGAGAGCGGCCACGCTGCTTCTGAGGTCAGAGCCTCAGCCTGTCACCTCCCGGATCCGGTCGTTGCCGGTGTCGGCGATGAGCAGGTTGTCCGCGCCGTCCACGGCCACACCGCCCGGGACATCGAGTTCAGCGCTGGTGGCCGGGCCACCGTCGCCGGAGAACCCCTCGTGGCCGGTGCCGGCCACGGTGTAGATGTCGCCGGTGGTCATGGCCTGGCCGTAGAAGGTGCCGGTGCGGGCCGCCACCACCTGGACCCGCTGGTTCTGTGTGTCGGCAATCACCAGGTTGCCAGACCCGTCCACACCGACCCCGCACGCCGCGTTCAGGGCGGCCCTGACGGCCGGGCCTCCACCGCTGGATTTCCCGGGGACGCCGGTGCCCGCGGGCGTGGTCAGCCAGTCGCTGCCCGAGCTCATCTTCCGCACCGTCTCGCCCGTGGCGATGTAGACCTTGCCGTCGCCGGACGCCACCCCACACGGGCCTATCGCCAGCCGGGTGGCCAGGCCCGGGCCGCCGACCCCGCCCACCACGGTCGAGATCACCCCCGCCGCCCCCGGCTGAGGGCCACCGGCCACCCCCGGCTGGCCCGGATGCGCCGCCGCGGCCGCCTGGCCCGCCCCGGCCAGCACCGCCGCCCCCACCGCCAGCGCCGCCACCAGCGCAGGCCCACCCCGCCCTAAGCTGTTCATCCCCGCGATCCGCCACGTGCCCATCGAAACCTCCCATGCCCGCCCGGCCGCCAGCCACTGCCAGTAAACGATGAATACCCTCACCACTACGACTCCCCCACACGGCCAGCGGATGACACACTCCGGCAAACATCCAGACCGGCGCCCGCCAGCCAGGCGGCGCGCTGCCCCCGGCCGCTGCCGCCGGGTCCGCGTTGGCGGCCGCGTAGCGGATCACCCGGCCGGCGAAGGCCACCGCGCCACCCGGCCCGCGGGTGCTTCGCGTATCCGAACCTCCCGGATTAGATTGAGGCCAACGCCCAGCCCACGTGGGAGGAGAGCGGCCATGACCTCCGTTACCCCAGACATTTCCAGCCCAGGCGGTTCCAGCCCAGACACGTCCAGCCCAGACACGTCCAGCACCGCCACCTCGGCGCCCGGCCCCCGGCCGGCCGACGAGGTGGCGCGGCTGCGCCGCTCGTTCGCCTCCGGCTTGACCCGCGACCTGGGCTGGCGGCTGCGCCAGCTCGCGGCCATCGAGCGGCTGCTCACCGAGCGCGAGGCGGACATCGCCGCCGCGCTGCACACCGATCTCGGCCGGTCCGCGCACTACGCCTGGCTGGGTGACATCGCCGGGACCAAGGCCGAGGCCGTGTTCGCCCGCCGCCACCTCAAGCGCTGGGCCCGCCGCCGCCACACCCGGGTGCCGCTGGCCATGCAGCCCGGCCGGGGGTTCTACCAGTACGAGCCGCTCGGCGTCGTGCTCATCATCGGGCCGTGGAACTACCCGGTCTACCTGACGCTCGGGCCGCTGATCGGCGCCATCGCCGCCGGGAACTGCGCGGTGGTCAAGCCGTCCGAGCACGCCCCCGCCACGGCCGCCCTGCTGGCCAGGCTGCTGCCGGCCTACCTCGACCCCGGCGCGGTCGCCGCGGCGGAGGGCGACGCCGCGGTCAGCCAGGAACTGCTGGCCACCGACCTCGACCACGTGTTCTTCACCGGCGGCCCGGAGATCGGCAAGAAGGTCATGGCCGCCGCGTCGGCCCGGCTCATCCCGGTGACGCTGGAGCTCGGCGGCAAGAGCCCGGTGATCATCGCCGCCGACGCGGACCTGCGGGTCGCGGCGCGCCGGATCGCCTGGACCAAGCTGCTGAACTCGGGCCAGACCTGCATCGCCCCCGACTACGTGCTGGCCGACGCCGCCGTGCGCGACGAACTGGTCGACCGCATCAAGGACACCGTGGCCGGCTTTCAGGATGGCGAACCGGCCGGGCAGCCCATCGTGAACCTCAGGCAGCTCGACCGCATCGGCCGCCTGCTGGACGGGGCCGGCACGGTCGCGCTGGGCGGCGGGGTGGACCGCGAGGCCCAGACGATCGAGCCCACCATCGTGATCGACCCCGACCCGGCCTCGCCGCTGATGACCGAGGAGATCTTCGGGCCGGTGCTGCCGGTGCTCAGCGTGCCGTCGGTGGACGCGGCGGTGGACTTCGTCAACGAACGGCCCAAGCCGCTGGCCCTGTACCTGTTCACCGGGTCGCGGGCGGTGCGGGAGCAGGTGATCGCCTCGACCAGCTCGGGCGGCGTGGTGGTCAACCACCTGGCCATGCACTGCCTGGTGCCGCAGCTCCCGTTCGGCGGCGTCGGCAACTCCGGGCTGGGCGCCTACCACGGCGAGTGGGGCTTCCAGACGTTCAGCCACCGCAAGGCGGTCCTGGCCAAGCCGGCCAAGCCCGATCCCTCGTTCCTCTACCCGCCCTACAGCGAGGCCAGCAAGAAGCTGATGCGCCGCTTCTTCTGAGCAAGCTGTTCAGGGGACCCCGGATGCGCGGGGTTAGAAGTTGACAACAGGTGGGGTAACTGCGTTGAATTGATTCTGCTCAGGCGGGCGGGGAATCGTGCACTAACCGGCACCCCGAAGGACTGATATGCGCCACCTGAGGAAGCCCGGACTGCGCCTAACGGCCGTGGGAGCACTGGCAGCGATGGTCGTGGCTGCTGCTGGCTGTACGGGCAGCACGCCCGCGACGTCGACGGCCGCGCCGGGTGGCACGGTGACGTTCGGCCTCGTCGCCGGCACGCAGCCGAATTACATCTTCCCGTTCAGGTCGCTGACCTACTTCAGCGTCTACAACGCCCAGTACTTCCAGTACCTGATGTACCGGCCCCTGTACGTGTTCGGGGACAACGGCACGTCGGTATCGGTGAACTACCCGCTCTCACCGGCGGACGCCCCGGTGTACTCCGACGGCGGGAAGAACGTGCTGATCAACCTCAAGGGCTGGAAGTGGTCCAACGGGGAGACCGTGGACGCCAAGGATGTGGTGTTCTGGCTGCACATGATGTCCGCCGAGTTCGCTAACTGGGGCGGGGCCACGCCGGGCGGGATCCCGAAAAACATCAGGTCGATCTCGGTCACCGGCGCCGACCAGGTCACGCTGCGCCTGACCAGGGCCTACTCCAGCCTGTGGTACACCTACAACGAGCTGTCCCAGATCACCCCGATGCCGATGGCCTGGGATGTCACCACCACCGGCGCGGCGCCGGGCAGCGGCGGCTGCACGACCGACACTGCCGCTGATCACTGGGCCAAGTGCAAGGCGGTGTACAACTTCCTGGCGGCGCAGTCCAAGGACTCCTCGGGCTACGCGGCCAGCCCGATCTGGTCGGTGGTGAGCGGACCGTTCAAGCTGGCCTCATTCAGCCCGTCCGGGGCTGACACGTTCGCGGTGAACCCGAAGTACTCCGGCAGTCCCAAGCCCAGAATCTCCACACTGAAGTACCTGCCCTACACCAGCCAGACCACCGAGTACACCGGGGTCAGCTCAGGCCAGGCCGATATCGGCCAGATCGCGCCCCAGGACCTGCCGGTGAAGACAGGATCGCCTGGGGTGCCCAGCACCAACCCGCTGGCTTCCGCCGGGTACTACCTGAAGCCGTTCTATGACTTCGGCTTCGACTACTACGTCATCAACTGGAGTAACCCCACCTACGGGCCGGTGTTCAAGCAGTTGTACTTCCGCCAGGCGCTGGAACACCTGGCCGACCAGCCCGCGATGGCCACCACGATCTACCGAGGTTACGGCTACCCGACCACCGGGGCGGTGCCGACGCTGCCGGCGAACAAGTGGACGCCGGCGGTGCAGAACGCGGGCGGGCCCTACCCGTTCAGCGTCTCCACGGCCAGGTCGCTGCTGGTCAGCCACGGCTGGTCGCCGGTGGGCGGCGTGATGACGTGCACCGACCCGTCGAAGTGCGGCGCCGGGGTGGCGAAGGGCGTGAAGCTCAACCTGAACCTCGTCTACACTTCTGGCGACCCGGCCTTCACCGATGAGACGGACGTCTACAAATCCGACGCGGCCAAGGCCGGGATCAACCTGACCGTCACCTCCCAGTCGTTCAACGCGATCATCAGCGAGACGGTGCCCAGCAACCACTCCTGGCAGATGGGCATGTACGGCGGCTGGAGCTACGGATTGGCGCCCGAGCCGACCGGCGGGCAGCTGTTCACGACCGGCGCCGGCGCGAACGGCGGCCAGTACTCCAACCCGGCCATGAACAAACTGATCACCGAAACCGAGACCAGCAGCAGCTTGTCGGTGTTCCATAACTACGCCGCCTACGCGGCGCAGCAGCTTCCCTTCATCTACATGCCAAACACCTACGAGATCATGGCGGTGAAGAACAACCTGCACAACGTCGAGTTCAGCCCGCTGTACTGGATATTCCCTGAGTACTGGTCCTTCACCAAGTAAACGGCTCAGCCGGTGGTGCGGCGCACCGTCGCGGACCGGCCGAGTTCCCGGCCGGCCGCGTCCCGCGCGGTCACCGCGAAGTACGGCCCCTCGCTGGTCACCGGGATCGCGGTCTCGAAGCCGGCCGGTGCCTGGGAGCCGGCCGCGGCCAGCGCGGACGGGTTCTTGCCCGCGCTCACTTCCCACGTCCGCACGGCGGTCGCGCCGTTCCAGCTCACGTACACGGCCGAGCCGCGGGCCGGGTTGGGGTGCACGACGACATCCGGGTGGCCGGTGGGGTGCCCGGCCCAGTCGAAGGTGAACGCCCGGTAGGACTGGTCGCCCAGCGGGAGTTCGCCGCTCAGCAGCAGGTCCCCGCCGCTGGCGAACTCGGAGAAGTACGGCTGGGCACCCCAGCAGACGAACACCCGCCCGTCCGGCAATAGCTGCACGCTGCCCTGGTTGTCGGCGAGCAGGCGGCCGGGGGCGCTGTAGGCGTGCCGCAGGGTGACCCGCATGGCCGCCGTGTCCAGGTTCAGCAGCAGCGCGCGGGACTGAGCCGCCTCGGGGGGCGAGGAGCCGTTATCGAAGACGGTGAGCAGATCCGGCTGCGGCATGCGGGCGTCATGCTGCCAGTAGAAGGCGGCGCTGGGGTCCACCTTGAAGTCGGAGCGCTTGCCGCCGAGCCGCCACTTGATTTGCCCGCTGGGCCGGGCGACCTTGTAGATGGTCCAGGTGTTGCGGGAGGAGATGAGCAGGTCGCCGTCGGTGTCCAGGGCGATGGAGTTGATGTGGAAGTAGTCGAAGGCGTTCTTCTTCGTCCCGCCGACCAGGGCCGCGTGCGATTCGGTGACCGGCACATGGTCCAGGCTGTTCCATTCGAAGAGCACCTTGCCGGTGGCGACGTCGACCTCCTGGGCGACGCTCTCGAACACCCAGCCGTTGACCGGCCCGCCCAGCGCCGACAGGTCGGCGCGCACCACGCGGTGCGCGGTCATCAGCGCCGTGTCCTGCGGGGTGAGGTTGAATTCGTGCAGGTCGGTCTCGGCCCCATCGCCGGCCTGGACGGTGGCGATCACCCGGTAGGAACTGTCGGCGATGTACGACTTTCCGTACGTGACGCCGATGGCGTTCACATACCCCGCCGACCAGGTGAGCACCGGCTGGCCGCGGTAGGTCTGGGTGGTGAAGTTGAGCGGCGTGCCGCCGACTGGTGAGCCGAACCAGACGAGCTGGCCGGCCCTGTCCACGATCATCAGGCCGGACTGCCCGACCGGGCTGGTCTCATAGCCCCGCGGCGCGATGAAGATGTACGGCGGCTGGCCGGCTGCTCCGGCGCCGGTGGCC
The DNA here is from genome assembly GCA_036267135.1 of Streptosporangiaceae bacterium. Taxonomy (GTDB): domain Bacteria; phylum Actinomycetota; class Actinomycetes; order Streptosporangiales; family Streptosporangiaceae; genus PALSA-505. The sequence continues at coordinate 36,212 of DATAWQ010000079.1, read as the reverse complement.
TGCGTCACGCTGATCACGGGTGGCCGCAGGGTGGGCCTGGTCACGAAGCTGTCGACGGGACCGGGGTCCACCGGATCGGCGGCCTTGCGGCTGGGGTGGGGGGGATGGGCGGGCGAGGCGTGCGGCCACTCGAAGCCGGCGAAGCCGGCCAAACCCAGCCCGGCGACGCCCGCCGCCGCGGTCCCGCCGCGGTGCAGCACCTGCCTGCGTGTCCACTGTCCGGGCATGCCCGCCCCACTTCCTCGCGCCTGTGTTCGGGAGGCCGCATGTCCAGCAAAATCTGGATTTTGCCTTCCGATTGCGCTGACTATACTGCTCGGCGACCGAGGCCCGCCGGCCCTATCCGGTGGTCTTGGCGGCCGGGCTGCCGCCCGGGTGGAACACGCCCAGCACCCGCAGCGTGGCCGGTCCGGTGTTCTCCAGGCAGTGCGACCGGCCCGGCGGCAGGTGCACGCAGTTCCCCGGCGCCAGCGGGCTGTCCCGCCCCCCGGCGTGCAGCACGCCCTGGCCGGCCAGAATCAGCACCACCTCGTCGTAGGGATGGAAGTGCTCGGGCGCCCGGCCAGGCGGGATCTCGCCCTCGAACTGGGTGGCCGCCTCGCACCCCAGGCCGGGCCCGAACAACACCCGGAACCGCCGGTCCCCGGTGACCTCGGCCTCCCGGCTGGCCAGTTCCGACAGCACCGCCGCCCCGCCCGCCTCAACAGCACTGCCCGCCCCAGCAGCACCACCCGCACCCGCACCACCCGCGGGCAGCACCACACTGTCCAACCGCAGCTCACCCGCCGCACCGGCGCGCAGCTCATACCCGGCGCCAGGCGGCAGCCAGACTCCGGTGTCGGCCCGCACCGGCCGGTCCGCCCCGCCGCCGGACGCCAGCACCCCGGTCCCGGCGATCACGAACCACAGCTCGCCGCCGGCCCCGGCCACGCCGTCGAACCGCTCGCCCGGCGGCACCACGGCCAGCCGCCTGACCAGCCCCGCGCCGGTGTCAAGGACCGTGCTCAGCACCGCGCCGTCCGCACCTGTCATCGCGTCCTCCCAGCGGCTCCGCCTAGCTCCTATGGAATCATGGACGACCGGAAGGGAGCCGCCGATGACCGGGCTGGACCAGACCCTCGACGTGACCGCGATCAGGGATCGCTTCTCTGCCCTGCGCCACGGTTTCGCGTTCCTCGACGCCCCCGGCGGCACCCAGGTGCCCGACGAGGTCGGCGACGCGATCGCGGCCGCGCTGCGGGAGGCCAGCGCCAACCTGGGCGCGGGCTACGCGACCAGTTTCCGGGTCAAAGAGATCTTCGAAGAGGCCGAGCACAAGGCGGCCCGTTTCCTGGGCTGCCAGCCCACCGAGGTGATCTTCGGGCCGAACATGACCTCGCTCAACTTCTCGCTGTCCCGCACCGCCACCCGGGACTTCGCCCCCGGCGACGAGATCCTGGTGTCGTCGCTGGACCACGACGCCGGGGTCGCGCCCTGGCTGGAGGCCGCTCGCGACCACGGCCTGGTCGTCCGGCACATCGAGCTCAACAACGACACCACCCTGGACGTCAGCGACCTGCGGGCCAAGCTCGGCCCGCGCACCAAGGTGGTGGCCTTCGCCTGGGCCTCCAACGCGGTCGGCACCGTCGTGGACGCCCAGCAGGTCTGCCGGATCGCCCACGAGGCCGGCGCGCTGGCCTGGGTGGACGCGGTCCATTACGCGGCGCACGAGCCCATCGACGTCGAAGCGATCGGCGCCGACGTGCTGCTCTGCTCCCCGTACAAGTTCTGCGGGCCGCACCTCGGCCTGGCCTTCGGCCGTACCGAGGTGATCGAGCGCTGGCGCCCGTACAAGGCCAGGCCGGCCCCCACCAGCCCGCTCGGCCGCAGCTTCGAGACCGGCACCCAGACCTACGAGCTGCTCGCCGGGTTCAACGCGACCATCGACTACCTGCACTCCATCGGCGGCTTCCCGGCCATCACCCCGTACGAGCGCGAACTGGGCCAGCGGTTCCTGGACGGCCTCGGCGACGATGTCACCGTGTACGGCCTGCCCACGATGGCGGGCCGGGTGCCGACGTTCCTGGTCAATGTGGACGGCGTGGCCGCGGCCGACGTGGCCAGGCGGCTGGCCGCCGAGCAGATCGGCGTGTGGGCGCACGACTCCTGGTATTCGCTGAACCTGTACCGGCGGCTCGGCTACGAAGACCAGTCGGTGCGGATCGGCTTCATCCACTACAACACCCCGGCCGAAGTGGACCGGCTGCTCGAAGCGCTGGCCGGCGCGGCCAAGGAGCGCTGACGTGCCGGACCAGCACCTGACCGACCCGCACCTGTCCACTCCGGCGGGCAAGCCCCGCGCCCGCTCCCTCGGCATCCCGTTCGGCGGCGTCCCGGGCCGGTGGAACGCGATCACCGACGTGCCCGGCGTGGAGATCGGCTACACCACGCTGATCGAGGGCGATGCGGTGCGCACCGGCGTGACCGCGATCCATCCGCGCGGCGCCGCCGGGGCGGGCGACCCGGTGGCGGCCGGCTTCTTCTCCCAGAACGGCAACGGCGAGATGACGGGGGTCTCCTGGATCGCCGAGTCCGGCACGTTCGCCGGGCCGGTGGCCATCACGAACACGCACGCCGTGGGGGTGGCCCACGCCGGCATCATCGCCTGGGCGGTGCGGCGCCATCCCGTGCTCGCCGAGGTCTGGCTGCTGCCGGTGGCCGCGGAGACCTGGGACGGCTACCTGAACGACATCAACGGCCACCACGTCACCGAGCAGACCGTCGTCGACGCGCTGGAGTCGGCCGCGGCGGGGCCGCCCGAGGAAGGCTCGGTCGGCGGCGGCACCGGCATGAACTGCTACGGCTTCAAGGGCGGCTCGGGCACCGCGTCCCGGCTGGTCGGCTACGGGCCCAGCACGCACACGGTCGGCGTGTTCGTGCAGGCCAACTTCGGCAGCCGGACCGAGCTCACGTTGGCCGGCCTGCCGCTCGGCCGGATGCTGGCCGACGACAACCCGATGGCCGACTACTTCGCCAGCGAACTCGGGCCGACCGCCACCCCCAGCCCGCGCAGCCCCAGCCCGCGCAGCCCCAGCCCGCGCAGCCCCAGCCTGCGCAGCCCGCTCCCGCCGGGCGCGGGCTCGGTGATCGCGATCGTCGGCACCGACGCCCCGCTGCTGCCGCACCAGTGCCAGGCGCTGGCCCGGCGGGTCACTCTCGGCTTGGCCAGGACCGGCACCACCGGATCACACTTCTCCGGCGACCTGTTCGTGGCCTTCTCCACCGGCAACCCCGGCGGCATCACCGCGGGGCCGTCCCCGGCCGGACCCGGCCACTACGATCGGGTCGACTTCATCCCGTGGAACTACATCGACCCGTTCTACGAGGCGGTGGTGCAGGCCACCGAGGAGGCAGTGGCCAACGCGCTGGTCGCCAACGAGGACATGACCGGCCGGGACGGCCACCGCAGCCCGGCGCTGCCCCGCGACCGCGTCGCCGCGGTGTTCCGCGCCCGCCCGGACCCCACGAGCCCGGACCCCAGGTAAGAGGAAGGGCCGCGCGTCCAGGCTCGCGCGGCCCTTGGCTCATGGTGTGCGGTCAGGCGTCAGCAGGAGCCGTCGTTGTTCCAGGCGCCCGAGGGCCCGCCGGGCACCTCGTCGTAGTTCCACTGGTTCGCGGTCCAGTTGTCGCCGTTGTAAGAGACCTGGTCACCCGAGGTGTAGGTGCCGGAACTGCTCCAGGCGGTCTGGCAGCCGCCGGGTGGCGGCGGTGGCGGAGGCGGCGGCGGGGGAGGAGAGCCGCCGCCACCGCCGGAGGTGAACGCCTGGAAGGCCGTGGTGAAGGCGCCGCTGCTCTGGCTCAGGCCGCTGCAGGTGGAAGAGGCCGAGGTCTGGCCCGGGCAGCCGCCGTTGTCCCGGCCCTCGGCCCAGAACGTCAGCATGGCAATGCTCTGCTGCGCCGCGTACGACTCCACCGTGGCGGCGTCGGCCAGCGTGAAGATCTCGCCGGGGGTGTCGTTCTGCCCGATCATCGGGGTGTTGCCGAGCATGCCGTAGGCCTGGCCCGACGAGATGCCGAACACCGACTCGATCTGGCTGGCCGTGGCGTCCAGCGCCTGGTTCGCGGCGCTGCCCATCTCCGTGCCCGAGCTGCCGTAGTCCATGGTCATGATGTTGACCACGTTGGGCGTGAACCCGTTGGACACGGCCGCGTTCAGCACGTTGAGGCCGTCGGAGGTCAGCCCGGTCGGCAGCACCGGCAGCGTGTAGGAGATCGACAGCGGCGTCCCGTTGCCGCTGGCCCAGGACCGGACCTGGGCCAGCGCCTGCGCGGTCAGCGTGACGTCCGCCGTGTTCGTCTCCTCGTTGGACTCGATGTCGAAGTCGAGGTGGGTCACGTTGAGCGTGGTGACCACGGACTCGACCTGCGCGGCCATGGCGCCGGCCGAGGAGCACTGCGCGCCCAGGTCGTCGCTGTCGGAATCGACGGTGTACCCGCCGAAGGAGATGCTCACGTCACCGCCCTCGGCCTGCAGCGCGGAGATCTGGGACTGCCAGCCCGACTGGTTCGGCAGCGACCACTGGCAGCCGCCGCCGTCCACGAAGGCCAGCGTGAAGAACTGGGTGCCGTAGTCCGCCGCGACGGTGGTGAGCGTGGTGTTGCTGAGGCCGGTGTCTACGTAGGGGGCAAAGACGTGTGCGGGCCAGGTGACGGCCGCGGCGGCCGGCTGGGCGGCCGTTAGACCGGTGCTCAGGCCGCCGGCCAGCAGAATCGCGGAGGTGCAGGAGATTAGCCGTACTGCGCGGGGCATAGGAGGGCTCCACCCTTCCCAACTATTAGGAAAGTTTCCTATAAGTTTCCTCACCGTAAACCGGTAACGCGAATGTGTCAATACCCGTACGGAAAGTAACCAGCAAGGCAGACCCGGCCCGCACCTTGGCCGCGACTTCTTTACTGAACGGTGGCCACCTCGGACACCCAGCTCAGCCCGGGGTCACCGGTCACCGGACCCACAGGCCCAGCCCCGGATCCGGGGCGGTCACCGAAACGCCGGCTTGACCAAGCCTTATCCGTGGCCACCGTTCAGGATGCTGGACAGCAGCCCAAGATCGAGGTTCCCGCCGGAGACCACGCACACCACCTTCCCCGGTCCGGCCTGGCCGGACAGGGCCGCGGCGATGGCCAGCGCGCCCGCGCCCTCGGCGATCACCCGCGCGCGCTCGGCCAGCGTGCGGATCGCGGCCGCGACCTGGGGCACCGGGACCGACACGGCCCAGTCGACCAGCGGCCGCACCTGGGGCCACATGCTGTCGAGCACGCGGCGGCTGCCGGCGCCGTCCACGAACGAAGCGCGGAAGTCCACCGTGGCCGGCTCCCCGGCGGCCAGCGCCGCGGCGAAGGCGGCGCCGCCCTCCGGCTCGGCGGTGACGATCCGGGTGGCCGGCCGCAGCGCCTTGATCGCGCTGGCGATGCCGCAGGTCAGCCCGCCGCCGCCGTACGGGATCACGACCGCGTCCGGGTCCGGCAGGTCCTGGAGTATCTCCAGCCCTATGGTGCCGTTGCCCGCCATCACCGCGGGATCGGTGACCGGGTGCACGAACAGCCCCTCGATGTCGTCAGCCCGGCCCTCGACGATCACGTTCCACCAGTCGTCGTAGGGCCGCTTGATCACCCGGCCGCCGAGCCGCTCGATCGCGGCCAGCTTGGCCTGCGGCGCCTGCTCGGGCACCACGATCGTGGCCGGCACGCCGAACGAGCGCGCGGTCCAGGCCACGCCTTGGGCCATGTTCCCGGCGCTGGCCGTGACCAGCCCCTTCGACCGCAGCGCGGCGGGCGCCTGCCGGACCGCGTTGACCGCGCCGCGGATCTTGAACGAGTTGATCGGCTGCAGGTTCTCCAGCTTGACGTAGATCTCGGCTGGCCCGTCGCCGGCCTGCAGCCGCAGCAGTGGCGTGCGCACCGCCGCGCCCGCGATGCGGTCCCGCGCCGCCTCGATCTCGGCCAGTTCGATCATCGGCCGGCCACCTGTTCGGCTTCCTGCCTGGTCAGCGGGTGGGCCAGCGCCTCGCTGAGCGCGCCGAGGTGCTCGGGACGGGCCGGGCCGACCACGATCTGGCTCACCCGCGGGTCGGCCACCAGCCAGGCCAGCGCGAGCCCGGCCATCGAGGTGCCGCGCCCCGCGGCCAGCGCCGCCAGCCGGTCCAGCGTGTCGAACGTCGCCCCGGACACCAGCTCCTCGTAGGGCCCGGGGCGCTGGGTCATCCGCGATCCGGCCGGGTACGGTTCGCCGCGGCGGTACTTGCCGGTGAGCCACCCGCCGGCCAGCGGGCCGAAGGCCAGGTAGGCGACCTCGCGCTCGGCGCACAGCGGGATCAGGCCGGCTTCGTCCCGGCGGTCGAGCAGCGAGTAGCTGTTCTGGACGGCGCGCGGCTGCCCGGCCGCCAGCGCGTCGGCGAGCGGCCCGGCGCCGAAGTTGCTGACGCCGTAGGCGCCGATCAGCCCGCCGGACTGGGCCTGCTCGAACGCGCCGAACGACTCGCCGATGGGGACGTCCGGGTCGAAGTCGTGGGCCAGGTAGAGCTCGACCTGGCCGGTGCCGAGCCGTTCCAGGCTGGTGGCGAGCTGGCGCTCGATCCGCTCCGGTCGCAGCCCGCCGCCGGCCCCGGGCGACATCGGGTTGAACGTCTTGGTGGTCAGCGTGGGCCGGACCCCGCGGGCGGCCATCCAGCGGCCGATCCAGCGTTCGCTGCTGCCGCCGCCGTAGGCGTCCGCCGTGTCGAAGTGCGTGATCCCGGCCTGCCAGGCCGCGTCCATCAGCGCACGCGCCTCGTCCTCGGTCTGCCCCTGGCCGAACAGGGCGTGCACCGAGCCGATACCACCGAAGTTGCCGCAGCCCAGCGCGATCCTGGGCACCGTCAAAGCTGGCACACGTCACTCCTCAAGATCGGTGGTGCTACCCCCACCGTAGTTCCGGTAACTAGCCGGATTCCGGCCGGCCGGGCCCGGACGGCAGCATCGAAGGCATGATCCAGGCCATGCTGCAGCGCACGCCCCGGCCGGTCCTGATCGGCGAGAACACCCAGGGCGTGTTCTCCGACATCCTCACCAGGGAGCTGCCCAACGGCTGGTGGTTCGGCCTGCCGGACGAGGAGTACCTCAACCCGGCCGGGCGCGGCTACGACGTCACCGGGATCGCGCCGGACATCCGCGTGCCGGTGCTGACGCCGTCCCAGTTCGCCGCCGGGCGCGACCCGGCGTTCCTGGCCGCCGAGCGTGTGCTCGAACGCGGCCAGGCCACGACCTAGCCGGAGACGGGTTCGGCCTGGGCGCCGTCGCCGGCCGCGCCCAGTGCTTCGGGCGTGCCCAGCGCCTGGGCCGTGCCCAGCGCTTCGGGCGTGCCTAGCGCTTCGGGCGTGCCCAGCGCTTCGGCCAGGCCCAGGGCCTCGGCCTCGCCGCGGGGGTCGCCGACCTCGCGGTACAGGCCGAGTGCCTCGCGCAGATGCCGTCCGGCCCGGTCGGGCTGGCCCTGCCGCTGGTAGATCCGGCCGAGCTGGATCAGCGCCCTGGCCTGCTCGTGCCGGTCCCCGGTCTGGCGGGTGAGCAGCAGCGCGGCGTGGTGACTGGCCCGGGCCCGGTCGATCTGGCCGCTGGCCAGTTGCGTCTCGCCCGTGCCGTTCAGCGCCTCGGCCTCGCCGTCGCGGTCGCCGACCTCGCGGAACAGATCCAGCGCCCGCCGGTGGCCGTCGGCCGCCTCGTCCTGCCGTCCCTGGCGGCCCCTGACCTTGGCCAGCCTGGTCAGCGCCCAGGCTTCCACCCGTCGGCTGCCCAGCTCGCGCGCCAGCGCCAGCGCCGCGAGCTGATGCTCGGCGGCCTGCTCGCCGTTGCCCTGGCGGTAGCTCACCTCGCCGAGGTTGGTCAGCGCGATGACCTCGCCGAAGCGGTGGCCGATCCGGCGGTACAGCCCGATCGCCTGCCGCATGTGCCTGGCGGCCTGCGGGTAGCGGCCCTGCCGCAGGCACACCAGGCCCAGGTTGGACACGGTGATCGCCTCGCCCGTGGTGTCGCCGAGCGCGCGGTAGATGGCCAGCGCCTGCCGGTTGTGGCTGGCGGCCTGCGGGTACCGGCCCTGCTGCTCGTGGATGAGGGCCAGGTTGCCCAGCGCCCACCCCTGGGTCAGCTGGTCGCCGGTCTCCCTGGCCAGGGCCAGCGCCTCCTGGTGGCACTCGGTGGCCTCCGGGTAGCGCCCCTGGCGGCCGTAGATCACGCCCAGGATGGTGAGCGTGCTCGCCTGGCCGCCCCGGTCGCCGCAGGCGCGCGCGGCCTGCAGCGCGTGCCCGCAGATGGCCAGGCCGGCGCTGTCGGGCACCCCGTCCAGGTACCGCTGCAGGGCGCGGGCCAGCCGGACCGTATGCTCCGGCCAGCCGTGCTCCGCGGTGTGCGCGGCCACCGCCACCAGCGTGGCCAGCTCGGCGTCCAGCCAGGCGCGGGCGGCGGCCGGGTCGGCGAACTCGGGTACCGGCGTGCTGACCGGCGGGGGAGCGGGCCGGTGCTGGGCTTCGTCCAGCGCGAGCCGGTCCATCGCGGCGATGCAGGCCGCCAGGTAGTAGTCGAACAGCCTGGTCAGGGCCGCTCGCCCGGCTTCTTCGCCGTCGTGCTCGGCGGCCTGCCCGGCGGCGTAGGCGCGCAGCAGGTCGTGCATGCCGTAACGACCGGGTGCCCGGTCGGCCGGCTGGATCAGGTGCGTGCGGGCCAGCGTGGCCAGCAGCGGCCCGGCCCGGCCGAGCGTGGTGCCGGCCAGTGCGGCGGCGGCGTACCGGTCCCAGTCCTGGCCCGGGTGCAGGCCGAGCCGCCGGAACAGCCCGGTGGCGTCGGCGGACAGGTGCCGGCCGGACCAGGACAGCACGCTGGCCACCGCGCCGCGCGGATCTCCGCCGGCGTCCAGCCAGTCCAGCCGGCCGTCCTCGTCGGCGAGTTCGGCGACCAGGTCGGCCAGCGGCCGGTCCTGATGGCTGGCGGCCAGTTCCGCGGCCACCCGCAACGCCAGCGGCAGCCGGGCGCACAGACCCGCCAGCTCCCGCGCGGCCGCGGGATCGGCGTCCACCCGCGCCCCGATCAGGGTGCGCAGCAGCGACACCGCGTCGTCGGCGGGCATCAGATCCAGGTCCAGGCGGCGTGCGCCGTCCCGCGCCACCAGGCCGGGCAGGCTGTCGCGGCTCGTCACCACGACCATCACCGAAGGACTCCCGGGCAGCAGCGGCCGCACCTGTTCCTCGGTGGCCGCGTTGTCCAGCACCACCAGCACCCGCCGGCCGGTCAGCAGCGACCGGTACCTGGCCGCCCGCGCCGCTTCCCCCGGCGGGATGTGCTGGCCCGGCAGGCCCAGCGCGCCCAGAAAGCCCTCGAGCGCTTCCGTGGCCGGGACGGGCTGCTCCGGGTCGTAGCCGCGCAGGTTCACGTAGAGCTGCCCGTCGGGAAAGTGCCCGGCCGCCCGGTGCGCCCAGTGCACCGCCAGCGCCGTCTTGCCCGCGCCCGCCGTGCCCGACACCGCCGAGACCACCACAGGCCCGGCGGCCACCTCCCGCTCCTCTCGCCCCTGCACCCCCTGCGGCCTCTCACCCCGGGGGAGCAGGGCATCGAGCACGGCCAGTTCGCCGATCCGGCCGGTGAACGCCGCCACATCGGCCGGCAGTTCCCTGGGCACGAAGGCCTGGACGGGTTCCGGCACGGCCGCCGCGGATGCGGTGGCGGTCCGCGCGGCCAGCACGTCGGCGACGGGCGACCGGCCGGTCCCGGCCCTGACGAACAGCCCGTGCGCGGGCTCGGTCAGGCGCAGTCCGTCCGCCAGCCGCTGCGCGGTGGGTTTGTGCGCGGTCCGGTGCCTGCCTCCCTCCAGGTCCTGGACGGTGCGCAGGCTGAGCCCCGCCTCCTCGGCCAGTTCCTCCTGGGTCAGCCTGGCTTCCTTCCTGAGCAGCCGTAACAGCCCGCCGAAGTCCCAAGCCGACTCCCCGGTCACTGTCCCACCGCTCCCCTCGCCGCCCGCGGGTCGCGTCACCCACCGTGACTCCCTCCCGCCAGCGTACGCAGCGATTGCGCTGAGCGCCTCTAACGGTAAAAGCTGGGCATAACGCCCGGGCGACGCTGGCCCACAAGCTCACGGCCCCCGTCCAGCCGCGCGCGCTTCTTTTCCGAGGGGGACGATGGCAATGCGTTCAACCAGACGTTCAAACCGACGGTTAATCAGCAAGCTGCGCACCGCGGGCCCGGCCCTGGTACTGGCGGCGGCCGCCGCCGTCGCGACGTCCGCGGGGCCCGCGCTGGCCGACCCGCCCGTCGGGTTCACCCCGCGGGCCGCCGACGTCGTGGGCGTCGGCTCCGACACCATGGGATACCTGCTCGACCAGCTTGCCCACGACTACGACCAGGCCCACCCGAAGGCCGCGTCGCTGCTCTACAGCTGGGACGAGACCAACCCGGCCACCGGGATGCCCGGCGATTCGATCGTGACGAAGACCGGCTGCCAGCCCACGGCCAGGCCGGACGGCTCCTCAGCGGGCATCACGGCGCTGGAGGCCAATACCGCCGACCCGTCCGCCCCCAAGGACTTCTGCGTCGACTACGCCGGCTCGTCCCGGGCGCCCGCGGCCGGCGACCCGGCCTGTGCCAAGGGTGGCATCTGCTTCATCCGGTTCGCCGGGGACGCGGTCACCTGGGCCACCCGCGACGCGGCCAGCGGCGGCACCGACGCCCCGGCCAGCCTGACCTTGAACCAGCTCAGGGACATCTTCCTGTGCAAGATCGTCAACTGGGACAAGGCCGGGGGGAAGAACGCGCCGATCGAGCCGTTCCTGCCGCAGTCCTCGTCGGGCACCAGGGCGTTCTGGCTCACCGCGCTCGGCGGCGGCAAGACGCCGATCACCCCGGGCCCCTGCGTCAGCGACGACGGCAACCAACTGCAGGACAACGAGGGCGTCAACCCGGTGCTCGACAGCCCCGAGGCGATCGTCCCTTACTCGGCCGGTGACTACGTCGCACAGGTCTACCACTCGGCCCCGTGCGCCATCTCCGCCTGCACCGGCTCGCCGCCGTGTACGCCCACCGGCTCGCAGAACCTGTACGGCTGCGACCTGCACGGTGTGCTCGGCCTGGGCGAGATCAGTGGCAAGAAGCCGGTGCTGCCCTGGCCACCGCCCAGCCCGCCCTGCTCAACCTGCAAGATCAACCCGAAATTCGGCGCCACGTTCCAGCGGAGCCTGTATGCCGTCGTGCGTTTCGGCTCGGGCCCAGGTGGCCTGCCTCCCTATCTGGCGACGTTCTTCGGCGCGTCCCCCAAGGGGTACGTATGCACCAACCTCACGGCCAAGGGCGACATCAAAGCCTACGGATTCATCCCACTCGGTGGTTACCAAAAGTTCAGTGCCTACCAAAAGTTCAGTGCCTACCAGAAGTTCAGTGCCTACCAAGGGTCCCGTGGCAGCCAGAAGGCCGCTCCGGCCTGTGGTACCCCACACGGCTCATAGCCGCTCACGCGTCACTGAGAGTAAGCTCATGGCGGTTACCGGCCTGACGTTTTCACGGATATAAGATCGCGCAGCCGCGTGATCTCGCTGTCCCTGGCCTGCAGGACCGGCTCGATCACGTTCATGGCGGCATGCACGGCGCTCTCCAGATCCCCGGCGACGTTATACCGGAGGAAGCTACGGCACAGCGCCCGCCGCAGCCATTCGGCGGTAACCGTCAGCAGTTCCGTGGTATCTTTTCGCGCGGGCGATTTTACGATCGTGCCGCCGCGATTTGCCATGCCTTGGTTTGGCTGGCCCTGGTTTAGCTGGCCCTGGTTTAGCTGGCTCCGTGTGGGTCGCAAGTTTGACCGGCGACTGCCGCGCCTGGCCGGGCCCGTGCTGCGGTATCTGGGCGGGTGGGATGGCGCCGCGCCGCCGTCGGCGATGTCGGGGACGCAGAACAAGGGAGTCATCACCCACGGGCACGAGCCGGCCGTACTGGCCGGCGGCTTTGCTATGGTCGGCTCCGGGAGCATCGGTGTGACCTTCCTATTACGGGATAGTCTTCTCAGCGCCGATGCTCCCCCTTTCATGCCTGCTTGTCGCAGATGTCCAGGTCACACGGCGTGTCATCGGCACTCCGTAGCGTCCCCGTCTGACGCATTCCCGCATGTCCAGGCGGCAAAGCTGGGCCTGGCATTCTGGTCCCGGCCGGGCTGGATTCAGCGACTGCTACCCCAGGGTTCACTGGCCAGCCGCCGGGTGCCGCGACATCAGGTTTCCTCTTTTATACGAATCTGTCCGGTTAGCAGGGAAATTAACCAGCGCATCTAATATTGCCGTATATCGCTGTAGCTGTATCACAGCGATTTCTTGATCAGAAGTAACACTTATATCCCCCCAATGGATATGTGTAGGCCGGACGCAATTGCGGAAGCATCAATTAGGCGTAGCCGGAAACCCCCACTTGGAGCTGTCCTGATGAATATGACTCATCATGCCGTCCGCGACATTGCCAGCACTGTCACAACTGCCACCGCGGACCAGCCGGTGCTGCGCAGCGATTATCAGCGTTCCGTGGCCGCGTACTGGAACAAGGAGAAGGATCCGGTCAATATCAAGCTCGGTGAAGTCGACGGGCTTTATCACCACCACTACGGCATCGGCGACTATGACCCGGCCGTGCTCGAGGAACCGTCCGAAACCCGCGAAGAAGCCATCATCGCCGAGATGCACCGGCTGGAGACCGCACAGGCCGACCTGCTGCTTGATCACCTCGACGATATCGAGCCGCATCACCGGCTGCTCGACGGCGGTTCGGGCCGTGGCGGCACGAGCTTCATGGCGAATCAGCGATTCGCCTGCCAGGTCGACGGCGTGACGATCTCCGAAGCCCAGGTGGAATTCGCCAACGCGCAGGCCCGCGAGCGTGGCGTGGCCGATCAGGTGCGGTTCCACTTCCGCAACATGCTCGACACCGGATTCGAAACCGGCTCACGGCAAGGCATCTGGACCAACGAAACCACGATGTACGTCGATCTGCAGGATCTGTTCGGCGAATTCGCCCGGCTGCTGCCTTACGGCGGCCGGTACGTCTGCATCACCGGGTGCTACAACGACGTGACCGGCGGCCGGTCCAAGGCGGTCAGCCAGATCGACCAGCACTACACCTGCGACATCCATCCGCGCAGCGAGTACTTCAAGGCACTGGTGGCCAACGACTTCGTCCCGATCAACGTCGTCGACCTGACCGCGCACACGATCCCGTACTGGGAACTGCGGGCGAAATCGTCGGTCGCCACCGGCATCGAGGGCCCGTTCCTGACCGCCTACCGTGAAGGCAGCTTCCACTACCTGCTCATCGCCGCGGACTACGTCGGCCGGTCATGAGGTACGACCGCTACGGCCTGGACCTCGCCGGGGTACTGGCCGGGCCGTCCGGCCTGGGGACCTCCGCGTGCCGCTTCCCCGCGGCCACGCGGGCGCCCCAGGCCACCGCGACCCTGGCGGCTCCGCCGGCTACCCAGGCTCCACCTGCTCCCGAGGCGCCCCCGGCCGCCGAGGAGCCGCCTGCTCCCGAGGCGCCGGAACCGCCCGGGTTCGACCTGGCCGCCACGCTGTACCAGCCCGACTTCGTGCCCAGGGACATCTACGCCCCGCTGCCGTATCTGGAGCGGGAATGGGGCGACGGCTCATACCCACCGTTGTACTGTCCGCAGACCGTTCGCATCGACGAGGACCTGGGCGAGGAGGTCAACCGCCGGCTGGTGGCCTGGGCGGAGAAGGTCGGGATCCACGCCGGCCGGATAGACAAGTTCCGCGACACCGGCTTCGGCCGGCTGGCCATGCTCACCCATGCCGACACCGACGACCCCGACAGGCTGCTGATCGCGGCCCAGATGAACGCTGCCTGGTGGGCCGCGGACGACTACTACGCCGACGAGACGCCGCTCGGGGCCACCCCCACCGAGCTTCCTCCCCGGCTGGCCCTGGTGACGTCCGCGATGGACCCGCCACCGCCGGCCGGCGACTACACCCGCCAACTCGAGGACGCGGTGCGGTCCGATCCCGTGCTCGTCGCGCTCAGCTCGGCCACCGCCCACCTGTCCAGGCACGCCACCCCCGCGCAGGTCATGCGGGCCTGCAACACCACCAGCCAGATGTACGTGAGCTGGACCGCCTACGCGGCCTGGCGGTTCCTCGGCCAGCCGCCGCCGGTGTGGCGTTACCTCGCCGCCCGCCAGCACGACAGCTTCTACACCTCTATGACCCTCATCGACGTCGTCGGCGGCTACGAGCTGCCCGCGAACCTGTTCGCCGAACGGCGTTTCCACCGGGCGCTGATGCAGGCCGGCACGGCTTCGGTGCTCGTCAACGACCTCTACTCGGTGGCCAGGGAGGCCGCGGACGAACTGCCGGATTCCAACCTGGTGCTGCTGATCGCCCTGGAAGAGAACTGCACGATCCGGGAGGCGACCGAGCGCACCGTGGCCCTGCACAACGACTTCGTCCGGGGGTTCGAGGCCAGCCAGCGCCAGCTCGCGGCCCTGCCGTCCGTTGAGCTCCAGCGGTTTCTGCGCGGAGCGCAGGCCTGGATGGGTGGGGGGTTCGAATGGCACCGCACCACCAGCCGTTACCAGTGACCAGTCGTTCCCCGTTCACCCGGCGCTGATCCCGTTCGCCAAAGACGTAATCCCCCTCGCCGAATATATGGAGGCAGCAAATGTCTGTTGAGGCAACCAACGGCACCGCCCAGGAGCCGCGGCAGAGCCTGAGCACGGAAGCCGCCAGGAACCTGACCACCACGACCAAGACCGTTCCGCAGATGCAGGGGATCACATCGCGCTGGCTGCTGCGGATGCTGCCGTGGGTTCAGGTGTCGGGCGGGACCTACCGGGTCAACCGCCGGATGACCTATGCGGTGGGCGGCGGGCTGGTAGCCGTGGCGCAGACCGCGGAAGAGGTCTCGGTGGTGCCGCCCAGCCTGCGCGAGGTCCCGGTGTTCGCCGGGTTCGAGGACGACGACGTGCTGGCCGCGGTGGCCGGGGCGTTCGAGCAGCGGGAGGTGAATGCCGGAGATGTGATCGCCGAGCGCGGGCAGCCGGAGGGCGAGTTCTTCGTGGTCGCGCACGGGAAGATACACCGCCGGGGAGAGGGCAAGTTCGGTGGGGACACCGCGCTGGGGCATATCGGCGACGGCGCGTATCTGGGCATGGAGGGCCTGATCGGGGAGGTGGTCTGGGACCACACGCTGGTGGCCGAGACCGGCACGACGCTGCTGGTGCTGCGGAAGGACCGTTTCTGGTCCATCGCGGATCAATCCGAGGCGCTGCAGGCACAGGTTCGAGAGCATCACGAGGCGAAGGCCCAATCGCAGAACAAGCACGGCGAGGCGGACATCGCGATCGCCTCCGGGCATGACGGGGAGCCGCAGCTGGACGGGACGTACGCGGACTACGAGCGGAACCCGCGCGAGTATCAGCTGGCGGTGGCGCAGACAGTGCTGCGCGTGCATACCCGGGTCGCGGATCTGTACAACGACCCGATGGACCAGGTCACCCAGCAGTTGCGGCTGACCGTGGAGGCGCTGCGGGAGCGGCAGGAATGGGAGATGGTCAACAACCGCGAGTTCGGGCTGCTGCACAACGCCGACTACTCCCAGCGGATCGCGACCCACTCAGGCCCGCCCACCCCCGATGACCTCGACGAACTGCTGTCCAGGCGGCGCAGCACCAAGATGATGTTCGCTCACCCCAAGGCCATCGCCGCCTTCGGCCGCGAATGCACCAAGCGCGGCATCTACCCCAGCAGCACCGAGGTGGCGGGGGGCCAGGTACCCGCGTGGCGCGGCGTGCCGATCTTCCCGTGCGGCAAGATCCCGCTCACCGACGGGCACACCACCTCGATCATCGCCATGCGGACGGGTGAAGAAGACCAGGGTGTCGTCGGGCTGCAGCAGACCGGGATCCCGGACGAGCACGAACCCGGCCTCAACGTCCGCTTCATGAACATCAGCGAAAAGGCGGTCATCTCCTACCTGGTCAGCGCTTACTACTCAGTCGCGGTCCTCATTCCTGACGCGCTCGGCATCCTCGACCATGTCGAAGTTTCCCTGCCGCGCAGCTAACCGGCCATGGCCACCACGCTGCCGGGGCCGCCCGGCCTGCCTCCACGCGCGAAGCCCGCCGGCCCACCCGCCCCCACACCCATTCCGTCGCGCCCCGCCGGGTCCTCCGGCGGGGCGGCCGGCGGACCTCCCCGCCAGGATCAGCCCTTCGAGCTGCCCGCCTTTTACCTGCCTTACCCCGCGCGGCTGAACCCGCACCTGGCCGGCGCGCGCGAGCACAGTTCGCGGTGGGCCCGCGAGATGGGCTTCCTCGAACCCGCCGGCGGCCACCACATCTGGGACCAGGGCGACCTGGACCGGCACGACTACGGGCTGCTGTGCGCCTACACCCACCCCGACTGCGACGGCCAGGAACTGAACCTGATCACCGACTGGTACGTCTGGGTGTTCTACTTCGACGACCACTTCCTCGAACTGTTCAAGCGGACCAGGAACACCACCGCGGCCAAGGCATATCTGGACCGGCTGGCGGCGTTCATGCCGGCCCGCGGGGGCGAACCGCCGGAGCCGGAGAACCCGGTGGAGCGTGGCCTGGCCGACCTATGGCCGCGCACCGTCCCGGCGATGTCGCCGGCCTGGCGGGACAGGTTCGCGACCACCACGAGGAACCTGCTCAACGAGTCGCTGTGGGAGCTCACCAACATCAGCCAGGGACGGGTGGCCAACCCGATCGAGTACATCGAGATGCGGCGCAAGGTCGGCGGCGCGCCCTGGTCGGCCAACCTGGTCGAGCACGCCTGCGGCGCGGAGGTGCCCGCCCCGATCGCCGCGACCCGCCCGCTGCGGGTGCTGTGCGACACGTTCGCCGACGCGGTCCACCTGCGGAACGACATCTTTTCCTACCAGCGCGAGACCGAGCAGGAGGGTGAGGTCAACAACGGCGTGCTGGTGTTCGAGCGGTTCCTCGGCCTGGGCCCGCAGCAGGCCGCCGACGCCGTGAACGACCTGCTGACCTCCCGGCTGCAGCAGTTCGAGCACACCGCGATCACCGAGTTGCCCCCGCTGTTCGCCGAGCACGCCGTGCCCCCGCCGGAGCAGGCGGCCGTGACGGCCTACGTCAAGGGGCTGCAGGACTGGCAGGCCGGTGGCCACGAGTGGCACCTGCGGTCCAGCCGGTACATGAACAGCGGCGGGCAGGCCGCCGGGCCGGCCGGCGCCCCTGCCGGGCTTGGCACGGCAGCCGCGCGCTTCCCGGCCGCCAGTTCCCTGCGGCGCATCGCCAGCTTCGCCGCCCCGGCGTTCCAGCCGGTCGGCCCGACCCCACTACCCGAATTCCGGATGCCCTTCCCGCTGCGGCTGAATCCGAACCTGGACACCGCGCGCGAGCACGTCATGACCTGGTCCACGCGGATCGGGTTCCTCGATCCCGTGCCAGGTGCTCCCCGCGGGGTGCTGTGGCGGGAGGACGAGCTGCGGTCCTTCGACTTCGCCCTGTGCGCGGCCGGCCTCGACCCGGACTGCGGCGAATCGGAACTTGACCTCTCGGCCGACTGGCTGATCTGGGGAACCTACGCCGACGACTACTACCCGGCAATGTTCGGCCGGGCCAGGAACATGGCCGCCGCCAAGGCCCAGAACCAGCGGCTGCTCGCGTTCATGCCCACAGCTGCGGCCACCGGGCCGCAGGCGGCCCCGGCCAACCCGATCGAGCGCGGGCTGGCCGACCTGTGGGCCCGCACCGCCGGGCCGATGACCCCTGCGCAAAGGCAGCGGTTCCAGCGGGCCGTCGCCGAGATGACCGATAGCTGGCTCTGGGAGGTGGCGGGCGAGATCCTGCACCGGATCCCCGACCCGGTGGACTGCGTCGAGATGCGCCGCCAGACCTTCGGTTCGAAGCTCACCATGGCCCTCGCCCAGCTCGCCCCCGGCCGTTCGCTGCCACCCGAGGTCCGTGCGGCCAAGACGATCCAGGTGATGGAAGACACCGCCAGCGACTACGCCTGCTTGCTCAACGACATCTTCTCCTACCAGAAGGAGACCGAGTTCGAGGGCGAGCTGCACAACACCGTCCTGGCCGTGCAGAACTTCTTCGGCTGCAACCGCGACCAGGCGGTCGGGATCGTGAACAACCTGATGACCGAGCGGATGCGCCAGTTCGAGCACATCGTTGCCGTCGGGCTGCCCGCGCTGTGCGAGGAACACCAGCTCGGCCTGCACGCCAGCGAAGCCGTGTTCCGGCGCGCCACCGAGCTGCAGAACTGGATGGCGGGCATCGTCAACTGGCACGCCGCCACCCCCCGCTACACCGAGCCGGGCCTGGTCGCCCGCTACCGCCCCGCCCAGCCGGCCGTCCGCGGTCCCGCCCCCGCGGTCCTAACGGTTCCGGCCGCCGCTGCCTCATTACCTCCACCCCCCTGATAAGGAGCCCGATGCTGACTTCCGAAACCTGGCTCCTGCTGCGGGCCGGCGGGGCCTGCGCCATACTCGCGGTGATCGTGGCAGTGATCATCAAGGACCGCGGCGGTGAGCCGGAGGACGTGACCATCGGCTTCCTCGGTCCCTCGCTGGCCGCGCTGTACCTGCTTATCCTCGCGGTCGCCCTGGCCACCGAGTGGCAGACGATCGGCGGCGCCAACTCGGCGGTCGCGTCCGAGGCGTCCGCCATCCGCGAGCTCTACTATGCGGCGGACGGCTTCCCGCTCGCTCAGCAGACGGTCCTGCAGGCCGACGTGCGGGCCTATGCGCAGACGGTGGTCAATCACGACTGGCCGCAGCTGAAGCGGGGCACGCTCGACGACAAGAGCGAGCAGCAACTGATCGCCATGAACAACTTTGTGCTCAGGCTCAACCCGCAGGACGCGGCCGCATCGAACGCCCAGCTTCAGGCCACCACCCAGATCGCCACCCTGTTCAGCACCCACGACGAGCAGGCCTCCGGCGCCGGGGCGCGGCTGCCCGAGGGCCTGATCGCGGGCGTCATCGCGACCTCGCTCGTGGTCGGCTCGTTCCCCTTCGCGTGCGGCATCGGCGCGACCAAACGCAGCGTGGTGATCGCGGCCGTGCAGGCGGCGATGGTCGGCGTCGGCATCGTCGTCGTCTTCCAGCTCAATCACGTCTACTCTGGCCCGCTGGCGGTGACGCCGTCACCGATCCAGGCGGTCCTGCAGCAGCTCACCATCCGGTGACCAGAGGTTCCCGCCGCTCCGACGGCCCGGCGCCACCCGCCCCGCGCGCCCGCGGCGCGGTCCTGGCCGGCCTGGCCGTGATGGCCGCGCTGCTGACCGCCGGGGCGCTGATCACCGCAGTCCTGGCCGCCGTGGCCCTGACCACGGCGGCTCCGCCCACCGC
The DNA here is from genome assembly GCA_036267135.1 of Streptosporangiaceae bacterium. Lineage (GTDB taxonomy): Bacteria > Actinomycetota > Actinomycetes > Streptosporangiales > Streptosporangiaceae > PALSA-505. The sequence continues at coordinate 16,820 of DATAWQ010000079.1, read as the reverse complement.
GGTCCCAGCCACGGCGGTCCCAGCCGCGGCGGTCCCACCCCCGGGCCGGGCCGCGACGGGACCGGTGCGCGTGGCCGCCGCCGATCGCCCGGTGGTCGCGGTCCCGCTGTCGCGATCCGCGGCCGGCCTGCCCGCGCGGCTGGTGCTGAGCGCCGGTTCCCAGGGCGGCCTGCCGGTGCCCGGGCACGAGTATCAGTTCTACGTCAGCGTGAGCAGCCCCGACGGCCCCGCCTGGGCCATCGGCCTGCACATCTGGTTCACTCCCGGCCTGATCATGACCGGCCCTGTCCCGCCCGGCTGCTTCCCGGTGCCGGGCGGCCTGAACTGCGGATACCCCGGGCTCGGCCGCGGCCAGTCGATCTCGCTGCCGCTCGGCACGCTGGTGGCCAACGGGCTGGATCCCGGAAACCTGGTCGGCGTCTCCGCGGTGGTCCACTACGACCTGATCCTGTCCCAGTACGCGTCCGTCGCCCGCCAGGTCGTCAAGCCGCCCCCACCGCCCACATCGCCACCCCCACCGTCCTCCCCGCCGCCGTCGTCGCCACCCCCGTCGCGCCGGCCGCCGCCCCCACCGCACCGGACGAAGCCGGCCGCACCGGTCCACCGCCCGGCGTCGCCGTCCCCGAGTCCGTCCCCGACGCCCACCCCAACCCACCACCACCACAAGCCACGGCCCCACCCGGTCCCGGCTCCCAGCGTCTTCCTTCCCATGGCGAGAGCGGAAACCCGGCCCATCGGCCCGCCACCGCCGGTCATCCCGCTCGGCGTCCTGGTCACGGTCATCCTGACCCCGTGTGTCGCGGCCGCCGCCACCCGCTTCGGCAGAACCAAGCGCTGAGGCTGGTGCCAACGTACTGTTGGTCCGTGTACGACCATGATCTGGACGAAGTGACCGATCTCGGCTGGGAAGAGTTCGTCATCCGCCAGTGGGAGTCGATCTTCGTCGGCTACCGGTCCTGGACCGGCCTGCGCACCATCGGCCGGCGCTGGAGCGACCTGATCGAGGTCGGCCTCGGCTGCTCCCAGGACGTGGCGGACTGGCTGGTCAAGACCCACGTCATCCATGGTCCCGATCTCGGTCTGCAGAGCGCGCGCGACGGTGTCCGGGTCGTGTCCGGCATGGTGGAACTGCTGGCCGGGCTGCGGCCCGACTTGGCCGGGCTACAGCCCGACCGTCCCGACCGTCCCGGCCGTCCCGGCCTGGCCGAGATGGAGCCGCGGCCGGCCGAGTTCTGGCTGCTCGACCGGCACGCGCGCCTGCTCGGGCTGATCCGGACGCACGCGTTCGGCCAGGACGACGGCGAACCGCTCCAGGCCTGAGCCGCCGCGCCCGCACGCCGAAGCCGTTACCCCGGCCGCGAGCCCACGGCGACCGGCCGCGGCAGCAGCCCGGGGTCGGCGAGCAGGATCCGCTGGTGCATCTCGCGCAGTCCGGGCCCGGGCTCCAGCCCGAGCTCGTGCACGCTGTACTGGCGGGCCGCCTGATAGACGGTCAGCGCGTGCGCCTGCCGGTCGGCCTGGTATAGGGCCAGCATGAGCAGGGCCCGCAGCCGCTCGCGTTCGGGGTGCTGCCGGCTGAGCCTGTGCAGTTCCGGGATGACGTCCGCCGCCAGCGAGGGGGAGTGCTGCAGGCCGGCGTCGATCCGCGCCTCCAGCGCGGACAGCCGGGTCTCCTCCAGGTAGGGCAGTTGCGCGTCCTTGATGGTCCGGGACGGTATGTCGGCGAACGGGGTGCCCCGCCACAGCGACTCGGCCGCGGTCAGCAGGGCCGACGCGCCGGGCCAGTCGCCCGCCCTGGCCGCGGCCCGCCCGTCCCGGCAGCGGGCCTCGAACAGCAGCGTGTCCACCTCGTCCGGCCTGGCCTGGAGCTGGTAACCGGGCGCGCGGGTCAGGATGCGGCCGCCGACCTCGTCGCCCAGCACGACCCGCAGCCGCCGGACGTAGTTGCGGAGGGTGACCTGCCAGGAGACCGGCGGGGCGCCGTCCCACACCGCCTCGGCGAGCGCACTGGCGGGCACCACGTCGCCAGCCCGGACCGCCAGGGCCGCCAGCAGCGACCGCTGCCTGGCGGCCGGCACTTGCAGCGGCCCGTCCTGGTTTCTGACCAGCAGCGGACCGAGCAATCCGATCAGCACCGGCCGTCGCTCTTGCGTGTCTGTGGCCCTGTTCAACTCGCCGCTCCCGTCCATCAGGCGGCTCGCTGGCCCCGGGGGGCCGGCTCGTCGCGGGCGGCTTCCAGCGCCAATATCTCCCCCGGCGGTAGCATTACCGTAATGTCGGAGTAGCGCAGAGGTAAAAGGGCCCTCATGGCGGTGGAGTGGGAGTTCTGCCTGCTCGGCCCCATGGTGGTACGCCGTCACGGTGCGGTGATGCCGATCCAGGCCGGCAAGCAGCGCGCACTGCTCGCGAGACTTTTGCTCGACGCCAACCGGGCCGTCCCGGTGGACGACATCGCCGAGACGCTGTGGGGCCATGAGCCGCCCCCGTCGGCCCGGGTAGGCATCAGGAACTACATCAAGCGGCTGCGGCAGGCCCTCGGCCAGGATGGCGCGGCCAGGATCAGCACCGAGCGGCGCGGATACATGATCAGCGTGGCCACGGGCGAGCTGGACGTGTCGGAGTTCGAGATCCTGCTGGCCTCGGCCCGCACCGCGGCCAGAGCCCGGGCCTGGGGAGAGGCCGGCCGGCAGGCCACCGCGGCGCTGGCGTTGTGGCGGGACGAGCCGCTCGTGGACGTGGAGTCGGAACTGCTGGCGGCGCGGGAAGGGCCGCGCCTGGCCGAACTGCGGCTGCAGGCGCTGGAAACCCGGCTGGAGGCCGAGCTGCGCTCCGGCGGCCCGGCCGATGTGATCACCGAGCTCGAGCGCCTAGTGCTCGTCCACCCGTTGCGCGAGCACCCGCACGCGCTGCTGATGCTGGCCCTGTACCGGTCCGGACGGCAGGCCGAGGCGCTCGCCTCCTATCAGCGCGCCCGCCGCCACCTGATCGACGAGCTCGGCGCCGAGCCCGGGGCCGAGCTGCGCGAACTGCACCGGCGGATCCTGTCCGGCGACGAGGAACTGGCCGAGCCGGGGTCGGTCCCGGCCACCGGGCCGGCCCCGGAGCGGGTGGTGCCCAGGGAACTGCCCAGCAACGTGCGGCACTTCACCGGCCGGGCGCCGGAGCTCGCCGAGCTGACCGGGTTGCTCGACCGGGCCGGTGAGGAGCCGGGCACGTCCCTGATCTCGGTGATCGGGGGCACCGCCGGAGTGGGCAAGACCGCCCTGGCCCTGCACTGGGCGCATCAGGTCGCCGGGCGGTTCCCCGACGGGCAGCTCTACGTGGACCTGCGCGGCTATGACCCGGGCGAGCCGGTGCCCGCGGCCGACGCGCTGGCCCATTTCCTGCGGGCGCTGGGCGTGGCCGGCCGGGACATCCCGGCCGAGACCGACGAACGCGCGGCCCGTTACCGGAGCCTGCTGGCCGGGCGCCGGATGCTGATCGTCCTGGACAACGCGGGTGACGCGGAGCACGTCCGTCCGCTGCTGCCCGGCGCACCGGACTGCGTGTCGGTGGTGACCAGCCGGGACGCCCTGCCCGGGCTGGTGGCCAGGGACGGCGCCGTCCGGCTGGACCTGGGCCTGATGCCGTCGGCCGACGCGGTCGGCCTGCTGGCGGCGCTGGTCGGCGCCCGGGTGGACGCCGACCCGGACGCCGCCGGGGCGCTGGCTGTCCGGTGCGGCCTGCTGCCGCTGGCGCTGCGGGTCGCCGCGGAGCTGGCCACGGCCAGGCCCACCGTGCCGCTGGCCGCCCTGGCCGGCGAGCTGGCCACCCGGCGGCTTGACCTGCTGGACGGCGGGGGAGACCCGCGCGCCGAGGTGCGGGCGGTGTTCTCCTGGTCCTACCGGAACCTGGCCCCCGGCCCGGCGGGGGTGTTCCGGCTGGCCGGCCTGCACCCAGGTCCCGACCTCGAGCCCGGCGCCGTCGCCGCGCTGGCCGGCCTGCCGGTGGACCAGGCCAGCCAGATGCTCGCCGGCCTGGCGCGCGCGAACCTGGTCCAGCCCGCGAGCCCCGGCCGCTACCTCCTGCATGATCTGCTGCGCGGCTACGCCCGGGACCTCACTGTGGCCCAGGACGGCGAACCGGAGCAGCAGACGGCGCTCACCCGCCTGCTCGACTACTACCTGCACGCCGCCGCGGCCGCGATGAACACCCTGTTCCCCGCCGAACGGCACCGCAGGCCCGCGGTGCCGGACCCGGCCTCCCCGGAGTCTGTCCTCCCGGTTCCGGCCCTGGCCACCGAGGCCGAGGCCCAGACCTGGCTGGACGCCGAACGCGCCAGCCTGGTGGCGGCCATCACCCACGCCGCGCAGACCGCCTGGCCCGGCCACGCGACCCTGCTGGCCGGCGTCCTGTTCCGGTATTTCGACACCGGCGGCCACTTTCCCGAGGCGATCATCGTGCACGGCTGGGCCGAGCACGCGGCGCACCGGGCCGGCGACCGGGTGGCCGAAGGCGACGCGCTCACCAGCCTCGGTGTGGTGTATGGGCATCAGGGCCGGTACGAGCGGGCCACCGGTCACTTCGAGCGGGCGCTGTCCCGGTACCGCGAGGCCGGATATCAGGTGGGGCAGGCCCGCGCGCTGAACTACCTCGGGCTGACCGACTCCCAGCTGGGCCGCTACCGCCAGGCGACCACCAGGTTGCGGCAAGCCCTGGACCTGTACCGCCAGACCGGCGAGCGAACCGGCGAGGCCTACGCGCTGAGCAACCTCGGCGCGATCGACCGGCGCCGGGGCCGGTACCGGTCGGCCACCGGGCATCAGCGGCAGGCCCTGGCCCTGCTCCGCGACCTGGGCGACCGGCACGGCGAGGCCACAGCCCTGAGCAGGCTCGGCGTGCTCGGCCTGCGGCAGGAGCACTTCGACGAGGCCATCGGCGACCTGCAGCGGGCGCTGGCGTTGTTCCGGGAGTTCGGCGACCGTCAGGGTGAGGCCATGGCCCTGACCCGGCTCGGCGCCGCCGAACTCGGGCAGGGCCGCCACCGGCAGGCCGTGGCCCAGATCCAGCAGGCGCTGGCCGTGCTCCGCGAGATCGCCGACCCGAGCGGTCAGGCCGAAGCGCTCAACGACCTGGGCGACGTGTTCCTGGCTTCGGGGCGGCACGCCGACGCGCGCGCCCAGTACGCGGCCGCGCTCGATCTCGCCAGCGAGGCCGGGGACCAGGACGAAAGAGCCCGCGCGCACGACGGCCTGGCCCACGGCTACCAGGCCATCGGCGACCACGCCGCCGCCCGCGGGCACTGGCGCGAAGCCCTCAGGCTCTACCCCCACGCCGACCATCCGGAGGCGCGCCGGATCCGCGGTCAGCTCGGCCTGGCGGGCCCGTCCGGCCGGCCCACCCGCGTGCCCGGCCGCAACTCCGCCGTCCGCTCCGCCTAGCCGTTCCGTCCGGCCCGCCAGCCCCCCCCGGCCAGGCCCCGCACGGCGAGCTCCTTAGCGAGGCTAAATGGTATCCTTAGCGGAGCTAACCATATCGACAGGGAGCCCGTGTTCATGGCCTCAGCCGCCGGCCGCCAGGGACCCCAGCCCCGCAGACCTCGGCCCGGGGGATTCCAGCCCAGGCAGATGGTCTCGTCGCTGCGGCAGCGTAACTACCGGCTGTACTTCTTCGGTCAGCTCGTCTCGGTGGCCGGCACCTGGATGCAGACGGTCGCGCTGTCGTTCCTGGTGCTCGACCTGACGCACAGCGGAACCCAGCTCGGGCTCACCACCGCGGCCAGGTTCGCGCCGATGCTGTTCTTCGGCCCGGCCGGCGGCCTGTTCGCGGACCGGATGGACAAACACCGGGTGCTCTACGTCACCCAGACCCTGTCCGGGCTGCTGGCCGGGGCGTACGCCGTCCTGATCGCGACCCACTCGGCCCACCTGTGGATCGTCTACCTGCTCGCGGTCGCGCTCGGCTTCGTCAACGTGTTCGACAACCCGGCCCGCCAGAGTTTCATCTCCGAGATGGTTTCCACGGACGACCTGCCCAACGCGGTGACGCTCAACTCGGTGTCGATGAACATGGCCAGGGTGTTCGGCGCCGCCCTGGGCGGGGTGATCGCCGCCGCGCTCGGGCTCGCGTTGTGCTTCACCTGCAACGCACTGTCGTTCGCGGCAGTGCTGATCTCGCTGGCCGCGATGCGCAAGTCCGAGCTGTTCTCGGCCAAGCGGGTGCCCAAGCGCAAGCGCCAGATCCGGGAGGGACTGCGTTACGTGGCCTCGACCCCCGAGCTGCTCATACCGCTCGTCATGATCGCCGTGATCGGCACGCTGGCCTGGGAGTTCCAGGTGACCCTGCCGCTGATGGCGAGCAAGGTCTTCGGTGGCGGCGCCGCCGCGTACGGCGTGATGGCCTCGGTCATGGGGGTCGGCGCGGTGGCCGGCGGGCTGATCTCGGCCGCCAGGCCCCGGCCCCGCGCCCGCACGCTGTGCCTGGCCGCGATGGGCTGGGGCGTCGCGATCCTGGCCGCGGCGGCCGCGCCGAACATGCCGCTGGAGCTCGCCGCGCTGGTCTTCGTCGGCTACGGCAGCATCACGTTCAACTCGTTCGCCAAGACCACGCTCCAGCTCGCGGCCAAGCCCACCATGCGCGGCCGGGTGATGGCGCTGTGGGGGCTGGCCTGGCTCGGCTCCACGCCGGTCGGCGGGCCGATCGTGGGCTGGGTGGGCCAGTCCGCCGGGCCCCGCTGGTCCCTGGTCATCGGCGGGCTGCCCACCGTGGTCTGCGGGATCGCCGCCCTGCCCACGCTCAACCGGATCGACCGCCGCCAGGCCGGCCCCCCGCCTGAACCGGCGGTCGAACCAGCGGCGCCCGAGCGCACCCCGGCCGTTTCCTGACCGATCAACCTGTTGCCGAGGGCTGTCGTCTAGAAGGGTGGAAGCGACAGTCAGGAGAGCGGATTGGACAGCAAGCAGGCACGGGCGTTCGAGGCCTTCGTCGCCGGGTCCGGCGACGGGCTGCTGCGGATGGCGACGCTGCTCACCTCCGACCCGGGGCTCGGTGAGGACGTCTACCAGGAGACGCTGCACCGGCTCTCGATGCGGTGGTCGAAGGTGGAGAACCCGGGCGCGTTCTGCCGCCGGGTGATGCAGAACATCGTCATCGACCGCGTCCGCGCGCGGCAGCGGCGGCCCCCCGAGATCGGCCTGTTCGACACCCACGACAGCAGCGACCCGCGGTCCGGCGACCCCACCGCGGCCGTCGAGTTGCGCCCAGCACTGCTGGCCGCACTCGCCACGCTGGCCCCCCAGCAGCGCGCGGTCGTCGTGCTGCGTTACTTCGACGACCGCAGCGAGGCCGAGGTCGCCGAACTGCTCGGCATCACCGCCGGCACGGTCAAGAGCACCGCCTCGCGGGCCATGGCCCAGTTGCGCGTCCAGCCCGGGCTGATCGGGCTGTTCGCCGCCGCCGAACCCACCACCGTCACCACCCGGAAGGTCTGACCATGCCCGAGATCGACGAGGTCGTCCTGCACGACCTGATGCACCGCGCCACCGACGACCTGCACGCCCCGTCCGCCGTCACGGCCGGCATCGTCAGCCTGCACCGCCGCCGCCGGGTCCGCGCCCGGCTGATGAGCGTCGGGGCCACCGGCGCCGCCGCCGGCATCGTGGCCGGCGTGCTGGCCAGCGGCAACAACTCCCCGGCCGCCCACTCCACCGCGGGCCCGAACAACGGCACGATCAACGGCACGATCAACGGCACGATCAAGCTGACCGCCGCCCAGCGCACGCTCTACCACCTCAGCGACGCGGCCGCCGCCACCTCCCGCCCGGCCGGCCGCTACGTAGTGATGCACGAGAAGCAGACCACCCAGGCCCCGAACGGCGGCGAGGAGTCCAGCGAGAACATCGACGTGATCAACACCGTCACCGGCGGCGGCCTGACCTACCAGGACTACCACGGCGCGCCGCACCAGCTCAGCGACTCCGCCGGGACCACCCAGGCCCAGTACGACGCCATGCCCACCGGCGCCACGTCGCTGCGCGCGTTCCTGCTGAGCCAGGCCAAGCAGCAGGACGCGCAGGCCGACAAGATCATGAACCGCAAGCTCAAGCAGGAGGAGAAGACCACCGGCCACAAGCTCTCCGCGCTGCCCAACCCCACGCCGCTGGACAACAGCACGCTGGTCTACGAGCAGGCCACGTACACGCTGTGGAGCCCGCTGCTCAGCCCGCAACTGCGCTCGGCTCTGTACAAGGTGCTCGCCGCCACCCCCGGCGTCGTGGTGAAGACCGGCGCGCACGACGCCATGGGCCGCCCCGCCGTGGAGATCAGCCACTGGAACCGCTGGGCGCACGAGTACTCCGAGGTGTTCGACAACCCCAGCACCGGCGCCACGCTCGAAACCGCCGACGTCACCCCGGCCAACCCCGCCCTGCACATCACCGCCTCCTACGGCAGCGACCTCTACCAGTCGATCACCCGCACGAACACCATCCCGCCCAACCCGTACCGCTAAGCACTACCGTCAAGGTGGCCACCGTTCATTGCCCTGAAGTTCTTCATAATTAACGGTGGCCACCGGGACGCCATCGCTCACCCAGCCAGCCAGCTCACACAGGCCACCGACCGCACGCGGGACCACCGATCAGGTCCCGCGTGCGGTCACTTTGTGTGCTCTCATGTGCGCGTAGAGCATTGACAACGGTTTCATCCTTTACGTAATATCCGTACTGGGCGGGAATGTAAGCGGTTGCAGGGATAGGTGACCGATGACGACCGTCTACGACGTGGCCAGGGTGGCTGGTGTGTCCACCGCCACCGTGTCCAGGGTGGTGCGCGGGTCCAGCCTGGTGCACCCGGACACCAGGGACCGCGTGCTGGCCGTGGTCGAGGCACTCGGGTTCGTGCCGGACGCGTCCGCGCAGGGGCTCAGCCGGCGGCGCAAGGACATCATCGGGTTCGTCGCGCTGGAGCGCGCCGCGGGCGAGATGGACATCGAGCGCGGCACGCTGCTGTTCGCCGACCAGATCGTGCACGCGGCCGAGGCGGTGCTGCGCGGCACCGGGTACTCGCTGCTGCTGACCTTCGGCGGGCGCGGCGAGCAGTTCGAGCGGCGGGTCCGCGCCCTGTCCGGCAAGGTCGACGGCCTGCTCGTGGCCGAGGAGATCATGGCCGTCGACGACCTGCGGGCGCTGGCCGAACGCATCCCGGTCGTGATGATCGCGGGCCGGCCCGACGAGACCGGGCTCGACGTGATCGCGGCCGACAACAGGTCCGGCATGACCGCGCTGGTCGACCACCTGGTCGGGGAGCACGGCAACCGCAGGCTGTGCCTGGTCAGCGGGCCCAAGGACGCGCCGGACGCGACGGCCCGGCAGGCGGCCTTCGAGGCGGCCGTGCTGGCCGGGCCGGGCAGCGTCGTCGAGCAAGTTATCCACGGGGACTTCTCCGAGAGCAGCGGGCAGGCCGCGGCCCGGGTGCTGCTGGACCGGCCGCGCTCAGCCAGCCGGCGAGCCCTGCCCGACGCGGTGGTGTGCGCCAACGACCAGATGGCCATCGGGGTGCTGCGCGGGCTGCAGCGGGCCGGCGTCGCGATCCCGGGGGACGTGGCGCTCACCGGATTCGACGACCTGTACCCGAGCCACCTCATCGACCCGCCGCTCACCACCGTGAGCCAGCCGGTGCGCGAACTCGCCGACCGCGCGGCGCGGCGGCTGCTGGCCAGGATCGAGGACAGGTCGCTGCCGCCGCGGGCCGAGATCCTGCCGACCACGGCCGTGATCCGCGTGAGCTGCGGCTGCCCAGGCCAATAAGTCCCACCCCCCAGGAAAGGAGCATTCTCATGCGCACACAACCCCTTCGCCGCCCCCGCTGGCGGAGGGCGGCCGCGCGGGCCAAAGTGGCCTTCGTGGCCGTACTGGCCGCGCTCGTGCCCGCGGCCATGCTGGTCGTGGTCGCGGCGCCCGCGCCGGCCGCCTTCGCCGGCACGGTCCCGCCACCCCCCTCCGGCTGGAGCACCGTGTTCAGCGACAACTTCGCCGGATCGGCCGGGTCGGGCGTGGACTCCCAGTGGACCTACGACCAGGGCACCCAGTACAACGGCGCCGGCTGCACGGGCAACTGGGGCACCGGCGAGGTCGAGAGCAACACCAACTCGACGTCCAACGTGTCCCTGGACGGCAACGGCGACCTGGACATCACGCCGGTGAACAACGGCGGCTCCTGGACCTCGGGCCGGATCGAGACCACGCAAGACGGCTTCGACGCGCCACCCGGCGGTGAGATGGAGGTCAGCGCCTCGGTCGAGCAGCCCAATCCAGGCAGCGGGCTCGGTTACTGGCCGGCCTTCTGGATGCTCGGCGACGGGTTCCGGTCCAGTGGGGCCGGGACGTCCGGCACGATGGACTGCTCGAACTGGCCCTCGTCGGGCGAGGTCGACATCATGGAGGACGTCAACGCCCTGTCCGAGCTGTCCGGCACGCTGCACTGCGGCGTGGACCCGGGCGGCCCGTGCAACGAGACCGACGGGCTCGGCAGCGGCCTGGTGTCCTGTTCCGGTTGCCAGACCGGCTACAACACCTACTCGGTCATCGTGAACCGCACCGACACCAGCGACGAGTCGATCACCTTCTACCTCAACGGCAACGCCTACTACACGGTCAGCGAGAGCCAGGTCGGCGCGTCCACCTGGGAGAACGCCGTGGACAATGGATTCTTCCTGATCCTGGACGTGGCCATGGGCGGCGCTTACCCGAACGCGATATGCGGCTGCGGCTCACCCACCGGCTCGACCAGCTCGGGCGCGTCGATGGGCGTCAGCTACGTGGCCGTCTACACGACCAGCGGCAGCGGCGGTGGTGGTGGTGGTGGCGGCGGGGGCGGCGGCGGTGGCGGCACGTCCTGCCTCACGACCGCGACCTCCTACATCTCGGCCGACTGCTACAGCTCCAGCCAGGGCTCCATCGACGTGACCCCGGCCACCGGGGACACCAGCCCCGGCGGCGTGGACGGCAATCAGGCCGCGCAGCTCACCAACGGCGACTACCTGGAGTACGACAACATCGACTTCGGGTCGGGGTCCACCCAGTTCGACGCCCACGTCTCCTCCGGGGCCGCCGGTGGGGTGAGCGGCCTGGTGGAGGTGGTGCTCGACAACCCGTCCAACCCGCCGGTGGGAAGCTTCTCGGTAGGAGACACCGGCGGGTGGTCGACCTGGCAGACGGTTCCGGCCAACATCTCCACCGTCACCGGCACGCACAACGTGTACCTGGAATTCAGCAGCGGCGCGTCCGGTGATCCGCCCTTCGTCAGCCTGCACTACTTCGACTTCCCGGCTACCTGACGCGGGAGGGTCAGGCCCCGGGCGCGGCCCGCTTCGCGCCCGGGGCCGCCAGGCCGCGGACGAACCGGCCGGCCTCGTCCACCGCGGCGCGGGCCTCGGGCAGGAACGTCCAGAACAGGTGAAAGTCGTGCGTGGGCACCGGGTAGATCGTGATCGTGGTGGCCACGCCGCACTCCTCGCCGTGCCTGGCCAGCAGCTGGGCCTCCTGCAGCACGGCGTCGCCCGAGGCGGCCTGGATGAGCATCGGCGGCAGCCCGGCCAGGTCCGTCCGCAGCGGGTTCAGCAGCGGATCGTCGCCGGGCTGACCAGCCAGGTACCGGCTGGCGTTGCGCCGGGCTATCTCGGGTGAAAACAGGATGGGGGAGTCCTGCGGTGGCCGCTGCGTCCGGCCGGTCAGGTCCACCCACGGGCACATCAGCACGGTCCCGGCCGGCCCCGGGATGTCCCGGTCGCGCAGGGCCAGCAGCGTGGACATGGCCAGGCCGCCCGCGGACGAGTCCCCGGCGATGACGATCCGGCCCGGCCCGTCTTCGGTTTCGAGCAGCCACAGGTAGGCGTTCACCGCGTCCTGCACCGCCGCCGGATACGGGTGCTCGGGGGCCAGCCGGTAGTCGATGACCAGCGCCGTCGCCCCGGCCGCGACCGCGATCGCGCCGGCTAGGTGCCGGTAGCCAAACGCGGATCCGGTCATGTAGCCGCCCCCGTGCAGGTACAGCACCGTGGTCCGGGCTTCCTCCGGCCCGGGCGGGGTGATGCGCAGCGCGGGCACCCCGCCCGCGGTGACCGGGGCGATGGTGACCTCGGGCGGCGGCGCGAACCTGGCGTGCAGCTCCTCGTAAGCCGAGCGCAGCGCCTCGACGTCGGACTCGGGGTCGCTGGCCCGCACCCACGGCTCCCACAGCAGCGCCATCCGGCCGGCCAGCTCGCCGCCCACCGACCGGGTCGCGGAGATGGCGTCGTCCAGGTCGGCCAGCAGCGCGCGGGCCCGGGCTAGCAGGGCCTCGCCGGCCAGCGTCAGGTCCACCCGCTGAGTGGACCGGCGGAACAGGTCGCAGCCGACCAGCCGCTCCAGACCGCGGATCTGCCGGCTGAGCGCGGGCTGGGAGATGAACAGCCGCTGCGCCGCCCGGCTGAAGCTCAGGTCATCGGCCACCGCGACGAACGCGCGCAGGTGCCGCAGTTCGATCGCGTCCGGCGTCTGCGGCAGCGCGAGCACATTCTGGTCCCCGTCCATGACGCCAGTCTGGCTCATGCTCGGTTATTTCGCCCCGGACCGATGATGCACGTCCGGCATGGGCGTCATACCCAACGGGCATTTCCCTTTTCCCGGCAAAGGTCGGGAGTCTTGCCTGGTAACGAGATCAGACACGGGAGGCAAACGTGACACACACCAGCCAGCGGCCCGAGGGCCGCACGGTGGTGGGCAACATCTCGCTGTCGCTGGACGGCCGGATCACCGGCCCGGGCGGCGAGTACGACATGAGCTGGGTCGTGCCGCACGCGGTGACCGATCAGTCCAGGGCGCTGCTGGCTCGGCTCACCGAGTCGGCCACCACCGGGCTGCTCGGCCGCAAGAACTACCAGGGCTTCTCGGCCTACTGGCCGGCCGTGGCCGACGACGAGGACGCCGACCCGCGGGACCGCGCGTTCGCACGCTGGTTCAACGAGGTGGAGAAGGTCGTCTTCTCCCGCACGCTCACCGAGACGGACTGGCAGAACTCCCGGGTCACCGCCGCCGACCCGGCCACCGTCGTGCGGGCCCTGAGGCGCGAGCCGGGCGGCGACATCCTGGTGCTGAGCAGCACCAGCATCATGCGCGCCCTGCTCGAAGCCGGCGAGCTCGACCGGCTCAGCATCACCCTGTGCCCGGAACTGGTCGGCGCGGGCGCTCGCTTCTTCGGCGACGGCCCGGCCGGATCTTCCTGGTCGCTGACCGACCTGACCCGCACCGACAGCGGCGCGCTCTGCCTGGCCTACGACCGTATCCGCCCCGCCTAAGGCGACCGCCGCGCCGCACCTCTCACCCGCACCCCCACACCTCGCACCCGCCGCACCCCCGCACGCCCGCACCCGCCGACCCGCCGACCCGCCGACCCTCCGCACCGATGAGTTTGTGGCCCGAGCCTGGTCTGAACCGTTGAGCAGGCCGGAGAACCTTGGAAAGGAAAGACCGATGCGTGACCGTTCTCGCTGGATAGCCCTGGTGGTGCTGTGCACGGGGATGCTGATGATCGTTCTGGACATGACCATCGTCAACGTGGCGCTGCCGTCCATCCAGGCCGATCTCGGCTTCTCCCAGTCCAGCCTCGCCTGGGTCGTCAACGCCTACCTGATCGCCTTCGCCGGGCTGCTGTTGCTGGCCGGGCGCCTCGGTGACCTGGCCGGGCGCAGGAACGTGTTCCTGGCCGGGCTGGGTGTCTTCACCGCCGCCTCGCTGGTGTGCGGGCTCGCGGTGAACCAGGACATGCTGGTCGCGGCCCGGTTCGCCCAGGGCGTCGGCGGCGCGATGACCTCGGCCGTCATCCTCGGCATGATCGTGACGATGTTCCCCGAGCCGCCGGAGCAGGCCAGGGCGATCGGCATGTTCGCCTTCGTCGCGTCGGCCGGCGCGGCGGTGGGGCTGCTGGCCGGGGGAGTGCTCACCCAGGTGCTCAACTGGCATTGGATCTTCTTCGTCAACCTGCCCATCGGCGTGGTCACCGCCATCGCGGCGCTCCGGCTGATCGAGCCCGACCGCGGCGCGGGCCTGCGGGCCGGGGCCGACGTGCCCGGCGCGCTGCTGGTCACCGGCGCGATGATGCTCGGCGTGTTCACGATCGTGGACCCGGCCGCGGAGCACGGCTGGCTGGCGGGCCAGACGCTCGCGCTGGCCGGAGCCACGCTGGCCCTGCTGGCCGCGTTCGTGGTCAGGCAGCGCACCGCGCGCCACCCGCTCATGCCGCTGCGCATCTTCGCCAGCCGGGCTGTCGCCGGGGCCAACCTGGTCCAGGTGCTGTCCACCGCGGGCATGTTCGGGATGTTCTTCCTCGGCTCGCTCTACCTGCGCCGCATACTCGGCTACGACCCGCTGCAGATCGGCCTGGCCTTCCTGCCGGTCGCGGTGATGATGGGCACCCTGTCCGTGCGCTACACCGACCGGCTGGTCATGCGCTTCGGCGCCTGGCGGCTGCTGTTCCCCGGCCTCGGCCTGATCGCCACGGGGCTGGCCCTGTTCGCCCTGGTCCCGGCCGGCGCCGGCTACCTGGCCGGTGTCTTCCCGGTCACGGTGCTGATCGGCACCGGCGCGGGCGTCTGCTTCCCGGCCCTGATGACCCTGGCCATGTCCAGCGCCACCCCGCAGGACGCGGGCCTGGCCTCGGGCCTGGTGAACGCCACCGGCCAGGTCGGCGGCGCGCTCGGCCTGGCCGTGCTGGCCACCGTGTCCGCCTCGCGGACCAGCACCCTGATCGCCCACGGCCGCCCGGTCGCGCTGGCCCTGACCGACGGCTACCGGCTGGCCTTCTGGATCGCTTTTGGCCTGGTCGCCGCCGCCATCGTGGTCGCCGCCACCGTGTTGCGCCCATCCCGCGCCGCCGCCGCTGCCAGCGCCCCCGCTGATGAGCCCATCCGCGAACTGATCAGCGCCGGCGAGTCCAAGTAACCCCTACTCCGCCCCACCCACCACCTAGCTCCCCACCTCTCCACACCAGTAACCCCGGCCACTCGCGCACCCACCGAAACCTCATCATTGGGAAGGATCCTGGTCGTTCCTACGAGGCTACGCTTATGTACTATGAGCAGTTCAAGAGCGCAGGCCAGGAACCCCCACCGCCCCCAGTCCCTCAGTGCTAAAGCGATCGTACGTGTGGCCATCTACGTGCGGATCTCCCAGGACCGGGAGGGCGCCGGGCTAGGGGTGTCGCGGCAGGAGGAAGACTGCCGGGGACTGTGCGCCCGCCGCGACGGCTGGCAGGTGATGGGGGTGTACGCCGACAACGACGTGTCGGCCTATTCGGGCAAGCCCCGGCCGGAATGGATCCGGCTGCTGGCCGACATCGCGGCGGGGAACGTGGATGCGATTTGCTGCTGGCATGTGGACCGGCTCACCCGCACCCCCCGCGAGCTGGAAGACGTCATTGACTTGCACGACACGGCCGGGATCGCGCTGGCCACCGTGACCGGGGAAATTGACCTGTCCACCCCGACCGGCCGGATGGTGGCCCGCACGCTGGGCGCAGCCGCGCGGCATGAGTCTGAGCACAAGGCCGAGCGGCAGCGCCGCGCCCGGCTGCAGGCCGCCCAGCAGGGCAAGGCGCACAGTTCCGGGCAGCGTGGCTACGGGTACACCGCCAGCGACATGAACCTGATCAGCGACGAGGCCGCCGCGATCGCGGAGGCCGCCGCCCGGGCGCTGGCCGGGGAGGCGCTCGGCAGCGTGGCCACCGACCTGAACTCCCGGGGGATCGTGACCACCGAGGGCAAGCAGTGGCGGGTGAGCACGCTGCGCGCGGTGCTGACGTCGGCGCGGATCTCGGGCCGGCGGGAGTACTACGGTGAGATCATCGCGGACGCGACCTGGCCGGCGATCATCACCGCCGAGCAGTCTGACCGGCTGCGCGCGGTGCTGGTCCAGGCCACGCAGCCGCGCCTGCGCCGCACTTACCTGTATACCGGGCACTTGCACTGTGGCCGGGAGGAGTGCGGGCGGCCGCTGTGGGGCCGGCACGCGGAAGGGAAACGCCGGTACAACTGTGTCAAGGCCCCTGGTGTGCCCGGGTGCAACCGGCTGTCCATCGGGGCCGAGCCCGCCGAGGCGGAGATCCGTGACCAGGTGCTGGCCGCGCTGGAGTCCCAGGCGTTCATGGACCGGCTGCTGAGCGCGTCCACCGGCACCACCAGCCCGGACGAAAAAGCGATCAGCGAGGAGATCCGCGCCATCGGCGAGCGCCGCAACGAACTGGCCAGGGACTGGGCGAAACGCGAGATCACCCGCCAGGAATGGGCCGCTGCCCGCAGTGAGCTTGATGAGCAGCTCACCACCTTGACCCAGGCGCTGGCCCGCGATACCCACACCCTCGCGCTGGCCCAGTTCGCCGCGATGGACGGTGACTGCTGGACCCGGTGGGAGACCCTGACCAACGGGGCGCGGCGCGCCCTGGTCGAGGCCACGACCGACCAGATCATCATCCACCCCGTCAAGGTGCGCGGCCGGGCCGCTTTTGACCCCGGCCGGATTGACATCGCCTGGAAGGCGTGACGCCCATGACCAGCACACCCGCCACCCCCCACCAGCCCGCCGCCTACCTCCGAGCCCGCGCCACCAGCCCCGATGACCTGGCCATCCAGCGGCAGCGGCACGCGGTGCTGTCGGCCGCCGCCGCCCTTGGCTGGCCGGCCCCCACCGTCTACACCGACACCGGCACCACCGGACCGGACCGCCCCGGCTCAGCGCTGGCCACCCTGGAAAGCCACCTCCGCACCGGCCATCACGACGCCGTGATCACTGCCGACCTGGCCAGGATCAGCC
>DATAWQ010000078.1:0-109940 GCA_036267135.1 Streptosporangiaceae bacterium | reverse complement strand
CCGCCCTCACCGGCACCACCCTGGACCACACCCAGCACCTGCTCAGCGCGCTGGCCCGCGCGAACCTGACCCACCTCACCACCCCCGGCCACTACAACCAGCACGACCTGCTCCGCGACTACGCGTGCGAGCTGGCGGCCGGCCATGAGGGCCCGGACGGCAGCCGGGCGGCGCTGACCCGCCTGTTCGACCACTACCTGCACACCGCCGGCGTCGCCATGGACGCCCTGTTCCCGGCCGAACGCCACCGCCGGCCCGCCGTTCCCGCCGCGGCCAGCCCGGTCCCGCCGGTGACCGAACCCACCGCGGCCCAGGACTGGCTGGACACTCACCGGGCTACCCTGATCACGGTCGCCGCGCACATGGCCGAGCACGGCTGGCCCGGCCACACCGCCCGGCTGGCCGCCACCCTGGCCCGCTACCTCAACCGCGATGGCTACTTCACCGAGGGCGTCGCCATCCACACCTGCGCCTGCCACGCCGCCCGCCGCACCGGCGACCGCGGCGGCGAGGCAACCGCGCTGAACAACCTGGGCCTGGCCTTCTGGAGCGTGAACCGCATCGACGAGGCCGCGGCGGCGTTCGAACGTTCCCTGGCGCTGTTCCACGCGGCAGGTGACCGGGGCGGTGCGGCCAAGGCCGTCGGCAATCTGGGCCTCGTGGAGCAGTCGGAGGGCCTGCGTGACCAGGCGGCCGACCACTACCGGCAGGCCATAGACCTGTTCCGCGAGACCGGCGACCGGACCGGCGAAGCCCGGGTGCTGAGCAACCTGGGCTCGGTCACGGCCCGGCTGGGCCGCTATGGGGAGGCGGCCATCCACCAGGAGCGGGCCCTGAACCTGTTCCGCGAGACCGGCGAGCGCGGCGGTGAGGGTCTCGCGCTGACCAGGTTCGGCTCCCTCGAGCAGCAGCAAGGGCACTACCAGGAGGCTGCCGAACGCTACCGGGAAGCGCTGACTTTGTACCGCGAGTACGGCGGCCGGACCGGTGAAGCCCTCGCGCTGTGTCAGCTCGGCGAGATCGGGCTGATGCTGGGCCGGTATCAGCAGGCCGTCGAGGACTTTCAGCAGGCCCTGGTGCTGTACCGCGAGTTCGGCGACGCATCCACCCGGGCGAGGGTGCTCAACGGCCTGGGTCAAGCGTCGCTCGCCACCGGCCGGGCTGGCGACGCCCGGGCCCGCTACGACGCCGGGCTTGCCCTGGCCAGCGAGGCCAGCAGCACGATGGAGCAGGCCCGCGCCCATAACGGCCTTGGGCACACCCACCTCGCCCTCGGCGATCCCGGCCAGGCCCGCCGGCACTGGCAGGAAGCCCTGGCCCGCTATACCGGCCTCGGCGTCCCCGAGGCGGATCACGTCCGCACCCAGCTCGCCGGCCTCGGCCGGCCGGCCCAGTCAGAGCAGGCCCGGTCAGAGCAGGCCCAGTCAGAGCAGCCCCAGTCAGAGCAGGCCCAGTCAGAGCAGGCCGAGTAGCCAGCCGGGGCCGGTCACGGCGGCGCCGGCGGCCTGGCAGCGGCGGCGCAGCTCACGGTCGGCGGTGACCACGAGCCGCAGGCCAGGCCCGGCGGCCGCCTCGGCCGTGATCGTGTCGTCGCCCGAGCCCGGCGCCCGCACCACCCGGACCGGGCCGTCCGGGCCGAACGCCGCGCGCTTGGCGGCGCCCTCCACCACGAGCACGAAGCCGGGGAACCACTGGGTCAGCGGCGGCAGCGCCAGCGCGCCGGGCAGGTCGGGCACACCCCGCACGGCCAGCTCGGCGAGCTGGCCGTGCAGCCGCTGCGCGGCGCCGGCCCGATCACGCCACCAGCCGTCGGGCCTGGCGCCCATCACGTTGGCCGCATCCACCACGACCGTCACCTCGGTCAGCGCGGCGCGCAGCTCGGGCCAGCGCTCCTCGAAGCCGGGGTGCAGCGGCAGCGACCCGACGTCGGCCGCGGCGACCCAGCGAGCCTCGGTGATCTCCGGGCTAGCCGCGTGCACGGGCAGCCGCGCGGTCGCCTCGGCCACGAACGTCCGGTACGACCAGCCACCGTGGTCGTCGAGCAGCGATCCGCCGACGGTCACCTCGCCGGAAGGCAGGCCGCACTCCTCCCAGGCCTCGCGCAGCGCGGCGGCCAGCGGGGTTTCGTCGCTGTCCCGTGCGCCGCCGGGCGGGCCCCAGGTGCCGCCGTGGTGGCTCCACCGGGTGCGGTGCACCAGCAGCACGCTGACCGCGTCCGGCGGCCCGGCCAGAGCACCAGGCCCAGCCAGAGCACCAGGCCCGTGCCAGGCCAGCAGCCCTACCGCCCCGTGCCGGCCCCAGTGCCGATGACCCTGGGCGCACCGGGCCCAGCCGTCTCCGTCCTGCCCGGGCACATCAGCGACGATAGCCGAAACCCCGGGCGGACCCCACCGCGAGAGGTGGCCTCTAAGCTGAGCCCATGCCTGACATGCACCCCCGGCTGCCAAAGCGGTGGACGGCCCCGCTCATCCTGGAGCTCGACCTCACCGAGGGCCTGGCCGACGAGCCGCCCGCCAGCCCGGTCGCCGCGCTGCTGACCATGCGCCAGCCCCGGCTGGCCGAGGTGCTCGACGGCCTGCGCCGGGCCCGCACCGACGACCGGGTCCGCGCGCTGGTGGTCAAGCTGGGCGGCCGCAGGATCGGGCTCGGCCTGCTGCAGGAGCTGCGGGACGCGGTGGCCGAATTCAGCCGCGGCGGCAAGCCGTCCGTGGCCTGGGCCGAGACGTTCGGCGACTTCTCCGCCGGGAACCTGCCGTACTACCTGGCCACCGCGTTCAGCCGGATCGTGCTGCAGCCCTCCGGCGACGTCGGCCTGACCGGCATCGCGGTCGAGCAGATGTTCCTGCGCTCGGCCATGGACAAGCTGGGCGTGGACTACGAGGTTGGCAAGCGGCGCGAGTACAAGTCCGCCGCCGACACGTTCACTGAGCGCGGCTTCACCGGCCCGGCCAGGGAGGCCACCGAGCGGATGGCCAGCTCGATCGCGGAACAGCTCACCGAGGCGATCGCGGCCAGGCTCGGCGTCGGGGCGGCCGAGGCCAGGGAGATGATCGACCGCGGGCCGTTCCTGGCCGCCGAGGCTCTGGCGGCGGGGCTGGTGGACGCGCTCGGGTACCGGGACGAGGTCTACGGCTGGCTGCGCCGGCGGGCTGGGCGGGACGCCACGCTGCAGTACCTCGGCCGGTACCGGCGCTCGCACGCGCTGGCCGGCCGGATGCGCAAGCTGCCGAACCCGCGCGAGCAGTTCGTCGCGCTGGTGCACGCCACCGGCCCGATCAGGTCGGGCCGCAGCGGCCGCGGGCCGCTGACCGGCGGAATGGGCTCGGACACCGTGGCGGGCGCGCTGCGCGCGGCGGCCAGCGACGAGCGGGCCAGGGCGATACTGCTGCGGGTGAACAGCCCGGGCGGCTCCTACGTGGCCTCGGACACGATCTGGCGGGAGGTGGTGCGGGCCCGGGCGGCCGGCAAGCCGGTGGTGGTGTCCATGGGCGACGTGGCCGCCTCCGGTGGCTACTTCATCGCGATGGCCTCCGACGTCATCGTGGCCCAGCCGGGCACGCTTACCGGCTCGATCGGCGTGCTCACGGCCAAGCCGGTGCTGAGCGGGCTGATGGACCGGGCCGGCGTCACCACGGACTCGGTCGCCGAAGGCGAGCACGCGACGATGTTCGCGACCACCCGCCGGTTCAGCGAGGAAGAGTGGGAGAAGGTCAACGCCTGGCTGGACCGGATCTACGCCGACTTCACCGGCAAGGTCGCGGCCGGCCGTGGGCTGACCGCCGCGCAGGTGGAGGAGGTCGCCCGCGGCCGGGTCTGGACCGGCGCGGACGCGGTGACCCGGGGCCTGGTCGACGAGCTCGGCGGGATCGAGACCGCGGCCGCACACGCACGCAGCCGGGCCGGGCTGCCCGACAGCGCCCCGCTGCGGCTCTATCCGCGGGTCAGCCCGCTGGACCGGGTGCGCCCACCCGGGTCGAGCGAATACGTGTCCGCATGGTCGGCGCCGACGCCGGCCCGGGCGCTGCTGACCGAGGCGATGGCCGCGCAGGATCTGCTGGCCGAGGCCTGGGGCCCGGTCTCCACCCTCGCCGCCCGGCTTGGCCTGCCGCCGTCCGGGCCGCTGATGCTGCCCGGCACCTGGAAGATCGGGTGACCGAACCACCGTGAGCCAACCACTGTGAGCCAACCACTGTGACCGAACCGCTGTGACCGAACCACGGGGGGTCAGCGTGGCGGCGCTGAGCGAGGCGCTGGCCGAGCACGCGGCCGGGGTCACCCTGGTCGCGATCGCCGACGGGCGGGACGACATCGCGGTGACGGTGAGCGCCTTCTGCCCGGTGTCGCTGGACCCGCCGCTGATCCTGGTGGCGCTGCGGGCCGAGTCCTACCCGGCGGAGGTGCTGGCGCGCCCCGGCGGGCCTGCCGGGTTCGCCGTCACCCTGCTCGCCGCCGGGCAGCGAGTACTGGCAGGCAGGTTCGCCGCGGCCGGGCGGCCAGGCGCCCGGCTGCTGCTGGACGACGTGCCCCGGATCCGGGGGCCGCGGTCGGGGGCGCTGATCCCTGAGGGCGGGCTGGCCGCGCTGGACTGCCAGACCAGCGAGGTGACCCCGGCGGGCGACCACGTGCTGGTGCTTGGCCGGGTTACGGACGTCCCCTATGTGGGTGATTGCGGCCAACCTTTGGTACGGTTCCGCGGCCGGTATCCCAGCGTGGCCCCGGGCCACAGCCTAGGCTAACCTCGCCCTGGCATTGCAGATGGGATTGCAAGTGACAGAACCGGTCACTCCGTGCGTTTTGTGCGCTACTACCGGCGTGCGAGACTGTGGCCAAGCGAGAGCCCGGGCCAGGCCAAGCGAGAGCGCCAGGCCAAGCGAGAGCGCCAGGAAGCACCCGATGGAGGGCAAGGATGATCGAGACGGAAGCACCCGAAGGGGTGGACCCGTCCACGCCCAGCGCCGCGCGGCTGTACGACTACTACCTCGGCGGTAAGACCAACTTCCCGGTGGACGTGGCGGCCGGCGAACGACTTCGGACGGCGCTGCCCGACCTGTACGACGCGGCCTGGGCCAACCGCGGCTTCCATCAGCGCTCGGCCCGTCATATGGCCAAGGACTACGGCATCCGCCAGTTCATCGACATCGGATCCGGGCTGCCCACCCAGGGCAACACACACCAGTCCATCCGGCGGGTGGCCACGAACGCGCGGGTCGTGTACGTGGACAACGACCCGATGGTGATGGCCATGTCCGGCGGACTGCTGGACGACGACAAGCACACCAAGCTCATCATCGCCGACCTGCGCGAGCCCGACGAGGTGCTGGGCAACGAGGAACTGTGCTCGATCATCGACTTCGGCCAGCCGGTCGGGCTGCTGATGACCGCGGTGCTGCACTTCGTGGCCGACGGCTCCGACCCGTGGGGACTGGTGAAGCGGTACACCAGCGCGCTCGCCCCCGGCAGCCTGCTGGCCGTGTCCCACGCGACCGCGGACAAGCTGCCGCCCCGTTCGGTACAGGGCATGTACGCCACCTACGAGAACGCCAATACCCACATCTACCTGCGCACCAAGGACGAGGTCCGGCGGTTCTTCGACGGCATGGAGCTGATCCCGTCCTACGGGGAGCCGGTGCCGGACATCACCTACGTGGGGGTGTGGGGTGCGGTGGACCCCGAGGAAGCCGACTCCGATGGGTCGCGGGTGCTCTACTGCGGCGTCGGCCGGCGGCCATAGGTCGGCGACCGGATGAGGCACGCCGACGAGAGGCACGCCGTGATCGCCAAGCCCACCGTCGAAGACCTGGGCATCGACGTGGACGCACAGACCTGGCTGGCCTCGGGCGGGCCCGGCGGCGCCATAGAGATCGCGTTCGTCGGCGCTGCTCCTCTGGCCGGACAGACACCCGACGGCTCTGCTGGCCTGGCCGGACAGACACCCGACGGCTCTGCTTCTTTGGCCGGACAGACACCCGACGGCGAAGGCGAATGGGTGCTCATGCGGGTGGCCGACGACCCGGCGCGGCGGGTGCTGGTGTACGACCGTTTCGAGTGGGATTGCTTCCTCGACGGGGTGAAGAACGGCGAGTTCGACGACGCGGCCGAATTACTCGCCGATTCGCTCACTTAACCCCGGCGGGCGCGTTTGGGCACCAATCCCCCATTGACTGGAGAATGGCGACATAACGGACGATAGCGGGCTAGTGGTAATCATATTACCGAGCGCGTTGCCGCGGCGTAACCGCCGCGAGCGGGCCCGCGATGTCCGTAATTCCTGCCTGGCCAGGCCTATCGGACCGGCCGTGTGTCAAATTGACCCGTGGAGGTTACAACCTGCCAAACATTGGCGAAATTTGTGATTCACAAGTTAGGCAGCGCTATAGTGAAACCCAAGTCCTGTCAAGGAGGACCCCGGGATGAGTGACGACGCATACGGTGCCACCGTAGCCAAGCGGCGTCTGTCCCGTCGCCTAGCGGAGATCCGCAAAGGCAGCGGGCACACCGCCAACCAGATCTGCGACATGCTGGACTGGGGACGCGGCAAGGTCGGCCGAATGGAGGCCAACCAGTGGAAGCGCCCGGAGACCAGCGATATCAGGGACCTGCTCCGCATCTACGGCATCGAGGGCGCCGGGCACGACGAGATCATGGAACTCGTCCTGCGCGCCCGGGTCCGGCCGTGGTGGCGTGACTTCGCCGACATCTTCGACAACGAGTTCCCCGGGTTCGAGAACGACGCCACCCGCATCCGGGTGTTCCTGCCCCTCGTCTTGCCCGGCCTGCTGCAGACGCCCGATTACACCGAGGCATTCATGCGTGCCGGGGTCAGGCCGCCCGCCTGGCGGCGCAAGGCGCTGGAAACCAGGCAGCGACGGCAGGAGATACTCAGCCGCACCGACGGCACCGTACCCCGGCTCACGGCCCTCATCACCGAGGCGTCCCTGCACTACCGGTGGGGCACCTGGGAGGACCGGCGCGAGCAGATCGAGTCGCTGGCCGCGCTGAACGAGCGGCCCAACATCGACCTGCACATCCAGCGGTTCGACGACGGGCCGTCGGCCGCGCTGATCTCGGCGGTCAACATCCTCGACCTGCCCGACGGTGAACCGGGCATGGTCTACGTCGAGACCGAGTACACGATGGAGGAGGTGAGCCGACCGGAGCGTGTCGAAACCTACATGGAAGCTTTCGGACGGGCCGTGGATAGGGCGCTCGAACCAGCCGACACCACGGCCTACCTCAGACACCTCGCTGATCAACTGGAGTAAGCCATGATCGACCTGTCTCGAGCCATCTGGCGGAAGGCCCGGCGCAGCGCCCACAACGGCGGCTGCGTGGAAGTCGCGGCCAATCTGCCTGAGGTCGTCGCCGTCCGCGACAGCAAACGCCCCGAGGGGGGAGCCCACGTCGTCGAGCGCACGGTTTTCACCGCGTTCCTGGCCGACGTGAAGGCGGGCCGCTACGACATCTAGATGATCGAATAGCGTTCGCAGAAGGATCCCCCCGGGCTGCATCCCTGGGGGATCCTTCTGTGTTCTGCCTACTGGAGGCGGGCCCTGTCTCAAGCCCAGGCGGCGTACCGTCCGGTTTCCGCCGTATATGGTTATTTTACTCGGGGTTGTGCCCGTGACCAGGTCGGACACTAGCGACGTAATGGTTACAACCCTGTCACCTACCCGCCTTAGTAACCGTGCATGTGCTCATGGGATTTCAGCGGATGCCATTGCGCGAGAGGGCGCAAGACTCATAATCTGTGTTTCACAGATTCAATGACTCGTGAAGGCTGAACATCATGTTGGGGTTGCCCGTCGTCGTCCGGTCGGCGGCCAACTGATGGCGGCGGTTCACGCCCGGGCCGCGGTGGACACCAGGCCCGTGAGCGGGAAGACGGGCGGCTGTCAGGCCTGGCCGCTCCCCCTGGACGGCACCTGCGCCGGCGTGGCCAGGCGGCTGTTCCGCGAGACCGTGGCCGATCTGGGCCTGAACGGTGACCTGGTGCACGACGGGGTCACGATGGTCAGCGAACTGGCCGCCAACACCCTGCACGCGCAGAACAACGTCGAGTTCGACGGCAGCAGGCAGCGGCCGATCACCGGCTCACCCGAGATGTGGACCTACATCCGCGGCTGCCCCACCGGGTACGAGGTGGTCTGCAAGGTGTTCGACTCCCAGCGCGGCTGGAAGTCGGGCGCACCGCCGGACCCGTCCCGGGTGACGCTCGAGTCCGTCAACGGCCGCGGCCTGCGGGTGGTGTCGGAACTGTCGGACGGGCGCTGGGGTCATCACCTGACCCGGGCCAGGCTGGGCCGGTGGAAGGTCCAGGGCAAGGTCGTCTGGTTCGCCCTGCCGGTGCCCACCGCGCGCGCGGCCGTCAGGCTCGGCCAGCCCCAGGGCAGCGCCTGCCAGGCGGCCAGGGAACTCGAGGAGCTGCTGGTCGACCGCGGCATCGGCCGCAGGCTGGTGCGCAGCGACCAGCCGGGGGCCGACATCGCGGTGCTGTCGGTCCGCGCCGACCTCACCGTGTGGTGCCGCGGCGGCGCGGCCTCCTGGACCGCGCTGGGCGGCGATTACGAGCGGCGGCCGTTCACCGACCTGACCGAGGTCACCGAGCAGATCGTCCGCGCGCACGAGGAACTGGACCAGCCCGGCGACTTGCCCGCCATCGTCGGCGATGAGGTTGCGTCAGCCGTTCAGGAAGCCTGATCGGCCCAGGAAACCTAGTCAGCACAGCCCGCGGCCAGCTCGCCCTGCTGCCAGACCGCGGCCACCAGCGGGACGCCGGGGCGGTAAGCCAGATAGGCGTGGGATGGCGCGTCGAGCAGCATCAGGTCGGCGCGGGCACCCACGTCCAGGTGCCCGATGTCGGCCCGGCGCAGCGCCCTGGCGCCGCCCGCGGTCGCCGACCAGACCGCCTCCGCGGTCGTCATCCGCATCTCCCTAACCGCCAGCGCGACGCACAGCGGCATGCTGGACGTGAAACAGGAGCCCGGGTTGCAGTCGGTGGCCAGTGCCACCGTGGCCCCGGCGTCGATCAGCCCGCGGGCGTCCGGGTAGGGCTGTCTGGTGGAGAACTCGACCCCGGGCAGCAGCGTGGCCACCGTGGCCGAGCCGGCCAGCGCGTCGATGTCTTGGCCGGTCAGGTGAGTGCAGTGGTCGGCCGAGGCGGCTCCGGCGGCCACTGCCACCCGGACGCCGGGACCCGGGCCGAGCTGGTTGGCGTGCACCCGCGGGATCAGCCCGGCCGCGCGGCCGGCCGCGAGCACCGCGGTGGCCTCGTCCGCGCCGAACGCGCCGCGCTCGCAGAACACGTCCACCCACTTCGCGTGCGGGGCACAGGCGTCGAGCATCGGGCCGCAGACCAGATCCACGTAGCCGGCCGCGTCGCCGTCGAACTCGGGCGGCACCACGTGCGCACCCAGGTAGGTGACCTCCGGCGTGACCTCGGCGGCCAGGCCCAGGCTGCGGGCCTCGTCCGGCACGGTGAGGCCGTAGCCTGACTTGCACTCCAGCGTGGTCGTGCCCTGCCTGAGCATCTCGGCGACCAAGCGGCGCAGCCCGGCGCGCAGTTCGGGGTCGGTGGCCCGGCGGGTCGCGGTCACGGTGGACCTGATGCCGCCGGCCCGGTAGGGCGCGCCGGCCATCCGGGCGGCGAACTCGGCACCACGCTCACCGGCGAAGACCAGGTGGGCGTGGGAGTCCACGAAGCCGGGCAGCACCGCACGGCCGCGGGCGTCCACGATGTGGTCGGCGGCGGGGGCGCGCGCGGCGGGCCCGGTCCAGGCGACCAGGCCGGCCTGCATGACCAGCGCCGCGTCGCCGAGCGCCGCGAACCGCCCGGCGCCCGCGCCGGGCGCGTTGGTGACGAGCTCGCCAATGTTCGTTATCAGCGTGCTACTCATGTGAGATCCCGGTGCACCTTAGTGATCTGCGATCAGCCTGGCTGGCCGGCCTGCCAGCCGTCTGGGTCGGGGCGGGCGGCGAGCGGGGCGCCGGTGTCGTAAGGCTCGCGGGTGAACACGAACGTGGCCAGGTCGATGTGGCCCACGGCGCCGCTGGCGTCGCGGACCAGGCGGAGCGTCTCACCGGCGTAGTAGCCGTCCAGGCCGGTCCAGGTGCCGTCGGCCTCGGCCCGGAACCGGGAGTTGCGCCCGCGGCCCGCGTCCGGCGACAGGGCCAGCCCGCGGCCAGGCAGCAGGCGCAGCAGGTAAGGCCGCGGTCCCCAGTACCACAGCCCGGTCAGGGCGAGCAGGTCCTGGTCGACTTCGGGCAGCGGCTGCCAGCGGGCCGGGAGGCTGGGCTCGTGCTCGGCCACGATCGCGATCAGGCCGAGCGCGATCCCGACCGGGTCGGCGCCCGACGTGACGTTGGCCAGGGCCACCCCGGCCAGCCCGTCGGCCGCGCTGACGCACAGCGCGGAGATGAAGCCGGGCATCGAGCCGGTGTGGCCGTACAGCACCTGGCCGTCCCGGCGCAGCAACTGCACGCCAAGCCCGTAGCTGCCGGTCCAGGACTCGTCGTCCGGCCCGGAGGCCGGCGCCCGCATCTCGGCCAGCGTCTCGTCGGCCAGCACCCGGCGGTTGCCGTCCAGCAGGAACGCGGCCAGCCGGCTCATATCCGCGGCCGTGGACCAGTACTGGCCGGCCGGCGCCATCTGGCCGGTGTCCTCGGCGGGCTCGGGCTGCAGCACGTCGGCCCATGGATGCACGGCCCAGCCACGCTCGTGCGGCGGCCGCGGGTCCAGGGTGGTGCGGGTCATGCCCAGCGGCCCGAGCACCTCTTCGCGCACCACGTCGCCCCAGGGCCGGCCGTCGCGGAGCCGGCTGATCAGGGCGCCGAGCAGCGCGTAGCCCGGGTTGGAGTAGTGGAACCGGCGGCCGGCCTGGTGCACCAGGGGGCGCGGCGGGAAGATGTCGGCCAGCTTGGGCCGCAACTCGCCCGGGGTCCGCTCCCACCACGGGCCGCCCGACTCCGACACCAGCCCGGAGGTGTGCGACAGGAGCTGGGCCACGGTCGCGCCGCCCGCCTGCGGCACGTCCAGGTGCCTGCTCAGCGGATCGGCCAGATCCAGCAGACCGGCGTCGCGCAGCCGCATGGTCATGATCGCGATGATGGTCTTGCTGATCGACCCGATGCGGTACTGGGTGTCGCCGTCCGGGTCCTGGCCGTCGGCCAGGCCGCGGCCACCGCACCAGACCATCCGGCCGCCCCGCACCACGGCGGCGGTCACCGAGGGCGTGCGGCCGTCCGCCTGGCCCACGGCCAGCCGGTGCATCAGGGCCCGGCGCGTCCCGGGCAGCAGGTCGTCATCGGGGGCGGGGAAGGCGGCCGAGTCGGGCATGCCGAAACCCTAGTGGATCACTGGCCCGCGGTGCCCGGCACTAACTGGCCGGGCGGTCCGCCGGCGGCGTGCTCCGGTTCCTCGATGAAACTCTTGTACCTGGCCACGTGCTCGGTTATGTCCTGCGCCGCGTGGCCGGCGGTAAACGCCCGGCCGGGCAGGCTCGCGGTCAGGGTCAGCCGCGTCCCCGCCGGTTCGGGCTCGATCAGGTAGACCGTCTCGGTGGCGAACGGGCTGACGGTCTGGACCACGGCCCGGCGTTCTTCCTCGCAGTCGTGCAGCGTCATGAGAGTCGCCACCAGCAGGCCGGAGGAAGCGCGCTGAATCTCGTACTGCATCTCCCCCGGCTGCCGGATCGGTGTGCCGGGGACATGACCGGACGCTATGGACGTCAGGCTGATCTGGCCGTTTGTGGCCGGATCCCACACGGTCTGCCAGACCCGGGCCGGCGGGGCGGCGATCACCGTGCTGGCCTCGGCGCTGACCGGATCGGCGACCTCACGGCGCCTGGCGCATTCGGCCCGCACCGAAGGAGGAAGCTCGTCGCCGGGCCAGGGCTTGCGGCCTTCCAGTACCGCCTGGGCGTTGGCCAGCCAGACATCCAGGTCCTTAAGCCAGCGGGCCCGCAGGTCCGCCTTGGCGGAGCGGGACACCTCCTCGGACACGCCGATGGCGATCTTGGTGGTCCGCTGGCCGGGCCGCACGGACAGCGTGTAGGTGAGCTGCCGGCGCGGCGGCACATTGACTAGCCGCAGCGAGATCACCTGGCCCGGCGTTTCCTCGCTGATTCCGAAGAGCAGCGTGAGCACCCGGGCCTGCCTGATGGCGATGCCCAGCCACAGCCCGGCGCCGCCAGTGCTGCCGGCGCCGCCGGTGGCCGGCCTGAGGTCGAAGGCGAATGTGCCCGGCTGCATCGAGAACGCGGCCGGGCTGGACAGTAGCGACCAGGCCCGCTCGGGCACCGTTGCCACCGTCAGCGAGCGCTCGACCACCAGGTTGGTCATCCACATGCCCTCCGCCTGACGCTGCCCCCGGCCAGCCATCCTGCCAGAGATCGTTTCCAAACGGGCCGGTCAGGCCAATTCCGCCAGGGCCGCGGACATTGCGGCGGGGACGTCGTCAATCAGGAGGTGCTGGCCGCCGCTGACCACATCCCGGCCACCGGAGACGACGTGCCTGACGTCCGCGGCGGTGGCGGCGAACATGACGCTCTCCAGCGCCGTGGCCTCGGCCGTCCCGGCCAGCCGGGGCGTGTCGAGGCCGACCGTCACCAGGTCGGCGAGGGCGCCGGGCACGATCTCGCCCGCGTCCGGCCAGCCCAGGCAGGCGTGCCCGGCCACGGTGGCCGCGGTGGCCAGCTCGATGGCGGTGAAGTTGCCGCGCTGGCCGGTGGCCAGCCGCTGGGTCAGCTCGATACCGCGGGCCTCGGCGAACAGGTCCACCACGGCCTGGCTGTCGCTGCCTGCCGACAGCGGGCTGCCGGCCGAGGCCAGCGCCCGGGCCGGGCCGATCCCGTCGGCCAGGTCGGCCTCGGTGGTGGGGCAGAAGCAGGCGCAGGTCCGGCTGCCGCCGAGCAACTGGACATCGCTTTCGGTGAGGTGGGTGGCGTGCACCATGGTGGCGCGCGGGCCGAGCACTCCGGCCCGGTCCAGCACCTCGGCCGGGGTGCCGCTGTAAGCCTCCTGGCAGGCGGCGTTCTCCGCGGGCTGCTCGGACAGATGGGCGTGCAGCGGCGCGCCGTAGCGGTGCGTCCAGGCGACTATCTGGGGCATCTGGCCGGGCGGGACCGCGCGCACCGAGTGGATGGCCGCCCCGGCCCGGGCGTGCGGGGCGAGCATTCCGTGCTCGTCGGGGCCGAGCGCGTCCACCCGCTCCGCCCAGCGGGCCGCGTCGCCGTCGCCGAACCGCATCTGGGGACCGGCCAGCGGCAGCGAATCCCCGTCCGCGGACAGGCCGCCGGCCAGATAGCAGGTGTCAAGCAGCGTGATCCGCAGGCCCGCCTCGGCCGCTGCCTGCAGCAGCACCCGGCCCATGGCGTTCGGGTCGGCATACGGCACTGCGTCCGGGCCGTGATGCAGATAGTGGAACTCGCCCACGCAGGTGACCCCGGCCAGGCTCATCTCGGCGAAGACCGCCCGGGCGAGGGCCAGGTACCCGTCCGGGGTGAGCCGCCCCGCCACCTCGTACATCCGCTCCCGCCAGGTCCAGAACGTGCCCCGGCCCGCCTGCACGACCCCGCGCAGCGCGCGGTGGAACGCGTGCGAGTGGGCGTTGGCCAGGCCGGGCAGGGTGAACCCGTCCAGCCGGACGGTTCCGGGCGGAGCCTCGGCCGGCGGGATGCCGGGGCTGACCGCGGAGAACCGGTCGCCGGTGGCCTCGATGAGCACGTCGCGCTCGACCCCGGTGCCGGGGCGCCAGAGCAGGCCCGCGTGCCAGCGGCGCACCGGCGGGGCGTCGGCGGCTGGCCTGTTGGCTGGTCCGTCGGCGGGCTCGCCGGGAGGCCGGGCCGGGGCGCTCATCGGCAGGCCAGCTCGTCGAGCACGGCCGCGAGCGCCTCGACGCCCCGCTCGCAGTCGGCGGGCTCGGCCTGCTCGGCGGGCGCGTGCGATACGCCGGTCGGATTGCGCACGAACAGCATGGCGGTCGGGATCCGGGTGGCCAGCACCCCGGCGTCGTGCCCGGCCCCGGTGGGCAGCACCGGCGCGTTCAGGCCGGCCGCGGCCAGCGCACCGGCCACCCGGTCGCGCAGACCGGCGTCGAAACCGACGCGGGGGGCGGCCGATTCGGCCGTCACGGTGAGGATGACGTCGTGCGCGGCCGCCGCATGCTTCGCGGCCGCGCGGACCTCGCTGACCGTGCGGGACAGGCCCTCGTCGTCGGCGGCGCGAGCGTCCAGCCAGGCCCGGACGGACGACGGCACGGCGTTGACCCCGCCGGGCTCGGACACGATCTTGCCGAACGTGGCGAGCGTGCCCAGTTTGGCGGCGCACTCGCGCGCGGCCAGCACGGTGGCCGCGTAGGGCAGCATCGGGTCCGCGCGGTCGGCCAGCCGGGCGGTGCCGGCGTGGTCGGCCCGGCCGCGGAACTCGAAGCGCCAGCGGCCGTGCGGCCAGATGCCCTCGGCGACGCCGATCGCCGCGCCCGGCGGATCGGCCAGCGCGCGGCCCTGCTCGATGTGCAGTTCGACGAAGGCGACGACGCCGGACAGCAGCGGATCGTCCGGGCCGAGCCCGGCCGGGTCATACCCGGCCGCGGCCATCGCGTCGGCCCAGGTGACGCCGTCGGCGTCACGCAGGGCACGGGCCGCCTTCGGGGTGATGGCCCCGGTCAGCAGCTTGCTGCCCAGGCACGCGACGCCGAACCTGGCCCCCTCCTCCTCGCAGAACGCGGTGACCGCGATGGGCCGGACCGGGACGCGGCCACGGGCGCGGAGCAGGTCGATCGCGGCGAACCCGCTGACCACGCCCAGCGGGCCGTCGAACGCGCCGCCGTCGGGCACCGAGTCGAGGTGGCTGCCGGTGACAATCGCGCCGGAACGCGGCCGGGAGGCGCGGGAGGCGCGCCGGGATCGAGTGCCACCCTGGCTGCCGGGCTGGTCCTGGCCGTCCCACCAGGCCCACAGGTTGCCGTTGCCGTCGGGTGCGACGGGCATGTTGCGCGCGGCCGCGGTCTCCCGGAACCAGCCGCGGCACTGCTGGTCGGCCTCGGTCCAGGTGTAGCGGCGGTAACCGCCGGTCTGCTGGTTCCGGCCGATCGGCAGCAGCGACGCCCACAGCCGGCGGAAGCTCATGCTCCCGATGACTCCATGGGGATCCGCACGCCGCGCTGGGTGGCCACCTCGCAGGCCCGGTCATAGCCCGCGTCCGCGTGGCGCAAGATGCCCATGCCCGGGTCGTTGGTCAGCACCCGTTCCAGCTTGTGCGCGGCGATCTCGGTGCCGTCGGCCACGCACACCTGGCCAGCGTGGATGGACCGGCCGATGCCGACCCCGCCGCCGTGGTGCACGCTCACCCAGGACGCGCCGGACGAGACGTTCACCAGCGCGTTGAGTATCGGCCAGTCCGCGATGGCGTCCGACCCGTCGGCCATGCTCTCGGTCTCCCGGTAGGGGGACGCGACCGAGCCGCAGTCCAGATGGTCGCGGCCGAGCACGATCGGCGCGGACACGTCACCCCGGGCCACCAGGTCGTTGAAGGCCAGGCCGGCCTTGTCCCGCTCGCCGTAACCCAGCCAGCAGATCCGGGCCGGCAGGCCCTGGAAGTGCACCTTCTGCTGGGCCATCCGGATCCAGCGGGCCAGTGCCTCGTTCTGGGGGAACAGGTCGAGTATGGCCTGGTCGGTGACTGCGATGTCCTTGGGATCGCCGGACAGCGCGGCCCAGCGGAACGGGCCCTTGCCCTCGCAGAACAGCGGCCTGATGTAGGCGGGCACGAAGCCGGGGAAGTCGAACGCGCGGCCGTAACCGGCCACTTCGGCCTCGCCGCGGATCGAGTTGCCGTAGTCGAACACCTCGGCCCCCGCGTCGGCGAAGCCGACCATAGCCTCCACGTGGGCGGCCATGGATTCGCGGGCGCGGCGGGTGAACCCGGCCGGGTCCTCGGCCCGCAGCGCGCCCATGTCCCCGAACGCGACGCCGCGCGGCAGGTAGGTCAGCGGGTCGTGGGCCGACGTCTGGTCGGTGACGATGTCGATGGGCGCGCCCATCTCGAGCAGGGTGGGCAGCACGTCGGCCGCGTTGCCGAGCAGGCCGATGGACAGCGCCCGGCCGGCGTCGCGGGCGGCGACCGCACGGCGGACCGCGTCGTCGATGTCGTCGGCCGCCTCGTCCAGGTAGCCGTGCTCGATCCGGCGGGCGATCCGGCTCGGGTCGCAGTCGATGCAGATGGCCACGCCGCCGTTCATGGTCACCGCGAGTGGCTGGGCGCCGCCCATGCCGCCGAGGCCCGCGGTGAGCGTGATCGTCCCGGCCAGCGTGCCGCCGAACCGCTTGGCGGCGATGGCCGCGAACGTCTCGTAGGTGCCCTGCAGGATGCCCTGGGTGCCAATGTAGATCCACGAGCCGGCCGTCATCTGGCCGTACATGGTCAGGCCCAGACCTTCGAGCCGGCGGAACTCCTCCCAGGTGGCCCACTGCGGCACCAGCATGGAGTTGGCGATGAGCACGCGGGGCGCCCACTCGTGGGTACGGACCACGCCCACCGGCTTGCCGGACTGGACAAGCAGGGTCTCGTCGCCTTCGAGGTCGGTGAGGCTGGCCACGATCGCGTCGTAGGCGCTCCAGCTTCGGGCCGCCCGGCCGGACCCGCCGTACACGATCAATTGATCGGGATGCTCGGCCACCTCGGGGTCGAGGTTGTTCATCAGCATCCGCATGGCCGCCTCTTGCGGCCACCCCTTACAGGTCAGATCCGATCCGCGCGGGGCACGTATCTCGCGTGACAGAGTCGCTCCCTCAGTTGCCGTTCAAACTCTGGATCTCGAAGACTGTGACGGGATTCGCGCCGGTCGTGGTGATCGCGGGGAACCCACCATCGGTCGAAGTCACTGCCCACCTGATGTTACCGGTGACGAGATCATCGGGGCTGGGCGCGGTGAACGTGACCCCGCAGTCCGGCACTGAACCCGGCCCAGAGTCAGGCGGTGCGGTCCCCACCGGGCGGGCGGACGAACCTTGATCTGTGCAATCTGAGTCGTACACGGTGGCACCGCCTGGCTGACCGACGCTCAGTCGCAGGTTGCCAGCGGTGGCGTTCACAGTTGCCTGCTCGTTGCCCAGATGAGCCGTGACGTGCCCTACGTAGAACTCCATGACGTCCCAGGCGTAGCTGGGCAGGCTCACGTAGCCACGATTGTTCGACGGGTTGAGATTCAGTTTGGGCGATGGCAGCCGCATGTGGTCGTAGGCGTAGATGGCCAGATCGACCTCTGGCACGGCCGGCAGCGGCGGCTGCGCGCCGTTCACCACCCAGGCGAGCAGCGGAAGGTGGCAACCTCCGCCTACCTGCAGGTTGGTGACCCGCTCCCACCAGTAGCCGGCGTGGCTGTGCTTGTACTGCTTGATGTTGCCGAGGAAGTTCAGGAAGGGGAACCCCGGACTGCCCGCCTTCCAGAGGGCGTAGAGCTCTGGCCCGCTGAACATCGGCTCCATGTAACACGGGGGCGGCGGCATCGTGACCGGCTTCCCATTGCCGCCGCCGGAAGCGACCGCGTTGCCGGTGAGCGTGATGTACTGCCAGACGTTGGCGTAGCAGTCCACGCCTGAGCAGCCGGTACCGCCACCACCGCCCATGCTCCCTCCGGGCCCGGTCCCGCCGATCGGGCCGGAGGCCAGGGCCGGGGCGGCGGCCAGCACGACGGCGAGCAGAGCGGCGCCGGCGGTGGCCGACCGGGCGAGCAGACGGGAAGCGCTGGAACCCGTGGTGAAGAGCACTTTCATGGCTTGCACTCCCGGGCCGAGCCGGTGGGATAGGGGGTGACGAGCATGCCGACCAGGTCCCAGGCGCCGTGGCGGGTCTTCGCGAACGTGTCGTTTTCGTAGTAGTAGAGCTGGCCGGGGGTGGACCCGTTGCCGCGCAGTTGCCCGGTCCCGATGTCGGTGTACTGCAGCCCGGCCTCGTCGACGCAGTAGCTCACGTCCAGGTCGCCGGGCAGATCCGAGGGCTTGGTCACCGTGGTGTCGAAGTGCTTGTCCACCCCGGCGAAGCCTTCGGCCGCGTCGACGTGCTCAGTCACCGCCGTCTGCACGCTGGTGGTGACGCCGCTGTCGGCGATGTAAGACAGGTAGCTGGTGTCGTGGCCCCTGGTGTAGATCGCGTCGTAGTAGGACAGGACGAAGTCCCGGTCCCGGCTGACCAGCGCCGCCTGGCTGGGGTCGGTGGGCAGGGCGTCGAAGTCGAACCTGACCTTGCCGGGGAACGGGACCGGCACGGTGGACCGCGCACCGGCCGACGCCGCCGGGCTGGCCGCGGCCAGCACCCCGGCGGGATGGAACACACCCACCT
This sequence comes from Streptosporangiaceae bacterium, assembly GCA_036267135.1. GTDB lineage: Bacteria > Actinomycetota > Actinomycetes > Streptosporangiales > Streptosporangiaceae > PALSA-505. The sequence continues at coordinate 91,607 of DATAWQ010000078.1, read as the reverse complement.
GCTGCGAGCCGCACGCGGCAGCCAGCAGCAGGATGGGTGCGGCGAGCGCAACACCCGCACGACGCGGACGCATAAGGCTCCAGTGACAGTTCACTACGGTGATCAATAACGCTCTGTGCTCAATACGGTCTGTGCTCAATACGGTCTGGGCTCAATAACGCTTCGGTCCTGACCAGCGCCAAGCAGTGACCAACGTAACGAACGTCGCCTACGCCCGCAATCCCCTCTTAATTATTCGAGGCGGGTATTTGGGGCCGTACTATTCCTTCCGCTCAGCCCAGGTCCATGGCCTTGAGGAAACCGGCCGCGACCTGCGCGTAGCTGGCGTGGTTGACGTCCAGCGCGGTGTCCATTTGCAGCAGGGCGTTGGTCGTCAGCGCGGCGGAGATCGCATTCAGCGTGCTTGTGATCTTGGAATTCATGCCGGCCTTGTAGACCAGCGGGATGATGTTCTGCGCCGCGAAGTTGAACTTCGGGTCGGTGAGGCTCACCAGGTGGTCGGTGGTGATCTGCGGCGTGGTGGTGAACACGTCCGCCGCCTGCACCTTGCCGTTCACCAGGTCGGTCAGGGTGACCGGGCCCGACTCGTCGGTCGGCACGAAAGTCTTGAAGGTCAGCCCGTAGTTCTTCTTCAGCCCAACGAGCCCGTCCGTGCGGGTCTTGAACTCTGGCGGCCCGCCGATGGCCATCTTGCTGGCGTACGGCTTCAGGTCCGCGATCGAGGTCAGGTGATCCCGCTTGGCGGTGGCCTGGGTGACCGTGACCGAGTCCGCGTCCTGCGCCGCGGACGGGGTGAGTATCTCCAGCGTCGAGGGCAGCTTGGCGGTCAGGGCGGCGTCCACCTCGGCCGTGGTGGCGGCCGTGCTGGTGGTGTCCACCTCGCCGGTCAGCAGGGCGCCGTTGTAGTCGGGAATGATCGTGACTGCACCCTTCTTGATCTCCGGGTAGTAGACCTCACGCGAGCCGATGTTGAACTTGGTGGTGACCTTGATCCCCTTGGCCTGCAGGGCCTGGGCGTAGATCGTGGCCAGCAGTTCGTCTTCGGGGAAGTTGGCGGATCCGACCACGACCGAGCCCTTGGCCGCGCTGCCCGACAGTGGGTTGCCGCCGCTGCCGGACTTGCCGCTGCTGCCACAGGCCGCCAGCGTCAGGCCCAGTGAGACCGCGATCCCGACGGCCGTCACGGCCCGAAAATTATGCAGAGTTATGCGGTGCATTGTGCACCTTCCTTCCTTATGGGTATTTCTCACGACTGTCGTGCCTGTTTGCGAAGTCCGGCGGAAACGACGACGCGGGACAGGCCGCTGAACGCAAACTGCATCACCAGGGCGAGCGCCACGACGCACGCCGCACCGGCCGCGACGAGTTGGTAATTGTTGGTGGCCAGGCCGTCGATGATGTAACGCCCGAATCCCCCCAGGCTGATGTAGGCGGCGATGGTGGCGGTCGCGACCACCTGGATGGCGGCGGTCCGCAGGCCGAGCAGGATCAGCGGCATCGCGACCGGCACCTCCACCTTGAACAGGACCTGCCGGGACGTCATGCCCATCCCGATCGCCGCGTCCTTCAGGTCGGCGTCCACACCGAGCACGCCCTCGTAGGTGGTCACCATGATGGGCGGGATGGCCAGCGCGACCAGCGGGATCACCCAGGCCCAGGACGCGCCGCCCGACTCGATGAAGGCCAGCACCAGCAGGCCCAGGGTGGGCAGCGAACGCCAGATGTTGGCCAGGCTGACCAGGGTGAACCCGCCCCGGCGGGTGTGCCCGATGAGCACGCCGACCGGCAGCGCGATGACCACGGAGATCACCATGGCCAAAGCGGTGTACTCGACGTGCTCGATGAGGCGGGCCGGGACCCCGTTGTCCCCGGACCAGTGGCCGCTCACCGACAGCCACTGCCACGCGAAGTCGAAGAAGCTCATGAGACGCCCGCTCCCCCCGCCTGGCCGGTCAGGGCGGCCCGCCGGGACGTGGTCCTCCTGATCGCCGGTGTGGCGCCGCGCTGCCACGGCGTCAGCAGCCGCCTGGCGGTCACCAGCACGATGTCCGCCACCAGGGCGAGCACGACGATCAGCACGATGCCCACGATCGTCTCGGTGGAGAAGTCGCGCTGCTCGCCGTCGGTGAACAGGTAACCGAGGCCGCCGGTGCCGATCAGCGCGCCGACGCTGACCAGGCTGATGCTGGACACGGTCGCCACCCGCAGGCCCGCGATGATGACGGGAACGGCAATCGGCAGCTCGACCCTGATCAGGCGCCGCCAGGTGCCGAACCCCATTGCGATCGCGGCCTGCCGGACCGGCGCGGGCACGCCCCGGAGCCCGTCCACCACGCTGGGGAAGATCGCGGCCAGCGAGTAGACACCCAGCGGGATCATCACCGTGGTGTCGGTCAGGCCGGTATAGGCGATCAGCACCACGAACAGAGCCAGCGCCGGCAGCGCGTACAGCACGCTGGTGAGGCCCAGCACCGGCGGGTACAGCCAGCCGTACCTGACGCACACCACGCCGAGCGGCAGCGAGACGGCCAGGCCGACCAGTACCGGCACCAAGGCAAGGTAGGCGTGCTGGCCGGTGAGGTGGGCCAGCATGCTGACGTTGCTGAAGGCCCAGTTCATGACGCCGGCACTTCCTGGGCCGCGCCCTGCTGGATCGCGATGCGGAGGCGTTCGTAGGAGGTCACGCCCACCACGCGGCCGTCGGCGCCCACGCCGACGGCCTGGCCTGTCGGCGACAGCACGGTGGCGTCCAGCGCCGCGCGCAGCGAGTCGGAATCGGCCCGGAAGGTGTGACCGTAGCCGGTCAGCGCCAGGTTGCCCACTGGGCTGGCCGCCGCAGCGGCTTCCAGATCCGTGGCCGAGATCCAGCCTCGCGGCAGCCGTTCATTGTCAACAACGAAGAGCCATGGCGCGGCGGCACCCCGGACCTTAGCCAGCGCGGATGAGGCCGTCGTGTCTTGCCCGGCGACGACGTCGGTGTCCAGTTCCAGGGTGCCGGCCGTGAGGAACGACAGCCGGCGGATGCCGCGGTCGAACCCGATGAAGTCCTCCACGTAGTCGTTGGCGGGGGCGGCGAGCAGTTGCTGCGGGGTGTCCACCTGAACCAGGTGGCCGCCGGGCTTGAAGATCGCCACCTGATCACCGACCTTGATCGCCTCTTCGATGTCGTGGGTGACGAAGACCACGGTCTTGTGCAGTTCCGCCTGCAGCCGCAGCAGTTCATCCTGCAACGAGGCTCTGACAATCGGGTCCACGGCGCTGAACGGCTCGTCCATCAGCAGCACCGGCGGGTCGGCGGCCAGCGCCCTGGCCACGCCCACCCGCTGCTGCTGCCCGCCGGAAAGCTGGTGCGGGTAACGGCGGGCCATGCCCGCGTCCAGGCCGACCAGGTCCATCAGCTCGCGGGCGCGGTCCCTGGCCTTCGCCTTCGGCCAGCCGACGAGCAGCGGCACCGTGGCGATGTTGTCCACGATCGTGCGGTGCGGGAACAGGCCCGCCTGCTGGATCACGTAGCCGATGCCGCGGCGCAGCGTCGGCGGATTGGATTGGAGTATGTCCTGGCCGTCGAGCAGGATGCGGCCGCCGGTCGGGTCGATGAGTCTGTTGATCATGCGCAGCGAGGTGGTCTTGCCGCAGCCGCTCGGGCCGACCAGCACCATGGTCTGGCCGGCGGGGACCTCGAGGTTGAGCCCGTCCACCGCGACCGTGCCACCTGGGTACCGCTTCGTCACGTTCTCAAAGGTGATCAAGGCGCGGCCCTTTCTCGTCTTTTCCGATCGATAATCGGGAGTGCACGCCGATGTATGGCCTGCTTGTTCCCGGGATAGACAGGCCTGATTTCATGATCTGGACAGTGTCATTTTGAACCAGGGGCGACCTCGCCATGAGGAGTGCCCGCGACTTCGTCGCGCGCAACCCGCCGTGCACACAGGGGCCATCCATGATCGGCCTCATGTTCTTGGAGTATGCGGAGAGTGTCAAGGTTATTCCCCCTGGTGTTTGCGAACTCGTTACGTCCATGGAGGGGGCACCTTGTCGGGCACATCGCCAGTTCCTGCGGTCTTGATCGACGGCATCGCACTGACGTGCCTGCAGGTCAGGCTCGTGGCCAGGGACGGAGCCACGGTGAGCGTGCACCCCAGCGGCCTGGAGCGGGCCCGGCTGGCCAGGGAAGTCGTGGCCCGGGTGGCCGCGGAGCGCCCGGTGTACGGCCGGACCACCGGCGTGGGCGCCAACCGGGCGGTGCCGGTCTCGGACGCCGGTCACGGGCTGCGGCTGCTGCGCAGCCACGCCGGCGGCGCCGGGCCACTGCTCGACGTGGCCAGGGCCAGGGCGCTGGTGGTGGTCCGGCTGAACCAGCTCGCCTCCGGCGGGTCCGGGGTGGACCCCGCGCTGCTGGGGGTGCTGGCCGAGGCGCTGAACCTCGGCCTCACCCCGCCGGTGCGGATGATCGGCTCGATCGGGACCGGCGACCTGGCCGCGCTGGCCTGCGTGGGGCTGTGCCTGCTCGGGGAGCGGCCGTGGCAGGGTGGCACGCTGCCGCCGTTCGGCTTCGACCCGGCCGACGCGCTGGCCTTCATGAGCAGCAACGCCGCCACCATCGGCGAGGCCGCGCTGGCCTGCGCCGATCTCGACGAATTGCTGGACGCGGCGACGGCGGTGGCGGCGCTGAGCTTCCTGGCGGTGAACGGGTCGCTGGAGTCCTACCGCGAGCCGGTGCAGGAGGCCAGGCCGCATCCGGGACAGGCCGCGGTGGCGGGGCAGCTGCGGCGGCTGCTCGCGGGGCATGGCGGGGCGGCTACCCGGATCCAGGATCCTTATGGCTACCGCGCGCTGCCGCAGGTGCACGGGCCCGCGATCGACGCGGTGCGGACGCTGGACGCGGTGCTGGCGGTCGAGCTCAACGCGCGCGCGGAGAATCCGCTGATCGACGCCGCGACCGGCGAGGTGCTGCACAACGGGAACTTCTACACGGCCTACCTGGGGCTCGCGCTGGACGCGGCCAGGGCGGCCCTGTTCCAGACCGCCGCGCTGTCCGCGGCCAGGCTCGGCGCGCTGGTCGAGCCGGCGTTCACCGGGCTGCGGCCCTTCCTGGCCGATGTGGCGCCGGCCAGCTCGGGCGTGATGCTGCTGGAGTACGTCGCGCACTCCGCGCTGGCCGACATCAGGCGGCTGGCCTCCCCCGCCGCGCTGGGCACCGCGGTGCTGTCGCGTGGCCTGGAGGAACAGGCCAACTTCTCCACCCAGGCGGCCCGCAGCGCCACCGAGACGGTGGCCGCCTACCGCATAGTGACCGCCTGCGAACTGGTGGCCGCGATCCGCGCGCTGCGGATGCGCGAGGACGTGCGGTGGGGCGCCGGACCCCTGCGAGAGGCCTACGAGCTGGCCACCGGAGCCCTGGATCCGCGGGTCGAGGACCGGCCGCTGGACGGGGACATCGAGGTGGCCGACCGGCTGCTGCCGACCCTGGCCGCGCTGTGAGCGGCCGGGGGCGCGCCGTCGCGCCGACCCGGTCTGGCTTTACCGTCGCTATACGATGACGTGGTGCCGGAGCCGCGCAAGCGCGCCACGATCCGTGACGTCGCCGACGCTACGGGGCTTTCGCCAGCGGCCGTTTCCTACGCCCTGCGCGGCATGCAGACCTCCGACGAGACCCAGGAACGGGTCAGGCAGGCCGCGGCCGAGCTCGGCTACGAGGCCGACCCCATCGCCCGCGCCCTGGTCAGCGGGCGCACCGGCATGGTCGGGCTGCTGTGCGGCTCGCTGGAGGACATGTGGCAGCAGTTGCTCGGCGTGCGGATCAGCCACGGCCTGCTCGCCCAGGACCGGTACGCGCTGCTCGTCGGCGCGGGCGGTGACCCGGGCCGGGAACAGGTGCTCGCCCGGCAGTTGCGGGACCAGCGGGTGGACGGCCTGATCGTCCAGCCGCTGGATCCCTCGGCGGAGCGCTGGGCTGAGCTGGGGGACAGCCTGCCCATCGTGTCGATCGGTGACGCCCTGTACGGCCGCAGGACCGTGGGCGAGGTGCTGTTCGACAACCGGTCGGGGGTGAACCTGGCCCTGCAGCATCTGCAGGGCCTGGGCCACCGGCGGATCACCGTGCTCACTCCCACCCGGCCGAGCACCCCGGATCGCCCGGCCGAGTTGCACGTCAGCACCGAGGCGGAGCGGCTGGCGCTCGACGTGGGCGTCGTGACGGCCGGCCCGTCGCTGATGGCGGCGACCGAGGTGGCGCAGGCGGTGCTGGGCGGGGCGTCCAGGCCGACGGCGCTGTTCTGCTTCTCCGACTCCATCGCCTACGGCGCCTACGCGGCCGCCCGCGCGCTCGGCCTGTCGGTTCCCGGTGACCTGTCGATCGTGGGCTACGACAACCACCCGATGTCGAGCCTGCTCACCCCGGGGCTGACCACCGTGGACTGGGACATCGACGGGATCGTGCACGGCTCGGTCAGGCTCATACTCAAGGCCATCGACGGCAAGACGCGGCACCGCCGCATCCTGCAGCAGCCGCACCTGTGCGAGCGCGCCTCCACCGGCCCGCCGCGGCGCTAACCGGGACGCGCGTTAGGTCGCCGGTACCCCGAAGCGTTCTTCCGGCTCCCCCGGCCAGGGCGGGACCTCGGCGGAGTCGGTCAGCCGCAGCTTGCGGCGGGCCCGCTCGTAGAACGTGGTGCGGCCCAGCCGGACCACGTGCGCCGCGCCTGGCCGCGGCCGCAGCTCGATCTGATCGCCCGCGGCCACCTGCGCGGCGACCTGGCCGTCCACCTCGACGGCCAGCGGCCCGCTGGCCGGCAGGATCTCCAGCATCAGGCTGTCCTGGACCGACAGCACCAGCCCGCGGTTGTAGGCCGAATGCGGCGCGGCGGGCGTGACCAGCAGTGCCTCGACCGACGGGCTCACGATCGGGCCGCCCGCGGAGAAGCTGTAGGCGGTGGAGCCGGTCGGGGTGGCGACCACGACCGCGTCGGCGGCGTAGCTGACGAACGGGTGGCCGGCCGCCCGCACCGCGATCACCGCGGTCGGCTCCCCCGGGAACCGGACGAAGGCGACGTCGTTGAAGGCGGTGACCACCTGGCCGCCGACGACCGCGTCCACCGCCAGCCGCGACTCGATCGTGAACTCCAGGTTGTCGATGGCCGACAGCGCGCCGGGCAGGTCGGGCACGTCCACCTCGGCCAGGAAGCCCAGCTTCCCCAGGTTCACCCCGAGCACCGGGCCGCTCTGCCGGTCGGCCAGCCGCATGGCGCGCAGCATCGTGCCGTCCCCGCCCAGGCTGACCAGCAGGTCGGCGCGGCGGCCGATCTCCTCGGCCGGCACCGCGACCGCGGGGCAATCGAGCCGGTCGATCTCGGAGTCGATCCCCAGGACCTGAGCGCCCTTGCGGGCAGCCCACTCCAGGACCGAACTCACAGCGGCGGCCGAATCACGCCTCGGGTGCAGGACCAGGCCGACCACATGCATGAGCCAAAGTTACCTGTCACCGGCGGCCAGTCCCGGCGAATACCCGGCCGTCACGGTAGGTTCGGCATGGTCAAAGATCATCCAAGGAGATCCCATGGTGGTCCCGCTCGCGGCCCGCTCGGTGGCCGCGGTCGTCGGCGCGCTGCTCGTGCTCACGGCGTGGTCCAGCGTGATCGGGACGCTCATCGTGCCGCGCCCGGTCAGCAGCATGCTGACGCGCGCGGTGGACTGGGCCGTGGACCGGGCGTACCAGCTGGCGGTCGGCCACGTCCACGACTACAAGCGGCGTGACCTGATGCTGGCCACCCAGGCGGCGGCGGTCCTGCTCAGCCAGCTCACCGCCTGGCTGGGATTCTCCTTCGTCGGCTTCGCGCTGCTGCTGTGGCCGCTGGACCCGATCGGCGTCTCGTCCGCGTTCACCAACGCGGGCTCGTCGATGTTCACCCTGGGCTTCGCCGGAACCGAAGGGGCGGCGCCGCTGGCGGTCGTGTTCATCTCCGCGGCCACCGGCCTGGTGATCGTGGCCCTGCAGGTCGGCTACCTGCCGGCGCTGTACGCGGCCTTCAACCGCAGGGAAACCGAAGTGGCGCTGCTGAACGGGCGGGGCGGAGTCCCGGCCTGGGGGCCCGAACTGCTGGCCCGCACGCACTACGCGCTGGGGTCGGGGGTGTCCACGATCGACACGCTGCCCGAGCTGTACGCGGTGTGGGAGCGGTGGGCGGCCGACGTCATGGAGAGCCACAGCACGTACCTGCCGCTGGTGCGCTTCCGCTCGCCGAGGGCGCTGTCGTCCTGGGTGACCGCGCTGCTGTCCGTGCTGGACTCGGCCGCGCTGATGCTGTCGCTGTGCCCGGAAGCCGCGCCGACGGTGTCGGCCCGGCTGTGCCTGCGCGCCGGGTTCCTGTGCTTCCAGCAGATCGCGCGGACGATGGGCCTGGGCTTCCCCGATATGCCGGAGAAGAGCGACAGCATCAGCGTGACCTACGAAGAGTTCCTCGACGCCGTCGAGCGGATGCGCAAGGTGGACTTCCCGATCGAGCGTGACCCGTCCGACGCCTGGCCCGACTTCGTCGGCTGGCGGGTCAACTACGAGCAGGCCGCCTTCGGGGTGGCCGCGGCCGTGGACGCGGTGCCCGCGCTCTGGTCGGGCCCCCGCCGGTCCGGCATGACCCCCATCCCCCCCATCCGGCCCCCCCTGTAGCCGGGCGCCAGGCCGCCGCGGCGCTGTGGGCGGTGTGGCGCTGTGGGCGCTCAACTGCGCCAGCATTGCTTGATCCGCTTGACACGGATCGTACTGAAGCGTTTCACTGAATCGGTTAAGTGAAACGCTTCAGTACTCACGACACAGGCAACACGCACAACAAGGAGCACAACGGCACGCGGCCAGCGTCCCGTCTACCCGCGGAGAGGATGAACACCATGACGTTTCCGGCATTGCCTGCCAGGGATCTCGACAGCAGAGAACTGGCCCGGCTAGCCAACACGATCGCCAGCCAGCCCGAACTGTGGCGTCAGCACGTGGCGTTCTCCTCCGGCGGGCGGCACTACGCCTCGCTGCATCGCGACGATCACATCGACGTCTGGCTGCTGTGCTGGACCACCGACAGCGACACCGGCTGGCACGATCACGACGTTTCGTCCGGGGCGGTGCGGGTGGTGTCCGGCGCCCTGACCGAGAGCAACCCCCGGATCGGCGGCGCCCACGTGCAGGTCGTGGTGCAGGCCGGAACCTCGTTCGCGTTCGGCCCCGACCACATCCACCGGCTGACCGGGGCCGCGGCGCAGAGCGTCTCGATTCACGCCTACTCACCGCCGCTGGAGCGGATGGGCCAGTACAACATCGACGACCAGGGCGTGATGCGCCGGATCTCGATGGGCTACACCGAAGAACTCCGCCAGGTCTCCACTGAGCAAGTTATGGTTGTGGCAACGTAACCTCTCTAAGGATGGCGTTGCCTCAGCCATATCGACTTGCCTCGTACCCGCAGGGCTGATGGGGCGTAAGTGGCCTGACGGGCGACTTTCGCCCGCAGACGCCGGCCGGGCCGGCGACCGGGCCGCGGCCGGCCGACCCTAGTCGAGGTTGTCGCGGTCGGCCCAGCCGAGCAGGGTGTCCAGCGTGTAGGCGTGGTCATCGATGCCCGCGTGCAGGTCGCCCAGCTCGGCGAACCTGGCCGGCACGGTGGCGATGGTGAACGCGCGCGGGTCCACGTCGTCGATCTCGTCCCAGGTGATCGGGGTGGACACGGTGGCCTCTGGCACGCCGCGCACCGAGTAAGCGCTGGCGATGGTGTGGTCCCTGGTGTTCTGGTTGTAGTCGACGAACAGCTTGCTGGGGTCGCGGTCCTTGCGCCACCAGGTGGTCGTCACCTCGCCGGGGGCGCGGCGCTCGACCTCCCTGGCGAAGGCGTGCGCGGCCCGGCGCAGGTCGGCGAAACCCCAGCGCGGCTCGATCCTGACGTAGACGTGCAGGCCGCTGCCGCCCGAGGTCTTCGGCCACCCGGTCACGCCGAGCTCATCCAGCAACTCGTGCACCACATGAGCGACCCGGCGGACCGTGCCGAACCCGCACCGCGGCATCGGATCGAGGTCGATGCGCCACTCGTCGGGCCGCTCGGTGTCGGCCCGGCGCGAGTTCCACGGATGGAACTCCACCGTGGACATCTGCACCGCCCACACCACGCTGGCCAGCTCCGTGACGCACAGCTCGTCGGCGTGCCGCCCGTACCGGGGGAAGTCCACCCGCACCGTCTCCAGCCACGGCGGCGCGCCGTTCGGCACCCGCTTCTGGTGCACTTTGTCCCCGGCCACGCCGGACGGGAAGCGGTGCATCATGCACGGCCGCTCCCGCAGCGCGCGGACGATGCCGTCGCCCACGGCCAGGTAGTAGCGGGCCAGATCGAGCTTGGTCTCGCCCCGCGCCGGAAAGTACACCCGGTCCGGGCTGGAAATCCGCACCGTCCGGTCGCCGACCTCGAGTTCTACCGCCTCGGCCATGCCTTCGAGGGTAACCACAATCCCGCTGGTCACCGCCCTAAGCCGCATCCGCGATTCTTTACTGAACGGTGGCCACCTTGACGCCGTCGCCCCCTCGCTGCTGGCGCTCGAAGAGCTGGACGATCTCCTCGACCGGCAGCCCCTTGGTCTCGGGCAGGAACTTCCAGACGAACACGATCGCCAGCGCGCACAGGCCCGCGAACACCACCATGACCCCGGCCAGGCTGATCGCGTTCTGGGAGACGGGGAACACCTCGATGAGGGCGAAGTTGGCCAGCCAGTCGATCATCGCGGCGAACGCCGCCGCCTGCCCGCGCACCGCGGTGGGGAACACCTCGCCCTGCAGCGTCCAGCCGGTGCCGCCGACGCCGATGGCGAACGAGGCGATGAAGAAGTCCAGGCCGATCATGATGACGACCAGCCGGAGCGTGCCGTGCGTTACTTTCCGTCGAAGGCTGGGCCATGGCCCGCCTCTGCCCAAGATCGGGCTCGTTGAACATGCCAGATCCCGCCGACCAGCAGCGTGACCACGGCGGCCACCACGAACGAGAGTATCGACGCGGACATCCAGCTCGCCGGGGTGAAGTGGATCTGACGGGAGACCCAGGCCCAGGCCGACACCCACCAGGACACGTACCCGGGGTTGATGAGCTGGTAGGTGACGAAGCCGGCCGCCCAGGGCACCAGCATGGGCCAGCGCGACCGCGCGGTGCCGGACAGGTCCCAGCGGCCGCGGGAGACCACGAAGAAGTCGATGATGAGCACTGCGGACATCGGCACGAACACCGAGCCGAGCAGGTCGAGGAAGTTCTCGTAGTCGGCGATGTTCAGCCACAGCGCCCCGGCCGTGGTGGCCGCCGCGATCATGACGGCGAGCACCCGGCGGTCCCACAGCGGCCGCAGGTTCTGCGTGGACACCGCGGTGGAGTAGACGTTGGCGAAGGACTGGTCCAGCTCGCGGGCGGCCAGGATGGCGAAGCCGAGCGTGCCCACCGGCAGCGCGATGAAAGCGCCGTAGATGTCGTTCGGGTTGCCGTGCGCCACGGTGAGCAGGGCCAGCAGGCCGATCACATAACACAGGATCTGCGTGGTGCCGTAGCCCACCATCGTGCCGGCGAACTGGTCGCGCTGGGTGCGCGAGTGCCTGGTGTAGTCGGCGGCCATCGGCGCGAACGAGATCGCCGCGGCCACCACCGTGTCGGTGGCCGCCCAGTACCCCGACCAGGTGCCGTGTGTGAACCCGGGCAGCGGGTGGCGGATGAGCTGGACGAACAGGTAGATCAGCACGATCATCACGGCGCTGGTGACGTATTTGCGCAGGGTGCGGATGAAGCCGAGCGGGTGGGCGGCCAGCAACGCGGTCACCACCCCGGCGATCACCACGTACACCCAGCGGGGCAGCGCGGGCGCGACCGTGTGGGCGGCGGTGGCGATCGTGACCAGCTCGAATATCCCCCAGCCCAGGCACTGCAGGATGTTCACCGCGGTGGGCAGGTAGGACAGCTTGGCCCCGAACAGCCCGCGCAGCAGCACCATGGCCGGCGCGCCGGTCCTGGTGCCGGGCAGCCCGGCCAGCGCCATCGGCACCGTGCCGAGCAGGGTGCCCGCCACGATCGCGGTCAGCGCGGCGGCCAGCGACAGCTCGGGGGTGCCTGCTCCGTCGGGCTGCAGCACGAAGATGGCGCCGGTGAAGCCGAGCAGGCTCACGCCCAGGTTGCCCCACAGGCCGAGCTGGTCGATCAGGCTCAGCGCCTTGGGCACCGGCTCGGCCAGGTTGTGCCCGACTTCGGAGTGACGATCGCCGGGGACCTTGACGAAGGTCCCAGAGGCTGTGGACATGGCGCCTGCCTCCCTACGCCGGCATTACCCGGACAGGTTCCGACGGTCGGTGGCGCTTGCCGTTTGGCTGTGCCACCCTCTCAGCCCGGTCAGCCCGAGCTCCCGTGTATCGATTTAGTTAACACCGTAGTTGGCCACCTGATGGTAACCCGGGTACGCCGGGCCGCATAAACCGGTCAAATGGTTTGGCGTGGGGTTAGCGGGAACCCCAGGACGTGGGCAAGCTGTACGTGACGTCCGGGACAACGCGCGGGAGGTACCGGGGTGGCGCAAAAACGAGTACTCGGCATCGTGCTGGCTGGGGGTGCCGGCCGTCGGCTGGCGCCGCTGACCGACGACCGGGCCAAACCGGCCGTGCCGTTCGGCGGCCTGTACCGGCTGGTCGACTTCGCCCTGTCCAACCTGACCAACGCCGGCATCCTGCGGATCTGTGTGCTCACCCAGTACAAGAGCCACAGCCTGGACCGGCACATCAGCCTGACCTGGCGGATGAGCGCCCTGCTGGGCAACTACGTGACGCCGGTGCCGGCCCAGCAGCGGCTCGGCCCGCAGTGGTACACCGGGTCGGCGGACGCGATCCACCAGTCGCTGAACCTCATCTACGACGACGAGCCCGACCTGGTGATCGTGTTCGGGGCCGACCACGTGTTTCGGATGGACCCCAGGCAGATGATCGATCAGCACCTGGCCTCGGGCGCGGGGGTGACCGTCGCGGCCATCCCGGTGCCGCGGCCGGAGGCGACCGCGTTCGGTGTGATCGCGACCGGCCCGGACGGCCAGTCGATCGAGGCCTTCCTGGAGAAGCCGGCCGACCCGCCCGCCATGCCGGGCCGGCCCGAGATGGCCTACGCCTCCATGGGCAACTACCTGTTCAGCACCGACGTGCTGGTGGACGCGCTGCGCAAGGACGCGGTGGACGCGGCCAGCCGGCACGACATGGGCGGCGACATCATCCCGATGCTGGTCAGCCAGCGCGCCGCGGACGTGTACAACTTCCTGGACAACGAGGTGCCGGGCGCGACCGAGCGCGACGCAGGCTACTGGCGCGACGTCGGGACGCTGGACTCCTACTTCGACGCGCAGATGGACCTGTGCGCCGTGCACCCGATCTTCAACCTGTACAACGCCCAGTGGCCGATCCTGACCCAGGTGCCCGCGCAGCCGCCCGCCAAGTTCGTGCACGACAACGACGACGGCCGGATCGGCCGGGCCGTCAACAGCCTGGTCAGCAACGGGGTGATCGTGTCCGGCAGCCTGGTGCGCGAGTCGGTGCTGTCGCCCGGCGTCCAGGTGGACGACTGGGCCACGGTAGAGCGCTCGGTGGTGCTGCAAAACACCAAGATCGGGCCGCGGGCGGTGGTGCGGAACGCCATCCTGGACAAGAACGTGGTGGTGCCCGAGGGCGTGGAGGTGGGTGTGGACAAGGATCACGACCGGGCCCGCGGCTTCGTGGTCTCCGACGGCGGGGTGACCGTGGTCGGCAAGGGCCAGCAGGTCACCCCGTGACCGGGGCCGCGCTCCGGGTGGCGCTGCTGACCAGGGAGTACCCACCGGAGGTGTACGGCGGTGCCGGGGTGCACGTGGAGTACCTGGCCAGGGAGCTAGCTGGTCTGGTGGACCTGACCGTGCACTGCCAGGGCGCGGATCGGGCCGACGCGATCGCGCACCGGCCGTGGGATTTGCTGGCCGGGGCCAACCCCGCGCTGCAGACGATCTCCACCGACCTGGCCATGACCGCGGCGGTGGGCAACGCCGATCTGGTGCACTCCCACACCTGGTACGCGAACCTGGCCGGTCACCTGGCCGCCCTGCTGTACGGGGTGCCGCACGTGGTCACCACGCACTCACTGGAGCCGCTGCGGCCGTGGAAGGCCGAGCAACTCGGCGGCGGGTACGCGCTGTCGTCGTGGTGCGAGCGTACGGCCGTGGAAGCCGCCGCCGCGGTGGTGGCGGTGTCGGACGGCATGCGCGCCGACGTGCTGGCCGCCTACCCGGCCGTGCCGCCGGAGCGGGTCCGGGTGATCCGCAACGGGATCGACACCCACCAGTACCAACCGGACCCGGGCACCGACGTGCTCGAACGGTACGGGGTGGCGCTTGACCGGCCCTACGTGATCTTCGTCGGGCGGGTCACCCGGCAGAAGGGGCTGCCCGTGCTGCTGCGCGCGGCCGCTCACCTCGATCCCGGGGCCCAGCTCGTGCTGTGCGCGGGCCAGGCCGACACCCCCGAGCTGGAGGCCGAGGTGGACGGCCTGGTCGCCTCGCTGACGGCCAGGCGCCAGGGTGTCCACCTGATCTCCGGCATGCTGGCCAAGCCCGAGGTCATCCAGTTGCTCTCGCACGCCAGAGTGTTCTCCTGCCCGTCGGTGTACGAGCCGCTGGGCATCGTGAACCTGGAGGCGATGGCCTGCGGCGCCGCCGTGGTGGCGTCCCGGGTGGGCGGCATACCGGAGGTGGTCGCCGACGGCGAGACCGGGCTCCTGGTCCCGTCCGACGACCCACCGGCGCTGGCCGCCGCGCTCAACGAGTTGCTGGCCGACCCCACCAGGGCCGCGCAGATGGGCGAGGCGGGCCGCAAGCGGGCCGTGGCCGAGTTCGGCTGGCCCCAGATCGCGGCCCAGACGGTCGCGCTGTACCGGGAGCTAGCGACCTGACCTGGGGTAACATGACTTGGCGGTGCGCAGCACCGGGGAAGGGCGCAAGCGTACGGTGACGATCAGACCCGAGGCCAGACCTGAACTACACCCGCCCGGTGGCCACCATCATCGGGACGTGTCCGGCGGCTGGCTGCGCCCGGTCGTGTTCGGTGCCATGGACGGCCTGGTCACGAACGTCTCGCTGATCGCCGGCGTGGGCGGCGCCCACGTGCAGCGGCACTTCGTCATCCTCACCGGCCTGGCCGGGCTGGCGGCCGGCGCCTTCTCCATGGCGGCCGGCGAGTACGTCTCGGTCTCCTCGCAGAACGAGCTGACCGGCTCGGAGATCGACAAGGAGCGGCGTGAGCTGCAGAACAACCCGTTGGCCGAGCAGCGGGAGCTGGCCGCCATGTTCCGCGCCCGCGGCGTGGACGCCAAGGTGGCGCAGGAGGTCGCCGAGCAGATCTCCAGGAACCCCGACCACGCGCTGAACGTGCACGTGCGGGAGGAACTCGGGGTTGACCCGCAGGAGCTGCCCTCGCCGCTGTTTGCCGCGGCCGGGTCGCTGGTCTCGTTCGCGGTGGGCGCGGTCATCCCGCTGCTCCCCTACCTGGCCGGTGGCAGCGCGCTGTGGCTGGCGCTGGTCCTGGCCGCGCTGGCGGCCATCGTCGGCGGCGGCGCGGTGTCCAGGCTCACCGACCGGCCGTTCTGGCGCGGGGCGGCCAGGCAGCTCGTCCTGGGCGCGGCCGCCGCGGCGCTGACCTTCGGCATCGGCCACCTGGTCGGCGGCGCGCTCAGCTGAGGGCCGCCCGCCGAACCGGCGCCCTCGTGCCCGTCTCACCACACATCGTGGCCGAACGAGTCGTCCAGATAGCCGCCGTGCGTGGACAGCAGCTTCAGATCCGACTCGACCATGATCGTGACCAACTCGCCGAACCCGGTGACCGGCTGCCAGCCCAGCCGCTCGCGCGCCTTGGACGCGTCCGCGCAGAGCTGGTCGACCTCGGCCGGCCGGATGAACGCGGCGTCGCAGACCACGTGGTCCCGCCAGTCCAGGCTGGCCACCTCGAAGGCCATCTCGACCAGGGACTGCACGGTGTGCGTGGTGCCGGTGCCGATGACGAAGTCGGTGGGCTCGTCCTGGGCCAGCATGAGCTGCATGGCCCGCACGTAGTCCCCGGCGAACCCCCAGTCCCGGCTGGCCGACAGGTTGCCGAGGCGGAGCTGCCGCTCCAGGCCGAGCTTGATCTTGGCCACGCCGAGGGAGATCTTGCGGGTGACGAACTCCGAGCCGCGGCGCGGCGACTCGTGGTTGAACAGGATCCCGGACACCGCGTACATCCCGTAGGACTCGCGGTAGTTCTGGGTCAGGAAGTGCCCGTACACCTTGGCCACCCCGTACGGGCTGCGCGGGTGCAGCGAGGTGGACTCGGTCTGCGGCGACTCGTTCACCTGGCCGAACATCTCCGACGAGGACGCCTGGTAGAACCTGATCTGGCCACGGCCCGGCGTGCGGGACGCACTGATCCCGCTGCACACCCTGATCGCCTCGAGCACCCTGAGCACGCCGAGGCCGGTGACCTCGCCGGTGAGCTCGGCCTGCTGCCAGGACATCGGCACGTAGGAGATCGCGGCCAGGTTGTACACCTCGTCGGGCTGCACCCGTTCCACGGCGGAGATCAGGCTGCCCTGGTCGAGCAGGTCGCCACGGACCAGCCGCACGTCGGCCAGCAACTCCCGCACCCGCGGCACCCGCGGGTTGGACTGCCCGCGCACCAGGCCCCACACCTCATAGCCCAGCTCGAGCAGATGCTCGGCGAGATAGGAGCCGTCCTGCCCGGTGATGCCGGTGATGAGTGCGCGCTTGGTCAGTGGAACCTCCCCGTGCTTGGTGTCAAGCGTCCCATGAGTCGAGCAGCGTTCTTGAATGTCACACCAGGTCCGGATCGTACCCGGTGGTAATGTTCCCTGCCTGGAGGTCACGCAGGGCGACCTCGTTTCAGCTCGTGAGAAAAGGCTTCTGACCAGGAGGGGCGGACCTGCGTGACCACCGTGCGAGCCAGGGGGCCGCAGACCGCGCTGGTGCGGCCCAGCGACCCACCAGAGGCGGACCGGCCACTCCGCGTCGCCATGCTGTCCTACCGGAGCAAGCCGCACTGCGGCGGGCAGGGTGTCTACGTCAGGCACCTCAGCCGTGAGCTGGCCGCGCTCGGCCACAGCGTGGAAGTGCTGTCCGGGCAGCCCTACCCCGAGCTTGAGCCGGGGCCGACCCTGACCGAGGTGCCGAGCCTGGACCTGTACCGCGATCCTGACCCGTTCCGCACCCCGCGCCTGAGCGAGTACCGCGACTGGATCGACGTGCTCGAGGTCGCCGCGATGAAGACCGGCGCGTTCCCCGAGCCGCTGACCTTCAGCCTGCGGGCGCTGCGGGCGCTGCGCGCCCGGCGCGACGACTTCGACGTGGTACACGACAACCAGGTGCTCGGCTACGGCCTGCTCGGCCTCAACCGGCTCGGACTCCCGCTGGTCACCAGCATCCACCACCCGGTCAGCGTGGACCGCAGGATCGAGCTGAAAGAGGCCAAGGGGCTGTCCCGGCTGGCCAAGCGCCGCTGGTACGCGTTCGTCCGGATGCAGGGCCGCGTCGCCCACCGGGTGTCGATGAACGGCGCGATCCTCACCGTCTCCGAGTCCTCCCGCCGGGACATCATCAAGGACTTCAGGGCCGTGCCCGACAGCGTGAAGGTGATACCGCTCGGCGTGGACACCCGGCTGTTCCACCCGCGGCCCGCGCCCCGGGTGCCGGGCCTGATCGTGGCCGTGGCCAGCGCGGACTCGCCGATGAAGGGGGTGACCACGCTGCTGCGCGCGTTCGCTTTGGTGTCGCGGCGTGACCCCGATGCCCACCTGACCGTGGTCAGCAAGCCCACCCCGGGCGGCCCGACCGACAAGCTGATGGGCGAGCTCGGCCTGGCCGGGCGGGCCAGCTTCACCCACGGGATGAGCAACGACGAACTGGCCGAACTGCTGGCCAGCGCGCAGATCGCCGTGGTGCCCTCGCTGTACGAGGGGTTCTCGCTGCCCGCGGTCGAGCACATGGCCTCGGGCACGCCGCTGGTGGCGTCGCGGACCGGCGCGCTGCCCGAGGTCACCGGCGAGGCCGCCGCGCTGGTCGAGCCGGGCAACCCCGACGAACTCGCCGCCGTGCTGACCCGGCTGCTCGCCCACCCGGCCGAACGCGAGCGGCTCGGCGACGCCGCGCTGCGCCGGGTGCAGGAGCAGTTCGCGTGGCCCGCGGTGGCCCGCGCCACCGTGGCCCAGTACCGCGCCACGATCGGCGCCGCGAAGGGAGCCGGGCCCTGCTGACCGTCGACTTCGGCCATCTGGATCTCGGCCCCGGTGCCCGCGTGCTCGACCTGGGCTGCGGCGCGGGCCGGCACGCCTTCGAGGTGCTGCGGCGCGGCGCGGACGTGGTCGCGCTGGACCGCGACGCCGCCGAACTCACCCAGGTGGGTGGCATGTTCGCCGCCATGCTGGAGGCCGGCGAGGTGCCGCGGGGCGCGCACGCCCAGGTGGCGCTCGGCGACGCGACCGCGATGCCGTTCCCCGACGCCAGCTTCGACCGGGTGATCGCGGCCGAGGTGCTCGAGCACATCCCCGGCGACCAGCGGGCCATGCACGAGATCGCCCGCGTGCTGCGGCCCGGCGGCATCGCGGCGGTGACCGTGCCGGCCTGGCTGCCCGAGCGGATCTGCTGGGCGCTGTCCGATGACTACCACAACGTCCCCGGCGGCCACATCCGCATCTACACCCGTCCCGAGGTCGAGGTGAAGCTCGGCCGGGCCGGCCTCACCCCGGGCCGGCACCATCACGCGCACGGCCTGCACTCCCCTTACTGGTGGCTGAAGTGCGCGGTCGGAGTGCACGACGATGACCACCCGGCCGCGCAGGCCTACCACCGGCTGCTGGTCTGGGACATCATGAAGCGGCCGGCCGCCACCAGAATCGCCGAGCGGCTGCTCAACCCGGTCATCGGGAAGAGCCTCGTCGTCTACGCGGAAAAGGCCATCGACCTGAATGGCTTCGCATCTTCCCCCGTTCGCGAACGCACCCATGCCGGGGCGTGACGGCCTGGCCTACAGGCTCTGGCCTGCTGGGCTGCCCGAGGTGCCCGGAGTGGTGACCACCGGCCAGGTGCTGGCCACCGGCCGCAGCATCGCCGCCATGCAGCAGCCCACCGGGGCGATCGGCTGGCCGGACGGGCACGCCGACCCGTGGAACCACACCGAATGCGCCATGGCGCTGACCGTCTGCGGGCTGACCGGGCCCGCGCGCCGGGCCTACCAGTGGCTGGCCCGAACCCAGCGCGCCGACGGCTCCTGGCCCAAGCGCACCGAGGGCGCCACGATCACCGACGCGGCCGCCGAGAGCAACCAGGTCGCCTACCCGGCGGTGGGAGTCTGGCACGAGCTGCTGGTCACCGGCGACGAGTCTTTCGCGGCGGCGATGTGGCCGATGGTGCGCCGGGCGATCACGTTCGTGCTCGGCCTGCGCACCCCGCGCGGCGAGTTCATCTGGCAGCGGTACGCCGACGGCCACCTAGCCGGCTTCGCACTGCTGGCCGGCTGCTCCAGCATCCACCAGAGCCTGCGCTGCGCGATCGCCCTGGCCGGGCACGTCGGCGAGGAGCAGCCCGAGTGGGAGCTGGCCGCCGACCAGCTTGCGCACGTGATCGCCTGCCACCCAGAAGCGTTCGCCGACAAGAGCCGGTTCTCGATGGACTGGTACTACCCGGTGCTCGGCGGAGCGGTGCGCGGCGACGCCGCCCGGGACCGGCTGGCCGCCGGGTGGAAGGAATTCGTCGAGCCCGGCATCGGCGTGCGCTGCGTGAGCGACGAGCCGTGGGCCACCGGGGCGGAAACCTGTGAGCTGGTGCTGGCCCTCGACGCCATCGGCGACCGGCCCGCCGCCGCCGAGCTCTACGCGGCCATCCAGCACCTGCGCGACGAGGACGGCGCCTACTGGACCGGCTGGCAGTTCGTCAACCAGGCCCACTTCCCCAACGAGCGCAGCAGTTGGACCGCCGCCGCCATGATCCTCGCCGCCGACGCCCTCTCCAACACCACCCCCGGCGCCCCCCTCTTCCGCACCGCCGCCGCCCCCTCCCCATCCCCTGCCCCCGACCCCACCGCCTGCGGCTGCCCCACCACCCACCAAACCCCCACCCGCTAACCCCCCACCACTCCCCCCAACCCCAGCCCCACCACCCAACCCACCACCCCCCGCTACCCCACCAGAGTCACCGGCTGCATCCCACCAACCACAACCCACCACCCACAGGCCCAGCAGACGCCGCCCGAGTGACGCCGCCGCAACGGCCCTCCCCTCCTCACTTCCGGCCACCCCCTGCGCGGCGCTCCACCCTTCGTATGGCGGTCTCCGGCCGCTTAGCACGCACTACGATCAAAAACGATCTTCAACAACCGTTTACTAACCCCCACGGCGCGTGCTAAGCCATGGAAGCGCCTCACTCACTCCTGGTGCAATCGATTGCACGACAATCCGGGAGGGTCAAGGAAGGTGGATTGATGATCATCTCTCACTCTTCCCGTTCCGTTGGGGTACAAAGCACGCAAACCGGGCATGATTTCGGTTCCAGTGCGGGAAAAGTGGTCGGATGATCTTGAAAGGACCGGGACGCACGGGCCGAGGACGGTTCCTAGGTGAGTCGCGGATCATCCCGGAGGTCAGCCGTGGACGGCCCCCAGAGGTGAGTTGTGGATGGTTCCGGAAGCGAGGCGTGGATGGTTCCGGAAGCGAGGCGTGAATCCGCCGGGAGGGGACTGGCGGTGGCTAGGTGGTGCGTTTCAGAATGCGGAGGGAGCCGGTGGTGCTGACCTCGGTGAACTGGCCGGAGGTTAGGGCGCGCTGGTAGATGTGGAACGGGGCCTGGCCGCCGTCGGCGGGGTCGGGGAAGACGTCGTGGATGGCCAGGGCGGCGCCGGGGGCCAGGTGCGGGGTCCAGCTTTCGTAGTCGGTCATGGCGGCGGCCTCGGTGTGGCCGCCGTCGATGAACAGCATGCCGAGCGGGGCGCCCCAGAGGCTGGCCACGTCGGCGGACCGGCCCACGATGGCGATCACGGTGTCCTCCAGGCCCGACGCGGTGAGGGTCGCCCGCAGGTGCGGCAGCGTGTCGAGGCGGCCGGCCCCGGGGTCGACCAGGTCGGGGTCGTGGTACTCCCAGCCGGGCTGGTTCTCCTCCGAGCCCCGGTGGTGGTCCACGGTGATCACCCGCTGCCTGGCCGCGCGGGCGGCGGCGGCCAGGTAGACGGTGGACTTGCCGCAGTAGGTGCCGATCTCCACGATCGGCCCGACGTGGGCGTAGGCGGCGGCGGTCTGGTGCAGCGCGAGGCCCTCGTCAGGCGGCATGAATCCCCTGGCCGCCTCGGCCACCTTGATCAGCTCTGCGTCCACCCGGCCCGCTCCTTCCCCGGCGAAACCGCCCCGATAATGTGGCGCTTAAGCGCGACGAAAGGCGGCGGGGATGAGGGTACGCGTCGATTATGACCTGTGCGAGTCGAACGCCGTGTGCGCCGGGCTGGTGCCGCACGTGTTCGAGGTGGACGACGACGACAACATGAACATCCTGATGGACCAGATCCCGGCGAACCTCGAGGGCCAGGTGCGGCACGCCGTCCAGTCCTGCCCGAAGGCCGCGCTGTCACTCGAAGACGACTCGGGTAACGCGATCGAACTCTAGGCCGCGCGGCTGAGCGGCACTTCTAGGCCGGAAAGACACCCTACGGCGAAGCCGAGCGGTCAGGCCCGGTCGCAGGTGGTCAGGCCCGGTCGCAGGTGGTCAGGCCTGGCGGCGAGCCGTCAGGCCCGGTGGCGGCGCTCGGCCCGGGCTCGCTCGACCAGGTCAATGGCACTGTCCGGCCACTGGGGGTGGTCGAAGCTGAAGCCAGCGGCGAGCAGTAGGCCGGGCACGACCCGTCGGCTCTTCAGCAGCAGTTCGGTGTCCGAGCGGATGGCAAGCGCGCCGAGTTCGGCCATCCAGGCGGTGGCGGGCAGCCCGAGCGGGACGCCCCAAGCGGCCCGCAGCGCGCGCATGAACTGACGCTGCGTCAGCGGATGCGGGGCGGCCAGGTTCACCGCCCCGGTGATGTCGTCGCGCTCGGCCAGAAATTCGACGGCCCGGGCGAAGTCCTGGTCGTGGATCCACGACACGTACTGCCGCCCGCCCGCCACCGTGCCGCCCAGTCCGAGCCTGGCCAGCCGGGACAGCACGTCAAAAGCGCCGCCGCGGTCCGGGCTCATCACGATGGCGGCGCGCATGGCGACCTTGCGGGTGTGCGGGGTGGCGGCGCGCCGCTGCGCCCGCTCCCAGGATGTGGCGATCTTGACGCTGTAGCCCCAATACGGCGGGGTGCCGGGCTCACCGCCGCCGATCACGCCGGTGGTCTCGTCGTTGGGCGCGTCGAGCCGGTGAGCGTAGATGGTGGCCGTGCTCATCTGCAGCCAGGCCCTTGGCGGCCTAGCCGCCGCCGTGATCGCCTCGCCGACCACCCGGGCCGAGTTGACCCGGGAGTCCATCATGTCCCGCAGGTTGGCCGGGGTGTAGCGGCAGTTCACGCTGCGCCCAGCCAGGTTCACCACCACGTCGCTGCCGTCGATGGTCCCGGCCCACGGGCCGAGCGTCTCGCCGTCCCAGCGAACCTCGTGATCGCGCACTGGGTCCCTGGTCAGCACCACCACGTCGTGACCGGCCGTGGTCAGCGCGCGGTTCAGTATCGAACCGAGCTGGCCCGTCCCGCCGGGTATGACGACCTTCATGGCCGCCTCAGCCCGGCCGCAACCGGTGCAGCCGGGTGAGCGCCTCGCGCAGGACCACCTCGCGCTTGCAGAAGGCGAACCGTACCTGGCTGCGGCCGGCCTCCTGGTCGTCGTAGAACACCCCGCTCGGCACGGCCACCACCCCGGCCCGGTGCGGCAATTCGCGGCAGAACGCGATGCCGTCGGTCTCGCCGAACGGCCTGATGTCGGTGAGCACGAAGTAGGTCCCGGCGGGGCGGTACACCTCGAAACCGACCTCGGCCAGGCCCGCGCACACCAGGTCGCGCTTGCGCCGCAGGTCGTCGCGCAGGCCGACGAAGTAAGCGTCCGGCAGCCGCAGCGCCTCGGCCACCGCGTACTGGAACGGGCCGCCGCTGACGAACGTGAGGAACTGCTTGGCCGTCCTGACCGCGGTCACCAGGTCAGCCGAGCCGGTGACCCAGCCGATCTTCCAGCCGGTGAAGGAGAACGTCTTGCCGGCCGAACTGATCGACACGGTGCGCTCGGCCATGCCGGGCAGCGACACGATCGGCACGTGCTCGCCGTCGAAGGCCAGGTGCTCGTACACCTCGTCGGTGATCACGAGCAGGTCGTGCGTCCTGGCCAGCTCGGCCACCGCGGCCAGCTCGGCCCTGGTGAGCACCGCGCCGGTGGGGTTGTGCGGGGTGTTCAGCAAAATGAGCCTGGTGCGCGGGGTGATCGCGGCGGCCAGCGCGGTCGTGTCCAGCCGGAAGTCCGGCGGCCGCAGCGTGATCGGCACCCGCACCCCACCGGCCATCGCGATGCAGGCGGCGTAGGAGTCGTAGTACGGCTCGAGCGCGATGACCTCGTCGCCCGGCTCGACCAGGGCGAGCAGCGCCGCCGCGATCGCCTCGGTGGCCCCGGCGGTCACCAGCACCTCGCGGGCCGGGTCGAAGTCCAGGCCGTACCAGCGCTTCTGGTGCCAGGCCACGGATTGACGCAGCTCGGGTATGCCGGGGCCCGGCGGGTACTGATTGCCCCGGCCGGCCAGGATCGCGTCGGAGGCGAGCTTGGCGATCTCCCTGGGGCCGTCGGTGTCGGGGAAACCCTGGCCGAGGTTGACCGCGCCGGTCTCCACCGCCAGCGCGGACATCTCCGCGAAGATCGTGGTCCCCATCCCGGCAAGCCTGCGATTGAGCAAGGGTCGTTTCACCAGGACATGACATCATGCCTGTCCGGTGCCCGCGGGCGCGGGTGCGGACGCCCTAGACGGGCCACGCCTTGGGTGCCGGCTGACACGGGCACGGGCGCCCCGGCCGGGCCGTGCCTTGGGCGCCCGCTGACACGGGTGCGGGGCGCCTGACGGGTTACGCTTCGGGCATGCGAGTCGCCGTATGCCAGATCCCGGTCAGCACCGATCCCGCGGTCAATCTGGACCGCATCCAGGCCGCGCTGGCCGACGCGTCGGCGCAGGGCGCCGACCTCGCCGTGTTCCCCGAGGGGACGCAGGCCAGGTTCGGCAGCGACCTGCGCGCGGCCGCGGAGCCGCTGGACGGCCCGTTCGCCACCGGGGTCGCGGAGACCGCGGCCAAGCTCGGCCTCGCGGTGGTCGCTGGGGTCTTCGAGCCGGCCGCCGACGGGCGGGTGCACAACACCACGGTCGCCTTCGACCCGGCCGGGCAACTGGCCGCGGCCTACCGCAAGATCCACGTGTTCGACTCGTTCGGGCAGCGCGAGTCCGACCTGGTGGCGCCCGGCGGCGAGCCCGTGGTCACGGATCTGGCGGGCCTGCGGGTCGGCTTTCTCACCTGCTACGACGTGCGGTTTCCCGAGCATGCGCGGGCCCTGGTGTCGGCCGGGGCCGAGCTGATCGTGCTGCCGTCGGCGTGGGCGGCCGGGCTGTTCAAGGAGGAGCACTGGGTCACGCTGGTGCGGGCGCGGGCGATCGAGAACACCGTCTGGATCGCCGCGGCGGGCCAGGTGCCCGACCCGGACGCGCCACCGACCCGGGCCCCCACCGGGATCGGCCGCAGCATGGTGGTGGACCCGCTGGGCGTGGTCCGGCTCGACCTGGGCTCGCGCCCCGGCGTCGGCGTGGCCGAGATCGACACCGCCCTCACCGCCCAGATCCGCTCCGAGGTCCCCTGCCTCACCCACCGCCGCCCCGACATCTTCGGCCACTAAACCCCCAGTTCTACAGACTCCGAAAATATGGTTGTGGCAACGTAGCCCCAAGAGCGTCTACGTTGCCACAACCATATCGCGAGTTGGCGTCAAACTGTGGTTACGATGGGACTAAGGGTGCGCCAGAGGCTGGGAGTGGCTGGGCTGGTGGGGCTGGAAGCGGGCTAGTGGGGCTGGAAGGGGGCTAGTGGGGCTGGAAGCGGGCGGGCCGGAAGCGGCGGGACTGGAGCGGGCGGGCTTGCGCGAGGGGTCTAGGGGCCGGCGGTGGCGGTCCAGAGGGTGGGGTGTTCGCCGGTGGCGTCGGCCAGATAGCCGGTGCCGGTCAGGGTGGCGCCGGAGGCGGCTAGGGCGGTGATGGCCTGGGAGCCCGGGGTGTTCATGCCGGTGCCGTGCGGCTGGATGGTCTTCCAGGAGAAGCCGCTGGTGGTCCACCAGACCGCGACGTGCTGATCGCCCAGCGGGCCGACGGTGCCGACGGCGACGAAGCCCTTGCCCGCCGCGGTCAGCGCGGTGACGGCGGCCGGGCGGGCGGGCGCGCTGAGCTGTTCTTGCTGCCAGATCGTGCCGCCGTCGGTGCTGTACTCGGCGAACGGCGAGAGGCCCGCGGACGTGGTTTCGGTCCCGGTGGCCACGATCAGCTTGCCGTGCACGCTGACTTGCTGCAGGGCCGCGGCGGTGGCCCCGGTCGGCGGGCTGAGCTGGGCGATGGTCCAGGCCTTGCCGGTGGCTGAGGTCCAGGCCGCAGGCGAGCCGCCGACCGAGCCGACGGCCACGAACCCGGCGCCGTTCGCCGTGACCGCGTTGACCGTGCGTGCGCCGGTGCCGGTGTTGGCCAGCGTCTGGGTCCAACCGGTCGGCCCGGACGAGAAGTAGATCACCGCATCGGTGTGCGCGGGCACGGTGTGTTTGACCTTCTTCTTGTGCTTGCCCTTACCGGTGGTCTTGGTCACCGTGCTGGCTGGGAAGGTCTGCCCGCCGGCCACCACGTAGCCGGACGGGCTGGCCGCCGCTCCGTGCAGGGTGATACCGGGGCCGGAGAAGACGCTCTCCCCGTCGGCCGGCTGCCAACTGGTGCCGTCGGTGGAGGTGACGACGATCGGGCGCACCGGGGCGGCGGTGACGGTGCCGCCGGCCGCGACCCAGCCGGCCGCGCCGTGCGCGACCGAGGTGAGCGTGCTCAGCCCGGGCTTGTTCAGGGCCGGCGAGCTGACCTGGCTCCAGTTGCCGCCGCCCGCGGCCGACCAGATGGCCGGGTAGCCGTTCGCGGTGCCCACCGCGACCTGACGGCCGCCGGACACGGTGAGGCCGGTCACAGACAGGGACGGGCCGGTCGCGCCCGGAATGCTGGTGAAGCTGACCTGGCGGGCGGTCCGGCCGCCCGAACCCACGGCCAGGATCGGGGACTGGCCCCCCACATTCGGGGCGCTGTAGCCGCCCGCGACCACGGCGCCGCCTTGGGCCACGGTCGCTCCGGCCAGTTTCTGGCTGGCGCCGCCGAGGCCGGACACGCTCTGCCAGGAGGCGCCGTTCGGGCTCACGAACGCCGCGTTGATGCCGTCGGAATCGTGGCCGACCGCGACCGCGCCCTGGTCGCTGCCGCTAACCGAGGCGATCGTGAGGTGGGCCGACTTGGTGGCGGCGATCGTTCCCGCCTGGGTCCACGAGGTCCCGTCGGGCGAGGTGAACGCGACCGCGCCGGACCCGGCGGTCTTGCTGGTGGCGGGCCTGACGGCCACGAACCCGGTGCCGGTGGCGGCCACGCCGGTGATGTCGTTGACGATGCCGCGGCCGAGCGGGAGTTTGGGCTCGCCCCAGGTCGAGCCGCCGTCGCCGCTCTGCCAGAGCACGTGGTTCACCGAGGTGGAGGTGTGCGAGTGATGGTGCACCTTGGTGTGGGTGACGATGAGCACGCTGCCGTAGGCCAGCACGTCGCTGCCGCGGGCGGCGACGCTGCTGATCCGCAGGATGCGGCTGGCGCCCTTGTCGGGCAGGTGCAGGTGCCCGAAGCTGAGCCGTTGCCAGGTCAGCCCGTTCGGTGAGGTCCACATGACCGGGTTGCGCAGCGGGTCATCGCCGTGCGGGACGTTGTTCCCGACGGCGATAAAGCCCTGGCTGGTCCCGGCCAGACCCTGCACCTGGTCCCCGGCGTGCAGCGGGAACGTGCCCGCTGCCTGGGTCCAGGTGGTGCCGTTCGGGCTGGTCCAGGTCGCGCCGGCGCCGAGCGCGACCCAGCCGCCCGGGCCGTGCGCGATGAACTGCGGCGGCACCGCGGCCGACGTCGCCGACACCGACGAGGCGGACGAGGGCGCCGCGCCGCGGGCCGGGCGCACGGCGGCCAGTTTCCAGGTCCGGCCGCCGTTGGCCGACACCAGGAACTCGGTCCTTGGCACCCACTGCCCGATCTCGGCTCCGGCGGCGATCACGGTTCCGGAATGCTCGGCCACCGCGTTGACGGACTGGAAGATGTTGCGGCCGCTCTGCGTAGCAGTGCTGGCGAAGGCGCCGGTGGCCGGGGTGGCCGCCGGGTAGTTCGGGCCGGTCGCGGCCGGGGCGCTGGTGCCGCCGAACAGTTCGAGCCCGCCGGCCACGAGTGCGGCCACCACCACGATGGCCAGCGCGGTCAGCCAGACGCCGCGCCGGACGCGCGGGGCGCGCCGGACGCGCGGGCCGCCGCCGGAGCGCCTCGCCGGGCGGGCACTGCCCCGGCCCGCACTGCCCCGGCCCGCACTGCCTCGACCCGCCCGGCCTCCGCCTGCCCAGCCTCGGCCGACATTGCCCTGGCCGGTGCCTGCCAGCGGCCTGGACAGGCCGCTGAGCGTGGTTCCCGACAGGCGGCCGGGTGGCGGGGAAGAAGGAGAAGGTGACCCGGGTGCCCGGCCGGGCAGGCCAGGCACGGTGCGGCGCTTGCCGGCCGGTGCGGCCTGGACCCGCTCCCACTCGGCCTCGGCCGGCTCGTAGCCGGCGACCGGGCGCTGCCACTCCACGCCCGAGTCGCGCCAGGCCCGCTGGGCGTGCTGCCACACCGACGGGCTGTTCAGCCCGCGCACGTCCCGCCCGCTGGTGTCGTCAAGCGTGTCGATGCCTGGTCCGCCGGGGAAGCCTTTGAGCGCAGGAGTAGCCGCGACCACGGGCAGTGCTTGCACGACGGGGGGGGCTTGCACGACGGGGGGGGCTTGCGCCACGGGGGGTGGCGGAGGAGGGCCCGGCGGGAAAGTGCCGTTGCCCGGACCTGGGGGTGGGGGTGGGCCGCCCGCGGGCGCGGGACCGCCGCCCGGCGGGCCGTACGCTCCGGAGCCTCCAGAAGCACCGGAAGCACCGGGGGCACCGGCGGGCTCGCCGTAGCCGGGCGGCCCGGCGCCCGCGCCGGCGTAGGACTGCGCGCCGGGCGCTCCGTAGCCCGAGCCCGAGCCCGAGCCCGAGCCGGAATCGCCGTAGCCAGGACCGCCGTAGCTGTATCCGCCACCACCGTCGGGGTCACCGTAGCCGGGCCCGTATCCGTAGCCGCCGGTGTAGCCGTACTCGCCCAGCGGTTCGCTGCCGTACTCACCGGCACCGGCCTGCGGTGGTCCGGGATGCCTGGCCTCGTGAGCACTGCCCTCGTGAGCACTGCCCTCGTGAGCACTGGCCTCGTGAGCACTGGCCTCGTGAGCACTGGATTCGTGACCAGGGGGCTCGGTCTGCGGGGTGCTGGCCGGGTCCGTTTCACCGCCCTCTGGGTTGCCTGTCGTATTCACTACTGCCCTCAGCCAGGGTTGGGAATGCACATCCGGATAGCGCAGGAGACTGTCCCCCGGCCCGATCGTACCGGGCGGCGCTGGCCCGGGGGGTGGCCCCCGGGACCCCCGTGGTTACGCCCGGGGGCGGGCGGTCGCGCGCGGCCTGGCCGGTACCGGCCAGGCCGGGCGCGACCGGTGACACCTACGAGGCGGCCCCGGTTAAGGAGGCCATCCCGCGGAGGGAAAACACGTCCCTGACGGCGACGCGCAGGCTCTCCATCTCTTCGTCGCTGACCCGCTCGATGAAGCGCCGCATGGTGACGACCCGGTTGCCACCCGAGCGCAGCACCTCGGCCATCAGTCGCGCGTCATGCTCCTCCCGCGCTTCGGATGGCCAGTAACGCCAGGCCCGGCCGTGCTTGTCCCTGCAAAGCACGCCCTTGCGGTGAAGGATGTCCATCACCGTCATCACGGTCGTGTATGCCACCGAACGGGCGTACGTCATGCGCTCGCGCACCTCGCGGACGGCGTAAGGACGCTCCGCATCCCACATCACATCCATGATCGCGCTTTCGAGTTCACCGAACTCCCGCACCGGCCCCACCTCCGTGCCGACATGCTAAGCACGATCGTCGGCGGCCATCCGCTGGCCGGGACAGCAAAGCTGCACCCCGGAGGAGGAATCCTCCGACTCGATAGCACTGTTATCACCCTCGGCATGGGTTCGCGTGTACGGCATGTGCGCGTGCCGGATCGTCTCACCGCGCCCCTGGCCGGCGGGTAATCTTGATGCGTTCAAAGACTGGTTGCGAAAAGTGGAAGAGGGCGATGGCCGCGGTGTCTGGCGAGCGGGGGCCGGCGAGTGGATCGGTTCATTCGGGGTCGGCAGGAGGTCCGCCCGCCAACGGCGCGCCGGTGGGCGACGATAGCGCCGATCCTGCGTCCATGACGGCGGCCGATTTCGGCGCCAACGAGTGGCTGGTGGACGAACTGCACCAGCGGTACCTGGCCGACCCGGCCTCGGTGGACCCGGCGTGGTGGAACTTCTTCGCCGACTACCACCCTGGCCAAGCGAAAGCGTCAGGTCAGAGCGACGCCGGCCAGGGCGACCCGGCCCAGGGCCAGGCGCAGGCCACGGCCCCGGCTCCGGCGACAGCGCCCGCTACGGGTCAGGCAGCGGGCACGCCGGCCGCGCAGGCTCCGGTGACGGCCGGCCAGGCGGGGAGCGACGGGGGCAAGGTGGCCACCGTTCAGGAAAGAACCGTGGCGCCCCCACCCGCCTCCCCTGCCCCCCACAGGCCGGCGGCAGATTCGGAACAGACCAGGCTGCGGGGGGCACCGGCGCGGACCGCGGTCAACATGACGGCCAGCCTGTCGGTGCCGACGGCGACCAGCGTGCGGGCGGTGCCGGGGAAGCTGATCAGCGACAACCGGATCGTGATCAACAACCACCTCGGCCGCGGCCGGGGCGGCAAGATCTCGTTCACGCACCTGATCGGCTACGCGGTGGTCAAGGCCACCGCGGCCATGCCGGAGATGAACGACTCCTACGCCGAGGTGGACGGCAAGCCCACGCTGGTGCGGCCCGAGCACGTCAACCTGGGCCTGGCCATCGACCAGCGCAAGCCGGACGGCACCCGCCAGCTCCTGGTGCCGGGCATCAAAGCCACCGAGGGCATGGACTTCCGCCAGTTCTGGGTGGCCTACGAGGACCTGATCCGGCGGACGCGCGGCGGCAAGCTGGAGGTCGACGACTTCGCCGGGGTGACGATCAGCCTGACCAACCCGGGCACGATCGGCACCGTGCACTCGGTGCCGCGGCTGATGCCGGGCCAGGGCTGCATCATCGGCGTCGGGGCGATGGAGTACCCCGCGGCCTGGCAGGGCGCCTCGGAGGAGACGCTGGCCAGAAACGCGATCAGCAAGACCGTGACGCTCACCTCGACCTACGACCACCGGGTCATCCAGGGCGCGCAGTCCGGTGAGTTCCTGCGGCTGATCCACCGGCTGCTGCTGGGCGAGGACGGCTTCTACGACGAGATCTTCCGGGCGCTGCGGGTGCCGTACGAGCCGGTCCGGTGGGTGCGCGACCTGCCGTCCGGGCACGAGGACGACATCTCGCGGCCGGCCCGGGTGCACGAGCTGATCCACGCCTACCGGGTGCGCGGGCACCTGATGGCCGACACCGACCCGCTGGAATACCACCAGCGGCGCCACCCCGACCTGGACATCAACCAGCACGGGCTCACCCTGTGGGACCTGGAGCGGGAGTTCGCGACCGGCGGCTTCGGCGGCAAGCCGATCATGAAACTGCGCGACATCCTGGGCGTGCTGCGCGACTCGTACTGCCGCACGGTCGGCATCGAGTACATGCACATCCAGGAGCCGGACGAGCGGGCCTGGATCCAGGCCAGGGTGGAGCGGCCGCACCCGGCGCCCGACCACGACGAGCAGATCCGCATCCTGAGCCGGCTGAACGTGGCCGAGGCGTTCGAGATGTTCCTGCAGACCAAGTTCGTGGGGCAGCGGCGGTTCTCGCTGGAGGGCGCGGAGTCGCTGATCCCGCTGCTCGACGCGGTGCTGACCGAGGCCGCACTGCAGAGCATGGACGAGGCCGTGATGGGCATGGCCCACCGGGGCCGGCTGAACGTGCTGGCCAACATCGCGGGCAAGTCGTACGGACAGATCTTCGGTGAGTTCGAGGGCAACCTTGACCCGCGCAGCATGCACGGCTCCGGCGACGTGAAGTACCACCTGGGTGCGTCGGGCACCTTCGTGGCCTCCGGCGGGTACTCGATCCCCATCTCGCTGGTCGCCAACCCCAGTCACCTGGAGGCGGTCGACCCGGTGCTCGAGGGTGTGGTGCGGGCCAAGCAGGACCTGCTGGACGTGGGCGAGGAAGGCTTCACCGTGCTGCCCTTGCTGATCCACGGGGACGCGGCGTTCGCCGGGCAGGGCGTGGTGGCCGAGACGCTCAACCTGTCCCAGCTGCGCGGGTACCGCACCGGCGGCACCATCCACATCGTGGTGAACAACCAGGTCGGCTTCACCACCGCGCCGGAGTCCTCGCGGTCCTCGGTGTACGCCACCGACGTGGCCCGGATGATCCAGGCCCCGATCTTCCACGTGAACGGCGACGATCCGGAGGCCGTGGTGCGGGTCGGCCGGGCCGCGTTCGCCTACCGGCGCAAGTTCAAGAAGGACGTGGTCATCGACCTGATCTGCTACCGGCGCCGCGGGCACAACGAGGCCGACAACCCCTCGTTCACCCAGCCGCTGATGTACGACCTGATCGACGCGCGCCGCTCGGTCCGCAAGCTCTATACCGAGGCGCTGATCGGCCGCGGCGACATCACCATGGAAGAGGCCGAGAACGCGCTGCGCGACTACCAGCAGCAGCTCGAGCGCGTGTTCAGCGAGACCAGGGAGGCCGCGACCAAGCCGACCGAGCCAGGCGCGGTGGTCAAGCCCGAGCCCGAGGCCGACGACCCGATCGACCACACCGGCGTGCCGTCCGCGATCACCGACGAGGCCGTCAAGCACGTCATCGACACCCAGCTCAACATGCCCGACGGCTTCACCGTGCACCCGCGGCTGCAACCGCTGCTGCAGCGCCGGGCCACCATGGTGGCGCAGGACGCGATCGACTGGGCCACCGGCGAGACGCTGGCGTTCGGCTCGCTGCTGATGGACGGGCACGCGGTCAGGCTGGTCGGCCAGGACACCAGGCGCGGGACCTTCGGCCAGCGGCACGCGGTCCTGGTGGACCGGGTCAACGGGTCCGAGCACACCCCGCTGCGGGCGTTCAACGCGGGCAGCGCCAAGTTCTACGTGCACGACTCGCTGTTGTCGGAGTTCGCCGCGGTCGGCTTCGAGTACGGCTACTCGGTGGTGCGGCCGGACACGCTGGTGGCCTGGGAGGCCCAGTTCGGCGACTTCATCAACGGCGCGCAGACCGTGGTCGACGAGTTCATCAGCTCCGGCGAGCAGAAGTGGGGACAGCGTTCCAGCGTGGTGCTGCTGCTGCCGCACGGCTACGAGGGCCAGGGCCCCGACCACTCCTCGGCCAGGGTCGAGCGCTTCCTCAGCCTGTGCGCGCAGGACAACATGACCGTGGCCATGCCGACCACACCCGCCAACTACTTCCACCTGCTGCGCTGGCAGACGCTGTCCGGCCGGCGCAAGCCGCTCATCGTGTTCACGCCCAAGTCCATGCTCCGGCTGAAGGCCGCCACGTCGGCGGTCGCGGACTTCACGTCCGGCTCGTTCCAGCCGGTGATCGGTGACGGCGGCCCTGGGCGGGCTGAGGAGGTCCGGCGCGTACTGCTGTGTTCGGGCAAGGTCTACTACGACCTAACTGAACGGCTGCGCGAGGTCGGCGCCGCCGCGTCGATCGTGCGGCTCGAGCGGCTTTACCCGCTTCCGCTTGAGGAGCTTCGGGCCGAGCTGGCCAAGTATCCGGCGGCCGAGGAAATCGTCTGGGTGCAGGAGGAGCCGGCCAACATGGGACCCTGGCCCCGGATGGCACTGAAGCTGCCCAAGCTGCTGGGCCGACCGGTGGATCATGTGTCGCTGCCGCCGAGCTCCGCACCCGCGGGCGGTTCGGCCATCAAGCACCGCGAGGAGCACCAAGCCCTCGTCGACCGCGCCCTATCCGGCCTCCCGACCGTCGCCGGCGCAGGTTCGGCTGGCGCGTAGCCGGGGCAATGTACTTCACCGATCGCGGCATCGAGGCGCTGGAGGACCAGCGCGGCGAGGAGCAGGTAAGCCTCGCCTGGGTGGCCGACCGGCTGCGCCAGTTCGTCGACCTCAACCCCGAGTTCGAGGCCCCCGTAGACCGCCTCGCCGCCTGGCTCGCCTCCACCACCGACGACGAGGAGTAACCCGGCGCCGCCGCCCCCACAGCCCACCCAACACGCGCGCGCTCCACCCGACACACCGGCCCCACGCGGCACCCAACCCGTCGGCTCAGCCGTCCCGCTTGCCCTCCCGTCAAGCGGGGAGCTGTCAGAATGTAATCGATTTTCTGTCGTTTCGGGCCGGGTGGCGGGGGGGCATGATGGGGGTGGGCGTTTGGGTGGGTAGCGGGTGGTTTGGGTGGCGGGTGGTTTGGGTGGCGGGTGGGGTGGCTTGGAGGTCGGCTAGCTTGACTTTTGGTTAACGAGATATATCGTTTGTTGGGTGCCCTGCGGGGCTGGCTGCCGCGTGCAACGGAAGGAGTCACGTGCGATGACACGCTGGACCATTGACTCCCCCACTGCACTGGACTTTGACGGCGTCGTCGCCCTCCGGGTCAGGATCCTGGCCGGTTCGGTCGCCGTGCTGGCCACTGAGGACCGGCCACGCCTGGAGGTGGCCGAGATCTCCGGACAGCCGTTGCTGGTGACCCATGAGGCCGGCATCCTCACGATCACCTATGAGGACCTGAGCTGGGACGGCTTGCTGGGCTGGCTGCGGCCGCAGCGGCACTTCGCGAACCTCACCGTCATGGTGCAAAAGGACTGCCCGACGCAGGTGGGCGTGGTGAACGCCACCGCGGTGGTCGCCGGGATGGCGGCCGCGACGTCGCTGAAGAGTGTGAACGGCGACATGACGCTGGACGGCGTGACCGGGCCGGTGGACGCGAACACGGTCTCCGGCAACGTGGAGGCACAGGGTCTCGAGGGCAGCGTCGCGTTCAACTCGGTGTCCGGCGACCTGACCCTGGCCGAAGGCCGAATCGAGCGACTGCAGGCCAAGACGGTCAGCGGCGGGGTCACCGCGGACGTGGAATTCGGAGTGTCCGGCCAGGTGCGGGTGGGCACGCTGTCCGGTGACGTGGCGTTCAGGCTGCCCGCCGAGACCGGCGCCAAGGCCGACATCCGCTCGGCGTCCGGACAGCTCCACAGCGAATTCGGTGGGCTCGGGTCAGGGCCGAAAACCCTCTCAGGCACAATCGGCGATGGGGCGGGGCATCTGTCGGTCAGCACCATGTCCGGCAGCGTCACTCTCCTGCAGCGAAGTCCGCGGCCGGAGCCCGCCGGCCAGCAGGCCGGGACGGGCGCGAACGCGGACCAGGAAGAAACAGCCGCCACGCACAAGGGCGGCACGACCGTAGAAGGCGATGCCTGATGAGCCCGGTGTTCCGCCATGGCAGGCTCCGGCTCTACCTGCTCAAGCTGCTCGACGACGCGCCCAAGCACGGCTACGAGGTGATCCGGCTGCTGCAGGACCGCTTCATGGGCGTGTATGCACCGTCGCCGGGCACCATCTACCCCCGGTTGGCCCGGCTGGAAGAGGAGGGCTTGGTCACCCACGATGAGGTGGAGGGCCGCAAGGTCTACCGGCTCACCGACAAGGGCCGGGAGGAGATCCGCGAGCGCGTGGACGACCTGGCCGAACTGGAAGAGGAGATCACCGAGTCCGTCCGCGACATCGCGCGTGAGGTCAAGGAGGACGTCAGGGAAACAGTCCGCAGCCTGCGCGAGGAGATCGCCCGAGCAGCCAAGGACGTCCGGCGTGAAGGTGGGCAGACGCAGGGCCGGCCGGACGCGGAGCAGGACGCGAAGCACGAACGCTCGGACGCGGACCAGGCACGCGAGCGGGACCAGTGGGAGCGGGATCGGGCCGCGTGGGAACGCGAGCGGGCCGAAGGGGAGCGCGGGCGCGATCAGCGCGAGCACGGCCCCAGGGATCGCGGCTCCCGGGAGCACGACGAGGCACGGCGGCCACGCGGCGGCGGGCGCGGCGATACCTGGCGGGACGCGACGGACTGGGAGGAGCAGGCCGCCGGTGGCGGCCGTCCGCACGAAGAACGCGAGCGGGCCGGTGAGGAGGCGGGTGCGCGCTTCCGGGCCGGGCGGGGCCGGTCCCGGCGGGACTGGGGCGACTGGTCGGCGCTGCGGGACTGGCCGGGCTGGCGGGAGTGGTCCGGGCTGAAGGACTGGCGGGACTGGCCGGGCAGCAGAGACTGGCCCGGCAGCAAGGACTGGCCCGGCAGCAAGAACCGGCAGGGCCCTGGGCGTGTGCCCGGCTGGCCGGATGCGGCGAAACTGCGGGATCTGGAACGGCTGGCCCTGCAGTTCGCCACCGAGTTGCGGCGGCTGGCTACGCACGCCAGCGCGATCGGCGAGGACACGCTGGGCGACCTGCGGGTGATTCTGGACGAGGCGCTCAGCCGGATCAGGACCGAGGTGCTACGGCCGGACGATGCCAGCGCCGAGGAGAAGAAGGGCACCGACGCACCAGGGGAAGTCGAGGACCGCCCCGAGGCCTGAAACGCGCCGACGCTGCGCCCGGGCGGACGGGTGGTTGGTGGGCTGCGCGGTCAGACGGTGAAGACGATCTTGCCGAAGACGTCGCCGGAGGCCATGGCCGCGAAGCCTTCGCTGGCCTGCGCCAGTGGCAGCACCCGGTCGATCAGGGGCCGTACCCCGGTCTGCTCGCAGAATCGCAGCAGCCTGCCGAGCTGCTCACGCGAGCCCATTGTGGCGCCGACCACGGAGAGCTGCAGAAAGAACACCCGGGCCAGGTCGGCGGACGGCGCTGGGCCGCTGGTGGCGCCCGCGACCACGATCCGCCCACCCGGCCTGACCGCGCGCAGGGAATGCTTCCAGGTGGCCTCGCCGACCGTCTCCATCACCGCGTCCACCCGCTCGGGCAGCCGTTCACCGGCGGGGAAGGCCTGGTCGGCGCCGAGCTTGACCGCGCGGTCCCGCTTGGCCTCGCTGCGGCTGGTGGCCCAGATCCGGTAGCCCGCGGCCCGGCCGAGCAGGATGAGGGCGGTGGACACCCCACCCCCGGCCCCCTGCACCAGTACGGTCGAGCCCGGTTCGAGCCCGGCCGACTGGAACAGCATCCGGTAGGCGGTCAGGTAGGCCGTGGGCAGGCAGGCCGCCTCTTCGAAGGAGAGCGCGTCCGGCTTGGGCAGCAGGTTGCGCCGCGGCACCGCGACCCGCTCGGCGAACGTGCCGTCGTAGCGCTCGGACAGCAGCGAGCGCCGCGGGTCGAGCGTCTCGTCGCCGCCGGCCTCGATCGGGTCGCCGACCACGGAGTACACCACGACCGGGCGGCCGTCCTCGTCCAGTCCGGCGGCATCGCAGCCGAGCACCATCGGCAGCCGGTCCTCGGTGATCCCCACCCCGCGCAGCGTCCACACGTCGTGGTGGTTGAGCGCGGTGGCCTTGACCGTGACGGTGGTCCATGCCGCCGGAGGCGAAGGCTCGGGCCGCTCACCAAGTTCCAGGCCGGCCAGTGGGTTCTCGGCATCGAAGCGCGCAGCGGTGACAGCGAACATGCTCTGCACCCTAGCGGGACCGGACGGGTCGCCCGCGGCCGACGCCGTTCGCCCGCGGCCGACGTCATTCGGCCGCGGGCTATGTCATTCGGCCGCAGGCTATGTCGTTCAGTCCCGGGCGACGCCGTCGGCGCGGGCCTGGGTGGCGACGGCGGCGGCCACGGCCGGGGCGACACGCGGGTCGAAGGCAGCCGGGATGATGTAGTCGGCGGCCAGGTCGTCGCCGACCAGCGCGGCCAGGGCGTCGGCGGCGGCCAGCTTCATGTCCTCGGTGATTGCCGAGGCCCTGACGTCGAGTGCGCCGCGGAACACGCCGGGGAAGGCCAGCACGTTATTGATCTGATTCGGGAAGTCGCTGCGCCCGGTGGCCACCACCAGGGCGTGCGCCCTGGCCAGGTCCGGGTGCACCTCGGGTTCGGGGTTGGACAGCGCGAACACGATCGAGCGCGGTGCCATCGCGGCGATAGCCTGCTCGGCCACGATGCCGCCGGACAGCCCGATGAACACGTCCGCGCCGCGCAGGGCGTCCTCGGTCGACCCGGTGTAGCCGGCCCGGTTGGTCCGCTCGGTCAGCTTGGCCTTCACCGGGTTCAGCCCGTCCCGGCCGCGGTAGATCACGCCCTTGCTGTCGGCCAGGGCGATGTCGCCGATGCCGGCCCGCAGCAGAATCTTGGTGACCGCGACGCCGGAGGCGCCAGCGCCCGCCACCACCGCCCGCAGATCGTCGAGCGGCCGCCCGGCCAGCCGGGCCGCGCCGCGCAGCGCGGCCAGGGCCACGATCGCGGTGCCGTGCTGGTCGTCGTGGAACACCGGGATGTCCAGCAGGTCGCGCAGCCGGTCCTCGACCTCGAAGCAGCGGGGCGCCGAGATGTCCTCCAGGTTGATGCCACCGAAGCTGGGTGCCAGCGCCGCCACCGTGGCCACGAGCTCGTCCACGCCGGTGCAGCCGAGGCACAACGGCACCGCGTCCACTCCGGCGAATCGCTTGAACAGCAGTGCCTTGCCCTCCATGACCGGCATGGCCGCGGCGGGGCCGATGTCGCCGAGACCGAGCACGGCGGTGCCGTCGGAGACGACCGCGACGGTGTTCGCCGTCCAGGTGTAGCGGTGGGCTAGTTCGGGCCGGTCGGCGATGGCGTCGCACACCCTGGCCACGCCGGGTGTGTAGGCCATGGCTAGATCGGCGGCGTCGGCGACGGGCACCGTCGAGTGCATCCCGATCTTGCCGCCGCGGTGCAGCAGGAAGACGGGATCGTAGCTTTCATCGGGATGAGCAGTATGAACGGGCGCTGCGGCCACGGTGACCCCCAACGTGATGGATTGCGGCATTCGGCTCTGGACTCCGCGGACCGGTCGGCCGAGCACGGGTAGCGGTGGGCGCCGACTCTCGCCGCGGACATCTGAACGGGGGTCACCCGTGTCGCTATTGTGCCACAACGCGCTCAGTGTCCGGCGGGCCAGCCCGGCCATAGCGTGATCGCGACACGCCCGGCCGGGCGGCTGTTATCAGCAAATACAGCAGCATAGTTGAGGAATACCTGCCGGTAGCTAACTGGCGGTGTACTGTTGAGGACCTTATTTTGACAATCACCACGAGGGACTAGTGGATCTCAGCGCGTATGCCCAACTTGCGGTGCGCCTGGCAAACGCCGCCGTGGCCGGTAAAGAAGAAACCCGCGACGACGAAGATTGCGACAATATTGCCAGCCTCGATGGGCTCCGCGCGCTGCTCGCGAACCTGCAGTTTCCCAATACCCAGGCCAGCCGAAGCGACCTTGACGCGCTGTACCGGCTGCGCACCGAGTTCAGGGAGATTTTCGCGGCCTGCGGCGCGGGGAATGGCACCGAGGCGGTCGGCCGGCTGAACGCCCTGCTCATCCAGCACCCGGTCCACCCGCAGATCTCCGACCACGGCGGCGAACCCTGGCACCTGCACCTCATCCAGGGCGGCACGGTCGCCGACCGGTACGCGGCCGGAGCGGCGATGGGTCTAGCCACCCTGCTGACCAGGCTCGGTCCCGACCGGCTCGGAATATGCGAGGGTCTGTCCTGCGGCCGCGTTTTCGTCGACGGCGGCACCGGCCATTCCAGGCGGTATTGCTCGGACCGCTGCGCGTCCAGGACGAATGTCACCGCGCTGCGCACCCGCAGGCGCACCGGTGGCACGCCCGCCCTGCCGACCGCCGCCGTCTAGCCCCGGCAGCGTCCAGCCCGACGTCCGCCAGCCCGGCACTGGGCGGCCGACTTAACTGACATATATGTCATGACTTCGCGCCGACATAACGGGCAGGTGTGACGTGGGAGCCCGTATGCGTCCCGATAGCGTGACCACTCCGGTTTGGGCGAGGCTGAGCCGGGGCGCGTTACGAAAAAGATGCGAGATCACTACTATTCAGACACGCAGTTGATCATTACGATGTTGCCAACTCGCAGACCCGCATCGCAGACACGGACCGAAAGAAGGTTCGGATATGGCAACACAGTCGGTAACCACTCCTCAGAAGCCGACGGACATCGGGCTGAAACGTGATGTCGGGCTGATCGGCGCCCTCTGGGCATCCGAGGGCTCAATTATCGGATCCGGCTGGCTATTCGGCGCGCTGGGGGCGATACAGCTCGCCGGGACCGCGGGGATCATCTCGTGGGTCATCACCGGCGTCATCTTCAGCATGCTGGCCCTGGTCTACGCGGAACTCGGCGGCATGTACCCGGTAGCAGGGGGTACCGCGCGGTTCCAGCACTACGCGTTCGGCAGCGTGGCGGGCGTGTCATTCGGGTTCTTCTCCTGGCTGCAGGCCGCGGCGGTCGCACCGGTCGAGTGCTACTCGGTGATGAGGTACGGCTCGTACTACTGGCACGGGCTCTACAGCTCCACCTCCGGGAACGTCACCGGGCTCGGGTTCGTGATGACGATCATCCTGATGGCCATCTTCACCGCGCTTAACTTCCTCGCCGTCAAGTGGCTCGCCTACACCAACAGCGGCCTCACCTGGTGGAAGGTCGCGGTACCGCTCCTCGCCATCATTGTGCTGTTCACCAAGTTCCACAGCAGCAACTTCGGCGTCGGCGGCTTCATGCCCTACGGATGGCACGGTGTCTTCAGCGCGATCAGCGTGGCCGGGGTCGCGTTCGCCCTGCTCGGCTTCGAGCAGGCTGACCAGCTCGCCGGTGAGATCAAGAATCCGCAGCGGAACCTGCCGGCGGCCATTCTCGGCGGATTCCTCATCGGCACGCTCATCTACATCCTGCTGCAGGTCGTGTTCATCGGCGCCCTGTCGCCCAGCCTGCTCACCCATGGTTTCGCAGGCCTAGCCTGCCCGGCCACCGGCACCTGCGCCACTAACATCTCGATCCTCAACGGCGGGCCGTTCGCCGCCCTCGCGGGCTTTGCCGCTCTCGGATGGCTTGCCATCATCCTGCGCCTCGACGCGTTCATCTCACCGTTCGGCACCGGGCTGATCTACCAGACCTCGACCTCGCGGGTCGGCTACGGCCTGGGCCGGACCAGGTACTATCCGCCGATCTTCACCTGGACGGACAAGCGCGGCGTGCCCTGGTTCTCGCTGATCGTGGCCTTCGTGGTCGGCCTCGCTTTCCTGCTCCCGTTCCCAAGCTGGCACTCCCTGATCAGCCTGATCACCTCGGCGACCGTCCTGATGTACGCCGGGGCGCCACTGTCCATGGCCGCCTTCAGGTCGCAGGTGCCCGAAGCCGAGCGCCCGTACCGGATGCCACTGACCCCCGTGCTCGGACCGGTGGCCTTCATCGCGGCCGGCTTCGTCATCTACTGGTCGGGCTTCGAGACCATCTGGAAGCTCGGCATCGCGCTGATCATCGGCTACGTGCTGATCGGCATCTGGATGGTTTACGACAAGCAGCGCCCACCGCTGGAGTGGAAGTCCGCGTTCTGGCTGCCGGTGTACCTGATCGGCATGGGCATCGTGTCCTGGCAGGGCCAGTTCGGCCCGAACAACACCAACCGGATCCCGGCGGGCATCGACCTGCTGATCATCGCGGCGTTCAGCCTGGTCATCTACTACTGGGCCTACTACAGCCGACTCTCCAGAGAAGAGATGCTCAAGATCGTGAATGAGCAGTCCACGACACAACTGGACCCGCCCGGGGCTCCCGCCATCTGAACCTCACCAAACCCGGTTCGCACCAGCGGACTCCACCCGGCCCGGTCGATCAGCGTGGACGGGGCCGGGCGGAGTCCGGGGCGGGCCCGGCCCGGCCCGGCCGGCCGCCCCGGCGGTACCTCAGCAGCACCACTCCCTCGATCAGCCCGGGCGGCACCAGGCCGAAGGCGCGGCTGTCCGCGGCGAAGCCGTTCAGGTTGTCCGACTGAAGCCACCAGCCGCCTGGGTCACGCCGCAGGACCCGCTTGACCAGCAGCAACGTGGGGCGGGTGGGATGGCGGGCGACGACCAGCTGACCGGGGCGGACCCGGCGGGTGCGCCGCACCAGCAGCCAGTCGCCGGGATGCAGGGTGGGTTCCATGGACCGCTCGGCCACGGCGACACGCAGCAGTGGCCAGCGCATGCGAGCCTCCCAGAGGTGGTGACCGACTTGTCACGTGTGGGGACAGACCGACGGGGTACGGCGAGTCTTGCATCTAATGATCAGTAATCGACGCGCCGGCGGAGTATAAAAGTTCCACGGGTAAAGCAACCCGCAAGTTTAAATGTTCCACGGGCAAAGGAGCCCGCGGACCCGAGTGGAAGAGAGCTGTGGCATGGCCGCTGGGACCTCTACTCCCCCTACTGCGGACCGGAGCCTCCGCCGTGGTGTCGGCGTCATCGGGCTGACGTTCTTCGCCGTTGGCAGCGTCATCGGCTCCGGCTGGCTGTTTGGCGCACGGAACGCGGCGAGCGTGGCCGGCCCGGCATCGATCCTGTCCTGGCCGATCGCCGGGGTCATGCTGCTGGTCATCGTGCTGAGTTACGCGGAACTCGCGCCCGCGTATCCAGTGGCCGGCGGGATGTACCGGATCGCGCACTACTCCTACGGTGGCCTCGGCGGGTATCTGATGGGCTGGGTGAGCTGGCTCTTCTCGATGTCGCTGATCCCGATCGAGGTGCTGGCCGCGATCGAGTACCTGTCCGGCCTGCACGGCCTGGGCTGGATGTTCAACGACAACGGGGTGACGTTCCCCAAGGGATTTCTGGTCGCGGCCGGCTTGGCGCTGCTGTTCGCGATCGTCAACACCTACGGCGTGCGGCTGTTCGCGCACACCAACACGACCATCGTGTGGTGGAAGATCGCGATTCCAGTGGTGACGATCATCGCGCTGGCGTTCTCACTCAAGGGGAGCAACTTCACCTCCCACGGCGGGTTCCTGCCGAAGTTCCCGGCCGGTGTCACCGGCGGCGGGATCAAAGGCATCTTCCTGGCCATGCCGCTCGCCGTCGTATTTGCCGAGATCGGCTTCGACTCGGCGGTCCAGATGGCCGGCGAGGCCAGGAACCCCAGACGCGACCTGATCAGGGCCGTGCTGTGGTCCACCGGCATCGGCATCGTGGTGTACACCCTGCTGCAGGTGGTCTTCATCGGCGCGCTGCCGGTCAAGTACCTGCACGGCGGCTGGGCCTCGCTGACCTCCGTGTTCGCGCACAACATTCACGGCCCCTACGTGATCATGGCCTCGGCGGCCGGCCTGACCTGGCTGACGTACCTGCTGTACATCGACGCGGGTGTATCGCCGTCCGGCACCGCGTTCACCTACACCGGCACGCAGTCCCGGCTGCTGTACAGCATGGCCAAGGAGGGATACCTGCCACCGCCCTTCCGCTGGCTCAACGCGTCGGGCGTGCCGTGGCTGTCGATCCTGGTCGGCTGGGCCGTCGGCGTCGCGCTGATGGCGCCGTTCCCGAGCTTCACCTCGCTGGTCGGCGCCATCACCAGTGTCGCGGTGATCTCCTACTGTGTCGGCCCGGCGGCGCTCAACCACCTGCGCCGCGCCGACCCGAACCGGACGCGCGCGTTCAAAGTGCCCGCGGCCGGTGTCGTCGGCCCGCTCGGGTTCGTGTTCGGGACGCTGATCGTCTACTGGGCCGGATGGGGGGTTATGTGGCGAGTGGACTTCGGCATCATCGTCGGGATGGTGCTGATGGGCATCTACTACTTCTCCCGGCCGGCCGGGAAGCGGCCGCAGCTCGACGCCAAGTATTCGGCCTGGATGTGGATCTGGCTGGCCGGGCTGAACATCCTCACGCTGTTCGGTGCGTTCAGCGGCTGGCAGGGCTCCACCCCGATTGAGCTGGAGGGCTGGTACCACCCACTGAGCTGGCTGAAGTTCCCGTGGGACACCATCTGGGTGGCGATCTTCGGCCTGATCATGTACTTCGTCGCCGATCGCACCGGGCTGCCGTCCGCCAAGCTGCAGGGGTACGTGGAGGGAGACGCGGACGAGGTGGACGTCGAGCTCGCCGCGCCGCCGGCCGCGATTTAGGGACCGCCTGTCCCCGCGGGCCGCTGACCGGTCCGCGGGGACAGCTGACCTGCCACGTGTGCGGATGGGCCGGCGGGGTAGGGTCGGGGTCTTGCATCCGATGATCCGACACGAAAGAAGGGGAGCGATGAGGCTCGTACGTCTCCTCGAACCGAAGACCACGGTTTACGCCCACTGCGACCTGCCGTGTGGCGTGTACGATCCGGCGCAGGCCAGGATCGAGGCGGAGTCCGTCAAGGCCATCGCCGAGAAGTACCAGTCCAACGAGGACCCCGAGTTCCGCACCCGGGCCGTGATCATCAAGGAGCAGCGCTCCGAGCTGGTCAAGCATCACCTGTGGGTGCTGTGGACCGACTACTTCAAGCCGCCGCACTTCGAGAAGTACCCCCAGCTCCACGAGCTGTTCAACCAGGCCACCAAGCTGGCGGGCGCGGCGGGCACCAAGGGCAGCAACGACGTCGCCAAGGCCGGAGAGCTGCTGGCCAAGATCGACGAGATCGCCAAGATTTTCTGGGAGACCAAGCAGGGCTGACCGCCCGGCCAAATCTCACATACGTCACATAACCATCCGGATCGCCGCGTCTCACCAGGGATGCGGCGATCCGGATTTTTAGGCTGCCAGAAGTAACCAAGGGCCGGATTCCTGCCGCGAGTCTGTGTCCAACTGGCCACCGGCGGGCGGTAAATTGCAAGCAGGAACCCCGTGCGCGGGGCCCCATGCGTGAGAAGCACTGTGCATGAGAAGCACTGAACATGGTCAGGCCGAGGAGTGATGTGACCGAAGAGACCACACCACGGGCGTCCGCACCTGGGACCAGCACGCTGCCGCCGCCCACGGCACGTGACCACGTGACGATCCGGATGCCCGCCGAGGGTGCTTACCTGTCGGTGCTGCGCACCGCTACCGCCGGGCTGGCCGCCCGGCTGGACTTCACCCTGGACGAGATAGAGGACCTGCGCATAGCGGTGGACGAGGCGTGCGCCATGCTGCTGGCCGAGGCCGAGGCCGGGACCACGCTGGAGTGCGACTTCGAGCTGAGCCGCGACACGATGACGATCTCGGTGTCGGCGCGGACGCCGCTGGGGCAGTTGCCGGCCAAGGACACCTTCGCCTGGACCGTGCTGACCGC
This sequence comes from Streptosporangiaceae bacterium, assembly GCA_036267135.1. Classification (GTDB taxonomy): domain Bacteria; phylum Actinomycetota; class Actinomycetes; order Streptosporangiales; family Streptosporangiaceae; genus PALSA-505. Next base: position 47,121 of record DATAWQ010000078.1, on the reverse strand, counting down.
GCTGGCGGGATGCGTGGACTCCCACGTCGGCCCCGATGACCAGGTCACCATCGTGCTGCGCAAGACCCGTGGCCACTCGGGGGCAGGGTGACCGAGGAGGCGCGGGTTCCAGTGCCTGACGAGGCCCCCGGGGTGGACGTGGGCGAGGCCCCGGCGCTCACGGCCGTCAGGTCTTCGCACGCCGAGGAGGACAGGTCACGGGCGCGGGATCTGTTCGAGCGGATCACGAAGCTGCCCGAGGGCGACGCGGAACGGCTGCGGCTGCGCGGTGAGCTCGTCGAACTGCACCTGCCGCTGGTCGAGTACCTGGCCCGGCGGTTCCGCAACCGGGGTGAGTGGCTGGACGACCTGACCCAGGTGGCCACGATCGGCCTGATCAAGTCCATCGACCGGTTCGACCTGTCGCGCGGGGTGGAGTTCTCCACCTACGCGACCCCCACGATCGTGGGCGAGATCAAGCGGCACTTCCGGGACAAGGGCTGGGCGGTCCGGGTGCCGCGGCGGCTGCAGGAGCTCAAGCTCGCGCTGACCAAGGCCATCGGCGACCTGGCCCAGCGGGAGGGCCGCGCCCCGACCGTGGCCGAACTCGCCCAGCACCTGCAGATGAGCGACGAGGACGTGCTGGAGGGCCTGGAGTCGGCGAACGCGTACTCCACGGTGTCGCTGGACGCCCCCGACTCCGGCGACGACGACGCGCCGGCGGTGGCCGAGTCGCTGGGCATGCTGGACGAGGCGCTGGAGGGCGTGGAGTACCGGGAGTCGCTCAAGCCTCTCCTCGAGCGGCTGCCGCCCAGGGAGAAGCGGATCCTGCTGCTGCGGTTTTTCGGGAACATGACGCAGTCGCAGATCGCCGCCGAGCTCGGCATCTCGCAGATGCACGTGTCCAGGCTGCTGGCCAGGACGCTGGCCCAGCTCCGCGACGGCCTGACCGAGGACGACTAGCCCGGCCGGGCTCACGGGCCCGCCGGCGCTACTCGGCAGGTCTCCGACGCGGCGCTAGCTGGTCGGTCTCCGACACGGTGCTAGCTGGTCGGTCTCCGACCGAACGTAGCCAGGCTGCGCGGCAGCAGCAGCAACACGGCCGCGGCCACGGGCACTATCACGGCGGGGGTGCCCCAGTCCCAGCGGTGGCCTTGCAGCAGGTAGATCCCGATGATCAGGGTGAAGAGCTGGATGAGCATGGCCGGCGTCCAGCTCCACGAGCGTCCGTTGGCGAGCCCCACGGCCACATAGGCCAGCGCCACCACGGTGACGAACCCGATGACGGTCAGGGCCAGGCCGCTGCCGACCTGGTACGACTTGCCCGTCGCGGTATCGATGGCTGCCAGCACGGACGCGACGCAGACCCCGGCCGCCTCCACCGCCTGGGCGCCGGCCGCCCCAACTAGGGCGAAAGGACGTTCCCGCATGTCCTGCCCTCCTCCGCCCTGGCTACCGTGCGGTAGCTAATCTGGGCCCGTGCACGCGCTGCTGATCGTTAACCCACAGGCCACCTCCACGACCCAGCTTCGCCGCGATGTCATCGTGAGCGCGCTGGCGTCCGAGATCGACCTGGAGGTCGTGCAGACACGTTACCGGGGCGACGCGGCTGCTCTGGCGGCGGGCGCGGCAGACCGGCGCCTCGATCTCGTGCTGACCCTGGGCGGCGACGGCACAGTGAACGAGGCCGTCAACGGCCTGCTGCAGACCGACGGCGCGCGGCGCCCCGAAGAACTGCCGGCGCTAGCCCCCATTCCCGGCGGGAATGCGAATGTCTTCATCCGCTCGCTCGGGCTGCCCGCCGATCCGATCGACGCCACCGGGCGCATTCTCGCGGCTATCGCCGAGCGGAAGAGCCGCAGCGTCGGCATCGGGCAGGCCGGCGACAGGTACTTCATATTCTGCGCCGGGCTCGGTATCGACGCCGAGGTGGTGCGCGCGATGGAAGGACTGCGGGCCGGCGGCCGCAAAGCCAGCGACGCGCTCTACATGTGGACGGCGCTCCGGCAGTACTACGCGGTCACCGACCGGCGGCATCCCGCACTAACCCTGGAGCGAAATGGCCAGCCGCCGGTTGAGAACCTGTTCCTGGCCGTGGTCTCCAATTCGGCCCCCTGGACCTACCTGGGCCGACGTCCGGTCAACCCCAACCCGCTGGCTAATTTCGACAGCGGGCTCGACGTCTTCGCGCTACGCCGGCTGCGGACGGTTTCCACGCTTCGGGTCATCCGCCAGATGCTGTCTTCCACGAATAGGGCCATGAACGGTGCCAACGTAGTGTCGCTGCATGACGAACGCGAGTTCACCCTTCGTTCCGTCCGGCCGATAGCGTGGCAGGTGGACGGAGAGTACATGGGCGAGCATGAGTGCGTCGCATTCCGCTCGATACCACATGCGCTGCGCGTGTTCGCCTGAGCAGGCCCCAGGGCTGTGACGTATCTGACATGGAAAACGGTACCGAACCTTGACCAAATCTCTTGCGCCTGCTACGCGAGCTTGAAAGAGTAGAAGCGATGCATCGCGAGAGGGTGCATGTGCCGCACCTCCTCGGCAGGACGGGTCCGGGGTAGCCACAAGTCCCCAGATCCACTGCTGTCGCGGTCGGGGCACTAGCTTCGTGATCTAAGTGCGTCAAAGCCGGGAACCTCACGGACCCCGACATATAGCTCAGCTCGTGAAAAACTTCACAAAGACGCAACCAGGGACGGCGGGCCCCGGCCCGTCATTCGCAAAGGAGTGGACCGCATGGACTGGCGCCACCACGCCGCCTGCCGTGACGTGGATCCTGAGCTCTTCTTCCCCATCGGTAACACCGGTCCCGCCCTTCTACAGATAGACGAGGCCAAACAGGTCTGCCAACGTTGTCCCGTGATGGAACTCTGCCTGCAGTGGGCCATCGAAAGCGGTCAGGACGCCGGCGTCTGGGGTGGCCTGGGCGAAGACGAACGGCGTGCGCTCAAGCGGCGCACCACCAGGATCCGGGCTCACGTCTGATCCAGGCAGTTAGCCTGAGCCCGCACCGTCGGGAGCAGCCGGGAACGGTGCGGGCGTCTCGACCGGCAAATCAACCATGACCAGGGTGCCGCCGTCGGCGCGGTTACCGATTTCCAGGTTCCCCCCCAGTTCCGAGACCACCAGCGTGCGCACGATCTGCAGACCCAGACTCGTGGCCGTGTTCAGGTCGAATCCAGCGGGCAGTCCGGCCCCGCTGTCAGCCACCGTGACGGTGAGCTGGCCCGGCCGCCGCATCGCCGTCACCTCCAGGCTCCCCTTAGGCCCGCCCGCCGGTGCGGGCATGTCCTGGCCCAGGCCGTGCTGCAGGGCGTTCTGCAGCAGTTCGGTCAGCACCATCGCCAGTGGTGTGGCCACCGCCGACGACAGCCGGCCGAACGTGCCGATGATCCGCGGGGTGATGCCGGGCTCGGGCGCGGACACCTCCACCGCCATCGTGATCACACGCTCGGCGATGCCGTCGAAGTCCACCACCTCGTCCGGGGTGAGCGACAGCGTCTCGTGCACCACCGCGATCGAGCCGACCCGGCGGACCGCCTCGCCCAGCGCCGCCCTGGCCTCCGGTTCGGACATCCGGCGGGCCTGCAGCCGGAGCAGCGCGGCCACGGTCTGCAGGTTGTTCTTGACCCGGTGGTGAATCTCCCTGATCGTCGCGTCCTTGGACAGCAGCTCGCGCTCCCGGTGGCGCAACTCGGTCACGTCCCGCACCAGGATGAGCGCGCCGGTGCGCCGGCCCGCCACCACCAGCGGTATGGCCCGGAGCTGCACCACCGAGCCGTTCGCCTCCACCTCGGTCTCCCGGGGGCGGCGGCCGCTGGCCACGACCATGAGCAGGTCGTCGATCGGCTCGTCCGGCGCGCACAGCTTGGCCGTGACCGGCCCGAGCTCGGCTCCCACCAGGTCGGCGGTGAGGCCGAGCCTGCGGTAGGCGGACAGCGCGTTGGGGCTGGCGTACACCACCCGGCCGGCCCGGCCGAGGCGAAGCAGCCCGTCGCCGACCCGGGGCGACCTGACCAGGATGGGCTCCTCGCCGGGGAACGGGAACGTGCCCTCGGCCACCATCTGGGCCAGGTCGTCGGCGCCGCGCAGGTAGGTCAGTTCGAGACGGCTGGGGGTGCGGGCGGCGTTCAGGTTGGTGTTCCGCTCGATCACCGCGATCACCCGGCCGGCCCGGGTGACCGGGATGGTCTCGGCCCGCACCGGCACGCCAGAGGTCCAGTCCGGGTCGCCCTCGCGGCAGACCCGCTGCTCGGCCATGGCCGCCTCGAGCAGCGGCCGCTGCCCGGTGCGGATCTTGTGCCCGACCACGTCGTCGTGCACGGCGGTCGGCCCGGTGGTGGGCCGCATCTGCGCCATGGCCAGCCAGCCGAGGCCGCCCCCGGTCGGCGCCCAAAGGATCAGGTCGGCGAACGAGAGGTCGGCGATGAGCTGCCAGTCCGACACCAGGGCGTGCAGCCATTCCACGTCGGCCGCGGTCAGCAGCGTGTCCCGGCCGGCCAGATCGGACAGGGTGGGCACGACGTCATCATCGCACCGGGTGGTCCGCGCCCCTCCCACCACCCAGGCTCGCGGCCTGCCGTCCTCGTCCCTTCGGCCGCTACGCGCCCGCTTCGCGCCCCCCTGCCACCCGCACGGGCCCGGCCTGACAGGATCCGCACATGGGCGACACGCGGGATCCGCTGCTCTGGCTGCGGGCCGCCGCCTCGGCCAGAGAGGCGGCAGGCCTGCGCCGGGTGCTGCGGCCACGGGCCGCGGGCCCGGACGGCGTGGTCGACCTGGCCTCCAACGACTACCTCGGGCTTGCGGCCAACCCGCTTATCGCCGAGGCCGCGGCGGACGCCGCCCGGCGGTGGGGCGCGGGCGCCACCGGCTCCCGCCTGGTCACCGGCAGCACCGAACTGCACGCCAGGCTGGAGGAGGCGCTGGCCGCGTTCTGCGGCGCCGAGGCCGCGCTGGTGTTCTCCTCGGGCTACCTGGCCAACCTGGCCGCGGTGACGGCCCCGGCCGCCGCGCTGGCCGGGCCCGGCCGCCCAGGGCCTATGCCGGGGAACGGGAGCGGCGCGCTCGTGGTGTCGGACGCGGCCAACCACGCCTCGCTGATCGACGCGTGCCGGCTGGCCCGCGCCCGGGTCGAGGTCACCCCGCACCTGGACGTGGCCGCGGTGGGGGCCGCGCTGGCCAGCCGCACCGAGCCCGGCGCCCTGGTGGTCACCGAGTCGGTGTTCTCGGTGGACGGCGACCTGGCCCCGCTGGCCGAACTGCACCGGGTGGTGAGGAAGCACGGCGCCCTCCTTGTGATCGACGAGGCGCACGCGCTGGGCGTGCTCGGCCAGGGCGGCCGGGGCGCCGCGCCCGCGGCGGGCCTGGCCGGCGAGCCGGACGTGATCAGGACGGTGACGCTGTCGAAGTCGCTGGCCACGCAGGGCGGCGCGGTGCTCGGCCACGGCGTGGTGATCCAGACGCTGATCGACACCGGAAGGTCGTTCATCTTCGACACCGGGCTGGCACCGCCCTGCGCGGGCGCGGCGCTGGCCGCCCTGGGCGTGGTGCTGGCCGAGCCCGGCCTCGGCCAGCGCACCCAGGCGCACGCGGCGCGGATCGCCGGCCTGGCGGCCGGTCACGGGCTGGCCGTGTCCCGGCCACGGGCCGGAGTAGTCAGCGTGCTGCTGGGCGACGCGGAGGCCGCCACGGCGGCTCAGCGCACCTGCGCCGGGCACGGTGTGCGGGCCGGATGCTTCCGGCCGCCGTCGGTTCCGGCCGGGCGCTCTTGCCTGCGGCTCGCGGCCCGTGCCACGCTGACTGAACGTGACTTCGCGGCGGTGGCGGACGCGCTGGCCGCGGTGGCGCGTGAAGCCGGCGTGCCCGCGCCAGCCGGAAGGAGGCCGTCGTGACCGCCTCGGCAGTGCAGCGGGCCAGCGACTTCCTGCCCGACGAGCCCGGCCGCCCGCTGCCCAAGTACTACGCGGTCAAGCAGCGGCTGCTGGCCGTCACCTCGGTCATGGACCCCGGGGCCCCGGTGCCGCCCGAGCGGGAGCTGGCCCGGCAGTACGGCACGTCGCGGACCACGATCAGGCAGGCCCTGTCCGAGCTGGTGATCGAGGGGCGCCTGCTGCGTATCCAGGGCCGGGGCACGTTCGTGGCCAAGCCCAAGGTGGCCCAGGTGCTGGAGCTGGCCAGCTACACCGAGGGCATGCGGGCGCACGGCCTGCACCCCAAGACCACGATCCTGGACATCGGGTACGTCACCGCCGACGACCAGCTCGCCAGCCGGCTCGGCATCAGGACGGCCGGGCGGGCGCTGCGCATCCACCGCCTCCGGCTGGCCGACGGCGAGCCGATGTCGATCGACACCTCGCACCTGCCGGCCCGGCGGTTCCCCGGGCTGCGCAGGCAGCTCGACCGCCATCCGTCGCTGTATGAGACGCTGACCGCCTGCTACGGGGTGCAGCTCGCCGAGGCCGAGGAGACGATCGAGACCGTGCTGGCCGGTCCTGAGGACGCCCGGCTGCTCGGTGTGGACGTCGGCCTGCCGCTGCTGCTGCTGTCCCGGCACGCCTTCGACGTGGACGGCCGCCCGGTGGAGTTCGCCCAGTCCTGGTACCGGGGGGACAGGTACAAGTTCGTGACCAGGCTGCGCCGGCAACCATGAGCGTGCTGATCGTCACCGGCACCGGAACCGGGGTCGGCAAGACCGTGGTGACCGCGGCCCTGGCCGCGCTGGCCCGCGCGCGCGGCGACGAGGTGGCGGTGGTCAAGCCGGGCCAGACCGGGCTGGCCAGTGGCGCGGCCGGCGGCGACCTGGACGAGGTCGGGCGGCTGGCCGGCGTCACCGACCTGCACGAGCTGGCCAGGTTCCCCGATCCGCTGTCGCCGGAGGCGGCCGCCCGGGCCGCCGGGCGGCCGCCACTGGATCTGCGGGACGCGGCCGACTACGTCGGCAAGCTCGCCCCGGCCAGGGACCTGGTCCTGGTCGAGGGCGCGGGCGGGCTGCTGGTCAGGTACGACCCGGCCGGGACCACCCTGGCCGACCTGGCCGCCTGGCTGGCGGCGCCGGTGCTGGTGGTGACCGAGCCTGGTCTCGGCACGCTGAACCAGACGGCGCTCACCCTGGAGGCCATGGCCGCCCGCGGGCTGACCCTGGCCGGCGTCGTCATCGGCTGCTGGCCGGAGCGTCCTGGGCTGGCCGAACGCAGCAACGTGGCCGACCTGCAGACCATCATCGGCGCGCCGCTCGCGGGCGCGCTCCCGGCCGGCTGTCCGCGGGCCGGTCCGGGCGGATTCCTCGCGGCGGCCGGCGCGGGCCTGGCCCCGGCTTTCGGCGGCCGCTTCGATCCGGCACTATTCGGTACGGCGCAGGCGCACCTCCCCGACCCAGGAAAGGCCGACACTTGACCGGCCCAGACTCGACAAGCACAGACTTGACAGGAGCAGACTTGACTCGTACCGACGTGACCGGCATCGAGGACCTCATCGACATCGCCAGGCAACAGGTGCTCGGCGAGGGCCGCGGCCTGGACTCAGACCAGGTGCTGGCCTGCCTGCGGCTGCCCGACGAACGGCTGGGCGAGCTGCTCGCGCTCGCGCACGAGGTGCGGATGCGCTGGTGCGGCCCGGAGGTGGAGGTCGAGGGGATCGTCTCGGTCAAGACCGGCGGGTGCCCGGAGGACTGCCACTTCTGCTCGCAGTCGGGCCGATTCGAGTCGCCGGTCAGGTCGGTCTGGCTGAACGTGCCCGAACTGGTCGAGGCGGCCAGGGCCACGGCCGCTACCGGCGCGACCGAGTTCTGCATCGTGGCGGCGGTGCGCGGCCCGGACGACCGGCTGATGGACCAGGTGGCGCGGGCCATCGACGCGATCACGTCCGCGGTGGATATCAACATCGCCTGCTCGCTCGGCATCTTGACGCCGGCCCAGGCCGACGCGCTCGCGGGCCTGGGTGTGCACCGCTACAACCACAACCTGGAGACGGCCGAGTCGTTCTTCGGCCAGGTGGTGACCACGCACAGCTGGGCCGAGCGGCACGCCACCTGCGCGCTGGTCCGGTCGGTGGGTATGGAGCTGTGCTGCGGCGGGATCATCGGGATGGGTGAGAGCCTGGAGCAGCGGGCGGAGCTGGCGGTGCAGCTCGCCGCGCTCGGGCCGCACGAGGTGCCGCTGAACTTCCTGAACCCGCGGCCTGGCACGCCGCTGGCCGGCCGGGACTTCGTGTCCGGGCCCGACGCACTGCGCGCGATCGCCGCGTTCCGGCTCGCGCTGCCGGGGACTGTGCTGCGGTACGCGGGCGGCCGCGAGCTGACCCTGGGCGACCTGGGCACCGAAGCGGGCATGCTGGGCGGGATCAACGCCATCATCGTTGGCAACTACCTGACCACCCTGGGCCGGGCCGCCCAGGACGACCTGGACATGCTGGCCCGGCTCCGCATGCCGGTCAAAGCCCTCTCCGCCACCCTCTGACCCTCCTGAACTACTAGCTACCCCTTCAACCACTCGCCACCCTTGACCACCCGCCACCCTTGACCACCCCGCCGCTCTGTGAACCACGCACCCCCGTGACACTCCATCGCCCACTCCCGACTCGGATGCAATCGATTGCGTGGGTAGTCGCCCGATTACGTAGCGAATTGGTTTAGTAACGGTAGGTCTTGTCGATCTTGCAATTTTGGCGGACTATGTACCTCATTAGCGTGACGAAGTAGCCACGTGCCGTGATTAGCGCCACCGGCAACGCGGTGGCCAGCCTCGGAGAGGTGTGCCGATGAGCCAGCCAACCTCGAACCCGAAGCCGCACGGCCCAATCACGTGGGCCATCATCACCGTCCTGCTGCTGGCCGCGCTGGTGGGCACCTTGTGGGTGCCGTTCTACGCGCGCACCACGCCCAAGCTGGGCGCCCTGCCGTTCTTCTACTGGTACCAGCTCATGTGGGTGCCGATCGTGGCGGTGCTCTCCTGGGTCGCTTACCTGCTGATCCGGCCCGCCAGACCGGCCCCGCCCGATCGGGCCCGGCCAGGGCCGGCGGGCCGCGGCGGCCAGGATGGCGAGCGCACGTCATGAGCCACGTCAACGCCGTATCGTTCACGATCCTCATCGTCTTGTTTCTGGTCGTCACGCTGACCGGCTTCGCCGCGGCGCGGTGGCGGCGGGCCGAGGACATGATGCACCTGAACGAGTGGGGGCTCGGCGGGCGCGGGTTCGGCACGTTCGTGAGCTGGTTCCTGTTCGGCGGCGACCTGTACACGGCGTACACGTTCATCGCGGTGCCGTCGCTGATCTACGGCGCCGGGGCGGCCGGGTTCTACGCCGTGCCGTACACCGTGATCGTGTTCCCGATCGTGTTCGTGTTCGCGCCGCGGCTGTGGTCGGTGTCGCGGGTGCACAACTACGTCACCCCGGCCGACTTCGTGCGGGGGCGGTACGGGTCGCGCGGGCTGGCGCTGGCCATCGCGGTCACCGGGATCCTGGCCACCATGCCCTACATCGCGCTGCAGCTTGTCGGCATCCAGGCCGTGCTGACGGTGATGGGCGTGGGCAGCACGTCGAACGAGTTCCTGAAGGACCTGCCGCTGCTGATCGCGTTCATCGTGCTCGCCGCGTACACCTACGTGTCCGGGCTGCGCGCGCCGGCGCTGACCGCGTTCATCAAGGACCTGCTGGTGTACGTGATGGTGATCGTCGCGATCATCTACATCCCGATGCGGCTCGGCGGCTGGAGCCACATCTTCAGCGTGTCCGGCGCGCACCTGAAGCAGGTGAACCCGAAGACCGGCAAGCCGTTCGGCGGGCTGATCACCGCGCCGGCCGGGGAGTGGGCCTACGCGACGCTGGCGCTGGGGTCGGCGCTGGCGCTGTTCATGTACCCGCACGCGATCACCGGGGTGCTGGCCACCAAACGGCGGGACGTGATCAGGCGGAACATGGCCCTCCTGCCGGCCTATTCGCTGGTGCTCGGCCTGGTCGCGCTGCTGGGGTACATGGCGCTGGCGTCACCCGCGGTGCGGGCCGGGGTGAAGGCGCACGCCGGCAACGCACAGCTCTCGGTGCCGCTGCTGTTCGCGAACATCTTCCCGAGCTGGTTCGCCGGGATCGGCTTCTCCGCCATCGTGATCGGCGCGCTGGTGCCGGCCGCGATCATGTCGATCGCCGCGGCGAACCTGTTCACCAGGAACATCTACAAGGAGTTCTTCAAGCCCGACGCCAGCCCGCGGCACGAGACGAGGGTGGCGCAGTTCGTCTCGCTGATCGTGAAGGTGGGTGCGCTGCTGTTCGCGCTGGAGCTGAGCAAGACCTTCTCGATCAACCTGCAGTTGCTGGGCGGCATCTGGATTCTGCAGACCTTCCCGTCCATCGTGGCCGGGCTGTACACGAGGTGGTTCCACCGCTGGGCGCTAGTGCTCGGCTGGGCGGCGGCGATGGTGTACGGGACCGTCCAGGCTTACCGCACGCCCGGCGGCGGGCAGGCGCACTTCGGCGCGTCCACGGCCCCGCTGTTTGGGCAGACCATGTACATCGCGGTCGCCGCGCTGGTGCTCAACCTGGCGGTGGCCGTGGTGTTCACGCGGGTGTTCAAGGCGCTGCGGCTGCCGGACGGCACGGACGAGACGCAGCCAAGCCACTACCTGGCCGACCCCGGGGAATCCGGGACCGGCCAGGTGGAGGCCGAGCCAGCGGCCCGGCCGTGATCGAGGGTTAGGAGAGCTGCTCCACCAGGGCGGCGGCGTGGGTGGCGGCGGAGTAGCCGACCGCGGTGCAGTTGAGCACGGCCAGGCAGGACGCCCCGGTCAGGCCCCCGCTGGACGAACCGGCCGGGAGCGGCGTGGCTTGGACCGTCCACTTGGCGCCGTCCCAGTGCTCGGCGAGCGGGGCGGCGCTCTGGCCGGTGCTGGTCGCGTCGCCCACCGCGGTGCACGAGAAGGGCACGGTGCAGGAGACGGCGACCAGCTCGCTGGCCTTCGGATTCGGCAGCCCCGGCGTGGCGTGCAGCGCCCACTTCGTGCCGTTCCAGAACTCCGACAGCGTCACCTGGCGGTTCCCCGACTTGTGGTAGCTGCCCACGGCCACGCAGTGGGCCGCCGACGTGCAGGACACCCCGTTCAGCGTCGCGTCGGTGCTGCCGGCCGGGTCGGCCGTCTTCACGGTCGTCCAGGTCGTGCCGTTCCACTTGACGGCCAGGCTGGACGACGAGGCCCGGCCCACCGCGACGCAGGAGGTGGCGCTGACGCAGGACACACCCGAGACCGTGCTGCCGGTCGTGGCCGTGATGACGTGGGCGGTCCAGGCCGAGCCGTTCCAGACTTCCGCGAACGCTTCGGCCTGGTTGGCCGCGTTGCTGGCGGTGCCGACCGCGACGCAACTGGTGGCGGTGGGACACGACACGGAGCTCAGCAGCCCGTCGGTCTTCCCCGCGGGCAACGGCAGGTCACTTTCGGTCCAGGCGGTGCCATTCCACCGGGCGGCCAGCGGCAGTGCACCGTCGCCCGTCGTGTCGGTGCCGACGGCCGTGCAGGCCGTGGCCGACGCGCAGGACACCGCGTTCAGATCGGTGACCGTGGGGTTGGGTATGGTGCCGTCGGTCCAGCTCGCGCCGTTCCAGATCTCGGTGAAGTCGTGCAGGCCCGGCTTGCTGGCAATGTAGTCCGCCACCGCCATGCACAGGGACCCGGACGGGCAGGACACGCCGATGATGCGGCTCACGACCGCACCCGTGGGCACGGGGGTGGGCTGGACCTGCCACTGCACGTCGATCGTTTCCGCGAACGAGCGGTAGCCGTCCACCGGGTCCTGGTAGGTGCCGACCGCGGTGCAGTTGTCCAGTGGCTGGCAGGACACGCTGGACAGATTGGCAGTGTCGGAGGAAGTCTCGATCTCGATCGGCTCGATCTTCCAGGCCTGCCCGTTCCAGAACGCCGCGATGGGCTGGGCCACGCCCTCGAGGAAGTACGTCCCGACGGCCGTGCAGGTGTGCCCGGAGGTGCAGTCCACCGAGCCGAGGTCGGGGACGGTGCCGCGTCCCGGCTTGGGGAGCTTCTTCGCCGTCCAGGTCCTGCCGTTCCAGAACAGGGAGACGGCCGTGCCAACCGCGGTGCACGCGTTGGCCGCGGTGCACGAGACGCCACCCAGTTCGCTGTCGGCGGTGGCCGGGGTGGACTGCACCATCCAGGCCGAGCCGTTCCAGACCTCGGCCAGGTCTAGCCCGCCGTTACCCGTGCTGTAGTCACCCACGGCCTCACAGCTGCCAGCGCTCACACAGGAGACGCCAGCCAGTCCGCTCTGCACCGAGCCGGACGGGGCCGGCACGTTCAGCAACGACCAGGTGGAATCGCTCAGCACCGCGGCGAACGCGGTGTCGCCGCTGCCGTCGGTCGTGTCGGAGTAGTAGCCGACCGCCATGCAGTTGCCCGCGCTGGCGCAGGAGATGCCGGTCAGCGTGGCGGTCTGCGCCCCCGCGGGGGTGGGGAAGACGTCGATCGCCAGGTAGTCCGTCCCATCGAAGTGCTCGGCGAGCGGGAGCTGGTCAGTGCCGTTGTCGTAGTCGCCCACCATCGTGCAGTCGCTGTCGGACGAGCAGGCGACGGCGTTGAACACGCTCTGGGTCGTGCCCTCCAGTTCGGCGGCGGAGAGCTGCGACCAGGTGGAGCCCACGCGCTCTTCGGCCATGACGTGGTTGAAACCGGAGGAGTCGGTGACACTGCCTGCGGCGACGCAGGTGCCGTCGGGCAGGCAGGAGACTCCGTTCAGCCCCCAGGCGGAAACGCCGGTGAGCGCGGCGGTGCTCTGGAAGTTCCAGGTGGCGGCCGATGCGGCCTGGGCTGAGACGAGCACGAAGGGTACGGCGACCGCGGCTACGAGCGCGGTCCGGGTCAGACGGGCAGGCCAGATCCTCATACCTAGCAAGAGCGAACGCGGCGATGCCTTGATACATCCTTGATGTTCCGTGGGCCGCGGCGCGGGCCGCACCCGCGTCTACCGAACCTAAGTGACCCGCTGGTAGCGTCGCGGCATGAACGATGAGTCCCAGGTGCCCGCGCACGGCGGCATGCTCGCGGTGGCCGCCGCCCGTGCCCACGGCGTGACCACGATGTTCACCCTGTCCGGCGGGCACGTGTTCCCGCTGTACGACGGCGCGGTCAAGGCGGATCCGCCGATGCGGCTGCTTGACGTCAGGCACGAGCAGACCGCGGTGTTCGCCGCCGAGGCGACGGCCCGGCTGACCCGGACCCCGGGCCTGGCCGTGCTGACCGCCGGCCCCGGCGTGACCAACGGGGTGAGCGCGATCACGACCGCGCACTTCAACGGCTCCCCCGTGGTGGTGCTGGCCGGGCGGGCCCCGGACTACCGCTGGGGCTCGGGCAGCCTCCAGGAGATCGACCACCCGCAACTGGTAGCTCCGGTGACCAAGCGGGCCTGGACCGAGCACGACACCAAGCGGATCTCCGCCGCGGTGACCGAGGCCTTCCGGCTGGCAGGCAGCAGGCACCGGGGCCCAGTGTTCCTCGACATCTCACTCGAGGCCCTGTTCGGGGCGGACGAGACGGGTGGGGCCACTGATGCTGGTGGGACCGGTGGGGCAGGGGCTGGTATGGCCCGTGGGGTTGGTGAGGCCAGTAGTTCTAATGGGGTTGGAGGCGCTGAGGGCGTCGGGGAGGGCGGGGCGGCCGGGGAGGGTGGCGCGGCCGGGCGGGTCGCGGAGCTGATCGGCGCGGCGCAGCGGCCGGTGCTGGTCCTCGGCTCGGACGTCTGGCTGGACGGGGCCGAACAGGAGGCCAGGCTGGCTGCCGAGGAGCTGCGGCTGCCGGTCATCGCGAACGGGCAGGGCCGGGGCATCCTGCCGGCCGGGCACGAACTGCTGGTGACCAGGGCCAGGTCCACCGCGTTCAAGGACGCCGACCTGGTGATCGTGGTGGGGACGCCGCTGGACTTCCGGCTGGGCTACGGCGAGTTCGGTGGCCGGGACGGCGCGCCGCGGGCTCAGGTCGTGCACGTGATGGACGCCGAGGAGCAGATCGCCCGGCACTGCCCGCTGGCCGCGTCGGCGGCGGGCAGCCTGGCCACGTTTTTCAGCCAGCTCGGCTTCGGCCAGCTCGGCGCCGCTGGGGCGAGCCCCAGCCGTTCCAGGGGCGAATGGCTGGCCAAGCTGCAATCGGCCGCTGGCGCAGCCGTTCATTCAGATCAATCGCTGCTTTCGAGCGACGCCACCCCGATCCATCCCATGCGTGTGTACGGAGAGCTGCTGCGGGTGCTCGACGAGGACGCCGTCGTCGTCGGGGACGGCGGTGATTTCGTCTCGTACGCGGGCAAGTACGTCGAGCCGCGGCGGCCGGGTGGCTGGCTCGATCCCGGTCCGTACGGGTGCCTGGGCACCGGGCTCGGCTACGCCATCGCGGCGCGGATCGCCCGGCCGGCGGCGCAGGTGGTGCTGCTGCTCGGGGACGGCGCGGCGGGGTTCTCGCTGATGGATGTGGACACGCTGGTCCGGCACAACCTGCCGGTGGTGATGATCTGCGGGAACAACGGCATCTGGGGCCTGGAGAAGCATCCGATGCAGGCGCTGTACGGGTACGACGTGGTGGCCGAGCTGCAGCCGATGTGCCGCTACGACGAAGTGGTGCGCGCCCTCGGCGGGGCCGGTGAGCTGGTCACCGAGCCGGGGCAGATCGGGCCCGCGCTGCGCCGGGCGTTCGAGGCCAACGTGCCCTACCTGGTCAACGTGATCACCGACCCCGCCATCGCCTATCCGCGGTCCACCACGGGCGTGTGAGCGTGACCGCGGCCTACTGCGGGCAGTGCGGGCTGCCGGTGGGCGGGCAGCCGACGGGCGGGCCGCCGGCGGACGCGCGGGATCACGGGGCCTGCCTGCGGGCGGGCGCGCTCGACCCGCCGCGCTACTGCCCGCAGTGCGGCCGCCGGATGATCGTCAAGGTCACGCCGGACCGGTGGACGGCCCGCTGCGCACAGCACGGGGCGGCCGCTCCCGGGCCCGGAGCGCCCAGGCCCAGGGACGACCTCACTCGATGATGGCGATCAGGTCGCCTTCCTGCACCACGTCGCCCTCGGCCACCGCCAGCTTGGTCACCTTGCCCGGCTCCTCGGCGAGCACGGGGATCTCCATCTTCATCGACTCCAGGATGACCAGCGTGTCTCCGTCGTCCACGTCCGCGCCTTCTGCGGTGACAACCTTCCACACGTTCGCGACCATCTCGGCACGGACTTCCGCCACCCGCGTCTCCTTCTCTAGGGTTCAGGGCGCTCAGGTTAGGCTGAGCGAACGCCGACCGACCACCTTACTGAGTGCTTCGACCACTCCGGGATCGTATTCGGACGAGGTGTCCAGCCGCAGCCGGCCCAGGGCGTCGGCGGCCCGGTCCCGGTCGGCGGAGCTGCCCACCAGGTCGTCGAAGGCGTTGGCGGCCCGGATGATCCGGCTGGCCACCGGCGGACCCGAGCCCGGGTCGCCGCCCCGCGCCGGGTCGCTCTGCTGGCGGACGATCTCCGCGACCTGGTCGAGCACGCCCGCCTGGCGGATCACGTCGGCCCCGAGCTCGGCGATCCGGCGCTGGTCAGCGGGTGAGACGAGCACGGTGGCCCCGCCGGGGATCGGGTCGCGCAGCGAGAGCTGGCCGATGTCGTGCATGAGCGCGGCGTACTCCAGCTCCTCGAGCTCGGACTCGCCCATGCCGAGCTCGCGGCCCACCGCCACGGCCAGCCTGCTCACCCGGCGCGAGTGCCCGCCCTCCACGTAGCCGCCCACCTCGGTCATCCGGGACAGGGCCCGCACGGTCTCCAGGTAGGTGGTGCGAATGCCCACGTAGCGGCGGAACGCGACCTGGGAGACGAGCAGCGGGCCGGTGAACACCCACACCGCGGCCAGGCCCATGACCTCGGAGGAGAACGCGATCAGCAGCGCGGACGCGCCCACCGCCGCGCCCAGCGGCAACTGCACGCGCAGCTCGTCCCACAGCGCGACGCTGAACCTGGCGCGCAGCTCCTCGGCCCGGATCAGCGCGCCGAAGAGCGCGTCCAGGAACCAGGCCAGCACCACCAGCAGGGTCATCACGGCGAGCGCGATCCACCAGTGCTTCTGCATCAGGGTGGTCGGGGCGAGCGGGCGGAACGCGAAGGCCACGCAGGACACCGAGACCAGCCGGGACGCCATCCCGGACAGCTTGGCGGGCCGGCCCGCGGCCAGATGCGGCAGCGCGCCCACGATCGTCCCGCCGACGGTGATCACGATCACCTGCAGGGCGGACTGGACGGCCGGCTGCGCGCCGATGTCGAGCAGCAGGGCGTAGCCGAGCGCCCCGCCGAAGGCGATCGGGGCCGACTCCCGGTTGCCGGGCAGCGTGATCCGCAGCAGCTCGCCCAGGGCGACCAGGGAGCCGAACGCGACGGCGTCCCCGACCTGGACGACGCCGGTCACCGCCACCTGGGCGATGGCCGCCACCGCGAGCATCCCGGCGGCGGCGATGAGCAGCAACTGGCCGGAGTCCATGGCCTGCCAGGAGGCGCTGCGGCTGCCGGATCGCTGGGCGGTCACGGCCGCCTCTCCCGGCTCAGCCGCCTCGGTCGTCTCGCGCGCCTCGGTCGTCTCGGTCGCCTCGGTGGGGAAAAGGTCACGGCAGTCTCGTTCGGTGCGGGATCACGGTGAGGTCAGCGGTTCTCGACAACCCGGAGCGGAGCGGTCGGATCATCGTGGTCCTGGGCAGCCACGTGAGCGGACCCAGCGGACGGCGGCTCGACCGGCGCGGGCCGTTCCCAGCCGTCCCGCTGCAACGCGGTCACGAACGCGGCCACCAGCGCCGGGTCGAACTGGCTGCCCGACCACTTGCGGAGTTCGGCGATGGCCTCCTCGATCCGGCGTGCTCCCCGGTAGGAGCGGGTGGAGGTCATCGAGTCAAACGCGTCGGCCACCGCGATGACCCTGGCGAACTCGGGAATCTCGTCGCCGGCCAGGCCGAGTGGGTAGCCGCGGCCGTCGATCCGCTCGTGGTGGTGCATGATCCCGGCCAGCGCCTCGTCCAGGAAGCCGATCTCCCGCACGATCTCCAGACCGCGCATGGGGTGCAGCTGGATCGCCGCGTACTCCTCTTCGGAGAGCTTCCCCGACTTCTGCAGCACCTTGGTGGGCACGCCGAGCTTCCCTACGTCGTGCAGCATGCCGGCGTAGGTGATCGCCTCCAGCCGGTCCGTGCGCATGCCGATCTCGCGGGCCAGCATGGCCGAACCACGGGACACGCGCTCGCTGTGCCCCCTGGTGTAGAAGTCCTTGGTCTCCACGGCCTTGCACAGCGCCGCCATGGTGGCCTCGTAGGCGCGCTGCTGCTCCGCGTACTGGCCGATGGCCCACCGGGCCACCAGCAGCGGGATCAGCACCAGGATCGCCGCGAATCCCGAAACCACGCTCCACAGCGCCGCGATCAGCAGCCCCAGCGCCGCATAACCGAGGTCGGAGACCATCAGCCGCAGGTCCACGAGGCCAGCGGGCCGCTTGCTGGCGTCGGGGCTGACCGTCAGCCGGAGCACACCCCTGACCAGGCCGTTGTTGATGATCACATGGGTGGCGGCGGCCGCCGCGAACGGCCCGATGATGCCGGGGAAGGAATTGCCGTTCGGCAGGCCCACGTGGCCGCCGAGCGCGACGAACACGTGCCCGGAGGTGTAGGCGCTGAGGGCATACATGCCGGCGTTGAACGCGCGTTGTACGGCCAGGCGGCCACGAAGCAAGGTGAAGGCGGTGGCGGTCCCGACCAGGGCCGCGCCCACCGGCCCGAGCAGGACCACCGCGGCCAGGGTCGCCGAGGTGCTCGGGGTCCAGGAAACGCGGTGCGGCACCAGGATGCTGTTCGGCGTCAAGATCGCGGGCGCGGACTCGCACACGAAGAACAGCAGCGCCAGCACGAGCAGCGTGCCCAGCGAAATACTCCGGAACGGCCCGAGAGCGATGACGGCAGCACCGAAGACGACGACCAGGGCGATGTATATCCGGGCGGGCCACGAGAGCGCTCTCAAGCCCACCCCCTTGTCAGCACCGGCACATCCGTCGTTAGCCGCCGAAGTGTGTCAGCCCCACACCGTGCCCCGGAGCTTCCTCCGCGCCCCGTACGTCGATTGCATGCGCGGTCCACCTCCTGAACCAACTTGCGCAGGCTTCAGCCCGTCTTGGTTGCGGCCTGGGACCTAGAGTATCTCGGATGGCGCGATAAGCGCAGGCCCAATCGGCATCGTGCGCAAATCGTGACTCACAACTTGCACATAGTGATCACAACTTGATTCCGGCCCAGCTCAGGACCACTTGTCCGCCGCTTGTCAGGGCGCGCCGGCCAGCGTGGCCTCGGTAGTGGGCCGGCATTCGTCTAGTGCCTTGATGACCGCGTCCTCGTAGGCGGGCAGGCCCAGTTCGCCGAACATCGGGAAGCACTGCTGCAGGACCTGCGCGGCCCGCTCCGGCTCGCCCAGCGCGAGATGCGCCCGGCCCAGTTTGAGCAGGCACAGCGCCTGGCCCCTGAGCTCCCCGCTCTCGTTGAATTCGGTCATGGCCTGGGTGAAGGCCTTGATCCCCTCTCGGTAGCGGCCCTGGCCCACATAGGAGTCCCCCAGCAGCCCGAGCATGTAGGCCTGGCCGGTGACGAACAGGCCCAGCCGGTTGCTCACCTCGATGCCCTGCTGGCAGCAGCGCTCAGCGGACTCGTGCCGCCCCGCCTTGCACAGCGCGAACGCCAGCGTCGTGATCGCGTAGTACTCCCAGGCGAGCTTGCCCTTCTCCTGGGCCAGCCGCACCGCCTGCTCGCACAGCGCGATGCCGCGATCCTGGCTGCCGAGCCTGATGAGCGCCATGCCCAGGATGCGCAGCGCCATCACCTCGATCCCAGGTTCGCGGAGCTGGCGGGCCAGGCCCAGGCAGCGCTCCCCGTCGTCCCGCTGGATCTCGTTGCGGCCCAGCATGTCGGCGCAGAACGCCCGCCAGTACAGCGCGGCTGCGAGGGTGCCGCGGACTCCCCTGGCCTCCAGGATGGGGATGCACTTGTCGAGCGCGGCGTAGGCGTCGGTGAACCGGCCACCGTCCGCCATCACCCAGGCCAGGTGGAACCTGGCCTCCGACGAGGTGGCGATGTCACCGGCCCGGTCGGCGGCCTGCTCGATCGCCCGCCACATCTGGTCCGCGTCGTCCACCCGGTGCTGCAGGAACTGGAAGGTGAGCTGGCGGGAGGCGAGCCGGGTGGCCGCCAGGTACCGGCCATTCGCGCACGCCCACCGGATGATCTCCAGCAGGCGGAACCGCTCGGCGGTGAACCAGGCGACGGGATCGGCCGTGACCCGGGCGGCCATCTCGGTCGCGTCCGGCTCCGGGTCGGTGGACTGTGCTTCGGGAGTGGACTGTGCTTCGGGAGTGGCCGGGGCTTCGGGAGTGGCCGGGGCTTCGGGATCGGTGGGAGGAAAGAAACCGAGCTGGGGCATCTGGCGATCGGCGAGCGTCGCCAGCTTCAGGTAGCCGGCCAGCGCCGCGTCCTGATCATCCGTCTCGGTCATGACGCCGCTCCCATGGTGCGCGAGGCACCAGGCATGAATCGATGACCGGCCCAATGCCGGACACCGTTACAAATGTAAAACGCGGTGGGCACGCTGCGCCTGGCCGAATGAGGAATTGCCGGTACTCTGCCGGAAAGACTTCCTGTTAGCCGCCCCGGATCGTCACTTGCTGACCGGCTTTGGCCGGGCATCGCCTAGTCGGCCTGGATTTCGGTCGCCTCGATCTCAATTCGGACCTGCTGGATCCGGATGAGGACCCTGGCCCGCAGTTCAGCGGGGACCAGATCGTGACCGCAATGCTTGTGGACCAGTTTTTTCACGACTTCTTCGAGACCGTATTCCCGCAGACACGGTCCGCATTCGTCTAGATGCTGCCGGATTTCGCCGTAAGTGATTCCACCGAGCTCTTCGCCGTCGATGTAGGTGTAGACCCGCGCGAGCACCTCGCTACACGGCGTCTCGTGAGGATTCCCGCAGCTCATCAGGCGTCCTCTCCGGGTTTGTCCGAGCCCGCCGCCCCGTCCGCCGAAACCGGGGCGGGCGCCGGCGTCTTCGTCGCCGCCGGCGGCCTGGTCAGGCCCCGGCCCTCGGCGTAGTCCTGGAGCTGGTCACGCAGTTGCCTGCGGCCACGGTGCAGCCGGGACATCACCGTCCCGATCGGCGTGCCCATGATGTCGGCGATCTCCCGGTAGGCGAAACCTTCGACGTCGGCCAGATAGACGGCGATCCTGAATTCCTCGGGCAGCGCCTGCAGCGCGCGCTTGATGTCGGAATCGGGCAGCCGCTCGAGCGCCTCGCTCTCCGCCGACTTCAGGCCCGAGGACGTGTGCTCGGCCGCCCGGGCGAGCTGCCAGTCCTCGATGTCCTCGGTACCGGCGCGCTGCGGCTCACGCTGGCGCTTCCGGTACGTGTTGATGAACGTGTTGGTCAGGATCCTGAACAACCACGCCTTGAGGTTGGTACCCGGCTGGAACTGGTGGAACGACGCGTAGGCCTTGGCGAACGTCTCCTGGACAAGATCCTGAGCGTCCGCGGCGTTGCGCGTCATCCGCATGGCAGCGGAGTAGAGCTGGTCGAGGTATGGCAGTACGTCATCCTCGAAGCGCTGGCTCCGCTCCGTTAGTGTCTCCGGGACCGTCCTCACCCCCTCTTCGGCCGCTGATTTGGGTAGCCGCATAGCGGCACCGTATGGGCGGGAGGATACATCCTTGCCCCGCCCGGGCTTGAGGGGAGTCGATGCCTGGCGGTCATCGAGCGGCTTGTAGCCGACTGCGAGCATGCGGTCGATAACGCGCCCTGCCACGTCTTCATTCCTGAACGGTGGCCACCGAACCCCCGGCGGTTACGAGTGAAGCCGACGGCATGGGGAAAACCACATATTGGGGGGTACGCGCGCTGCTGCCTGGCCGGCTCGGCGTGCGGCCGGATCGAGTGGCCAGACGCTCGTCCATAACGGACTGCGCTGAACGGACTGGGGTGACGGTGGCAGCGACGGCCAGCCCTCTCACCGTCGTCGAGGGCGGTTCTCTCGCAAGTTACTGGCGTTTCCACCGTGCGGTGGCGACCGCCCAGCTCGCCTCCTGGCTTCCGGCCGGACCGCAGATCCTGCTCGACATCTCCGGCCCGCAGGGCCGGTGCGCCACGCAGGCCGCCAAAGCCGGGCACAGCGTCGTGCGGGTCAGCGCCGGCGATCCGCTGGAAGCCAAGCCGAGCGGGCCACGGCGCTGGCCCGGGCCCGGCGGGATCGTCGTCACCGTCACCGCCGACCCCGGCAACCTGGGGTTCCTCGCCGACGCCAGCGTGGACGGGGTTATCGCGGATGACCGCGCGCTGTCCCGCTACATCGCGGCCGAGTACCTGGCGGCCGAGATCGCCCGGGTGCTGCGCCCCGGCGGCCGCCTGATCGCCAGTGTGGACTCGCTGGTCCTCGGCATGGCCGTGCTCGCCGAGCAGCGCCACTGGGCCGAGCTGACCGATCTGCCCAGTGCCGAAGTGCTGCTGATCCCATGGCAGGACGGCACGTTCACCCGCTGCTACGGGGCTCAGCACCTCAGGGATCTCTGCGTTGAAGCCGGGCTGAAGCCGGGCGTCATCAGGCCAAGGACGGTCCTGTCGCCGTCGATGGTCGCACGCGTGCTGCGGCACGACCCGACCGCCATGGGCCGCCTGGTCACGGCGGAGCTCACCGCCGAGGCGGACGAATCTTTCGGCATACAGCTCGTGGTGATGGCCCGCAAGCCACGTTGAGCCGTCCCTGTTCGCGCACCGTGTGGTGCGCCCCGGTTTGGTGCGCCCCGGTTTGGTGCGCGCTGTGTGGTGCGGGTTCAGCGCGGGTTCAGTGCCGGTTCTTGTCGCGCTTGGACTGGCAGCGGACACACCGGGCCGCCTCAGGCTTGGCTTCGAGCCGGCCCTCGGGAACGGAATCGCCGCAGTCGACGCACTGCCCGTAGGCCCCGTCGTCCAGACGGGTGAGCGCCGCGAGCACCTCGGTGCGCTGCCGCTGGGCCGCCTCGAGCACCGCCTGGCTCCGGTCGGCCTCGGACAGGTTCGCACCGGCGTCCGCGGGATCGGCCGGGGAGCTGGAAACGGCGCCGTTGCGGTGATTGTCCCCCAGTAGCACCGTGATGGACTTGTCGAGATCGTGGCGGATCTCTTCAAGGTGCTTGCGTGCGGTGGCATTGTCCACGGCCGATCACCTCCTGTCCGCATGGCTGGGCGGCGCGATGAAGGGTGTACTGCCCAGCCGGTACGGGGTTCAGAACAAGGTCCCACCGGACCCAGTAGCGGCACCGTCGGGCTGATCAGCCCCCGACGGCCCCGATCTGGGCTGGGGCAGGCTGGGCGGGCCAGGCGCGGCTTCGACAAGCTCTGGCCCGTTGTTGCGCACATTGTTCACGGCCGTCGAGACCGGATACGAGGTCAGCCCGCCGGACACGGCGGGGACCAGAAGCTCTTGCAGGCCGGCGACCTCGGTGTTGTCCGGGTCCAGCCAGTCCGGCCAGGCGGCGGGTTCGATCACCATCGGCATCCGGTCGTGGATCTGGCCGACCTCGTCCGTGGCGGTCGTGGTGATGATCGTCGTCGTCCACAGCCAGGCGTTGTCCTGGTCATCGGGCACGGACGAATCGCGCCACAGCTCGTACAGGCCGGCGAACGCGAGCCCACCACCGTCGGCCCGGTGGATGAAGTACGGCTGCTTGCGCTTCTTCCCGTCTTCGGTGATCTGCTGCCACTCGTAGAAACCGTCGGCCGGCAGCAGGCAGCGGCGGCGCGCGAACGCACGCCGGTAGGCCGGCTTCTCCGCCACCGTCTCGGCCCTGGCGTTGATCATGCGGCTGCCGATGGACGGGTCCTTGGCCCAGTAGGGCACCAGTCCCCAGCGGACCACCCGGAGCTGCCGCTGCGCGGGACCTGGCTCAGCCTGCCTGCCGTCCTTGTCTTCCCCGTCCTTGTCTTCCCCGTGCTTGTCCTTGGCGGACTCTTTTTCCCCTGAGTGCCTGGTGAGCACGGCGTAGACGGGCTTGGTCGGGGCGACGTTGTAGTCGGGCCGCAGATCGTCGTCGACACGGTCACGCTGCACACCGAACTCCTCAAGGAGCTCAATGCGCTTGCGCGCAGACGCGAACCGACCGCACATCCCTGTTCCCCCTGGACCCCGGTTTCCTGTCTGGAGGTTCTGCCCGGAATCTGATTGTTTACCCTATCTCCCCTTTCCGGCCACCCCACCGCTGCCGGTTCTTCGGATCTGCCGTGCATTCGTTTCAGTACGCTCGGCTTCATGCACGAACACAATGAACGGGCTCAGACGGAAACCGGCCTGTGGCTGGCCCCCGCCGCGGCTGGACCCGTCCGGGCGCGGCCGCGGCTCCCAGGCTCGAAGTCGATCACCAACCGGGCGCTCATCCTGGCCGCCCTGGCCGCCGAGCCGACCACGATCATCGCGCCGCTGCGGGCCAGGGACACCCTGCTGATGGCGGCTGCGCTGCGAGCCCTGGGCGCCGGGATCGAGGAGACGGCGGACGGCTGGGCGGTCACGCCGGCCCCGATGGAGCACGGCGCGCACATCGACGTGGGCAACGCCGGCACGGTGATGCGGTTCGTGCCGCCGGTGGCGGTGCTGGCCCGCGGCGAGGTCGAGTTCCGCGGCGACGCGCAGGCCTCGCTGCGCCCGGTGGGGCCGCTGCTCGCCGCGCTGGCCGCGCTCGGCGCCGACATCGACCACGGTGGCCGGGGCGCGGTGCCGTTCAGCGTGCGCGGCACCGGCAGCCTGCCCGGGGGCCGGGTCACGCTGGACGCCTCGGCTTCCTCGCAGCTCGTGTCCGGGCTGCTGCTGGCCGGCTGCCGCTACGACAAAGGCCTGGAGATCCGGCACCAGGGCCCGCCGGTCCCGTCCGCGCCGCACATCGCGATGACCGCCGGGATGCTGCGGGCCGCGGGCGCCGAGGTGGATGAGCGCGCCGAGGGCGCCAGCGGGGCGGCCCGGGCCGTCGGCGCCGGCGGGGCCGGGCCGGCCGGCGTGGGAGACCGCCCCGACGTCTGGCGGGTCGAGCCTGGCCCGCTGCGTCCTGGAACCATCCGCGTCTAGCCTGACCTGGTCAACTCCGTTCCGTTCCTGGCCGCGGCGCTGGTCACCGGCGGCACGGTGACGATCCCCGGCTGGCCGACCCATACCGCCCAGCCCGGTAACCACATCGTCTCGCTGCTGTCGGCGATGGGCGCGGCCTGCGAGCTTGGCCCCGGCGGGCTGACCGTCCGCGGGACCGGCGCCATCGACGGCATCACCGCCGACCTGCGCGACTGCAACGAGGTCGCCCCGGTGCTCACCGCGGTCGCCTCGCTGGCCACCTCGCCGTCGGTGTTCACCGGGATCGGGCACATGCGCACGCACGAGACCGACCGGCTGGCCGCGCTGCGCACTCAGATCAATCAGCTCGGCGGGGACGTGACCGAGCTGGCCGACGGGCTGGAGATCCGGCCCCGGCCGCTCACCGCGACCGGCGTCTTCGACAGCTACGACGACCACCGGATGGTCATGACGGCCGCCGTGCTGGGCCTGGCCGTGCCCGGACTGCGGGTGGCGAACGCGGGCACCGTGGCCAAGACCTTCCCCGAATTCACCACGCTGTGGGGAGAGATGCTCGGCACGCCTGACGCCGCTCCGGGCACGCCTGACACCACACCCCGGGGAGATGATCGGCCATGAGAACGCCTGACACCGCACCCCCGGTGAGACGCGCACTCATGAGCGCCCCCGACACCGCACCGCCGGAGGCGTCCTGACCAGGCCAGCGAGTCACTCCCGCCTGGACGAGGACGACATCAGGGTCAGGCCGGGCCGTGGCTCGCGGCCCCGGACCCGCAAGCGTCCCGCGCACGAAGACGCCACCGAGGCGTTCGTGGCCGCCGTGGACCGTGGCCGGTACGGCTGCCTGATCGGGGACCGGCCGGTCATCGCGATGAAGGCGCGCGAACTCGGCCGCCATGGTGTCGTGGTCGGTGACCGGGTCGCGCTGATCGGGGACATCTCCGGCGCGGAGGGCAGCCTGGCCAGGATCGTCCGGGTCCGGCCCCGCACCTCGGTGCTGCGCCGGTCGGCCGACGACACCGACCCGGTGGAGCGGGTGATCGTCGCCAACGCCGAGCAGTTGGTGATCGTCTGCGCACTCGCCAACCCGCCGGCCAGGTTCGGTTTCATCGACCGCTGCCTGGTGGCCGCCTACGACGCCGGCCTCGACCCGCTGCTCTGCCTGACCAAGTCCGACCTGGCCGCCGCCGACGAGGTGCTCGCCGTCTACGAGCCGCTCGGCTTCCCTTACCTGGTGACTGGACGCCCGCTGCACGACGACGTGCTCGCCCAACTGCGCGGCCGTCTGGCCCAGCGCGAGAGCGTGCTCATCGGCCACTCCGGCGTCGGTAAGTCCACGCTCGTCAACGCCCTGATACCCGAAGCAGGCCGGGCGGTCGGCGTGGTCAACCCCGTGACCGGCCGTGGCCGCCACACCTCGTCGTCGGCGGTCGCGCTCAGGCTGGAGGGTCCGGACGGCGACGGCTGGGTCATCGACACGCCGGGTCTGCGCAGCTTCGGGCTCGGCCACGTCTCCCCCGACCGCGTGATCCAAGCCTTCCCCGATCTGGCCGAAGGCGCCGACGAGTGCCCGCCCAACTCCACCCACCTCGAAGAAGACTGCGCCCTCGACGACTGGGCCGCCGCCCACAACGCCACCGCCCGCCTAGACTCCCTCCGCCGCCTCCTCCGCTCCCGCGAATCCCCCGACTTCTAGCCCCGCTTTCCCCGCGAACTCACGCGGTGAGAACTCATGGATCTTGAAGAGCTGTACGTGCCCGGATACGTACAACTCTCCCTGTTAATGCTTGGCAGGCTCCGATCCTTTGTTTCCGATTAAACCGATGATCATGAAAATGCGCGGGAATCGCCCCGCACCGGTCGCGTCCGCTGCGGAGGTGGGTGCGCGCTGGGGGTAGAGGTGTGCCGAAGGATGGTGCCCGTGTGGCTGATGGTGGAGGTGCGTGAAGGGGTGGGTGCGTGCTCAGGTGCGGGCGCGCACGGGCGGCCGGGGTGCGGGTGGGAGGTAGCTGCCAGGGAGACGGACGGTGGGGGTTGACTTTTGTTAGGGGGGAAACTAAGTATTAGGTTTATGACTAAGGAAACTGTGATCTGTACTTACCGGGTGCGGGCGGGGTGCGAGGAGGAGTTCGCTGGGTTGCTTGGGCGGCACTGGCGGACGTTGCGGGAGTTGGGGTTCGTGACGGAGGAGGAGTCGCTGGTGTTCCGGGCCAGCGAAGGGCCGGCCACGTACGTCGAGATCTTTACGTGGGTCGAGGGTGGGTTCGGGCAGGCGCACGAGCATCCGGATGTGCTGGCGATCTGGGAGCCTATGGAGCCGTTGCTCGAGGAGCGGGACGGCCGGCCTCGGTGGGAGTTTCCGCACTTCACTCGCGTCGCGCTGGGGTCGTGAGCCCGCGGCCACGGGGGCTGGCGGAGCTGGACGACTTCGATGCGGTGTTCGGTGCGCTGGCCAACCGGTCGCGGCGCACGATCTTGTCGGTGCTGCTGGCCAGGGGCGGGGAGATGACGTCGGGAGAGATCGCGGGGCGGTTCGACTGCTCGTGGCCGACGACGTCAGGGCACCTGCGGGTGCTGGAGCAGGCGGGACTGGTCAGCGTCGAACTGAACGGGCGCGAGCACGCCTACCGGCTCCGGCCCGAACGGCTGCACGCGGTCGCCGGTGGGTGGCTGGGCCGCTTCCCCGGACGCTGACCAGCGCGCTGACGCCAATGGGCGGCCACTGGCTCGCCGCTTCCCGGGTGGCTGACCAGTGCGCAGTGGCGGCCGGACGACTTAGGGCGGCGCCGGCATGGGTTTCGCGAAGCCGTTCATTAAGATCTCCGTTCCGCGTACAGGAGCGTTTCGCGGTACCGTTGCGCGTCGTGGCGAGTTACGACGATGACCTGCGCTTCGCGCATGTGCTCGCCGACGCGGCCGACGACATCACGACCCGGCGGTTCAAGGCGCTCGACCTCACCGTGGAGACCAAGCCGGACCTGACCCCGGTCACCGACGCCGACCGCGCGGTGGAGGAGCAGATACGGCACGTGCTGCGCCGGTCCCGGCCCCGCGACGCGGTACTCGGCGAGGAGTTCGGCAAGGTTGGCATCGGGCCCAGGTGCTGGGTGGTGGACCCGATCGACGGGACGAAGAACTACGTCCGCGGCGTGCCGGTGTGGGCGACCCTGATCGCGTTGATGATCGAGGACGAGGTGGTCGCGGGGGTGGCGTCGGCGCCGATGCTCGGCCGCCGGTGGTGGGCGGGGCAGGGCAGCGGGGCGTGGACCGGGCGCGGGCTGACCAAGGCCAGCCGGTGCCAGGTGTCCGGGGTACGGCAACTGCGGGACGCTTCCTTCTCCTATTCGAGCCTGTCCGGGTGGGAGCAGCGGGGCGGGCTGAACGGATTTCTCGACCTGACCCGGTCGGTGTGGCGGACCCGGGCGTACGGGGACTTCTGGTCGTACGTGCTGGTGGCCGAGGGCGCCGTAGACGTGGCCGCCGAACCCGAGGTCAAGCTCTGGGATCTGGCCGCGCTCCAGGTCATCGTGACCGAGGCGGGCGGAAAGTTCACCGACCTTGACGGGGTGACCAGGCCGGACGGGGGGAATGCGGTGGCCACCAACGGGCATCTGCACGACGAGGTTCTGAAACGACTGCACGGGGTATCACAAGTTCACAATTGAGCTCGCCAGTCCCTGAGCTCACCAGTCCCCGATCCAGCGGAAGTGATGCCATGAACGTCCGGGACGGGATGTCCCAGCTCGTGCTGACCATCGGGCCGGCGCACACGCTCAGGGAGGCCGCCCGGCTGATGTCCAAACGGCGGGTGGGCGCCGCCGTGGTCATCGATCCGGGGCACGAGAGCGTGGGGATTCTCACCGAACGGGACGTACTCGACTCGATCGCGGCAGGCCAGGACCCTGACACCGAGACCGTCGAGCAGCATCGCACGTCCGACATCGTGGTCGCCTCGCCGGGCTGGACGCTGGAGAAGGCCGCGGCGGCGATGGTCGGCGGCGGCTTCCGGCACCTGGTGGTGGTGGAGGGGCAGGAGGTCACCGGCCTGCTGTCGATGCGGGACATCGTGCGCTGCTGGGCGCAGACGGGCACGGCGGCCGCGGCGGCCCCGGCCACCGCCTGACCGCGCTGGCGCCTGACCCCGGCCACCGCCTGACCAGGTGGGCGCCAGGCTGGGTCAGCACCCGATCAGGAGTCGCCAGAATCGCCGAAACTGCCGGCCTGACTGGGCCGTCAGCTAGGAACGTGCGCCTTTCTCCGACACGAGTAAGATCACCGTCAGGAGGGAGGCGCTGACCATGCGATTCCAACTCATGACCCACCGTGTTCTTCTGCTGCCCACGATCGCGGCGGTGTTTGGCCTGGCACTGGCCGGCTGCGGCAACGGTTCATCCCCCGGCAAGCCCAGTTCGTCGGCGACGTCCTCCACCACTTCCTCATCGTCCGGGGGCAGCTCAGCGGCCGAGTCCGCGATCAAGACGAACTGGGTGGCCTTCTTCTCCTCGAAGACCCCGACGTCGAAGCGGGTGTCGCTGCTGGAGAACGGGTCGCAGTTCGCGTCGCTGATCTCCGCGCAGGCCACGAGTTCGCTGGCCTCCTCGGCCTCGGCCACCGTGAACAAGGTGACCGGCGTGACGGCGTCGCAGGCTACGGTGATCTACTCGATCGACGTGGCGGGCACGCCAGCGCTGACCAACCAGAAGGGTGTCGCGGTGGACCAGGGCGGCACCTGGAAGGTCGGCACCGCGAGCTTCTGCGGGCTGCTCCAGCTCGAGAAGACCTCCGGGCTGGTCAAGCTGCCCAGCATCCCGTCGGCCTGCTCGTCGGCCGGCTGACGGCTGACGAGCAGACGGCAGACAACCTTGGCCGCGACGACCGAGGTGGCGGCCACAGCCCGCCGCGGCGGCCGCCCACTGGCCCTGGCCACGCTGTGCACGCTGCTGTTCCTGACCTTCCTGGACAACACGGTCGTCAGCGTGGCGCTCGGCAACGTCCAGCTTGACCTGCACGCCAACGTCTCTTCGCTGCAGTGGGTGGTGAGCGCCTACGCGCTCACGTTCGCCAGCATCATGCTGGCCTGCGGCATGATCGGCGACGAGTTCGGCCGCAAGCTGGTCATGCTGTGCGGGGCCGGGGTGTTCTGCGCCGGCTCGCTGATGTGCGCGCTGGCCCCGAACATCGACGTGCTGATCGCCGGGCGGGCCGTGATGGGGCTCGGCGCCGCGGCCAGCGAGCCCGGCACGCTGTCCATGCTCCGCCACCTGTACACCGACCAGCGCAGCCGGGACCGGGCGGTCGGCATCTGGGCCGGGGTGTCCGGGCTGGCGCTGGCGCTCGGGCCGGTGGTGGGCGGGGCGATCGTCGGGGTGTGGAGCTGGCGCGGGATCTTCTGGTTCAACCTGGTCTTCGGCCTGGCCGCGCTGGTGGTGGCCGCGGTCGTGCTGCCGGAGAGCGCGGACCCCGAGGCGCACCGGGTGGACACCGCGGGCACGCTGCTCGGCGCGGCCGCGCTGGCCGCGCTGGTGTTCGCGGTCATCCGGGGGGAGAGCGCGGGGTTCGCGTCCGGATCGGTGCTGGCCCTGTTCGTGGTCGGCGCGGTCGCCGGGGTGGCGTTCTTCTGGTGGGAGAGCCGGGCCGCCCATCCGCTCCTGGACCTGCGGTTCCTGCGGGTGCCCGCATTCCTCACCGCGAACGTGGCCGCGTTCTGCACCTACTTCGCCACGTTCGCCATCTTCTTCTTCACCGCGCTGTACCTGGAGGAGGTCGTCGGCGACTCCGGGTACAAGATCGCGCTGGTGTTCCTGCCGATGACCGCGCTGATGATCGCGACCGCGGTGGCGGCGGGGCGGTGGACCACGTCGGTCGGCCCGCGCTGGTCGATCTTCGCCGGGTGCGTGCTGTTCAGCGCGGGCCTGCTGCTGGCCAACCTGAGCCTCAGCCCGCACCCCGACTACTGGGCCCTGGTCACCTCGCTCGGCCTGACCGGCATCGGCATCGGCGCGACCGTGGTGCCGATCACCTCCTCCGCGCTGACCTCGGTGCCGCCGGAGCGGTCCGGCATGGCCGCGTCGGCGACCAACACCAGCCGGGAGATCGGCGCGGTGACCGGGGTCGCGGTGCTCGGCGCGCTGGTCAACGCACGGCTCAGCTCCAGCCTGACCAGCCAGCTCCACCATCTCGGCATCCCGGCGAACTTCCAGGCGATCGTGATCAACGCGGTCGAGACCGGCGGCGTCCCGACCAGTAGCAACAGCGCGGGGGCCGGAGGAGCGGAGGGGGCCGGGCACGCGTCGCTGGTGCAGCAGGTCATCAGCGCCGCGTACACCGCGTTCCACGACGGCCTGCACGCGGCGCTGTACCTGTCGGCGCTGCTGGTCTTGCTGGCCGGCCTGTTCGCGCTCATCGCGCTCGGCACGCGGGCCCGGCAGGCGGATTGAACCGGGGGGCGGCGCGGGGTGGTGACGGAGGACGTGTCGCGGCGGATCGCGCTGGCGGCGGTGCTGCTCACGATCGGCACCGGCGGAACCGACGTGGCCAGCTTCACCCGGCTTGGCGGGGTGTTCACCAGCGTCATGACCGCGAACATCACGCTGTTCGGGCTGTCCATCGTGCTGCGGTCTGGAGGGATCGCCGGGCGCACGGCGCTGTCGTTCGCGGGCTACGTGCTGGGGGTGGCGGCCGGCGCCTGGCTGACCGGGCGGCGGGCCCGTGACCGCGAGGCGTTGCGCGAGCAGGATTGGCCGCCCATGGTCACCGTGGTGCTGGGCGCCGAGCTGGTGCTGCTGGCCGGGCTGACCGTCGGCTGGGAGGTGTCCGGCGGCCACCCGGCCGGGACCGGGCAGTACCTGCTGCTGGCCGTGGCCGCGATCGCGATGGGCCTGCAGAGCGCCGCGGTGCGCGGGCTCGGCGCCGGGAACTTCTCCACCACCTACCTGACCGGGCAGCTCACCGGGATCGTGGCCGGGCTGGTGACGCCGGAGCAGCCGTCCTGGCCGGGCTGGCACCAGGTCGGCCCGCTGCTGGCGCTGGTCACCGGGGGGCTGCTCGGCGGCGTGCTGATCGCGGCGGCGCCCGCCGCGCTGCCGGTGATCACTTTCGTCCCGCTCTGCCTGGTGGTGGCCATGGCCGTGGCGGCCCGGCGCCGTGTCGGCGCGGCGGGCTGACCTCGCTTCTGCCAGGATTGCTGGCATGCCAGGCCGGAGCGCGGGTGAATCCGCATGGCGGGTGCTCGTCGGTCGGCCTCTGCGGGCGTCCGAGGTGGCCAAGGAGCAGATCACCTCCACCGAGGGCCTGCCCGCGCTGTCCCTGGACGCGCTGACCTCGGTGGCCTACGGGCCGGAGGCGATCATCCTGGTGCTCGCGATGGCGGGCGCCGGCGCGCTGCACCTGATTCTGCCGATCACGATCGCGATCATCGCGCTACTGGCGATCCTGGTGTTCTCCTACCGGCAGGTGATCGACGCCTACCCGGGCGGCGGCGGCGCGTACGCGGTGTCGCGGGCCAACCTGGGGCGGCGCGCCAGCCTGGTGGCCGGGGCCGCGCTGATCGTGGACTACACGCTGACCGTGGCCGTGTCGATCGCGGCCGGCGTGGGCGCGCTGACCTCGGCCTTCCCGCGGCTCACGGCCGACACGGTGCCGCTGTGCCTGCTGATCCTGGCCGTGGTGACCGTGCTCAACCTGCGCGGTCTCGGCGAGGCGGCGCGCGCCTTCCTGCTGCCCACCGCGGTGTTCATCGTCGGCCTGCTGGCGATCATCGCGATCGGGCTTGTCCACCCGCTGGCGCTACACACCCCGCTGCCCGGGCACCCGATCCCTGCCCCCCGCCCGCTGCAGGCGGTGGGCATGCTGCTGATCCTCAAGGCGTTCTCGGCCGGCTGCAGCGCGCTGACCGGCGTGGAGGCCATCGCCAACGGCGTGCCGCTGTTCAAGGAGCCGAGGGTCAAGCGGGCCAAGCGGACCGAGCTGCTGCTCGGGATCGTGCTCAGCGCGCTGCTGCTCGGCCTGGCCGAGCTGGCCCGCCGCTGGCACATCGGGCCCTGGTCGGACCAGACCGTGCTCAGCCAGATCATGGCCAGGGCGGTCGGCAGGCACTGGGCGTACTACATCGTGTCGCTGACGATCACGCTGGTGCTGGCGCTGGCCGCGAACACCTCGTTCGGCGGGCTGCCGGTGCTGGCCAGCCTGCTGTCGCGGGACCACTACCTGCCGCACCTGTTCTCGCTGCGTGGGGACCGGCAGGTGTTCGCCAATGGCATCTGGGCGCTGGCCGCCCTGTCCGGCGTGCTGCTGGTCGTGGTCGGCGGCAACACCAACACGATGATCCCGCTGTACGCCATCGGGGTGTTCCTCAGCTTCACGCTGGCGCAGACCGGCCTGGTGGTGCACTGGCGGCGAACGAGGGGCTCACGCTGGCATGTGCGGGCGGCGGTCAACGGCCTGGGTGCGCTGGTGACCGCGGTGGCCACCGTCATCTTCCTCATCTCCAAGTTCACCGAGGGCGCGTGGGTCGTGGTGGTGGCCATCCCCGCGTTCATCCTGCTGTTCACCCGGATCCGGGCCTACTACGGCCGGGTCTACGACGAGCTTCAGCTCGACGAGGTGCCGCCCAAGCCCACCGGCAAGCGCACCATCGTGATCGTCCCGGTGACCGGGGTGTCCAGGCTGACCAGGTACGCGATCTCCGAGGCGCTGTCGCTCAGCCAGCACGTCACGGCGGTCAGGGTGGTGCTGGACCAGGGCGAAGGCGGCAACAACGACGCCCGGCGGATCCAGGCGGAGTGGAAGCGCTGGAACCCCGGCGTGCCGCTGGTGGTGCTGCGGACCGAGTTCGCGTCCGTGGTCGAGCCGCTGCTGAGCTACATCGACGTGACCTGCCAGCAGCACGCGGAGCAGGTGGTGGTGCTGATCCCGACGATCATGCCGCCGAAGCTGCGGTACCGGCTGCTGCACAACCACCTGGACCTGGTGCTGTCCTCGGCGCTGCGGTCGCGGCCGGACGTGATCGTGGCCAGGGTCACCATGCCGCTCGAACCCATCTCCCTTAAATCACCAGGCCATTAATTGACGAGCTTCCGCCTCGGACCGGGTCGGGTGACGCCGGCGGCCAGCTCCGCCAGCCTGCTTTCGGAGACATCGCCACCGCAGAAGCAGACCAGGGTCTGCTCGGGGTGGTCGGCCACCTGCAGCACGGCGTGCTCGAACGTCACGTCGCCGATGGCCGGGTGGTGCAGCCGCTTGGTCCCGCCACCGACCGGCAGCACGTCGTGCCTGGGCCACCAGTCCCTGATCTCGGGGCTGGCCTGGTGCAGCCGGTCGATCAGGCCGGTGAAGTCCGGGTCGCCGGGCCTGCGGGCGGCGGCGGCGCGGAACCTGGCCAGCATCGCGGACGCCTCCTGCTCCCAGTGCACGTAGACCTTGCGCGCGGCCGGGTCGGTGAACATCCACCACAGCAGGTTGCGGTCGCCGGGGGCGCGGGCCGGGAAGTCGGCGAACAGCGCCCGGGCGGCCCGGTTGGCCGCGAGCACATCCCAGCGCCCACCCTTCAGGTAGGCGGGCCAGGGATCGAGCCTGGCCACCATCGCGCTGACCGTGGGCGGCACGGCCTCGGCCCGGGCCGCGGCGTCGGCCGGCGGGGTGGCCCCGGCGAGCTGGAACAGGTGCGCGCGCTCGGCGGAACCCAGCCGCAGCGCGGCCGCGAGCGCGGTCAGCACCTGCCGGGACGGCCGGACGTCGCGGCCCTGCTCCAGGAACGTGTAGTAGGTGGTGGACACGCCCGCGAGCAGGGCGACCTCTTCGCGGCGGAGCCCGGCGGTGCGGCGGCGGGCGCCCGCGGGCAAGCCGACGTCGGCCGGGGTGAGCCGGTCGCGCCGGGAGCGGAGCAGGTCGGCGAACTCGCCGCGGGGGCGCGATGACTGGCCACCGGGTTCACGGTTCGGGACCGGGTGGGCGGCTGCGGAGCCGTTCATGGCCATGAAACGCACGTTACTAGTACTACGTTGGCCCGAATACCAGTCTCGTGGGCTGTTATTCATGAGTGAGCTGGTACCGTGTTACCGTGGTAACAGTAGAGCGAGTTCAGACCGGCGTCCGGATGGAACGGCGACTGGTGAAGGTGCTCAAGGGGCTGGCCGAGTACTACGACGTGTCCCTGGGCGACCTGCTCGAGGGCATCGTGCTGCACGCGTTCGAGGGCAAGCCGCCGTTCGGCGCGGACGCGGCGGAGGTCATCGGGCAGCTCAGCCGGGTGTACGGGCTGACCTTGACCGCCGCGGACAGCCACCGGCTAATCAGCACCGATGAGGAGCGCGATGATGACGGGATCCAGGGTCAGGCTGACCGGTAGCATCCGGGTGGGGCTGCCGCCGGAGGAGGCCTTCGGCCTGTTCACCCCGAACGGTGAGCGCGCCTGGGCGCACGGCTGGGCGCCTGAGTTCCCCGGCCCGGCCGGCGACGACAGCGAGCCGGGCACCGCGTTCGTGACCCGGCACGGCGACCAGGCCACGATCTGGACGGTGGCCGGGCGGGAACCGGGGCGATCGATGCGGTACGTCTCGACGATCCCCGGCCACAGGACCGGCTTGATCACCGTGACGTGCGCGGAGGCAGGCGGCGAAACAGCGGTTACGGTCAGTTATGACTTGACCGCGCTCGACCCGTCGGCGAACGCGGACCTGCGGCGGTTCGCCGATGGGTATCCAGAATATCTGGCCCACTGGGAGCGGGCACTGGCGGACCTGGCAAAAACAATTGGAAAACCCTTGAATGGCTGACCTCCGGTTGTATCCGGCCAGACCCGGCCTTGGCCCACCCCACGATCCACGAGTGGGCTGGCGGGTGTTTTCGGGCCGCGGTTCCGCAGGGTTCCCCCGTGGCAGAAGTTGCTGATGAGGCTAGTGCGACTTCAGATGAACGTGCAGACCATAGTCCGGATATATAACGCTGTGTAATGACATATTGACGGACCGAGATTGCGTGTCTATCGTCCGGGTGAACCGCCTAACTTCCAGGGCAACGGACAAAGAACCCCCCGGTCACACCCCGGCCGGGCGTCCGTGTGGTCTGGGCCCAACTAAGGAGGAAGGTTTGTTGCGATCCAACGCCTCGGGCGGCAACGGCGCCGCCCATCCGCGGAGCCGAATCCGGATCCGCATGTGGACCGCTGCGCTCGCGGCCACGACATTAGCCCTGAGCGGCATGCTTGGTGCGGCCAGCGCGTCCGCACAGACCAGCACGGCCAAGGCACCGGCGCATCAGCATGTCGCCGGGCATCTGCACGCGGTCCAGGGCCACCATGACTACGCGGCCGCTTGCGCCACGGTTGTCGTCGGCAAGGCAGCCTGCATGGCCCTGGTGCGGACCAACGTCAAGGCACACATGCAATCCGCGGCCCATCCCGATGCCGCCCCCACCGGCGACGGTTACGGCCCTTCGAACCTGCAGAGCGCTTACGCCCTGCCCTCGTCCACCGCGGGCAGCGGCGAGACGGTGGCCGTCGTGGACGCCTACAACGACCCCGACGCCGCCGCGGACCTGGCCACCTACCGGAGCAGTTGGGGTGAATCCGCCTGCGGCTCCGGCTGCTTCTCGGTGGTGAACCAGAACGGCGCCACCAGCCCGCTGCCATCCAACGCCGGCAGCAACGGCTGGGACGTCGAGGAATCGCTGGACGTGGACATGGTGTCCGCGATCTGCCCGAACTGCCACATCATCCTGGTCGAGGCCACCAGCGCGAGCGACGCCAACCTGGGCACCGCCGTGAACTCCGCGGTCACCCTGGGCGCGAAGTTCGTGTCGAACAGCTACGGCGGCAGCGAGTCTTCCTCGGACACCACCTTCGACACCGAGTACTACCAGCACCCGGGCGTGGCGGTTACCGCCTCGGCCGGTGACGACGGCTACGGCGTCGAGTACCCCGCCGCCTCCCAGTACGTCACCGCGGTCGGCGGCACCTCGCTGTCCACCGCCTCCAACTCGCGCGGCTGGACCGAGACCGTGTGGGGCAGCAGCAGCGGCGGCGAGGGCACCGGCTCGGGCTGCTCGACCGTGGACCCGAAGCCGTCCTGGCAGAAGGACACCGGCTGCAGCAAGCGGACCAACAACGACGTCTCCGCGGTCGCCGACCCGAACACCGGTCTGGCCGTGTACGACAGCTACAGCGAGGGCGGCTGGCTCGAGGTCGGCGGCACCAGTGCCTCCTCCCCCATCATCGCCTCGGTGTTCGCCCTGGCCGGAACCCCGACTTCGGGCACCTACCCGTCGTCTTATCCCTACTCCCACACCTCGAATCTGTACGACGTGACCTCGGGCTCCGACGGCAGTTGCGGCGGCACCTACCTGTGCACCGCGGAAGTCGGCTATGACGGGCCCACCGGCCTCGGCACCCCGGACGGAACGGCGGCGTTCACCGGCGGTACGACGACCGGTAACACCGTCACCGTGACCAACCCCGGCAACCAGACGACCCAGGTGGGCACGGCGGTGAGCCTGCAGATCCATGCCACCGACTCCCAGTCCGGCCAAACCCTCACCTACAGCGCCACCGGGCTGCCGACAGGATTGTCCATCAGCTCCTCCGGCCTGATCACTGGCACCCCGACCACCGCGAACACCTACAACGTCACCGTGACCGCCAAGGACACTACCGGAGCCTCGGGCAGTGCGTCGTTCACCTGGACGATCACGTCCAGTGGCGGCGGCGGCTGTACGTCCTCCCAGTTGCTCGGCAACCCGGGCTTCGAAACCGGCTCAGCCGCGCCGTGGACCTCTACCGCAGGCGTCGTCAACGAGAACGGCGACGGCGAGACTTCACACACCGGTAGCTGGTACGCATGGCTGGACGGGTACGGCACCACGCACACCGACACGCTCTCCCAGTCGGTCTCAATCCCGGCCGCGTGCACGCACACGACGTTCAGCTTCTGGCTGCACATCGACACGGCTGAGACGACCAGGACCACGAAGTACGACAACCTGACCGTCAGCGCCAACGGCACGACCATTGCCACCTTCTCCAACCTCGACCACAACACCGGCTACACCCAGCACAGCTATTCGGTGGGCAGCTACGCCGGCCAGACCATCACGCTCAAGTTCAGCGGCACGGAGGACTCCTCACTGCAGACCTCCTTCGTGATCGACGACACGGCGGTCAGCACCAGCTGATCCCCGGTTCCCAGCAGTACTGGGCCCGGCGGCCGGCCCTCGTGGCCGGCCGCCGGGCCTGCTGCTGTGCCGGGCTCGCCGGTTCTGGGCCGAGGCGCTGGGCTATCAGTTCACGCCGCCACAGCTCGACCCCGAGGGCAACGAGTTCGACATCAACTGAATCACCTGTCAGCGGGAAGACCCGGACGCCGCGTCAGTGGGCGCGTCAGTGGGGGACAGGCCAGGTGTGGACGGGGTCGTTGGTGTGCATGTGGTCTATGTAGAGCTGGGTCATCTGGCGGAGGGCCTCGGGGCGGTCGGCGTTGGTGTGTTCGGTAATGGCGGCGACGGTGGCGGCCTGCCAGGCGGCGCCGTTGCGGCCGGTCAGGCAGCGCTGTTCGACGATGCCGAGCAGGTGGTCGATGTGCGCGGAGTTGACGCCCCAGCGGGTGAGGCCCTCGTGCGCGAGCGGGAGCAGCCGACGCAAGATCAGCTCGGCGGCCGGGGCTTCGCCGAGTCCGGGCCAGTAGAGGTGAGCGTCCAGGCCGTGACGGGCGCCTTCGTGCAGGTTCTCGGCGGCGGTGGCGAACGACATCTGGGTCCAGATCGGGCGCTGGGCGTCGGCGAGGGTGCGCAGCAGCCCGTAGTAGAAGGCGGTATTGGCCATCACGTCGACCACGGACGGCCCGGCCGGGAGTACCCGGTTCTCCACCCGCAGGTGCGGCTTGCCGTCCACGACCGCGTAGATGGGGCGGTTCCAGCGGTAGATAGTCCCGTTGTGCAGGCACATCTCGGCGAGCTGCGGGCAGCCGCCGGCGTCCAGGACGGCCTGCGGGTCTTCGGACTCGCAGATCGGCAGCAGCGCCGGGAAGTACAGCAGGTTCTCTTCGAACAGGTCGAAGACCGAGGTGATCCAGCGCTCGCCGAACCAGACCCTGGGCCGCACGCCCTGCACCTTGAGCTCGTCCGGACGGGTGTCGGTGGCCTGCTCGAACAGGGTGATCCTGGTCTCGTGCCACAACTGCTTGCCGAACAGGTACGGGGAGTTGGCGCCGAGCGCGACCTGGACCCCGGCGATGGTCTGGGCGGCGTTCCAGTAGTTCGCGAACACGTCGGGGCTGACCTGCAGGTGCAGTTGCAGGCTGGTGCAGGCGGCCTCGGGAGTGATGCTGTCGGTGTGCGCGAGCAACTGCTCGGGGCCGTCGATGGAGATGCGCATGTCCTCGCCGCGGGCGGCGAAAATCTGCTCGTTGAGCACGCGGAACCTGTCGTTCGCCGACATCGTGCCCTCGTGCACGTCCTCGCGGCGCAAGGTGGGCAGGATGCCGACCATGACCAGGTGGGTGCCGGTGGTCTGGGCCTTCTTGTCGCCGGCGTTCAGGTCGTCGCGGATCACCTGTTCCAGGTCGGCCAGCGCGTCCCCGGTGAGCTGGCGGGGCGGCACGTTGATCTCCAGATTGAACTGCCCGACCTCGGTCCCCCAGGCCGGGTCGGCCAGCGCGTCCAGCACCTCGGTGCTGCGCATCGACGGCTGGCCGTGGGAGTCCACCAGGTTCAGCTCGATCTCCTGGCCCACGGACGACGGGTTCTCCTCGAACATCTGCTCACGCAGCATCCGGGCGAAGACGTCTAGGGAGCGCCGCACCTTTCCCCGGTACTTGCGCCGGTCCTCGCCGCTGAACTTGATCGCCTGGATGTCGCGGCCCATACATCCTCCGCTCAGTCGGGGTAGAGAGACCATGTACCGCTGGGCCCGTTACGTACACATTCGCATGACGCCGCAGCTAGCGCTAGCAGGTGTCGAGCGGGCACCATGTCCGAATGATCGTCGTACCGGCTAACGACGGGAGCCGACATTGACCGCCAGCAGGCATCTGATCGGATTGCTGCTCGGGACCGAGGAAGACTGGCCGAAGGCGTTCGAGGAAATCCTGCGCCGGCTGGGCCCAGTCGCGGGCCCGGACGGCACCCGGCACGCGTTCGACTGCGAGCGGCTCACCATCGAGCCGTTCCGGCTGCGCGACCAGCCCAGGTACGAGCTGGTGATCGACCGGCTGGCTTACTGGTACTACCACCCGAGGGAGTGGCTGAAGAAGGTCGCGCTGATGGACGGCGTGTACCTGCTGAACAGCCCGTTCACGTTCCAGTCCATGGAGAAGCACGCGGCCTACTGCGCGATGATGCGGCTGGGACTGAAGGTGCCGGAGACCGTGCTGGTGCCGTACAAGAACCCGGTGGACAACGCCCGCTACGCCTACACCTCCGCCCGCTACAACAAGGAGTTCGACCTGGACGCCATCGCCGGCCAGATCGGCTATCCGTTGTTCATGAAGCCGTACGACGGCGGCGCCTGGCGCGGCGTGTCCAAGATCAACAACCCGGCCGAACTGCACGCGGCCTACGACGCCAGCGGCGAGATGCTCATGCACCTGCAGAAGGCCATCGACTACGACGTGTTCGCGCGCTCGCTGTCGATCGGGGCCGAGACCATGGTCATGCGGTTCCAGCCGGACCAGCCCATGCACCTGCGGTACGCGGTGGACCACAGCTTCCTGGCGCCGGACGCCGGATCCGAGGTGGTGACGATCGGGAAGCTGGTGAACGCGTTCTTCCGGTGGGAGTTCAACTCCTGCGAGACCCTGGTGAAGGACGGCGAGATCTACCCCATCGACTACGCCAATGCGTGCCCGGACGTGGCGCTGACCAGCCTGCACTACTACTTTCCCTGGGCGATGAAGGCATTGGTGAAGTGGTGCGTGTTCGCGATGGTGACCGGCCGTCCGGCCCGGCTGGATCTGGAGACCGACCGCTACTTCGAGATAGCCGACCAGCCCGGCGCCAGCTACGGGGAGAAGCTCGGCGCCTACCGGAAACTGGCCGACGAGTACTTCGAGGCGGACCGTTACCACGAGTTCTGCGCGACCAGCCTGGAGCATCTCGACGAGATCGTGCTGGACTGGGTGGCCGGCCAGGACTTTGACCGGCTGCTGGTGGAGACGGTCAAGTCGGTCTACCCGGCCCACGAGCAGGAGAAGTTCATCGCGCACCTGCGCGGCCTGCTCAGCCTGTGGGTTCGCGACGAAGGCGGCCGTCCGCAGGCCACCCAGCCAGGATAAACGTTTCCCAGTCAGAGAAGCGAAGAAAGAAAGGAGGTAGCGTGGCAACGTAAACCTAAGAGGGATTACGTTGCCACAACCATATCGTAATAATGGAGGCGAGCGGTGGGGGTCGTGAGTGGAGCGGTGGAGGTTATGGGGATGGTGGGAGTGGTGGGGGGTCGGGGGTGGCGATGAGGGACTTGTACCAGTGGTAGGAGGCTTTGGGGGTGCGGGTCTGGGTGGGGTAGTCGACGTGGACCAGGCCGAAGCGCTTGGTGAAGCCCTCGGCCCACTCGAAGTTGTCCAGCAGCGACCACACGAAGAAGCCGCGCACGTCGATGCCTTCGGCCAGGGCCTCGCGCACCGCCTGGATGTGCGCGTCCAGGTAGGCGATCCGGTCCGGGTCGTCGCACCGGCCACCGGTCAGCACGTCGTCGAAGGCGCAGCCGTTCTCGGAGATCATCATCGGCGGCAGAGCAGAACCGTAGCGGTCGCGCAGGTCCCGCAGCGTCTCGGTCAGCCCGCCGGGCGTGATCGCCCAGCCGAACGCGGTGACGGGGTACCCGGGCGGCGGCACGACCTCCAGCGGCACCGGTCCGTCGCTGGCCCGGACCGCGTTGATCGAGTAGTAGTTGACGCCGAGCAGGTCGACCGGGCCGGCGATGACCTCCAGGTCACCGTCACGCAGCCACGGCGACGCCAGCGGCTCGAACTCCTCCGGGTAGCGGCCGAGCAGCAGTGGGTCGGTGAACAGCCGGTTCTGCAGGCCGTCGTACAGGGCGGCCAGGTCGGTGTCGGCCTGCGACCAAGGGCGCGCGGGCGCGAAGCTGCTGACCGGCATGATCTGGGTAGTCACGGCCGCGCGCAGCGCGCGGACGGCCAGGCCGTG
This sequence comes from Streptosporangiaceae bacterium, assembly GCA_036267135.1. Taxonomy (GTDB): domain Bacteria; phylum Actinomycetota; class Actinomycetes; order Streptosporangiales; family Streptosporangiaceae; genus PALSA-505. Next base: position 5,897 of record DATAWQ010000078.1, on the reverse strand, counting down.
GGCGAGCAGCAGGTGGTGCACGACCGAGAAGCAGACCTCGAGCGGCAGGGTCAGGCCAGGGGCGTGCTCGCCGGTGACGTGGCCGAGCATGCAGTGCTCGAACATCTCGTTGATGGGGGTCCAGACGCCGACCCGGTCGCCGAGGCGGTCGGCTACCTGCGCGGCATAGTCGGCGAACCTGGACGCGGTGTCGCGTTCCTGCCAGCCGCCGGCGTCCTGCAGCCACTGCGGCAGGTCCCAGTGGAACAGCGTGAGCGCCGGGGTGACGCCCCGCTCGGCCAGGGCGTCCACCAGCCGGTCGTAGAAGTCGAGGCCGGCGGGGTTGGCCCGGCCGGACGGGTCGGGCTGGATCCGGGGCCAGGACACGGAGAACCGGTAGGCGCCGACACCGAGGCCGGACACCAGGTCGAGGTCTTCGGGCCAGCGGTGGTAGTGGTCGCAGGCGGTCTCGCCGGTGCTGCCGTCGGCGATCTGGCCGGACGTGGCGCAGTACGTGTCCCAGACCGACGGGGTGCGGCCAACCTCGGCCACGGCGCCCTCGATCTGGTAGGCCGACGTGGCGACACCCCAGCGGAAGTCACGAGGAAACGCTGACATACCTACCCTCCGGTAGGGCGGGAACAATACCATGCGTACCAATCACGACCAGGCCAAGGACGAGGGGGGACCAGGTGACGGCTGGGACGGGCCGGTGAGCACGGCGGACCGGACGACGCCCGGGGAGGCCGCCGGGAGTGGATCCGGAGCCGGGGCCACGGCCGGAACTGGGCCTGGTGCTGCGGCGGGGGGTGCCGCGGGGGTTGCGGTGGGGGCTGGGGCTGGGGGCGCGGATCCCACGGCGCGGGTACCGGTGAGCTGGACGGCCCGGTTCACGCTGCTGTGGCTGGGGTTCTGGATGGCCTGGCTGGTGCCGATCCAGCTCGTGCTGCCCAACCAGTTCGACGCGGTGGACGCGGCGCACAAGGTGCGTGACTTCGGGATAACCAACGGGGCCGCCGGGGTGGTCGCGCTGATCGCACTGCCGCTGGCCGGCGCGCTGTGTGACCACACCAGGTCGCGGTGGGGGCGGCGGCGGGTGTGGATGGCGGCCGGGGTGGTGGTGTTCGCGGCCTCGCTGTCGGTGACCGGGCTGCAGGACACCTGGGTCGGCGTGATGATCTGCTGGCTGTTCGCGTCGCTGGGGTTCTCGATGGCCTCGGCCGGGTTGTTCGCGGCGGTGGCCGACCACGTGCCGATCGCCCAGCGCGGCATCATCTCGGGTGCGATCTTCGGCCCGCAGGCGCTCGGGCTGCTGGTCGGGCTGGTGCTGCTGACCCAGGTGGTCACGTCGAACGCCGGCGGCTACGTGCTGCTGGCGGTCTTCCTGATCTTGCTGTCGATCCCGTTCGTGCTGCGCTTCCGGGAGGCACTAGCCCCCCAGGCCGGACTGCCGCTGACCGTACGCGGGCTGGCGGCGGCGATGTGGGTCTCGCCGCGCGAGCACCCGGACTTCGCCTGGGCGTTCGGCGGCCGGGTGATGGTCAACATCGGCAACGCGCTGGGCACCACTTACCTGCTGTACTTCTTCCAGCACCTGCACCTGCACGACCCAGACAACGCGCTGCTCACCACCACCGCGATCTACCTGGTGTTCACGCTGGCGACCACCTACGGCGGCGGGCTGCTGTCGGACCGGTCGGGGCGGCGGCGGGTGTTCGTGGTGGTGGCGTCGGTGCTGCAGGCCATCGCCGCGCTGCTGCTGGTGATCTGGCCCAGTTTCGGCGCCGCGCTGGTCGGGGCCGCGTTCCTCGGCGCGGGTTACGGCGCTTTCCTGTCCGTGGACCAGGCCCTGGTCACCCAGGTGCTGCCGGACGCCGAGTCGCGGGCCAAGGATCTGGGCATCATGAACATCGGCAACAACGTGCCGCAGTCGCTGGCCCCGCTGGCCGCGGCGCTGATCATCGACCAGCTCGGCGGCTACCGCACGCTGTTCGGCGCGGCCGGCGCGTTCACCGTGCTCGGCGCCGTCATGGTCTACCGGATCCGGTCGGTGCGCTAGGGATCACAAATCGTCCAGGTGATCGCCGGGGGCGTCCGGGCGCACGTACTTGGCGTCGCCGAGGAGCGCCGCGGCGTCGGCGGCCGCGGCCTCCTGCATGCGCCGGTCCCGCCGGGCGTACCAGGGCACCCTGCGCGCGCGCCACTTCGGCCGCCGGAACCGCCAGTAGATCATGATCAGCGCGAACGCGACGACGGCCAGGATGACGATGATCTCGATCCCGCCCAGTAGAGACAGGCCACCGGAAGCCGCGGTCCTCATGACGTGATTTTTTCTCGATGAGCTCAATCGAAACGTGACGAGGGGACCCGCGTCAGCTCAGGTGGACATAGTCATAGTCGAAAGGCTGCCCGTTGATGCCCTGGCGGGGCGGGGCGATCCAGGCGGCGATCTTGCCCCGTTCGTGCACCGGGCGCATGAGCGAGCGGACGTGGGTCTTGTCCACGTCGGTGGGCAGCCACTGGTGCTGGCGCCGAGCCCACTCGGCGGTGGACAGGATCTCGCCCTCGGGTGCGGCTTCGATGCCGGCGAACGCGCCGACCTTGCGGTTGAACGCGATGTGCGGCAGGGCGAGCCGCTGCGTCAGGCCGGCGGCGGCCAGTATCCGGTTCCAGCGGGTGACGCCGCTCTGGCAGTCGCTGATGTACTCGCGGCGCAGGTCGGTGTTCAGGCCGGTGAGCGCGGCCACCTCGGTTTCGGCTGGCTGCCCTTCGTCGAGGGCGTCCACCATGATCGAGTCGTCGGTGAGCCGGTGGTCGTCGCGGCGGCGGTCCTCCAGCCAGCGGCCCTTGAGGCCGGCGGTGTAGTAGTTCGCGACGTTGGTGGAGGTCTCCGAGCCGAACAGGTCGAGCGAGACCGAGTAGTGGAAGTTCAGGTACTTCTGGATCACCGGCAGGCTGATGGCGCCGAGCGGGGTCACGTCGTCGGTGTCGCGGGAGACCATGAGCTGCGCGGTCCGCTCGACCACCCGGTCCACGCCGGTGGTGCCGACGAACATGTGGTGCGCCTCTTCGCGCAGCATGAACTCGGCCGTGCGCGAGAGCGGGTCGAAGGCCGACTCTTTGAGCGTGCCGAGCTGGTACTTGCCGTCCCGGTCGGTGAAGTAGGTGAACATGAAGAAGCTGAGCCAGTCCGGGGTCTCCTCGTTGAACGCGCCGAGTATGCGCGGGGAGTCCTGGCTGCCTGAGTTGCGGTGCAGCAGTTCCTCGGCCTCCTCCCGGCCCTCGCGGCCGAAGTGGGCGTGCAGCAGGTAGACCATGGCCCACAGGTGCCTGCCCTCTTCGACGTTGACCTGGAAGAGGTTGCGCAGGTCGTACAGGCTGGGCGCGGTGGCGCCGAGATTGCGCTGCTGCTCGACGCTGGCCGGCTCGGTGTCGCCCTGGATGACGATGAGGCGGCGCAGGTCGGCGCGGTACTCGCCGGGGACCTGCTGCCAGGCGGGCTCGCCCATGTGCTCGCCGAAGCCGATCCTGCGGTCCGCGTCGCGGGAGGACAGGAAGATCCCCCACCGGTAGTCCTTCATGGCGACGTGGCCGAAGTTGGCCCAGCCTTCGCGGCCGACGTTGGTCGCGGTGCGCAGGTAGACGTCCTGGGTGGGCAGCGTCGGGCCCATCGACTCCCACCAGTCCAGGAAGTTGGGCTGCCAGGATTCCAGGGCGCGCTGCAGGCGGCGGTCCTCGCGCAGGCCGACGTTGTTCGGGATCTTCTCGGCGTAGTCGGCTGAGGTCATGGCTCAGACTCGCTTCCGGTCGAATTCGGCGCGCTGGCCGGTGCCGAAGCGGCAGAGGGCCCCGTCCGGGCCGGACGCGCTGGGGCGGTTGAAGATCCAGTTCTGCCAGGCGGTGAGCCGTCCGAAGATTTTGGTCTCGATGGTCTCCGGGCCGGCGAAGCGGTAGTTCGCCTCCATGCCGGTGAGGGCGTCCGGGCTGAAGCTGGCGCGTTCCTCGATGGCGATGCGGACCTCGTCGGCCCAGTCGATGTCGTCGGGGGCGAAGGTGATCAGGCCCTTGTGCTCCGCCTCGGCGGCGTTCAGCGGCTCGCCCCGGCTCTTGGTGGCCGCGGCCAGCGCGTCGTCGTCGCCGAGGAAGCGGGTCTGCAGCCGGGTCAGGCCGTTGCCCATCGGCAGCGGGCCGAGGTTCATCGGGCCGACGGTGATCGTGGCGGGCTGTCCGGCGCCGGCGGTGTGCTCGGGGGGGCCGTCGAGCTGGAAACTGCGGTCGGCGGCCAGAGCCACCTCCAGCAGCGACCCGGCGAAGCAGCTACCCGGCTCGATCAGCGCGATCAGGCTGCGGCTGGTCACGTCCAGGCGCTTGAGCGTGCGCTTCAGGTAGTGCGTGATCTCGTTGGCCAGCCAGTCGTCGGCGTGGTCCAGCAGAAGCTGGTCGTAGGCCAGGACCTGTTGCGGGTCGCCGTGGGTGCGCAGCACCCAGGTGCCGAGCTCGGGCTCGTTGGTGCGCAGGTCCAGGATCAGGTCGTCCAGTTCCCTGGTGACGGCCAGGGTCCAGAAGGCGGCGCCCTGGTCGTGCAGGCCGGCCGCGTCGGCGGGGGCGTCGTGGCCCGGGCCGGTGATGGTGATGTCGGCCACGCCGTGGGCGCGGTCCAGCGTGGCCTTGACGTGGTCGTAGCAGATCTCGGCGGCGCTTGTGGTCTTGGCCAGCTCGGTGAGGACGACGCCGTCGTGCTCACCGGGGGTGGCCGCTTGCGGGCGGCTGGAGCGGGCGGCGATTTCGCGGGCGCGCTCGGCGACCGTGCCGTCCCAGGCCGCCCTGGGCACGGCCTCGTCCACCAGCCGCCAGCCGACGGCCTTCTGGCCGCCCACACCCTCGGGCCGGGTGGTGAAGTAGTCGGCCAGGTCGCGGCGGACGTGCCGCTTGTCCACCACCCGGGTCAGGCCGCCGGTGCCGGGCAGCACGCCGAGCAACGGCAGTTCGGGCAGGGCCACGGTGGCAGACCTGTCGTCCACCAGCATGATGTGGTCGCAGGCCAGGGCCAGCTCGTAGCCGCCGCCCGAGGCGGTGCCGTTCAGCGCGGCCAGCCACACCTGGCCCGAGTTCGCCGAGGCGTCCTCGATGCCGTTGCGGGTCTCGTTGGTGAACTTGCAGAAGTTGACCTTGCCGGGGTGCGGCGCGGCGGCCAGCATCCGGATGTTCGCCCCGGCGCAGAAGATCTTGTCTTTGCCGCTGGTCAGAACCACCGTGCGCACCTCGGGGTGCTCGAACCGCAGCCGCTGCACGAGGTCGTAGAGCTCGATGTCCACGCTCAAGTCGTAGGAGTTCAGCTTGAGCTCGTAGCCGGGACCGAGACCCCCGTCCTCGGCCACGTCCATGGTCACGGTGGCCACCGGGCCGTCGAAGCTGGCCCGCCAGTGCCGGTAGCGCGCCGGGTCGGTCCGGAAGTCGACCGGGATTTGGCTGTCGTTGCTGGCCGTGCCGCTCATGAATTAAATGCTACATCTCATTGGCTTGACGTCAAGAGTACGTAGCATATGTGGTCGCGAGGGGAGGCAGCAAAAATTCACCATTGACACAGGCGGGTGGAAGTTTATTATCGGCACATGCGTACCGTTACTCCGGGATTACACCGTGTGTCACGATGGGGCCTGCTGCTGGCGGCGGCGATGCTGACCGCGGCCCAGGCCTCGCCCGCGCTGGCGGCTCCGGCCGCGCCGGGTCACGGGCTGGCCGTCGCGGCCGCTCCCAACACCGCGCCAGGGAACGAACTGCTGGTCGGCGAGGGTGCGGATTCGTGCGCGGCCCCCAGCGAGTCCCAGATGACGGCGTTCTGGACGAACACGCCGTACTCAGCCTGGGGCGTCTACATCGGCGGCGAGGACCGGGCGTGCAGCCAGCCCAACCTCACC
>DATAWQ010000077.1:0-22797 GCA_036267135.1 Streptosporangiaceae bacterium | reverse complement strand
CGTAGTCACCCTCGCCGAAGTGCACGTGCCGGACCACGCCCTGAGCGTCGACCAGGTAATCGGCTGGCCAGTACTCGTTGTCGTAGGCATTCCAGGTGCCGTAGTTGTCGTCGACCGCCACCGGGTAGTGCACGCCGAGCGCGGCGGCCTGCGTCCGCACGTTCGACACCACGTGCTCGAAAGCGAACTCCGGGGTGTGCACGCCCACCACCACCAAGCCGTCCTTGGCGTACTGCCGGTACCACGCCTCCACGTGCGGCAGCGTGCGCTCGCAATTGATGCAGGAATAGGTCCAGAAGTCGACGAGGACCACCTTGCCGCGCAGCTGGCTGAGCGACAGCGGCCTGCCGCCGGGGGTGTTCAGCCAGGCGGTGATCCCGGTGAAGTTCGGCGCCTTGCCGCAATTCACCAGGCCGGTGGCGTTCGCGTCGCACTTGGCCAGCGGGGTCGGCCGCGCGCCGGTCAGCGTGCCGAGCTGCTGGCGGATCTTGGCGGAGCCCTGCAGCGCGGTGCTGTAACCGGGCAGGTCGCGCTGCAGCCCGTTGAATGCGTTGAAGGCGATGGCGACCGCCATGACGACGAGCACGGCCCCGCCGATCCGGCGCACCTGGGGCGCCTGCCGGCGCAGGGCGCCGATCCGGCCGGCCAGCTGGCCGCCCGCCACCGCCACGGCGAGCAGCGGCACCGCGGTCCCGACGGCGAACGCGGCGGTCAGGATGACCGCGGTCAGCCCGATCCGGTGGGTGGCCCCGACCACGGTGATGGCGGCCAGGATTGGCCCGGCGCACGGCACATACAGCACGCCGAGGGCCAGACCGAGCACGAAGCCGCCCGTACGGCCGCTCGGCTGGCGGCTGCTCACCCGGGCGAACGGCCGCTCCAGCAGGTCGCCCAGCGGCGGGATCAGGTAGCCGAGCCCGACCACGATCAGCAGTGCGATGCCCGCGTCGCGCAGCGAGTCCTGCGGCAGGTGCAGCAGCGACAGGAGCTCGGACCCGGCCAGCACGAGCAGGCTGAAGCTCAGGATCAGGCCCAGTACGACGGCTACCGGGCGGGCCAGCCCGCCGCGAGCCGCTGCCCCCGCTGCCCCGGTCGGCTCCGCGCCCACGCCGCCGGGCCCACTGGCTTGCGCCCCCCCGGTGTCCGGCGCTCCGGTCGTGGCCGCGTCCGTCGCGGGTACCCCGGCGGCGGACGGCGCCACCCCGGCCATCTGCCGGCCGGCCGTTTTCGCGGCGGCCCCGGGTGCGCTCGCGGTGTCTGGCGGGCGGGCCGCGGCCACCAGCACGATCGGCAGAACCGGCAGGATGCACGGCGAGATGCCGGCCAGGAATCCGGCCACGATGCCGATGATGATGAGCTCGACCATGCCGCCGCCTCCGCCTAGGCCCTACCGGAATCTTGCCTCCCCCGGGCATTCGGAGCCAGCCGGGCCGCGGATTGGCCCGGTCAGGCTGAGGGTGCGGCCTTGGCCAGGAGTTCCAGCTTGGTCAGCGACGCGGTCATGGCGTCCCGCCACACCTCGCCGTCCTGGACGGCCTTGCGCAGATCCTCCCCCGAGCGGGTGCAGTCGAACGTCTCGGTGACCATGGTGGCGCCGGGGCCATCGGGGGAGAGCTCGAACCCCCACCGGTACAGTCCCGAGTCGGCCATGACTTCTTCCTGCTGCGGGCCGGCGGCTTCCTCCACCCGCACCGGCTCCCACACCAGCCGGAGGCCGGCCTCGTACTCGACCACCTCGTTGCGCATCTGGTAGTTGCCAAACTCGTCGTGGTGCATGTTGACCCGGAACCGGTCACCGGTCCCGGACAGCGCGACCGGTGGGGCCGGTTCGCGTACCATCCCCGAGCCGTCGATCAGCGGGTGGTTGGCGGAGTCGGCGAGCAGCGCGAACAACCGCTCCGCGGGCGCCTCGATGTGCCGGGAGACTGACACGAATCCGTCTGCCATGGTGTTGCCCTTCTGGTTGCCATCAGTGTCTACACGCACAGACGGCGCAGCCGGCGCGGAATCATCGGCCCCCGGTCTCAAATCTGGATCTGACGGTGCCGCCGGCCCGGGTCACCATGGTGTCGGCCCGGCCATCTGCCCAGGAGTGAGGAGGCGTCCGATGTCCGAGGAAGCTGAGCTAGTGGGTCAGGTGCAGAGCTGGGACACGAACACGATGCCGTGGGAGATCCGCCATATCGACGAGCTCGACGGGGATCTGGCGGCGAAACAGCTCGTGCAGGATCCCGACACCGGGATGTCGGTGATGAAGATGAAATACTTCGCCGGATTCACCAACGAATGGCACACGCACAACTGTGCGCATGGCATGTACGTTCTCGACGGCATACTCAAGACGCACACCGGATCGTTCGGCCCGGGCAGCTTCGTCTGGTTCCCCGAAGGGATGGAGATGGAGCACGGCGCGACCCAGGACAACGACGTGACCTTCTTGTTCATCGCGAACAAGCCGCTCGACATCCATTACATCAACGCCGGCCAGCCCAAGCCGGCCGGACGATGAGTTTCGGGGGTTCGGTCCGTCCAACTCCGTAACGTGGCGCACTCAGCCCACGATGGGGACGGAGGAGCAATGAGTCCGCGAGTCGTCTCGGCCGCCGAATGGGTGGCTGCCCGCAAGGAACTGCAGGCCGCCGAGGAGGAGGCCGTGCGCACCCTCCAGCAGATCGCGGGCCGGCGCCGCGAGATGCCGGCCGTCAAGATCGAGAAGGACTACGTCTTCGAAGGCCCGGACGGCCGGGCCGCCCTGCTGGATCTCTTCGAGGGCCGGGCTCAGCTCATCGTGCAGCACTTCATGTTCGACCCGGCCTGGGACGAGGGCTGCCCGGTCTGCTCCTACCAGGCCGACACCGTCGGGCCCCTGGCGCACCTGCATTCCCGCAACACCACGTTCGCCGCGGTGTCCCGGGCGCCGATCAGCAAGATCGAGCCGTTCCGGCAGCGGATGGGCTGGGCCTTCCCGTGGTATTCGTCGCTTGGAAGCGACTTCAACTACGACTTCCAGGCGACGGCCGACGTAAGCGTCGCGCCCATCGAATACAACTTCAGAACCGCGCAGGAACTGACCGACGCGGGCCAGCCCTGGGCCGCCCGGCCCGGTGAGAAGGGCGGCCTCAGCGTCTTCACCCGGGACGGCGACGCCGTACTGCGCACCTGGTCAGGCTATGGCGCCATCATCGGCCTGTTCTGCGGGACCGACACCCTGCTCGACCTGACGCCGCTGGGCCGCCAGGACGAAACCGTCGAATTGCTCCACCACGACAAGTACCGCTAGCAGGCCTCAGTTCAGAAGGGAGGCGTAGCAGACCCCGGTCACGTTCTGCACCGCCGGCGCTATCTGCCGAGCGGCGGCGGTGGCCTTGTCCAGGTTCCGGCAGGCCAGGACGACATGCGCTCCGTGCGCCGCGAGGACGCGCGCGGTCTGCAGGCCCAGCCCGGCGTTCGCGCCGGTGATCAGTGCCGTGCGCCCCGACAGGTCGGGGATGTCGGCTTCGGTCCACTGCTGCTGTGTCATCGAGGTCTCGCTTTCGCTCGCTGGCGAAGAGGGAGGAACTCACGGTGCACCCCCTTGACAAAGCCGCACGCAATTTTACAATCACATCAGCGTTTAATCTTCACTCTGCTTATGATCTTCTGGTTAAGGAGTCACTATGCCCTCCAGGCGATGGGCAGGCGCAGCGCGGTCATTAACCTCTCCCCGCCATGGCCCGCCGCTCAGCCGCCGCGAAATGCTGGCCGGCGGCATCGGCGCGAGCGCTCTAATCGCGCTGCCCGACATCACCCGAACGGGCGGCCGGGGTGACCGGCCCGCCGCATCCGGCCATTCCGCTGGCCGGTACGTGTTCGTTTACGGCACCCTCCAGGCAGCCTCATCCCCCGGTGGGTCGGTCGCCGCCGCGGTGACGCCCACGTCCCGGTCACGATCGCTGCCTGCCGCCATCCCGGTCGCCACCAGCCTGGCCACCGCGCCGGTGCTGTCACCGGACCAGGCCACTGTGGCCCTGGTCACCGTGAAGGATGTTCCGGGCGGTTCGAAGGTCACGCTGACCCTCATCGACACCGCCTCGGCCACCGTGGCCAAGCGCGGATCGGTGACCATATCCGGCCTCCCGGACGGCACGAACATCCTGGCCACGCCGGTCTTCGCGCCGGGCGCCGCGATCATCCCGCTGGTGCTGGCGATCACCGTGCCCACCGGCCAGCACCTGGTGCGCAAGCTGAATCCGCACACGGGCAACGCCGTGACCCGCTCGGTCACCACCTGGCAGTCCCATCACGCGCTGGCCTACTTCGATTCCGCCACCGGCGCCTTCGCGGGGCCGTTCCACCTCGCCGACCAGCCGTCTTTGGCCCTGTCAACGGCCGTCGCCACCGCCCGCGACCTGTTCGTGTGGACGACCAGGGAGCCACAGCCGGACAGGACCGCGAAGACCCATCCGAAGCCGCCGCCGCTGCCACAGCTCAACGTCTACCCGCTGGGCTCGGCCACACCCCGGCTTTCGGTGCCGGCCCTGGCGCCGTGGCCGGGCGGCGAGCCGGTCGCGGCCCTGCCCACCGGCGACGTGGCTCGCCTGGTCAACGGGCGCTGCCTGCAGGTCTGCTCGGCACGGACCGGGGACGTGACCCAACTGGTTGTCCCGCCGCTGAACGTCATCCGCGCGAAGCCGAGCGCCGTCACGATGCAGGCACGCCCGGATGGGACGCTGTTCCTCACCAAGCCGGGCATCGGCCGCGCCGCCGTCCTCGACCCGGCGGACTCGTTCCGGGTGACGGCCAGCGTCAGCTTTCCCGAGCCCGCCGCGCCCTTCGGCGCCCCGTGGAGCAAGGCGGTGCTGTCGCCGTCCGGGGACACCCTGTTCGTTCTCGGCGGGGCCGCCGCCGGCGGGATCGCCGCCTACGACGTGGCCACCGGCGGCCTGACCGCCTCCTACAGCCAGGGCCAGCAGTACGCCGGGCTCTACCAGACGCCCAGCGGAACGCTGCTGGCGGTAGCCGCCAAGAACCCGCGGCTGGCGTTCTTCTCTTCCACGCTGAGCCCGCTCGGCACCGCGGACACGAACCTGCACGTATCGGCCGTGTTCTGACCCGCCCGCTCCATCAGGCCGATATCGGACGCGCACAGAGGAAGGCCAGCCATGGCGGGATACGACACCGCAGGAGAAATACAGAACACCTATGCGTCAGCGCACAATGAATTTGGCGCGGATCCCTCATTCTGGGTTCGTTACTTCAACCCGTCCCCAGCCGCCGACCTGTTCGAAAACGATCCGGTGTCGGAAAGCGAGGGCGCGTGGGCCAGCGGGGGCCACTATGTGGGCTGCATCAGTGCCCCCACCCAATCGCGGCTGAGCGGGTCCGCGGCCGAAGGGCAGGCCGACGCGCAGAGCTTCGCGGCGGCCCTGCTCAGCGCCTATCACGCGGTCGGGCCGATCCGGCTGCCGTCGAACAACCAGCTCTGGTGCTTCCTCGACCAGGAGTACTCGACATCGCTGAGTTCGGCCTACTGGAACGCCTGGGCGTACTACATCGCCGAGTACAACTTCGACGGGCTGGGCACGTACCCGCTGTACCCCTGCCTGTACTGCGATCCGGATTCGCCGTACCCCAACTGCTCCACCATCGCCGGGTCCACCGGTGTCGACGTCCCCGCGGCCATCTGGTCGAGCGAGCCCGAGCCGTGCGGCACGCTCACGAATAACCCCGCCTGGAACGCGGATTCGTGTTCGGCGGCCCCCACCCGGCTGTGGCAATTCGGTGAGCAGGGGGCCTGCGGCTACTCGGCCAACGTCGACCTCGATATGGCCGCCCCCGGCTACAGCATGACCAACTACTGCTTCAACGTCAGCTCGAACCCATAGCAACGCCATGGTGAGCCGGGACGCGCCGCTGCTGGCCGGATTCGTGGTCAGTTGCGGTGCGGTCCTCGTGCTGGCGGGGCTGAGCAAGCTGTACCGCGGTGTGCGCCGCATCGACGGCGGCACCGCCATCAGGCGGGCGCTGCGGATGCCGCGCCACCGGTGGAGACGCGCCGAAATGACCGCCGGCGGCCTGGAGTGCCTGACCGGGGCGGTGGTGTGCGCGGGGCTGCGCCCGGTGGCCGGCGACGCGGCGATGGCCGTGCTCGGCGCCGTGTTCTGCGTCCTGCTCGGGTACGCCAGGATCAAGCGCGTATCCGGTGGCTGCGGCTGCATGAGCTGGCGCAAGACGGCGGCCACGGCGGCCGGGACGGTCACCTGGCGCACGATAGCGCGCAGCGGGATGCTGCTCGGCGCGGGCGTCGCAGGCGCCGTCGCGGGCACCACCACGGCCGGCGCGTTTCACCGGGCCTGGTTCTACCTGGGCGCCCTGGCCGGGAGCCTCGCCTTCGTGCTGCTCAGCGCCCGTCTGGCCGTGCGCACGCCGGTCTGCCACCGGCGGCTGTGGCGCCCGGCGCGGGCCGCGCTGCGAGCACTGGTGGCGCACGAGACGTTCACGGCGATGGCCGCCTCGGCCGGGCCGTTCGGCCCGCTGGCCGGCTACCGCCGTGACGGTTGCACCGAGGAGTTCTGGCTCACGCCGGCCGGACCCGGCCGAACCAGGGCCGTGGTGTTCCGGGTGAGCTACCCGGCACCGGACGCGCCCCTGGCCGTGCACGCGTCGCTGCAGGACATATCCAGCACGTCGGCGTCCGCGACGCCCGGAAGCAGCCGCATGATGGCGGGCTGTTCCAGATCCTCGTTGAGCCCGGCCCCGCGCCGGCGCATCGTCTGGTAGGGCGGAACTCGCGGACTATGACCGCGCAGCACGGGCTCGCACCGTTCCAGGCTGCGATACCGCTGGCCCGAGGGGGTGGGTTCCTCGGGACTCTTGTCAAACTGCCCCAATCTAGTAGGGTGCATACGAGGCAGAACGGCCGTTCCAGGAGATTTGTCGCATCTTGTAAGAATTGCCCAGCAAATGCAGCCGGTGTCCTGGACCTGGTCGCGCTGGCCAGAGCCCGGTGGAGAAGGTGAGCTCGGGTGACGGAAGCGCGTACCCGCCGTTCGAACCGCCGCGGGGCAGCGAAGTGCCGTCGGGGGGCGCTGTGAACGATGTGCGCCTGCCCTTAGATGAATCAGTTTCCCCGGCAGCCGTGCGGACGCCGGCTGCCAGTCTGGCGTGCCCAAACTCCCTTCCCGAAAGGAACCGCCGGCCATGACCGATGAGATCCGCCGATTCGTGCTCGACTCGCTGACCGACATGAACTACGCGATCGACGACATCGACGACGACACCGTGCTCGGCCCGGCCGGCGCGGACCTGCAGTCGATCGTCCTCGCCGAGCTCGTGGTGCGGGTGGAGGACCGTTTCGAAGTAAGTCTGGACGACCAGAGCGAGATGCTTCCTGGCATGACCGTCGGCGAGTTCTGTCACACCGTGGTGCAGCGGATCCAGCCCGCGCCGGCCCTCTGACCGTGTCGTTCACGCTGACGCCGGAGGAGCTGGCCGTGGCTGACTCGGCCAGCCTGTACCGGACCGTGCGGCTGATCCGCCGGTTCGAGCAGCGGGCGATCGCGATGGTGCGCAGCGGCCTCATACCGGGGGGCATCCACCCCTACATCGGCGAGGAGGCGATCGCGGCTGGGGTCTGCGCGGCGCTGCGCGCGGACGACCTGATCACCAGCACCCACCGCGGCCACGGACACGTGCTGGCCAAGGGCGCCGACCCGGTCCGCATGCTGGCTGAGCTGGCCGGTCGCGAAACCGGCCTGAACAGTGGTCGCGGTGGGTCGATGCACGCCGCGGACGTCAGCGCCGGCATCTGCGGCGCCAACGCCATTGTCGGCGCCTCCGCCGCGATCGCGGCCGGGGCGGTCTGGTCGCACCGGCGCGCCGGGCACGATCTCGTCGCCGCCACGTTCTTCGGCGACGGCGCGGTCAACCAGGGTGTGCTGCTCGAAGCGCTGAACCTCGCGTCGCTGCACCGCCTGCCGCTCATCTTCGTCTGCGAGAACAACCGGTTCGCCACGACGATGCGGGTGGAGCACGCCACGGCCGGCACGATCACCGGCCGCGCCGAGGCGTTCGGCATACCCGCGCAAACCATCGACGGCATGGATGCCGAGGCAGTGTTCGAGGCCGCCTGCGGCGCCGTCGCCCGGGCCAGGGCCGGCCACGGCCCGGCGTTCCTTGAGTGCCTGACCTACCGGTTCGACGCCCATCACACCTGGGAGCACATTCTGCGTCCGCGCTACCGCACGGACGAGGAGGTCGCCGCGGGCAGCGCCCGCGACCCGCTGGACATCCAGTCGGCGCGCGTGCCCGCGGAACTGCGGGCGCGGATCGACGCCGACATCGAGGATCTGCTCGACCGGGCCGAGCGCTTCGTGGACGCGAGCCCGGAACCCGATCCTTCCGGGGCGCTGGACTACCTCTACGCCAGCGGCATGCGCGGCCGGGCCGGAGCGGTCTGATGCCCATCCTGTCGTACCTCAAGGCGCTCAACCGGGCGTTGTCCGCCGAGATGGACCGCGACCCGGCCGTGTGCGTGTTCGGCGAGGACATCGGCGTCGCGGTCAGCAACGTCACCACCGGACTGCTCAAGCGGTTCGGGGCGGAGCGGGTCATCGACATGCCGATCTCGGAGCAGGCGTTCACCAGCTTCGCGACCGGGGCGGCGATGTCCTGCTCCAGGCCCGTCGTGGAGTTCCAGATACCGGCCCTGCTGTTCCTGGTGTTCGAGCAGATCGCGAACCACGCGCACAAGTTCCCGCTGATGACCGGCGGCCAGGTCAAGGTCCCCGTGACCTACCTGCTGCCGAACTCGGGCTCCCGGGTCGGCTGGGCTGGGCAGCACTCCGACCACCCCTACAGCCTGTTCGCGCACGTCGGGGTGAAGACCGTGGTGCCGGCCACGCCGGCCGACGCCTACGGCCTGCTGGTCAGCGCGATCCGCGACGACGACCCGGTGATCCTGTTCGCGCCGGCCGGCGCGACGGCGCAGCGCGAAGACGTTGATTTCGGAGCGCTCGCCCCGGTGCCGCTCGGCGTCGGCCGGGTGCACCGGCCCGGCACCGATGTGACGGTCGTGGCGGTGGGACATCTGGTGCACGACGCGCTCGCCGTCGCCGACGAACTGGCGGACACGATCTCGGTTGAGGTGTTCGACCCGCGCACGCTCTACCCGTTCGACTGGACGGCCCTGGCGGCGTCGCTGGAGCGCACCGGCAGGCTTGTCGTGATCGATGACTCCAACCGGACCTGCGGCTTCGGCGGCGAGATCCTGGCCACCGCGGCCGAGGAGATGCGCCTGATCGCGCCGCCGAAACGGGTCACCCGCCCCGACGGGACCGTGCTGCCGTTCGCCCGCGGACTCGACCTGGCGCTGCAGCCGACCCGCGAGCAGCTCAGAGCGGCGATCGAGACCGTAGCGAAGAAACGCTGAGGCCGGCCGCCGCCACGGCGAACGGCGCGGCGCCGTTCAGGGCCACCGCGGCCCGCAGGCTCGCCGGAACCGCGACGTCCGCCACCCGGTGTGAGCCGGCGGGCTCGGCGCAGCTCACGACCTCCCGGCCGCGGACCGCGATCTTCAGGTTGGGCCACAGGCGGCTGCTGGCCGCCTTGACCACAGCCTCCTTACGCGCCCACAGGTGCGTGAACCGGTCCGCCCGCGTGCTCGCGTCACGGCCCGCCGCGACGTAGCCGGCCTCGTCGGGCGGGAAGAACCGGGCGGCCAGCGCGACCGGGTCCAGGCCGGGCACCACGTGCTGGATGTCGACCCCCACGGGGCGGTCGCGGCTGACCGCGACCGCGATCATGCCGGCGGAGTGCGAGAGGCTGGTGTGCAGCCCGGACCACGGGGGCGCGAGTTCGGGCTTGCCGTGGCGTCCGGGCGTCCAGGTGAGCGCCGTCGGCCGCGTTCCCAGCTCGCGTCCGGCCAGGATCCGCAGCGCGCCGTGCGCGACCGTGAACCGCTGCTCGTCCCGCGGGCTCGAGAAGGCCCCGGCCCGGGCGCACTCGCCGTCGTCGAGCACGTCCCGGCAGCGGGCCGCGAGGTCTGGCGGCACATCAACAGGAACGATCCAGACCCGGACGAGATCGGTCACGGAACCCAGTCCATCAGATCCCTCATTGACAGGCCATCCGGGCGCTGGTCCACAATCAGCTATGTTCGAGCGGGTCAGCCAGGACCGGATAACCGTCCAGTTCGGCGGGGCAGAGGCCGGGACCGGGCCGTTGACCTGGGGCCAGAAGGCGATCTGGCAGGACATGCTGGACAGTGGCCACCAGTTCACCATGGACGGCATGGCCCGCCTTCCGTTCGGCAGCACCGTCGAAGACGCGGCGGCCCGCCTGGCCGCGCTGACGGGTCGGCATGCCGCCCTGCGGATGCGGCTGGGGACCGGCAGCGCGGGCCGCCCGCACCAGGAGGTGGCCGGGTCGGGAGAGATCGGCCTGGACATCGCGACGATCCCCGATGACGCCGACCAGGCCGACGTGACGCGCTACGCGGAGCACCTGCGGGTCACCCAGCGGCTCGTGCGGTTCGACTTCCAGCGCGACTGGCCGCTGCGGATGACGTTGCTGCGGCATCGCGGCGTGTGCCGGTACCTGGTCTGGACCCTGTCCCACCTGGCCGCGGACGGCGGCGCGCACCTGCTTTTCGCCGACGACCTGATGACGGCAGGCCCGGACACCCAGCCGCGCCGCCCGCACATTCTCGACATCGCCCGCAGCGAGCAGGAGCCTGCGTCGCGGCAGCTCGGCCGCCGCGCCCTTCGTCACTGGGAGTCGGCGCTGAGCCAGATCCCGGTCCAGACGTTCGGCGAGCCTGCCCGCCCGCGGAACGGGGCCGAGCCGCGGTACTGGCAGGCCCGGTTCAGCTCGCCGGCCGCGCACCTGGCCATGCTGGCCATCGCCAGGCGCACCGGGACCGACGCTTCGCGGGTGACGCTCGCGATGATCGCGACGGCCATCGCCCGCACCACCGGCGTCCATCCGCTGACCATCAAGGTCATGGTGAACAACCGGTTCAGGCCGGGCCTGGCCGACGTCATCGCCCCGGTCGCGCAGAACGCGGTGGTCACGTTGGACCTGAACGGCGCCTCGGCCGACGAGGCCGTCGCGCGGACCCGGGGCGCCCTCATGACCGCCAGCATGCGCGCCTACTACGACCCGGATGAGCTCAGCGAGGTGACCGCCCGGCTGGACGCCGCCCGCGGCTATCCGGCCAGCGTCACCTGCCGGGTCAACGACCAGCGCGCGATGACCATGCGCAGTGATGGCGACGGTGACCCCGGCGAGGTGACCCCAGAGCGGATCCGGCGGCGGCTGGGGGACACGTCACTGGACTGGCTCGGGCGCAGGGACAACATGCACGAGCAGGTCAACCTCCTCGTCGAGAACGTGCCCGGCGCCGTGTCGCTGCACATGATGTGGGACCGGTGGAGCCTGTCCGACAGGCAGGTCGAAGCGATACTGCGCGCAGTGGAGGAGGTGGCCGTCCAAGCGGTGTGCGGCGCGGCCAGGCCAACCTCGCGAAGCCGTTAATTGATAATGAACGGCTGCGCAAGACGAAGGTCAGGCCGCGAAGGCCGTCAAGCACAGATAACGCAGGCCGGGATCGTAGTCGGCGGCCACGACCAGGTCCGGGCGGCCCGCGTCGTCAGCTAGTTCGTCGATCAGTTCCCACCAGACCCCGGTGGCCGGCTGGCCGGGCGGCGCCACCCGCACCCGCCCGGCGGCGGGCGCGGGCCATACCGCGGCCAGCGCGTCGCTGAGCACCAGCCCGGTCTCCCGGTGGCCGGCCGTCAGCTCGCTGAGGCCGGCGGCGGCGAGACCGGCGACGTCGCCGGGCGGGACACCGGGATGCTGGCGCAGACCGGCGATCCGGGCCCGGGGCAGGGTGCCGTCCTCGGCCGGGCCGGCACTGTAGAGCATGGCGACACCGCGGTGCGCCGAGGGCACCGGGACCGGGCAGCCGTACGGGAGAGCCGCCTGCTCCACGACGATCAGCAGGGCCCGTTTGACGCCGGCCGACGAGGCGTACTCCCGCGCGATGCGCAGGCCGCTGAAGGCCGCCGCCGAGCCCTGGTCACAGACGGCGAATGCCATCGGGGCGCCCGGGGTGACGTGACTGAGGTAGGCGGCGGTTTGCCTGCCGGGCCGCAGGTCGTGGATGGAGAACGCCAGTATCAGCAGGTCAACGGGTTCGTCGGCGGGCACGGCCGACCCGATCAGCGCCTCGGCCATCTCCCCGTACGAATGGCCGAGTTCTGGCGACAGCGGCTCGCCGAACAGCGCCGCCGGCACCTCGCGCGCGTACGGTCTGGCCATGTCCGCCAGGTACTCGCCGACCCTGGCCCGATTCGCCGCATCGGCCAGGAACTCGGCGGGCCCGGCGAAGGCGCGGCGGGTGGCGCGCGTCAGGTGCAGGTCGCCGTAGTGTGCGGACCGGCGGACCGGCGGCCCGGCCGGCGGCCGCGCGATGAACACGGTGATTAGTCTCGCTGGCAGTGACCGGCGACGAACGTGGCCATGTCCCCGACCGTTTTCATGTGGTCGGCGTCCATCTGCTCCACGTCGATGAGGATCATGAGCTGGTCTTCGAGCTGGAGCAGCAGTTCGAGCCCGAGGGTAGAGCTGAGCCCGAGTTCCTCCATCAGGCGCATGTCCTCGGTAACCGGCTCGGAACGGTCGAGCAGCCGGGCCAGCACGGTGGCCATCGTGTCGGCCACCTGCTGGCGGAACTCACCGTCCAGACCGGTCTGTGGTACTGCCATGTGCTGCCTCCTGGGTTAAGTCAGTGCTCGAACACCATCGCCGAGAATGTCGCCCCGCCCCCGGCGCCGACGGCGGCCGCGAGGTAGCGGTCGCCGGGCCGGAGCAGGCCGCGCTCGCGGGCGGTCTGGTAGTTGATGAACATGTCGGCGCAGAAAACGTGGCCGTTGGCCGCGATGTTGTCCAGCAGCACGCGGTCGAGCGGGAGCTTGAGCAGCACGCACATCCGCTGCCAGGTCACCAGGTTGACGTTGTGCGGCAGCACGACGCGGATGTCGTCGAGCGTCAGGCCCGCCTCGTCCAGGGCCCGCCGCATCACCTCGGCCAGCAGCGGCCGGTACTCGCGCTGCAGCCGGTCGTCGTTCTCGCCCGTGGCGCTGTCGAACTCGCCCCGCACATTGGACGCGTACGCGAGCAGCCGGTCGCGGGCGCCGAACGCGCTGACCAGGCACGCGGACGCACCCTCGCCGAAGATGGTGGTGTCGGGGAACATCTCGGCCTCGCGGGTGAACGCCTTCTCGCCGCTGAGAACGAGCGCGAGCGGCCCAGGCTCGTCGTCTGCGTGCTCGTCGTCGGCGGCGAGCAGCCGGCCGGCCAGGTCGATCGCCAGTAAGCCGCTGGCACACGACTGGTGCGTGACGGTGAACGCCAGCGCGTGGTCGAGCCCGAGCGCGTGGCACACCTCGTGCAGCGGGTTGACCGGGTACGGCCCGACCACGGGCATCGCCCGCGCGTACAGCACGTACCGGACGCGGTGCTCCTGGCCGTGCAGCGCGTCGAGACCGGCCGCAGCCTTCATCAGCAGGCCGGACAGCGACACGTCCGGGTCGCGGCCGACCTCCCTCAGCCCGTGGAATCGCCGGAACACCTTGACCTGCATGCCGGTCAAGCCGAGCGGCCCGGCCAGATTCTCGATGGGCTCCCGCATTGGCGGCAGGTAAACGGACACAGCCTCCAACGCGGTCATGGGGGCATCGCAGCAGTATGTGTCCCGAATGTCAACGTATGGTCGGGTAAGTGGGACCTATGGCACGATACTCGAATGGCCCGCTTCCTCGTCGTTGTCGTTCCCGTCACGGCCCGCCTCTGGCCAGCCGTGGCCATCGGTGACGCGTTAGCGGCCGACGGGCACGAGGTGGCCTGGTGCGGGCCGCAGAGCGTCCTGCGCCCGCTGGTCGGGCCTGGTGCGACGCTCTACCCGACCGGCAGGCGCTCGTACCGCGCGTTCCACGAGGTGGGCATCGCCGCGGTGCGGGAACTGTGGGATGAGTACGTGCTGCCGCTCAACCGTTTCATCCAGGCATCGGTGGACCGCGCCGTCGCGCAGTACCAGCCCGACGTCGTCTTCGCCGACCAGTACGCGCTGGCCGGCGCCCTGACGGCGCACAAGCACCGCATGCCGTGGGCGACCCTGTGTGCCGGCGCGCTGGAATTAACGCCGCCCGCCGAGGCCCCCGGCCTGTCGGAGTGGGTCGGCTCGAAACTCGAGCAGGCGCGCACGGCCGCCGGCCTGCCCGCCGGCGACGGCCTGGACCTGCTCTTCTCGCCGTACCTGGTGCTCGCGACGACGGTGCCGGCGCTGATTGGGCCGGCGCTGATTGGGCCAGCGCTGATTGGGCCGGTGCCGATGCCGGAGCACTGGAAGCTGGTCGGGGCCACGCTCGGCCCGCGGCGCACCGACCCTGGCTTCAACTGGGACTGGTGGGATCACCGGCGGCGGCATGTGCTGGTCACCGCGGGCACCCTGTCCGACCATCTAGTCCAGGGTTTCCTGACGCGGATGATGGCGGCCCTGGAGCCGATGGCCGACCGGGTGCAGGTCGTGCTCAACGCCCCCGGGGACGCGCTGCCCGATCCGCCGCCACACGTCCTGGTCGCCCCGCGGGTGCCGATGCTCGACCTCATGCCTCACCTCGACGCGGTCGTCTGCTCCGGCGGGCAGAGCACCGTCAACGAGGCGCTCGTCCACGGGGTGCCGCTGATCGTCGCGCCGATACGCCTCGGCGAGCTGGCCGTGGCGCAGCAGGTGCGGCGGGCGGGGGCCGGAGTCGAGGTCTCGTACGCGCAGGCGGCCCCGGCGCAGCTTGCCGCCGCGGTGACGGCCGTACTCGACGAGCCGCGCTACCGTGCGCGGGCCCGCCGGATCGGCGAGGACTACGCTGCGGCCGGGGGAAGCGCCGCCGCGGCCGCGCATCTGGCCGCGCTGGTACCCGATCACCTTCCTACTGTTCCGGCCGGAGGGCATGGATGAACGGTGAGGCGCCTCGGCTGCTCTGCGGCACGCCCGAGCTTCCGCCCAACTCCGTGGCGCTGACTTTCGACGACGGCCCTGGACCCAGGTCGGCCGAGCTGGCCCGGCTGCTGCGCGACGAAGGAGTGCCGGGCACGTTCTTCGTGCTCGGCGAGAGCCTGGAACGGCATGGTCACGTGCTGGACACCTACCGGGAGTGCGGGCACGTGATCGGGCTGCACGGCGACAGGCACCGCCCGTTCAGGTCGGCCGCGCGCGCGGCCGTCGAGCTCGGCCGGTGCGCCAAGCGGATCAGCGGCTACCTGGGCGACGGCTACTCCAGCGACAAGGTGTGGTTCCGCCCGCCGTACGGCATGGGGGACTGGCCGGTGCCCGGGTTCGCCGGCCCCGTCGGCTGGCACGCGCAGGGACGGGACTGGGACATCACCTACCGGCACGGGCAGACCGTGGACGGCTGTGTGCAGGCCATTACCGAGCAGATCGTCGAGCGCCGGGGTGGCATCGTGCTCCTGCACGACTTCGCGGCCTCCTCCGAGTTCGTCCCGGCCGGCCTGACCGAGGCGGATCTGGACCTGCGGATCATCGAGATCACGACGCTGCTGATCCAGCGGCTGCGAGGGGCCGGGTTCGTGTTCACCGGGCTGCCCGAGCCGGTGCCGGCCGCCGCGCCGGAGCGGCCGGCGGCTGACTGTCCGGCCGGGACGGGCGGCGCGGCCCGGACGTCCATGTCCGAGGATCTGCAGTCCCTGCGGCTGCACCGTAAGACGGCCAAGGCCTCGGGCGGCATACTCGACGTGGTCATGCCGATCCGAGGCGGCGACGGCCCTCCGCTCTTCTGCGCGCATCCCGTGGTCGGTCTGAGCTGGTGCTATCTAGCCCTGCTCCCTTATGTCGACGCCAGATTCCCGCTGTATGGCCTGCAGGCCCGCGGCCTGAAGCCATCCGAGCCGCTGCCGGCCAGCCTGGCGGAGATGGCGCGGGACTACGTCGACGAGATCCGGATGACACAGCCGTCCGGTCCCTATCACCTGCTCGGCTGGTCGCTGGGCGGAAACGTCGCCTACGCGATCGCGGAGGAAATCGAGCGCCGCGGTGAGCAGGTCGGGTTGCTCGTCATCCTGGACTCATCCTTTGAGAACAGCATCGACGGGGTCAGGCTGGAAGGCGAGCCCTGGACGCTGTACAACCTCGTTCTCGCGCAGTTCGGGTACGTGCCGGCGCTCACCCCCGCCGATCCTGACCCCGAGGCCCGGATGCTCGATCTGGTGCGCCGCCGGCCCGGTCTGGGGCTGGACGAGTGGCCAGACCAGCGGCTGCACGCGCTGCAGCGCGTGATCAAGAACAGCGTCGCGCTGGCCCGCGCCCAGCAGCCCAGCCCCGTGAACTGCCCGCTGCTGTTCGTCTCCGCCACCCGCAATCCGCCCGGGCTGGACCGGAAGCTGGACGTCTGGCGGCCTCTGATCGGCGGCCCGATCGAGGGGATCGAAGTGGACTGTGATCATCGGTACATGCTGCTGCCCGAGCCGATGGCGCGGATCGGGCCGGCCCTCACCGACGCGCTGACGCGTGCTGCCTCGGTCCGCCAGGTGACTCGGTGATCGAGGCCAGCGGTCTGCGCAAGTCGTACCGGTCCAAGGGCCGCAAGGCCACCACGGTGGACGCGGTCCGGGGCGTGGACTTTGCCGTGCAGCGCGGCGAGATCTTCGGTTTCCTCGGTCCCAACGGGGCCGGGAAGACGACCACCCTGCGGATGCTGGCCACACTGATCAGCCCGGACGGCGGCGACGCCACGATCGCCGGGATCGACCTGCGGCGGGCCCCGGCGGAAGTGCGGCGGCACATCGGCTTCGTAGCCCAGAGCGGCGGCACCTACTCCGATTCCAACGCCCGGCGTGACCTGGTGCACCAGGCGCGGATGTACGGCATCTCCAAGTCCGCCGCCAGGGACCTGGCCGAAGCGGCCATCGCCGCCTTTCAGCTCGACAGCTTCGCCGACCGCAACATCGGCAGCTACTCCGGCGGGCAGCGCCGGCGCCTGGACGTGGCGCTCGGCGTGATCCATTCACCCGAGGTCATCTTCCTGGACGAGCCGACAGTCGGGCTGGATCCGCCGAGCCGGGCTCGCATGTGGCAGGAGGTGCGCAGGCTCCGCGACGCGGGCATGACCGTCTTCCTCACCACGCACTACCTGGACGAGGCCGACGCGCTCTGCGACCGGATCTCGATCATCGATGGCGGGCTGATCGTCGCCGAGGGCACCCCCTCCGACCTCAAGCGCGAGTTTTCCGGCGACGTCATCATCGTCGACCTGGCCGCGTCCGATACGGCCGGAGCGCCCGAAGCGGCCACCATTCTCGACGCGTCCAAGATTCTTTCCGAACAGCAGTACGTGCAGTCCTGCGAGACCATCGACACCACGCTGCGGCTGTACGTAGACAGCGCGGCCACGGCTATCCCGCAGGTCATGCGCGCGCTGAGCGCCAGGGGGATCTAGCCGGGGGCGATCGAGACCCGGCGACCGAGCCTCGACGACGTGTTCCTGGCCAAGACCGGCCGCTCCCTGGCCGACTGACCGCACTGACTGACCGGCACCACAGGCTGACTGACTGGAACAACGAAGGGCAGGAAAGGCAGCGGCTATGAAGCTTGCCCGAGATACGTGGCTGACCTTCCAGTACGAGGCCGGGCTGCTGGTGCGCAACCCGGTCAACATCGCGGTCACACTGCTCCAGCCCGTCGCCTACCTGCTGTTGTTCACCCCGTTCCTCAAATCCGTGATGGGCGTGTCCACGTACCGCGGCGCCTACCAGATCTACGTGCCCTCGCTGCTGTGCGCCATGGGCCTGTTCAGCGGCCTGTTCGGCGGGTTCGCCCTGATCGCCGCGATCCAGCGGGGGGTGATCGGCCGGCTCAGGGTCACGCCGCTCAGCCGCGTCGGCCTGCTGCTCGGACGGGAGCTGGTGTTCGTCTCGCTGGTCGGCTTTCAGGGGATCGTCATCACCGTGATAGCCCTCGTCTTCGGGCTGCGGGTGTCGCCGCTCAACTTCCTGCTGGCCCTGGTCCTGCTGTCGCTGATGGTGCTCATCGGCGTCTCGATCTCCTACGTCCTGGCGATCTACGTGCCCAGCCAGAACGCGCTCATGAACCTGGCCAACGGGATCACCGAGCCGCTCGCGCTGCTGGCCGGGGTCCTGATCCCGCTGTCGGTCGCGCCGCTGTGGGTGCGGGACATCGCCGTGTGGAACCCGTTCGCCTGGGCGGCCAACGGCATGCGGGCGCTGTTCCAGGATCACATCGGCGACCAGGTCGTGTGGAAGGCGCTGGTCATCCTGGGCGTGCTGGCCGCGATAACCGTCGTGGTGTCGTCCCGGGCGTTCAGCCGCGAGGCCGCATGAACGGCGTGGCCGTGGCGCAGCCCGTGAAGCTAGCCCGTGACACCTGGCTCACCTTCCAGTACGAAGCCGGGCGATGGGCGCGCAACCGGGCCGTCATCGCGGCTTCGCTCCTGCAGCCCGCGACCTTCCTGCTGTTCTTCACCCCGTTCCTCAAGGCCGTCCTGCATACCCGCACGTACGGCGACACCTTCCAGATCTACGTGCCCTTGCTGCTGTGCTCCATGGGCCTGTTCGGCGGCTTGTTCTCCGGATTCGCCCTGCTGGCTGCCATCCGCCAGGGGGTCGTCGGCCGGCTGCGGGTCACGCCGCTCAGCCGCGTGGGCCTGCTGCTCGGGCGGGAACTGACGTTCGTCCTGATGACCGGCTTCCAGGCGGTCCTCATCTCGGCGGCCGGCCTCGTCTTCGGGATGCGGGTGCGGCCGGCCAACTTCGTGCTGGCCTTGATCGTGCTGGCGATGATGGTGCTGCTGGGCGTCTCGATCGCGTACGGCCTGGCGCTCGCGGTGCCCAACGAGAGCGTGCTCCCCGGGCTGATGACCGGGCTGGCCAACCCGCTCTCACTGCTGGCCGGGGTCCTGATCCCGCTGTCGGTCGCGCCGGTGTGGGTGCGGGACGTCGCCTTGTGGAACCCGTTCGCCTGGGCGGCCAACAGCATGCGGGCCCTCTTCCAGGGCCACATCGGCGCCCCGGTGGTGTGGGAGGCGTTCGCCATCCTGGCCGGGCTGGCCACGGTGGCCGTGCTGCTGTCGTCCCGGATATTCAGCCGCGAGATCGCATGATCACACATCGCGAGCCGCTCTTGGGGTGAGGGAATTACTGGCGATACCGCCATTGCCCTGGCAAGGCGGTCAATTTAGGCTCATTCCGAATTACTGTGACATTCCGGATCTAGGCGAGAGGCGCGCTCGACGCGAGGGGGAGGAAGATCGGTGAATGCAGGCAACCTGCGGGCGTTACTAGCCGCAGACCAGGAACTCGGTGCTGGCAACGTGCTGCTCAGGCTGGCCGAGCACGGCGCCGACATGGACCTGCCACGGGTGACGTTCGACACCGGGGTCGACGCGATCGCGGCGTGGACACCATTGTCGCTGCGCTCGCTGACCGAGCGGGTCGCCGCCCGGGCCGAATGGTTCGCCCGGCGTGGCATCGGGCGGCGCGACCCGGTCGCGGTCTACGTGACGTCGGCGGCCGACGTATTGCTCAATTTTCTGGCGCTGACCTGGCTCGGGGCGATACCCGCCCTGATGAACGGCAACATGCCCGCCGAGATCGCCGTCGAGTACATCCGGCGGCTGCGCGCCGTCGGGGTGATCATCGACGCCGACCACGCCGAGATGGCCGCGCACGACCTTGGCGCCCCGGTCATCGGCGATGCGGCCGAGACCGGCACCGGTGATCCGTCCGGCGCGCCGGCGCACTACCGTCATCACCCGGACGATCCGGTCGTCATCACGCACTCGTCCGGCACCACCCGCATGCCGGCCGCCGTGGTGCACTCCCACCACAGCCTGTTCGCGGCCGTGCGGGCCGTCCGGCTGATCGAGCCGGCCCAGTACGGCCCGGTGCGTGAGATGTCCGTGTTCCCGCAGGCGCACACGGCCGGCGTGATCATACTCAACGAGGCGCTCTGCAACGGCTACGAACTGCTGTGCCTGTCGAAGCAGGGTGGCGCGTTCGAGCACGGCAGTTTCGAACACAGTGGTTTCGAGAGCAGTGCCGAGGTCATCATCGACGCCATCGAGCGCTGGCGCCCGACCGCGGTCTTCGGCTTTGCCGTCACGTGGGCCGAACTGGCCCGCTTCGATCTGACCCGCCGCGACGTCAGCTCGGTGCGGATCTGGTCGAACAGCGGGGACTGCGCGCACGAGGCGCACATCCGCCGCCTGGTGGCCGTCGGCAGCCACCATGCCTACAGCAAGGACGGCTTCGTGACCCGGCCCGGGTCGCTGTTCAACGACACCCTCGGTTCCACCGAGATGGGATACGGCGGATTCAGGATCACCCATCGTCCCGGCAGCGACCGCTACAACCGGTGTGTGGGCCGGGCCGCGCCGTTCGCCGAGATCATCCTGGTGGACCCGCGGACCGGCCAGGAGGTCCCCGCGGGCGAGGTTGGCCAGGTCGCCATGAAGTCACCGACGCTCGCGCTCGGGTACTGGAACGACTCGGGCGCCACCTTCCGCACCCGCCTGAACGGCTACTACCTGACCGGCGACCTGATGTACCGCGACGAGGACGGCTACTTCTACCACATGGACCGGGCCAGCGACGCGGTCGACCTCGGGGGCGGGAACTGGCTCTATACCGCGCAGGCGGAAGAGCGCATACTCAAGCGCTGCCCGGAGGTTCGTGACTGCACGGTGCTGGCGGCCTCCGGGGACGACGGCAGGCCCGTCGCCGATGTCCTGCTCGTGCTCGCGCCGGACGCGGATCCAGCTCTCGACCGTGACGGCGAGGTCCGCGCGGCTCTCGGCGAGGTAACAGCGGTGGTGCCACGGCGGATCGTGGCCATCCCCGACGGCGAACTCCTGGTCGGAGCGACCGGCAAGGTCCGCAAGTTCCTCATGCGAGAACGGCTGCTGGCCAGCCCGGTCTCGTCCTGACACCGAAGGAGCAGCCCATGGCTGATGGACCGGAGACGCGGCTGTACGCGGTCGTGCTCAACGACGAGGGGCAGTACTCGATCTGGCTGGTGGGCCGGGACCTGCCCGCCGGGTGGCGTCAAGACGGCTTCACCGGCACCGAGGAGCAGTGCCTGGCCCATATCGACGAGACCTGGACCGACATGCGGCCGGCCTCGCTACGTCGCTGGATGCAAGACCACGAGCAGTCCAGCGTCGGCTGACGCTGTCGCTCATGCTGGCGCCCGGCCCGGCCGGCTACTAACGAAGGGCAATACGTGACTGGGTATCGCGCTGATGTGACGTTGGTGGGGTTGTTTGCGGGTCAGGTGGCCAGGGATCCGGGTGCGGTGGCGTTGGTGTGTGGGGCTGGGTTGGTGTCGTATGGGGAGCTGGACCGGCGGAGTAATGCGCTGGCGTGGGTGTTGCGGCGTCGTGGGGTGGGTGTGGATGTGCCGGTGGGGGTGGCGGTGGAGCGGGGGGTGGATTTGGTGGTGGCGTTGGTGGCGGTGCTGAAGGCGGGGGGTGGGTATGTGGGGGTTGATGCGGGGGGGCCGGTGCCGCGGGTGGCGGCGATGGTGGCTGCGGCGGGGGTGCGGCTGGTGGTGGTGTCGGCGCGGACTGCGGCTGGGATGCCGCGGTTGCCGGGTGTGGAGCTGGTGCGGGTTGATGTGGGGGTGGTGGGTGATGAGGGGGTGGCGCCGCCGGATGTGTCGCATCCGCTGGGGTTGGCGTATGTGAGTTTCACGTCGGGGTCGACGGGGGTGCCTAAGGGGGTGGTGGTGCCGCATCGGGCGGTGGTGCGGCTGGTGTGTGATCCGGTGTTTGTGTCGCTGGGGCCGGGTGAGCGGGTGCTGCATTTGGCGCCGGTGGCGTTTGATGCTTCGACGCTGGAGATTTGGGGTGGGCTGCTGACGGGGGCGGCGGTGGTGGTGGCGCCGCCGGGGCCGCTGGGGCTGGCTGAGGTGGGGGCGTTGCTGCGGGCTGGTGGGGTGACGGTGGCGTGGTTGACGGCGGGGTTGTTTCATCAGCTGGCTGAGGCTGATGTGTCTGCGCTGGCTGATGTGCGGGTGTTGCTGTCGGGTGGTGATGTGCTGGATCCGGGTGTGGTGCGGTCGGTGCTGGCGGTGCGGGGTGGGCGGCCGCTGGTCAATGGGTATGGGCCGACGGAGAACACGACGTTCACGACGTGTCATGTGATGACTGGTGCGGGGCAGGTGGGGGAGACGGTGCCGATCGGGCGGCCGGTTCAGCGCACTTCGGTGTATGTGCTGGATGAGTGGGGGGAGCGGGTGCCGGTGGGTGTGACGGGGGAGTTGTATGCGGGTGGGGAGGGGCTGGCGCGGGGGTATGCGGGGGATGCGGCGGCGACGGCGCGGGTGTTTGTGCCTGATCCGTTTGGGTGTGGGGGGCGGTTGTACCGGACGGGGGATCTGGCCCGGTGGCGGGCTGATGGGAGTCTGGAGTTTGTTGGCCGGCGTGATGATCAGGTGAAGATCCGGGGGTTCCGGGTGGAGCCTGGTGAGGTTGAGGTGGTGCTGCGGGCGCATCCGGGGGTGCGGGAGTCGGTGGTGCTGGTGTCGGGGGAGGGGGCGGCGCGGTGCCTGGTTGGTTATGTGACGCCGGCTGAGGGTGTGGGTCTGGCGGGGTTGCGGCCTTCGGTGCTGCGTGATTTCGCTGCGGCCAGGTTGCCGCAGTATCTGGTGCCGGCTGCGTTCAAGGCGATCAGCCGGTTCCCGCTGAACGCCAACGGCAAGGTCGACCGCACCGCCCTGCCCGCACCCGA
>DATAWQ010000076.1:0-29146 GCA_036267135.1 Streptosporangiaceae bacterium | reverse complement strand
CGCCCGGGGGTAGCCGTAAGGCTCCCCATAAGTCAGACGCGCGACGGAACCGGTCGGATTACCCGAATGGAACACGATTGCCCGGCGCGCCGGTGAAACACCTCGCGAGGCAGGTTTGCGACTCGCCGAGGAAACGATCGGATAACTCTCGGGGCCGGCCCGCCACGCCCCCACAAGCGGCGTCGCCGCAGGTGTAATTCACTGACCGTGATGGCACTTCGAGGCAACTTCGAGGGTCCGGTGACCACGTTCGAGACTAAATGCCTGCATAATGCTGGTCATGAGATTGTCTGCCCGAGCCGACTACGCACTTCGCGCGTCGATAGAGATCGCCACCATCGGTGACAGCCATGTCACCGCCGAACAGGTCGCCCGCGCGCAGCAGATCCCAGTGAAATTCCTCGAGACTATTTTGACCCAGCTCCGGCGGGCCGGCCTGGTGCGCAGCCAGCGCGGTCCGGACGGCGGCTTCTGGCTGGCCCGTCCGGCGGACGAGATCACCCTCGCCGACATCATCAGGGCCATCGACGGGCAGCTCCTCGGCGTCCGTGGCGAGCGCCCGGAGAACGTGGGGTACATCGGCGCCGCCGAGCCCTTGCAGCGCGTGTGGATCGCCCTGCGGGCCAGCGAGCGGGCCATCCTGGAAGAGGTCACGCTCGACCAGATCGTGTCCGGCGAACTGCCGGACACGGTGACCGAACTGGTCGGCGACCCGCGCGCCTGGGCCTGACCCCCGCGCCTGCGCCTGATCCGCGCCCGCGGCGGTCTCCCAGCCAGGCGAGGGCTTGACCCAGATTAGGGGTTGCCAGCGGTCCCCCTAGGGGTACAAACCGCCCGCTAGGGGCAGACCAGCAGCGGACAAAACGGAACCCAGGGCTGCGCACACCAGCCCGAATCGTGGGAGTCCGGGGGCGACCAACAGAAGCCGAACCGCGAACACCAGCCGCTGGCGTGGGGGTCCGGGGGCTCGGGCCCCCGGGAAAATACTGCGAGAGAGCCTCGGCGAAGCCGGCCGCAGGCCGGCGAGCAGCATTCGCCGCTTACACGGTCACCATGGTCGATACGTCGCCGGTGTCGGTGAAGCGGTCGAGCCCGGCCGCGTCGTCCGGAACCAGCGGGGAACCGCCCCGCCGAAGGTCCCGGCGCCCGGCACTCAGCCGGACCGCGCCGAGCACCGTGCCCGGCTTCCTGTCGAGTACCGGCCGCACCGGCTTGTCCAGCGTGGGCGCGCCGGCCGAGGCCAGCACCGGCTCGCGCGGGCCGGTGAGAACCGGGGAATTCTGCAGCTCAGCGAGGGCGAAGTTGTCGGAAACCTCGCGCAGGACGTGCGAGAGCGGAGTGTCGAGCGCCGTGCAGATCGCCGACAGCAACTCCGATGAGGCCTCTTTCTGCCCGCGTTCCACCTCGGACAGGTAGCCCAGCGAAACGCGTGCAGAGGCGGACACCTCGCGGAGGGTGCGACCCTGCCGCAGGCGAAGCCGCCGCAGGACGTCACCGAGCAAGTGGCGAAGCAGGACCATCGTTGCTCTCCCTTCCGCAGCCGACCAACCTCAACCTCATACCTCCACCGTACCTGTCCTCACGGACAGTCTGCGAGACTGTATCCCCGCGTGTTCACTGTGGACGTAACGCTGTAATCGCTCATCCTCTTCCCAGGGGTCTCGTGGTGGCTGGCTCAGCTATCACTATCCCCCAGCATGACCGCAAGTTGTTTCAGGGACATTACAACCGTCTGCTGACGGATCTCGGCGCGGTCCCCGTTCAGCCGCAGGCCCTGCGGCGCCTGCACCTCCGGCGAGCTGACCGCGATGAAGACCATCCCCACCGGCTGCCCGTCCGCCGGATCCGGCCCGGCGACCCCGGTCGTGGCCAGGCCGAAGGTCGCGTTCAGCCGGATACGGACCCCACCGGCCATGGCGGCGGCCACCTCGGGGTGCACCGTGCCGTGCCGGCCGAGCAGCGCGGCCGGCACGCCGAGCAGGGTGGTCTTCAGGTCGGTGGCGTAGGCCACGACCCCGCCGCGGAACACGGCCGACGCACCGGGCACTTCGACCAGCGCGGCCGCGAGCAGCCCGCCGGTCAGCGATTCGGCCACCGCGACCGTCTGCCCCCGCTCGGTCAGCGCGGTCACCACCCGCCTGGCCAGCGCCAGGGTCCCCGTCATGGTGCTCCGGTCCCGGGCCCCGGCGGGCCGCTCCGCCCGCGGGCCCGCAGCACGTAGTCGGCGCCGGTCACCACGGTCACCACCAGCGCCACCCCCATCACCACCGGCCTGGCCACCCCGAACGGGCCCGGCAGCACGTACAGGCTGATCGCGATCACCTGGAGCAGGGTCTTGAGCTTGCCGCCGCGGCTGGCCGCGATCACGTTGCGCCGGATGACCGCCATCCGCAGCGCCGTGATGCCCAGCTCCCTGGCCAGGATCACCGCGGTCACCCACCAGGAAAGCTGGCCGAGTGCGGAGAGGGTGATGAGCGCCGATCCGGTCAGCGCCTTGTCCGCCACCGGATCGGCGATCTTGCCGAAGTCGGTGACCAGACCCCGCTGGCGGGCCAGTCTGCCGTCCAGCAGGTCGGTCACCGAGGCCACCGCGAACAGCGCGAAGGCCACGATCCGCCCGCGTGTACCGCCGTTGGCCAGGAACACCACGAAGAACGGGACCATGACCAGCCGCAGCACGGTCAGGGCGTTGGCCGCGTTGACAATGCTCGGATGCGCCGGGCGGGGGACGGTGGCGGCCGTGGCTTCCCCGCCACCGGCCGTGGGCGGGCCCGGCGCCGCGGGGTCCCGGGGCAGGCCGGGACCTCGGCTCTCGCCGGGCCGCCCGGTCAACGCGGTACCGCGGGAGCGGCCGCCAGCGCGTCGGCCACCAGATCGGCGCCGTCGGCCGCGGTGAACCTCGCCCGCACCATGTCCCCGGGGCGGCCGCCGTCAGCGCCCAGCACCATCGTGGTGCCGTCCACCTCGGGGGCCTGGTGGGCGGCCCGCCCCTCGAACCGGCCGCCGGCCAGGCGGCGTTCGAGCAGCACGTCGCTGATCTCGCCGATGCGCTCGTCCGAGCGCTGCGCCATCAGCTCGTCGGCCAGCGCGGTGACCTCCTCGACCCGGCGGGCGATCTCGCCAGGTTCGATACCGCCGGCCAGCGAGGCCGCCTCGGTGCCGTCCTCGTCGGAGTAGCCGAACACGCCGATGGCGTCCAGCCTGGCCTCGCCGAGGAAGCGCATCAGCGTGTCCAGGTCCTCCTCGCTCTCGCCGGGGAAGCCAACGATGAAGTTGGACCTGACCCCGGCCTGCGGGCAGGCCTGCCTAATCCGGCCCAGCAGGTCGCAGAACCGCTCCTCGTCGCCGAACCGCCGCATGGCGCGCAGCACCGAGCCGCTGGCGTGCTGGAACGACAGATCGAAGTACGGCGCCACGCCGGGGGTCCCGGCCAGCACGTCGATCAGCCCGGGCCGCAGCTCGGCGGGCTGCAGGTAGCTCACCCGCACCGCGGCGATCCCGTCGGTGGCGGCCAGCTTGGGCAGCAGTTCCTCTAGCAGCCGCAGGTCACCCAGATCCTTGCCGTACGACGTGGAGTTCTCGCTGACCAGCAGGAGCTCCCTGACCCCCTGCCCGGCCAGCCACCGGGCCTCGGCCAGCAGGTCGTCGGCGGGCCTGGACACGAACGCGCCACGGAACGACGGGATGGCGCAGAACGTGCACCGGCGGTCGCAGCCGGACGCGATCTTCAGCGGCGCGGTCACGCCGTCGCCGAGCCGGCGGCGCAGCACCAGCGGCACGCTCGGGCCCGACGGCGGCGCCACGCCCGCCGGCAGGTCGGGGATGTCGGCGGACCGGGCGGACGGGCCGCTGGCGCGGGGCCGGGCGGACGGGGCCAGCGGCAGCAGCTTGCGCCGGTCCCTGGGCTGATGGGCCGCCCAGCGCTGGCCGGCCGCGACCGCGTCGAGCCGGGCCGCGATGTCGGTGTAGTCGTCGAAGCCGACCACCTGCGCCTCGGGCAGTGCGTCCGCCAGTTCGGCGCCGTAGCGCTCGGCCAGGCAGCCCGCGGCGACCACCTTCCCGCCACCCGCCGCGGCGTCAAGCAGTTCGTCGATGGACTCCTGCTTGGCCGCCTTGATGAAGCCGCAGGTGTTGACCATGGTCACGTCGGCCTCGGGCTGGTCGGCCTCCGCCTCATCGAGCAGGCGCCAGCCGCCCGCCTCCAGCCGGGCCGCGAGCTCTTCGGAGTCGACCTCGTTGCGGGCGCAGCCGAGGGTGACCAGGCGAACCGTCCGGTTCGCGGCCGCTGAACCCGCTTCGTCGTGCGCCACAGCCAGAGCTCCGTCCTTCTGGATGGCCGTCCTGCTGACGGCCGTCCTTGTCCCGCGATGGTGAGAAATTACCGGCAGGAGATCAGGGTAGTCAGCTCGTGAGCTGTTTGACCGGGTGGAAGCTCAGCGTTATGGGGTTGCCCACCTGCCCTGGCGATCCCTGGCTGTGCCCGTTGACGGTGAGCACCACCGCGCCCGGGTTGCCGATCTGCATGCTCACCGCGTACTTGAACGTCCAGGTCTTCTTCTGGCCAGCCTGCAGGGTGGCCTGGGTCACGTACGCGCCGCCCGGGTAGGTGGTGAACTCCACCCAGCACGGCGCGTCCTTGACGGCCAGCTTGACGACCAGTTCCTTGCGGTAGATGGACGTGCTGGTGCTGGTGCTGGTGGTCGGCGTCGGCTTGGGCTGGTGGGACGGGGGCGAGCTGGCGTCCCGCGAGGAGGCCGCCGGGGTGGCGGGGCGGTCCGGGCCCGACACCGCGTGGTAGATCACGAACCCGACGATGGCGGCCAGCGCCACGATCATCGCCACGCTCCAGTTGAGGCGACGACCCTCTTTCAGCCTGATCGGCGTGGACGGCCCGAACACCTCGGCGGCTCTTATCGAGTGCGGGGCGCCGTGCGTGGCGTCGAACTCCCTGATCAGCTCGTCAGGGTCGAGGCCGACGACCTTGGCGATACTCCTGATGTGCCCACGGGCGTAGAAATCACCGCCGCACGCGGAGAAGTCGCCGCGCTCGATGCCGCGGACGATCGTTTCCCTGATGCGTGTCTGCTGGCTGACCTGGGTGATTGTGAGGCCAGTCTGGCGGCGGGCTTCCGCCAGCGTGTCCCCGATGCTCACGCCGCGCCTCCACTGTGCTCTCTACTCATGATGTCACGAGCCGTCACAAAAATGCTTACGCCGTCACGAAAACGTGCTCTTCCGCGCCGCGTGGTAGCCCGCCACGAGCATGCCGTCCCGCGCGGAGGGACAGTTACCAAGTGTAGACAGTCACACAGCGCACTGCGAAGATTGCGGGCTTCCCCCAGCCCGCTTTCTGGCGGTGTCCGCGGTACCCGCCGGGCGCCCTGCGCTTCCGCCAGTGCCCAGGTTACCCGCCGCGGAGCCCGTCGAGTACTTCGGCCATGTCGTCGGGCCTGATCAGGACGTCTCTGGCCTTGGAACCCTCGCTCGGGCCGACGACGCCGCGGCTCTCCAGCAGGTCCATCAGGCGGCCGGCCTTGGCGAACCCGACCCGCAGCTTGCGCTGCAGCATCGAGGTGGAGCCGAACTGGGTGCTGATGATCAGCTCGGCCGCCTGCAGCAGCAGTTCGAGGTCGTCGCCGATGTCCTCGTCGATCTCCCGCTTGACACCCTCGGCCGGGGCCACGTCCTCGCGGTAGTCCGGCTCGGCCTGCTTCTTGCAGTGCTCGACGATCGCGCGGGTTTCCTTCTCCGACACGAACGCGTTCTGCAGCCGCAGCGGCTTGCTCGCACCCATCGGCAGGAACAGCGAGTCGCCCTGGCCCACTAGCTTCTCCGCGCCGACGGTGTCCAGGATGACCCGGCTGTCGGTCGCGCTGGCGGTGGCGAACGCCAGCCGGGACGGCACGTTCGCCTTGATCAAGCCGGTCACCACGTCCACACTGGGCCGCTGGGTGGCCAGCACCAGGTGGATGCCGGCCGCCCGGGCGAGCTGGGTGATCCGCACCACCGAGTCCTCGACGTCGCGCGGCGCCACCATCATCAGGTCGGCCAGCTCGTCCACGATCACCAGCAGGTACGGGTACGGCGTGTACACCCGTTCGCTGCCCGGCGGCGGGACCAGCTTGCCGGCCTTCACCGCCTTGTTGAAGTCGTCGATGTGCCGGAACCCCGAGGCGGCCAGGTCGTCGTAGCGGCGGTCCATCTCGCCGACCACCCACTCCAGCGCCTCGGCCGCCTTCTTCGGGTTGGTGATGATCGGCGTGATCAGGTGCGGTATCCCCTGATACGACGTCAGCTCCACCCGCTTGGGGTCGATCAGCACCAGCCGCACCTCGTCCGGCGTGGACCGCAGCAGGATCGAGGTGATCAGCCCGTTGATGCAGGTCGACTTGCCCGCACCGGTCGCGCCCGCTATCAGGATGTGCGGCATCTTGGCCAGGTTGGCCACCACCGTGCGGCCCTCGACGTCCTTGCCCAGCCCCACCACCATCGGGTGGTGGTCCTGCACGGCCACCGGCGAGCGGAGCACGTCGCCCAGGCTGACGATCTCCCGGTCGGTGTTGGGGATCTCCACCCCGATCGCCGACTTGCCCGGGATCGGCGACAGGATCCGCACGTCCGCGCTCTTCACCGCGTAGGCGATGTTCTTGCTCAGCGCGGTGACCCGCTCCACCTTGACCGCCGGGGCCAGCTCGATCTCGTACCGGGTGACCGTCGGCCCCCGGGTGAACCCGGTGACCTGGGCGTCCACCTCGAACTGCTCCAGCACTCCGGTCAGCGCCTCGACCATGAAATCGTTGGCCTTGGTGCGCGCCTTCGGCGCCGAACCCGGCTTGAGCAGCGCGGCCGGGGGCAGCGTGTAGCTGGCGTCGGTGGCGCCGGCCAGGGTGAGCTGCTCGGGCCCGCGCAACCGCTCCGGGCCGGCCGCGGCGGAGGCGGCGGGCTGTGCTTCCTTGCCGTCGGCGCCGAGCGCGCCCGCGGCGGAGGACCCGAAGCCCAGGGCTTCAAGGAGCCCCTCGTCGCTGTCATGGCCCTTCGGCGGCTGGCCCGCGCCTTCCCCGGCCAGCTCGGTCCCATCCAGCTCGGTCCCGGCCTTGCCGCCGGCCCGGCCCCGGCCTCGTGCTCCCCGCTCGCCGACCAGTGGGGTGTCGTAGGGCCGTTCGTGGTCGCCGGCCTCGATGGCTTGCTGGCGCTTCCCGAGCCTGACCACCCGGCCGGCCTCGCGCAGCCGTTCAGTTAGTTCCGGGGTTTCCGCAGCCTGGCCACCTGACCGCAGGCCGCCAAGTCGCCCAGGGATGGTGTGCACCGGAGTGGCGGTGATCACCAGCACGCCGAAGCCGGCCACCAGGGCCAGCAGCGGGGCGGCCACCCACGGGGTCAGCGCGGCCACCAGCGGAGCCGAGGCGAGGAAGCCGATGAGCCCGCCGGCGTGCCGCATCGCGGCCGCGCCCGCGTCCGGCTGCGGGGTGCCGTTGGCGATGTGCACCAGGCCGACCACGCCGATCATCAGCGCCAGCCAGCCGATGATCATCCGCCCGGTCTCCGCGTTGCGGTCGGGGTGGCGCAGGAACCGCCAGCCGAGCAGCGCGAGCAGTATCGGGACCACCCAGGCGACCTCGCCGAGCGCGCCGCGCAGCAGGGCCGTCATCAGCCGGCCGACCGCGTTGCTCATCGGGAACCAGGTGGTGGCGGCGGTCACGATGGCGGCGCCGATCGCGGTCAGCCCGACGCCGTCCCTGCGGTGCGCCGGGTCGAGGTCGCGGGCGCTGCTGCCGACGCCGCGCGCCGCCGCCCCGGTGCCGTGGGCGACCAGCATCCACAGCCCGGCCAGCGCGGTGGCGCACCAGCCGAGCAGGATCAGGAACGGATGGGCCGAGATCGACGGCGGTGCGTCCCGCTTGCTGCCACCCTGACGGCTCCGGGCGCTGCTCTTGCCCTTGCTGCCGCTGCTCTTGCCCTTGCTGGCAGAACCCTTGGAGGCTGACGAGCCCTTGGACGGCCTGCTGGACTTCGCGGGCGGGCGGCCGCGCGGCGCGGGCTCGGCCCGGCCCCGGCCGGCCCGGGGGCGGTCGGTGGTCTGCGTGCTCTTGGGCGCACGAGTGGCCATGATCCCCACGGTACCGAGCGTCTCGTTCTACGCAGCGCAGAAACGCCGTCTACAAAACGCAGAAATCGCCCGGCACTGACGAACCTTTCGTTGTATTGACGGTCGTCTGAGAAACGGCATACCGTGGAAGCCTGGGCTTACGGGGAATCCGGGAGGCGGCGTGCGGATAGCGATCGTGGGGGGCGGGCCCGGCGGTCTGTACTTCGCCGCGCTGGCCAAGCGGCTCGACCCGCGGCACGAGATAACGGTCTGGGAGCGGAACGCGGCCGACGACACGTTCGGCTTCGGCGTGGTGTTCTCCGACGAGACGCTGGGCGGCATCGAGCACGCCGACCCCGCCATCTACCAGGCCATGGAGCGCGAGTTCGCCCGCTGGGACGACATCGATGTGCACTTCAAGGGCGAGACGGTCACCAGCGGCGGGCACGGCTTCGCGGCCATGAGCCGGCGGCGGCTGCTCGCCATCCTGCAGCAGCGCTGCGCCGATCTCGGGGTGACCGTGTCGTTCCGCACCGAGGCGCCGCCGCTGGACACACTGACCGCGTCCCACGACCTGGTGATCGCCGCCGACGGAGCCAGCTCAGGCGTGCGGAACGCGCTGGCCGGGGCGCTGCGGCCGCGGATCGAGGCCAGGCACTGCAAGTACATGTGGCTCGGCACCGACCTCGTGTTCGACGCGTTCAAGTTCTACATCGAGCAGACGCCGCACGGCGTGATGCAGATCCACGGCTACCCCTACGACGCGACCGGTAGCACGTTCATCGTGGAGATGCACGACTCGGTGTGGCAGGCGGCCGGATTCGGCGCCCTGGCCCCCGCCTCACTGCCACCCGGCGTGTCCGACGAGGCCTCGATCGAGCGGATCCGGTCGCTGTTCGCACGGATCTTGGGCGGGCACGAGGTGCACGCCAACAACTCCAAGTGGATCAGCTTCGGCACGCTGCGCTGCGCCTCGTGGCGGCACGGGAACGTGATCCTGCTCGGCGACGCCGCGCACACCGCGCACTTCTCCATCGGCTCGGGCACCAAGCTGGCCATGGAGGACGCGCTGGCGCTGGCCGCCTGCCTGCACGAGCAGCCCGACGTGCCGGCCGCGCTGGAGGCCTATGAGACCGAACGGCGGCCGGTGGTCGCCTCGGTGCAGCGGGCCGCGCAGGCCAGCCTGGAGTGGTTCGAGAACCTGGGCCAGTACGTGCACCAGGAGCCCGAGCAGTTCGCGTTCAACATCATCACCCGCAGCCGCCGGGTGACGCACGACAACCTGCGGCTGCGCGACCCGGAGTTCGTGGCCAGGATGGACGCCTGGTTCGCGGGGCACGAGAAGAGCCGGGGGGGCGCCCCGGGGGACGTGCGCCCGCCGATGTTCCAGCCGCTGCGGCTGCGCGGCCTGGAACTGGCCAACCGGATCGTGGTGTCGGCCATGGACATGTACTCGGCCACCGACGGCGTGCCCGGCGACTTCCACCTGGTGCACCTGGGCGGCAAAGCGCTCGGCGGGGCGGGCCTGGTGATGACCGAGATGGTGTGCGTGTCGCCGGCCGGGCGCATCTCCCCCGGCTGCGCCGGGCTGTACACGGCGGAGCAGGAGGCGGCCTGGCGGCGGATCGTGTCGTTCGTGCACGACTGCGGCCCGGCCAAAATCGGGCTGCAGCTCGGGCACTCGGGCCGCAAGGGCTCGACCAGGCTCATGTGGGAGGGCATCGATCAGCCGCTGGACTCAGGCAACTGGCCGGTCAGCGCGCCGTCGCCACTCCCCTACCTGCCGGGGGTCAGTCAGGTGCCGGCCGAGCTGACCGTGGCCGGCCTGGCCGGCATCAGAGAGTCGTTCGTGGCCGCCGCGCGGGCCGCTGACCGGTGCGGCTTCGACCTGCTGGAACTGCACTGCGCGCACGGCTACCTGCTGTCGTCGTTCATCTCGCCGCTGACCAACCAGCGCACCGACGGCTACGGCGGCCCGCTGGACGCGCGGCTGCGCTACCCGCTGGAGGTGTTCTCAGGCGTGCGGGCGGTGTGGCCCGACGACAAGCCGATGACCGTGCGGATCTCGGCGACGGACTGGCGTGAGGGCGGGATCACCGGCGAGGACGCGGTGGCGATCGCGCGCGCCTTCGCCGCCGCAGGCGCGGACGCCATCGACGTGTCCACCGGCCAGGTGACGCCGGACGAGCAGCCCGCCTTCGGCCGCTCCTACCAGACCCCGTTCGCCGACGCGATCCGCAACCAGGTGGGCATCGCCACCGTCGCGGTCGGCGTGATCTCCTCGTTCGACGACGTGAACTCGCTGATCCTGGCGGGCCGGGCCGACCTGTGCGCGGTGGGCCGGGCTCACCTGTACGACCCGAACTGGACGCTGCACGCCGCCGCCGAGCAGGACTACGACGGCCCCGGCGCCGGCTGGCCGCAGCCCTGGGCGGCCGGGCGCAGGCGCCCGCAGACGGGCAGGACCGACGGTCCCCGCCCCCGGCTGCAGCTCATCGTGGACGGCGTTGGCGGTACGCGGCACCAAAGATGGCAACCTGAACGGCTGCGCGAGGCCGGCGGTCCAGGTTGACCGGACGTGGGCCGGAAACCGCCGCGCGATGGCCAGGAAGCCGGTCGAGGACATCCGCTGGTCGTAGGCCCGCCAGTAGGATTCGGTCAGCTCGGCGGTCAGTTCGTCGGCCCCGTCGCCGGAGGTGATCCCCACGCCTCACCACTCCTTCTGGCACCTGTCGCCCGCCCGGGGCGCCCGTGCTCGCAGCACCAGTATGTGAACGTGAGGTCGCCAGCGGCTACCGTGTTTCCGGGCGAGGGAAGGGGAGGCCGGGTGGCGATCGAGCGGTTCAATCCTCCGGGGCTGGCGCGGGCCTCCGGGTTTTCGCATGCTGTGGTGGCCACCGGGCGGCTGGTGTTCCTGGCCGGCCAGACCGCGCTCAGCCCGGCCGGGGTCATTGAGGGCGCCACCGTGACCGAGCAGTTCGAGCGGGCCCTGGCCAACCTGCTGGAGGCGCTGCGCGCGGCGGGCGGCTCGCCTGGTGCCCTGGCCAGCCTGACCGTCTACGCGGTGGACCTGGCCGACTACCGGGCGCACGGCCGCGAACTCGGCGAGGTGTGGCGGCGGCTGGCCGGGCGCGACTACCCGGCGATGGCGGCCATCGGCGTGAGCCGCCTGTGGGACCCCGAGGCCCTGGTCGAGATCCAAGGCCACGCGGTCATCCCGTAGCGCGCCCAACCCCCGGCCCCGCTCACCTTCCCGCCGCCACCCTCCCCTCACCTTCACGCTGCCGCTTGTGATCGCGAAGAGTTGTACGTGTGGGAGTACGCACAGGTCTTCCGGATCATGGGGTGGGCTGAGGTCTGGCGTTGGTGGGGGTGCCGGTGATGGCGCGGACGTGGCGGTGGGCTGGGTCTTCCAGGTGGGTGCGGAGCTGGGCGAACAGGTCGGCGGCCTGGGCGCCCTGCCAGTGCGTCGGCAGCAGTTCGGCGGGCAGCCCGGGGTCGAGGAACGGCAGCCGCCGCCAGTCGGTGAGCGCCCTGACGTAGGTGGTGAATGCCGCCGCGTCGCTGCCGCCCGAGCCGTCGTCCCAGCGCCGCAGCAACGGGCCGTAGACCTCACGGAACTCGGCGTACATGCGCTGCAGGCGGTCGGTGTCCCACCACCGCCCCAGCTGGCCGGTAACCGGCCCGAAGGCCAGGTAGTCGGCGCGGAACAGCGCCACGTACCCGGCCAGGCCGCTGCGCTCCAGCACGTCCTGGGTTTCGCCGGCGAGATGGCCTGGGGCGATCCAGACGCCGGCCGACACGGTGCCGAAGCCGAGCCAGGACAGCCGGGAGCGCAGCGCGTGCCGCTGCTTCCGCTCCGCCTCGGGCACGCTGAACACCGCGAGCAGCCAGCCGTCCGACAGCCGGGCCCTCGGCCTGCTGAAGATCCGGCGGTCGCCCTCGGCCAGGGCCTGCCAGCCCGCCACCGACAGGCCGTACCCGGCCGCGCCGTTCACCCGGCTCGGGTCCAGGAGGCCGCGCCGTTTGAGCCGGGAGATCGAGGACCGGACGGCGGGCTCGTCGGCGCCCAGGTCGGCCATCAGCCGGATCAGCGAGGCGACGCTGAGCCACCCGTCGCTGTCGCGGGCGTAGAGCCCGTAGATGGTCACGATCAGCGCCCGCGGCCGCGGCGACCTCGGCTCGCCGCTCTCGTCCGGCTCGGTGAAGGTCGTCACGGGGGGACGATAGCGCGCCCGCGGCCGGTGGCGGGGCAGCCGAAGATGAGACGCCGCGTTCCGCTGGCCGCGCCCACAATGGGGCGGGACTTCTCCGGGAGGTGCGGTGATGGGTGCCGACTTGACCGTGCGTGCGGTGACGGCCCGGGCGGTGGTCGTGCCGATGGGCAGGCCGCTGGCCACCAAAGTGGGGGCGTTCACCGAGTGGCCGCTGCTGCTCGTCGACGTCCACACCGACCAGGGCCCTACCGGCCGCGGTTATCTCGCCCCCTACACCAGGCGGGCGGCCCTCGCGCTGCTGCCGGCGCTCCGCGACCTCGGCGCGGAACTGTGCGGGCAGCCGGTGGCGCCGGCCGCGTCCTGGGTGGCGGCCCGGCGCTGGCTGGCCACCGCCGGATACCAGGGCCTGGCACTGGACGCGGTGGCCGGTCTCGACATCGCGCTGTGGGACGCGGCGGCGCAGGCGGCCGGGCTCCCGCTGGCCCGGCTGCTGGGCGGGACGCTGGCGCCGGTGCCGGCCTACAACAGCAACGGGCTCGGCCTCATCCCGCCCGCCGCCGTCGCCGACGAGGCGCTGGAACTGCTGGCCGAGGGCGGGTTCACCGGCCTGAAGGTCCGGGTGGGCCGGGACCGCGCCGGTGATGACCTGGCCGCGGTGCGCGGGGTCAGGGCGGCCGTCGGCGACGAGGTGACGCTGGTCGCCGACTACAACCAGGGGCTGGCGCTCGGCCAGGCCCTGCTGCGCTGCCGCGGGCTGGATGGCGAGGGCCTGGAATGGTTCGAGGAGCCGCTGCGTCACGACGACTACGACGGCCACGCCCGGCTGGCCACCGACGTCGGCACCCCGGTCATGCTGGGCGAGAACTTCTACGGCCCGCGCGACATGCTGGCCGCCATCCGGGCGCGGGCCTGCGACCTGGTCATGCCGGACCTGATGCGGATCGGTGGGGTGACCGGCTGGCTGCAGGCGGCCGCGCTGGCCGACGCGTTCGGCCTGCCGATGTCATCGCACCTGTACCCGGAGGTCTCCGCGCATCTGATGCGGGTCACGCCGACCGGGCACTGGCTGGAGTGGCAGGACTGGGCTCACCCCATCCTGGCCCGCCCGTTCGAGGTCAGAGCCGGTGAGCTGCTGCTGCCCGACGGGCCCGGCAACGGCCTGGCCTGGGACGAAGACGCGGTGGCCCATTATCAGGTGGACGGGTGAGGGGGCAGCTCAGTCGGTGAACGCGCAGAACTCGTTGCCCTCGGGGTCGGCCAGCACGTGCCAGTAGTCTTCGCCGGGTGGCCGCAGCAGGGTGGCGCCCGCGTCGATCAGGGGCTGCACGGCGGGCACGGAGACGTCCCAGTGGACGCGGTTCTTGACCGTCTTAGGCTCGGGCACGAGGTTGAAGTCCATGGTCAGGATCGGCATGCCGGGCACCTGGTGGACGATGGAATGACCGTCGTGGTGATTCTCCACCGGTGCGCCGTAGACCCGGCCCCACCAATGGGCCAGCGCGGCCGGGTCGGCGGCGTCCACGACCAGGCCGTGCAGCCGGTCGGCGGGCAGCTCCTGCCGGGCAAACGCGCAGTACTCGGCGCCGCTCAGCACCCAGTCGCCACCCTCCTGGGCCTGCCAGGTCAGGCCCAGCACCTCGGCCCAGAACAGGCCGAGCCTCACCGGGTCGGTGGCGTCCAGGCACAGGTCCTTGAAGCGCGCGATAGACATGGCGGCGAAC
The DNA here is from genome assembly GCA_036267135.1 of Streptosporangiaceae bacterium. Lineage (GTDB taxonomy): Bacteria > Actinomycetota > Actinomycetes > Streptosporangiales > Streptosporangiaceae > PALSA-505. The sequence goes on along the minus strand of DATAWQ010000076.1, from coordinate 15,122 downwards.
CTACCGGGGGCGGTGACCTGAAGTTCCGCCGTATGCCTGGACGGCGTCCTCGGCGCCGGATCGGCGGCCTTTGAAGTGCGTGTTCAGGACGGAGTACGCGGCCAGCCCCAGGGCGGTCAGTCCGGCTAGGACGTAGACCTCGTCGTAGACGATGCCCCGGGCGGTCAGGTGGAGCCAGTTGGAGGCGGGGATATCGCGCGCGAGCCGCGCCCACCCGATCACAGCCACGACGGCCAGGGCCGTCAGGCCGACGACCCGGCGCCCCCAGCTCCGGGTTTGATCCCGGTAGAGGCTGAGCGCGGCCAGCAGCAGAGCGGGCACCGCGATCATCCGCGACATGGCCCCGAGCAAGCTTTGGTTCTCGGCATTCTGAACCGGGCTGACGCGCTGCGGGTTCAGGAAGGTCATATCCCAGAAGTGCGCTGAGCTGCCCGGCGCCACCGCGAACCCGGCGACGACGGCAAGCGCAAACGTCGCTGCCCCCGTCATGGCGGCACGGTAGCGGCGGGAGATGAGCAGGTAGACGATGAAAATAGCCGGTGTGAGCTTGAATGCCGCAGCGAGACCGACCGCTATGCCCTTGTGCCGTGAACTGTCCGGCCGGGTGAGGTCATACAGCACAGCCGTGCCGATGAACAGGTCCACCTGGCCGTACCCGAGCGCGGTGCGTACTGGTTCCAGCCAGATCGCCGCCGCGCCCGCGGCCAGCGCCAGCCTCCAGGCATCCCGGGAGCTGAGCCAGGATGGCACCGGTGGCAGCCGTAAGGCCAGATACAGCATCACCGGCAAGGTGAGCGCGCTCGCGAGCGTCAGCAGCACCGCTGCCAGCGTCCACGGCAGCGCGGCGACGGGCGCGAAAAGAATGGCCGCGAACGGCGGATAGGTGAAAGGCAGCCCGAAGTACCGGAAACCGTAGATGTCACTGCCGTGTATAAGCGCCTCGCCACCAAGCCGGTAGACGTGCAAGTCGGTGAAACCAGCGCGGCTCGCGGCGGCCATCAGGCAACAGCCCGCAGCCGACAAGACGTATATCACCGCGACGCGCCCGGCTCCCCAGCCCCGGTGCCCGATCACGTCCCCATCCAAGCTTCCCTCGTTGCGCCAGCCCCGCGCCTGCCGCTGAGAGCCGGAATCCGCCGGCTCCGCAGCAATTCTCCCATGACCATGGGGGCCGGGCGCGGCCTTACCGGATACCGCGGGAATACTGTGGACTCAGCCCGGCTGCCGTAGGGTGTCTTTCCGGCCAGAAAAATGGCAGGCGGGCAGGAGGGTCAGGTCATGCAGCTCTCGCCGTCCGCGCATGTGGATACGTTCTGCCGCGACAATCTGCCAGCGTCGGCGCTGTGGCCAGAATTCGCCTTCACCCTCACCGAGCTGGCCTATCCGGACCGGCTCAACTGTGCCGAGGAACTGCTGGACACCACGATCAAGCGGCACGGCGCGGACCGGCCGTGCCTGCTCTCCCCCGCCGGGGACTGGACCTACGGCGAACTGCTGGCCGCGGCCAACCAGGTGGCGCACGTGCTCACCGAGGATTTCGGCATCGTCCCGGGTAACCGGGTGCTGCTGCGCGGGCCGAACAACCCGTGGCTGGCCGTGTGCTGGGCTGGCGTGATCAAGGCGGGCGCGGTCGCGGTCGCCACGATGCCGATGCTGCGCGCCGGGGAACTGGCCACCGTCGGCGGCATCGCCGGTCCGGCCTTGGCCCTCTGCGACCACAGGTTCACCTGGGATCTGGCCGGCGCCGAAATCGCGGGCCTGCCGATCGTGAAGTACGGCTCGGCCCAGCCTGACGACCTGATCGCGCGGGCCGCCCGCAAGCCTGGTGACTTCGCCGCGGTCGCCACCGCCGCCGACGATGTGGCGCTGATCGCCTTCACCTCGGGGACCACCGGCAGGCCCAAGGCCACCATGCACTTCCACCGCGACGTCCTCGCCATCGCCGACACGTTCTCGGCCAGGGTGCTGCAGCCCACCGCTGACGACATCTTCACCGGCACACCGCCGCTCGCCTTCACCTACGGTCTCGGCGGTGGGCTGGTGTTCCCGCTGCGGGCGGGCGCCGCCACGCTGCTGCTGGAGAAGGCGGCGCCGGACGAACTGGCCGGCCACATCGCGGCCCGCGGGGTCACCGCGTGCTTCACCGCTCCCACCGGCTACCGCGCGATGCTCGCGTCCGGCCAGGCCGGGCAGCTACGCGGCCTGCGCCTGGCCGTCTCCGCGGGCGAGCACCTGCCCGCCAGCACGTGGCAAGCGTTCTACCAGGTCACCGGGGTCCGGATCATCGACGGGATCGGCAGCACCGAGATGCTGCACGTGTTCATCTCGGCCGCGGGTGACGACATCGTGCCGGGCGCGACCGGCAAGGCCGTACCGGGTTACGTGGCGGCTGTGCTGGACGAGGCCGGGCGGCCGGTCCCGGACGGCACCGTCGGCAGGCTGGCGGTCAAGGGCCCCACCGGTTGCCGGTACCTGGCCGACGACCGGCAGCGGATCTACGTACAGGGCGGCTGGAACATCACCGGCGACAGCTACCTGCGCGACGCCCAGGGCTACTTCTGGTACCAGGCCCGCTCGGACGACATCATCATCTCGGCCGGCTACAACATCGCGGGGCCGGAGATCGAGGAGGCCCTGCTGCTGCACCCGGACGTCGCAGAGTGCGGGGTGGTCGGGGTGCCCGACCCGGTCAGAGGGCAGATCGTCAAGGCTTACGTGGTGCTCAGGAAAGGCGTCAAGGGCAGCGGCACGACCGCCGCCGAGCTGCAGGATTTCGTCAAGCAGCAGATCGCGCCCTACAAGTACCCGCGGGCCGTCGAGTTCCTGGACGCGCTCCCCCGCACCACCACCGGCAAGCTCCAGCGCTTCCGGCTCCGCGAAGGTTCTTAGGGTTTATCTGGGGTGGACCAGGGCGCCGCGGGGGCTGGCCCCGACGGACGGCTCGGCCACCGGGGCGTGCCACACGAACTTGCGGTACGACCAGAACCGGAACACTGTGGCTACGCAGATACCGGCCAGGAACGCCAGGTTGATCAGGAGCTTGTCCGTCACCCCGAAGCTGTCCTCACAGATCCAGACGGCGGCGTACTGGACCAGCATGCCGATCCCGTTGAGCACGAAGAACGCGATGGTCTCGCGGGTAGCACCCTGGCCCGACCGGTGCCGGAAGGTCCAGAACTTGTTGCCCACGAACGTGGCGGCCGTGGCCACGACGCTGGCTATGGCGTTCGAGGTGAACAGGCCCAGCTTCAGGTCGAAGTGGCAGAGGTTGAAGCCCACCTCAGTGATCGCGAAGCCGACGAGGCCGACGAGGCCGAACTTGGCCATCTCGTGGAAAAGATGCCTAACCCGTTCGAAGAGATCACGGGCGAATTTCACCTGCACCTACTCCCTGTCCCCCGGGTTGCCTGGATTGAACGGGCCAGCCGGACCCGGCTGACCGGCCGGATCCGGGACTTCAACGGATGCGAATCTACCGCGTCCCCGAAACCGATGTGTCCATCACACCTCGATAAGTACCGGGATGATCATGGGACGGCGCCGGTAGTTCTCGTTTACCCAGCGGCCGACCACCCGCCGCACGAGCTGTCCGAGCTGGCGGGAGTCGCTGATGCCGTCCTCGGCCGCGAACCTCAGGGCCTCCTCGATCCGGGGCCGCACCTCGCCGAACGCCGAGTCCTCGATGCCGGAGCCGCGGGCGTGGATCTCGGGGCTGGCCACCATCTTGCCGGTGGTCGAGTCCACCACGATGACCACGGAGACGAAACCCTCTTCACCGAGGATGCGCCGGTCCTTCAGCGACGCCTCGGTCACCTCGCCCACCGAGAGCCCGTCCACGTAGACGTAGCCGCACGGGACCGAGCCCACGATCGAGGCCTGGCCGTCCACCAGGTCGACCACCACGCCGTCCTCGGCGATCACAATGTTCTCATCCGGCACCCCGGTGAGCGCGGCCAGCCTGGCGTGCGCACGCAGGTGCCGCCACTCGCCGTGCACCGGCATGAAGTTGCTGGGCCTGGTCAGGTTGAGCACGTACAGCAGCTCACCCGCTGATGCGTGACCGGACACGTGCACGAGCGCGTTGCCCTTGTGCACCACCCGCGCGCCCAGCCGGGTCAGCCCGTTGATCACCCGGTACACGGCCGTCTCGTTGCCCGGGATCAGCGACGAGGCCAGGATCACCGTGTCGCCCTCGGCCACCCGGATCGGGTGGTCGCGGCCGGCCATCCGCGACAGCGCGGACATCGGCTCGCCCTGGGAGCCGGTGGAGATCAGCACGACCTGGTCGGGCGGCATCTGCTCGGCCTCCCGCAGGTCGACCACGAGATTGCCGGGCACGTGCAGGTAACCGAGATCCCGGGCCACGCCCATGTTCCTGACCATGGACCGGCCGACGAACGCCACCTTGCGCCGGTGCGCCACCGCCGTGTCGAGGACCTGCTGCACCCGGTGAACGTGGCTGGAGAAGCAGGCCACGATGATCCGCTGGCGCGCGGCCGCGAAGACGTCGGAGAGCACCGGGGCGATGTCCCGCTCCGCGGTCACGATCCCCGGCACCTCGGCGTTGGTCGAGTCCGACATCAGCAGGTCCACGCCCTCTTGCCCGAGGCGCGCGAACCCGCCCAGGTCGGTGAGCCTGCCGTCCAGCGGCAACTGGTCCATCTTGAAGTCGCCGGTGTGCAGCACGACCCCCGCCGCCGAGCGGATGGCCACCGCCATGGCGTCGGGTATCGAGTGGTTGACCGCGAAGAATTCGAGCTCGAACGGGCCGAACGGGGTCTTGGTGCCCTCGCTCACCTGAAGGGTGACCGGCGTTATCTTGTGCTCGACCAGCTTGCTGCGGATGAGCCCAAGGGTCAGCTTGGAGCCGACCAGCGGTATGTCCGCCCGCCTGCGCAGCAGATAGGGCACGCCGCCGATGTGGTCCTCGTGCGCGTGGGTGAGCACGACCGCCACGACCTGGTCGAGCCGGTCGGTGATGTACTCGAAGTCCGGCAGGATCAGATCCACGCCCGGCTGGTCGGGCTCGGGGAACAGAACGCCACAGTCGACGATCAGCAGTTGGCCGGAGTGCTCGAACACCGTCATGTTCCGGCCGATTTCGCCGAGGCCGCCCAGGCCGACGATGCGCAATCCGTTGTCGGCGAGCGCGCGTGGGCTGCCGAGCTCTGGGTGCGGGTGACTCACGAAGCGGCTCCGCGCGCGCCGGTCACGCCGGTCACGCCGCCGACCCCGGTAGCTTCACGCCGCCCGCGGCCAGGTCGGTCCGCAGCATCTCGACCTCGTCCCGGCTGGCGTTGGCGAGCGGGCCGCGCACCGGCCCGCCTGGCAGGCCGAGCAGGCTAAGCGCCGCCTTGGTCATGATCACGCCCTGATTCCTGAAGATGCCGGTGTACACCGGCATCAGCTCGTAGTGGATCGCGCGGGCGCTGGCCATGTCACCGGCCGCGTGCGCCTCGATCATCTCGTGCAGCCGGTCCCCCACCACGTGGCTGACCACACTGACGAAGCCGACCGCGCCGAGCGCCAGCCACGGCAAGTTGACCATATCGGTGCCGCAGTAGTACGCGAACTCGGGCCGGGCCGTCAGCACCGTCGACATGCCCGTGACGTCTTCCTTGGCGTCTTTGACACCCACGATGCGCGGGTGCTCGGCCAGCCGCAGCATCGTGGTGGTCGCTATCGGCACGCCGGTGCGGCCCGGGATGTCGTAGAGCAGCACCGGCAGGCTGGTGGCGTCGGCGACGGCGGTGAAGTGCGCGTACAGGCCGTCCTGAGGTGGCTTGCTGTAGTACGGGGTGACGACGAGATGGCCGTCGGCGCCGGCCCGCTCGGCCTGGCGGGCGAGCTCGATGGTGTGGGCCGTGTCGTTCGTGCCGACCCCGGCCACCACCGAGGCCCGGTCCCCCACCGCCTCGATCACCGCGCGCAGCAGCCTGTCCTTCTCCGCGTCCGACGTGGTCGGCGACTCACCCGTGGTCCCGCTGATCACTAGGCCGTCATTGCGCATCTCATCGACAAGGTAGGCCGCGAGCCGCGCCGCGCCGCCGTAATCGACCGCACCGTCCGCGGTCATCGGGGTGACCATCGCGGTCAGCATCCGCCCGAAGGGAGCTTGGTTCGTCGTCATGAACCGAACGCTACCCGGACCAGGTCCCGCGACGGTAGCGGACAGGCCGCTGGCCGGCATGATGAAGACGCGGCCGCATGAGCTCGGGGGTACTCACGGCAGCCGCGTCTGACCAGTTATCGGCGTCCATGCACGATGCGTTACAGGTCCATCACTTTCCGGTGCGGGTCAGGTCGGCCGAAGGTTTTCCTGACCCGGTCGCACGGGCGGCCAGGCGGGGAAATTACCTGGTCCAGGCTTCTTGACAGGATACGCCCATCCTTGTAACTATTCGTATACGAAGCGTTTACGTAAAGCGACCGTAAAGGATGTACCCCGATGGGCCTGGCACCGGGGAATTCTGGTACGCGTGCGTCCAGTTTCGGCTGGCCGCATTGGCCGAGGCGGTTGCGCGACTGGCCGCTGTACAGCCTGGATCTGCCGCTGCGCGGCTTCATCATCGGCGTCGTCTGTGCTGCCTTGGCGGCCGTCGGCGCGTCCGCCGCGCTCACTAGCTGGCACACCCGCGACGCGCTGAGCTACGCCGCCCTGCTCGGGCTGGGCGTGGTCACCGTGGAGGCGAACCGCAGGTCCGGCGAGGCCGCCGGGGCCAGCAAGGACGCGTACGGGCTCTGGGAACTGCCCATCGCGATCCTGCTGCCGCCGTTCTACGCGCTGTGCGCCCCGGTCGTGGTTCTGGCCGTCACCCAGTGGCGGGTGCGCCGCACACTGCTGCACCGCCGGGTGTTCAGCGCCGCGGCGCTCGGCCTGTCCGGCGCGGCTGCCTCAGTACTGTTCCACGCCGTCCGGCCCGGCCACGTCGCGCTGCCCGGCACCGCGGCGGGGCTGCTGGGCTGGAGCCTGCTGGCGGCGGCGTGCGGGATCGTGCGCTGGGCGGTCAGCAGCGCGCTGGTGCTCACCGTGGTCAGGCGCAGCGACCCGATGACCCCGCTGCGCGCCGCGCTGGGCGGGCTGCGCGCCGTGCTGGGCGGGTGGGCCGGCCTGGCTAACGACGCCGTGGAGCTGTGCGGGGGGGTGCTGGCCGCCTTCTGCGTGGCCACCAGCCCGGTGCTGCTGCTATTCATCGCGCCGTGCGGCATCGCGCTGCAGCGTTCCGCCCGGCGGACCCAGTTGCGCCATCCGGGCTGGACCGACACCGAGAGCGACTTGCTCAGTCCGGCCGCCTGGCGGCGCGAGGCGGCCGTGCGGGTGACCCAGGCGGCCCGGGCCGGCGTCCCGCAGGCGGTCGCGATCGTGCGTATCGACCACTACGCCGACATCGTGGGCCGGTGCGGGCGGGGCGCGGCCTCGCGGGTGGTCCATGACGTGGCGGACGCGCTGGCGGGCGGGACGGCGGCCGACGACCTGTGTGGCCGGTTCGGGGCCGCCGAGTTCGTCATCCTGCTCCGGCAGTGCCCCCCGCCGGTGGCGCTATCGATGGCCGAACTGCTCCGGGCCAGGATCAGCGGGATTCTCGTGCCCACCGCCCCCGATGGCGGACCGGCCGTCCCGTCGGCGCACGTCACCGTGTCCATCGGCGTGGCCGCGCTGACCGGCGCTGTGGGCGACCTGACCGATCTGCTGGCCGCCGCGGATGCGGCCCTCTACCGGGCCCGGCGCGCCGGGGACAGCAGCGTGCGGGTGGCCACCGTGCGGCCTTCCGCTGACCGGCACGTACCGGCGCCCAGGCTCCCGTGGGACCGCCCACTGCACGGACCGTCCCCGCGGTATGGCCTCACACGCCGAGGCCACGGCCGATAATCTCCTTCATGATCTCGGTGGTGCCGCCGAAGATCGTCTGGGCCCGGCCGTCGGCGAAGGCCCGCGCCACCGCGTACTCGCGCATGTAGCCGTAGCCGCCGTGCAGTTGCAGGCAGCGGTCCACGACCTTGTTGCACAGTTCGGTGTTCCACCACTTCAGCATCGAGGCCTCTTCGGTGTTGAGCTTGCCCTCGTTGTGCTCGGTGACGCAGCGGTCGGTGAAGGCGCGGGCCACCGTGATCTCGGTGGCCATCTCGGCCAGGACGAACCTGTTGTGCTGGAATTTGCCGATCGGGCGGCCGAAGGCCTGCCGCTGCTTGCAGTAGTCCAGCGTCATCTCGAACATTTGCTCCGCACCGGCCAGCGCCGATGTGCCGATCGCGACCCGCTCGCGGGGCAGGTTCTGCATCAGGCCGATGAATCCCCCGCCCTCGGTGCCGAGCATGTTTTCCGCGGGCACCCGCACGTCGTTGAAGAATAGCTCGGACGTGTCCTGCGCGTGCATGCCGAGCTTGTCCAGGTTGCGGCCGCGCTCGAAGCCCGCCATGCCGCGCTCGACCACCAGCAGGCTGATCCCCCGGTAGCCGGCCTCGGGGTCGGTCCGCGCGGCGACGATCACCAGGTCGCAGAGCTGGCCGTTGGAGATGAACGTCTTCTGCCCGTTGAGCACGTAGTGGTCGCCGTCCCTGACCGCCGACGTGCGCATGCCCTGCAGGTCGCTGCCCGCGCCAGGCTCGCTCATGGCGATCGCGGTGATGGTCTCGCCGGAGCAGTAGCCGGGCAGCCAGCGCTCGCACTGCTCGGGCGTGCCGAGCCGCTGAAAGTACGGCCCGATGATGTCGTTGTGCACCGCAAAACCCGGACCGTAGGCGCCTGCCCGGGACAGTTCCTCGCCGAGGATCATGTAGTACCGGTAGTCGTCGTTGCCGCCGCCGCCGTACTTCTCGTCGATCTCGATGCCGAGCAGCCCGGCCCGCCCCGCCGCCAGCCACACATCCCTGGAGACCATGCCATCCCGCTCCCACTCCTCGTGGTGGGGCGCGATCTCCTTGGCGATGAACGACCTGACCAGGTCGCGAAACGCCACATGCTCCTCGGTAAAGATGTCACGCTCCACGGCGGCGCCTCCCGGTAAAGACCGAATGCGGTTCGGTTATGAGCCGAACGTAACATCCCCGCCGCAGCCCACGCCACGGCAGCCGCCTACGCCGCGGAAGGCTCCGCGAGGTAGGCGTCCCACTGGGGGTCGCCGTCGTGGTTGGCGCCGATCAGCCGCCAGTGCGCGCCGCGCGGAACCGAGGGGACACAGCGAAGTGTCCAGCCGATCTCCTCGACCAGCCGGTCGGCTTTGCGGTGATTGCAGGTGCGGCAGGAGGCCACACAGTTCTCCCAGGTGTGCCCGCCACCCCGGCTGCGCGGGATGACGTGGTCCACAGTCTCCGCGCGGTGACCGCAGTAGGCGCACAGGTAGTTGTCCCGGCGCATGAGCGCCGCCCTGGTCAGCGGCACCCGGTTGCGGTACGGCACCCTGACGTAGCGGCGCAGCCTGATCACCGAGGGCGTGGCCAGGCTGACCGAGGCCGAGCAGAGCATCGTGCCGGCCAGGTCGTCGTGCACGATCTCGGCCTTCTCACCCAGCACGAGGCACACGGCGCGGCGAAGGCCAACCGTGGTCAACGGCTCATACGTGACGTTAAGGAGCAGTACACGACGCACCGCCGTCCGCCACCTCCCGCCCTGTCCAGATCAGCACTGTCGGGCCCGCACGATCAGCGTACGCCCACAACCCCAGTGTGCTGGCTGAGACCCGCCCGCGCCACCACATACTCTGCGGCGGCTAGGGTGCCTGACATGGCCAAAGCGCACTACCCCGACCCCCGCAGGCTCGATCTCACCGAAGAGATCTTCGGTCATCCGGTGCACGATCCCTACCGGTGGCTCGAGGACCCAGACTCCGAAGAGACGCGGTCCTGGCTGGCCGCGCAGGACGCGTTGTTCGGCCGGTACGCCGCCGAGCTTCCCGGCCGGGACGAGGTGGCCGCGCGGGTCGCCGAGCTCATGCGGGCCGGATCGGTCGGGCCGCCCGTGTGGCGCGGCGAGCGCCGGTTCTTCCTGCGCCGCACGCCCGATCAGGACCACGCGGTGCTGTTCACCGCCACCGGGGAACAGGGCACGGACGAGCGCGTCCTGATCGACCCGATGGCGATCGACCCGTCCGGCATCACGACGCTGGACGCCTGGCAGCCCGACAAGGAGGGCGAGCTGCTGGCCTACCAGCTCTCCGAAGGCGGCAACGAGGAGTCCATCCTGCGGGTGCTGGACGTGGCCACCGGTGAGGTGGTGGACGGCCCCATCGACCGGCTGCGGTACTCGGTGGTCGGGTGGCTGCCGGGGACCAGTCCCAGCCGCGGCCCGTACGGCAAGGCGTTCTACTACGTGCGCAGGCTCCCGCCCGGGGACGTGCCGGCCGACGAGCGGCAGTACCACCGCCGGGTGTACTTGCACCGGGTCGGCACACCGGCCTCGGACGACATTACGATCTTCGGTGACGGCCTGGAGAAGACCAACTACTACCGCGCGACGGTGAGCAGGGACGGCCGCGATCTGGTCGTGGTGGCCGCCCAGGGCACGGCCCCGCGCAACGAGCTGTGGCTGGCCGACCTGACCGAGTCAGCCGAGACCGCACCCGCCTTCCGGCCGGTGCAGCGGGGTGTGGACGCCCGCAGCCACCTGATGACCGGCCGGGACGGCACGCTCTACGTGTTCACCGACGCGGGCGCGCCGCGGGGCAGGCTCGCGGTCGCGGACAGGGCAGACCCAGCCGCGGCGGACCGGTGGCGGGACCTCATCGGCGAGCGCCCGGACGCGGTGCTGACCGACTTCTCCGTTCTGGACGGGGACGAACTCGACCGGCCGGTCCTGCTGGCGGCCTGGAAACAGCACTCGATCAGCGAGATCACCGTGCACGACCTGGCCACCGGCGCCCAGACGGGCCGCGTGCCGCTGCCCGGGTTCGGCAGCATCGGCGGGATCAGCGACCGGCCAGGGGGTGGGCACGAGGCCTGGTTCAGCTACACCGACAACACCACCCCGCCGGTCATCCAGCACTACGACGCCCGGACCGGTGAGGTGCAGGTGTGGGCCCGCGCGCCGGGCAGCGTCGAGGTGCCCAGGGTGCGCACCGAGCAGGTGACGTACCAGTCCAAGGACGGCACCGAGGTGCGGATGCTGATCATCTCCGGTGACGAGCCCGGCCCGGGCGGCGGCGCGCCGCGGCCGGCCCGGCCGACGATCCTGTACGGCTACGGCGGCTTCGGGGTCAGCATGAACCCGGCCTACTCCGCGACCACCCTGGCCTGGGTGGAGGCGGGTGGCGTGTACGTGATCACCTCGCTGCGGGGCGGCAGCGAGGAGGGCGAGGAATGGCACCGGGCCGGCATGCGGGAGCGCAAGGAGCGCGTCTTCGAGGACTTCGAGGCGGCGGCCGGGTACCTGATCGCGAACGGCTGGACCACCCGGGGGCAGCTCGCCATCTACGGCGGCTCCAACGGCGGGCTGCTCGTCGGGGCCGCCGTGACCAAGTGGCCAGGCCTGTACGCGGCGGCGATCTGCTCGGCGCCGCTGCTCGACATGGTCCGCTACGAGCGGTTCGGTCTCGGCGAGACCTGGAACGACGAGTTCGGCACCGCCGCCGACCCCGAAGAGCTGGAATGGCTGCTCGGCTACTCGCCGTACCACCACGTCAAGGACGGCACGGCCTACCCAGCCGTGCTGTTCAGCGTGTTCGAGAGCGACACCAGGGTGGACCCGCTGCACGCGCGGAAGATGTGTGCCGCCATGCAGCACGCCACCACATCCCCCCTGGCCACCCCGCGGGAGGCCGCCGCGCTCGCGCTGGACGGCCCGCCCGGGCCGGTGTCCCGCCCGATCCTGCTGCGCCGGGAGACGTCAGCGGGCCACGGAGCGCGAGCGGTGAGCCGCTCGGTCTCCGTGGCCGCCGACATACTCGCGTTCGCCGGCTTCCACACCGGCCATCCGGGGTTCAGGCGCCGGCCCGATCAGGCGCTGATCAGCTCGGACCGGTAGGCATCGACCGCGGGCAGGCTGCCGTGCCGGGCAGCGACCGCCTCGCCGAGCGCGCGTGCGGTGTGCACGACGATCTCGGTGCGGTGCTCGCTGGGCAGGTCGAGCAGCGTGTCGCGACTGATCCGCAGGGCTTCCTCCGGCTCGTCCGCGGCCAGCTTGCACCTGGCCCGCCCGAGCAGGACCAGCGACCGGTCCAGGAACTCGGTGGGTGAGTAAAGCCGCAGCGACTGGGCGAAGGCCTCGTCGGCGCTCTTGTGGTCGCCGAGTTCGATCAGCGCGTCGCCCATGTGGAAGTAGAACTGCCGGTCGGTATAGCCGAACGCGGTGTCGGTGCGCTGGCTGTCGGGCAGGCCGTCCAGGCCTTCGGCGGCGCGGTCCAGCGCGGCCCTGGCCCGGCTGAGCACGCCGCGCTTGCCCAGCGCGGCCAGCCGTCCCAGCGCCCGCGCCTCCGCCATCGGGGCCATCACCGCGGCCACGCACTGACCGCGGCCGGCCATGTCGGCGCCCGACCGGGCCAGCGCCACGGCTTCCCGCGGGTCGCCGTAGTACAGCGGGATCAGCGCCTCGCGCACCGCGACCCAGGCCCGCAGCGAACGGTCGCCGGTCTCGTCCGCCGCGGCGCGGGCGGTGCGGAAGAACGACCGGGCCGTCCGCTGGTCACCGATGTCGATCATGGTCATCCCGGTGAGCGCGGCGAGCTGGGCGGCGAGCCGGCACAGCCGCTCGGCGAACTCGATCGGCTGGCGCTGCTCGCACATCCGGCGCACGTCGCCGAAGTCCAGCAGCACGTCGCACAGCAGCCGCAGCGGCGGGACCGTCATGTACTGCCTGCCGTAACCGGCCGAAGTCTCCTCCCACTGGTCCAGCATGGTGGCCGACACCGAGCCGCGGAACAGGGCGTCGTCCATCCGCCGCCTGACCCGGTCCACCGCCCCGAAGAACTGGCTGTCCAGGCTGACCGTCGCGCCCGCGATGAGCTGCAGCAGGGCCCGCCTGAGCACCTCGTCGTCGTCCGCGCCCCGCACCACGGGCTCGGCCGGGCCCGCCAGCCGGGTGGCCTGACCGTGATCGGGCACCACGCCGAAGGATGCGGGCGGCCTCAGGTCACCGGGGCGTTCGGCCGGGCTGGCCTGCGGCTCGGCCTGGAGGGCCGGCGGCAAGCCGGATCTGTGCCCGCTTCCGCAAAAGCAGGTGCCCTGGTATCCCAGGTCCTGCGGGTCGGCCTCGTAGACGGCGCACAGATAGTGCAGGTACTCCGGGCCAGGACGCTTCTGCCCACTCTCGTAGGCCGACAGCAGCGTCTCGCTGAACCGGGGCTGCTCGCGGCCCTGGGACTCATACCAGGCCCTGACCTGCTCGACCACGTCGGCCAGCGTGACCCCGAGGGCCAGCCGGTAGGCGCGGATCCAGGTGGTGCCGAACCTGGCGCCGCACACGTCCTTGATGACGGAGGCCACTTGGGCTGGGCACTGGCCGCAGACCAGGCCCCTGGCTCTCAGCCGCCGCGCGAGCGCGGACTCACTCTCCCCACTGGGGCCGTCGGCCTTACCGCGCGGCTCCTGGCCGCCGTCCACCGCCGGCTCTCCCTGGTTGATAACCGTCCCATAGGTCTCTCCTGGCATGCTCTGTCCTGACATGCAGCCCTTCCTCCCCAGCCCAACGTTCTCCCGACCCCCTTCGGGTGAAGGTTGCTGACGCAGAGTTACCCTGTAGTAGCCTTCCGTTCGTATGGCCGCACGCTCTGCTTTGCCGCCATAGATGCAATTCTCACTTTTCACTTCTCATTTTGCACCTTTTTCTTGTTCTTGTTGGCGGAGAGCTAAATCTCGGTCACAGAGCGTTCGCCGCGCGGGCGCAAGTTCGCCAAGCGTCCACGCGGGCCGGCCGGACCGCTTAGCCTCGGGGCCGACGCCAGCCCGCGAAAGGATTCCGCCATGACTCCGCACGCGCTCGCCGTCGGTTCCCGCACGCTCGCGGCCGGGCTGCGCACGCTCACCGCCGGGCGCGGCGGCTCGCGGGCGGATGACACGCTGCCGGGCATCTGCGGGCATGAGCCCAGCATCGTCTGCCGCCTGAGCTGGGATCTCTCGCATAACGCGGCACTGGCCCGGCTGTCCAAGGTCTACCTGGCCGGGCCGATCACGGTGGCGCTGCGGATCATCTTCGTGCTGCTGCTCGCGTTCGTGATCCGCGCGCTGGTGCACCGGCTGATCACCCGGATCACGGCCAAGGCGGCCAACGGCGGTGACGACCCCGACCACCGGCACTCGCTGCTGCCGGAGCGGAGCGGGGAGCGCCGGAGCCAGCGCTCGCACGCACTGCGCTCGATCCTGGGCAACGTCGCCTCGATCGTGATCTTCGGCATCGCGGGCATCACCATCCTGGGCGACCTGGGTGTCAACCTGGCCCCGATCCTGGCCAGCGCCGGGGTGCTGGGGGTGGCCCTCGGCTTCGGCGCGCAGAACCTGGTCGGCGACTTCCTGGCCGGCATCGCGATCCTGCTGGAGGACCAGTACGGGGTGGGCGATGTGGTCAACGTGGGCACCACCTCGGGCACGGTCGAGGTAGTCGGCCTGCGGGTGACCAGGCTGCGCGACGTGAACGGGGTGGTGTGGCACGTCAGGAACGGGTCATTGCAGCAGGTCGGCAACCAGTCGCAGGGCTGGGCCCGCGCCGTCATCGACTTCCCCGTCCCCTACAACCAGGACATGTCCGAAATACGCGAGATCATGACCGGGGTCGCCACGGCCATGTGGCAGGAGCCACGCTGGAAGAACGTCATCCTGGAGGAACCCAAGGTCTGGGGCGTTCAGTCGCTGTCCAGCAGCGAGGCGGTGTGGCGACTGGTGGCCATGACCACGCCGCCCCGCCAGTACGAGGTCGAGCGCGAACTGCGGGAGAGGATCAAGGTCGAACTGGACGCCAGGGGCATCGCCACCGCCCCCACGGTGCTCACCCTGACCGGCCCCGAGCAGGCCGGCGCGGCCGACTCCGACCCCGCCGCCCCGGACGGACCAGGGGTACAGGACCAATGAGCCGGCCCGTGAGCGAGCCGGAGGCGGGCGAACCAGCCAGCACCGAACGAGCCGGAGGCGGGCGAACCAGCCAGCACCGAACGAGCCGGAGGCGAGCGAACCAGCCAGCACCGAACGAGCCGGAGGCGAGC
>DATAWQ010000075.1:0-29154 GCA_036267135.1 Streptosporangiaceae bacterium | reverse complement strand
TCGTCCACCCCGACCGCATCTACAGCAACCGGCGCACGGGAACGTGACCGCGTCACGGAGTGCGGGGGCCACCGCCGTACTGTAATGTGCAGCCGATCAGGGGGCGGTAGCTCAGCCGGTTAGAGCAGCGGACTCATAATCCGCCGGTCCTGGGTTCGAGTCCCAGCCGCCCCACCATAACCGTATGCCGCGGGCAGCCAGGGCCTGCACGGTGGCATGCTGGTCGCGCATTCGCGCGGCCAGCCCAGACTCGGCCACCACGACCGGGGCGGCGTCGGACTCGGCTGCCGGGGGTGGGGCGGATTCGGTGGCGGCGGCGATCTGTTTGAGGCAGCCGCAATGGCGGGCAACGGCCCGGGCGGTGTGCTCGGCCAGGTTGTGCCACAGGTGCCACCGGTCAGCGACCTGCACCGCGCCCGGGGCGCCGGCCCGGGCGCCTTCGGCGTAGGCGCCGGTCCGGTCCCGCCGGTTCTGCATCCTTCCAGGAATCAGAGCCTCCAAAATTCCCGGCGCGGTCCACTTTCCAACGGCCCGCGGGGCGTTGACGCTTAACTGTCAGCGATGCCAAGCATGTTCGCCCCACTGCCCGGTCTGGCCTGGTGTTTCTGGCTAGGTGTGGTCTTCGCGTGACGTCGTCGGCCTGCGGTAGACCGAGATGTTGTCGGTGCTCGTGCTGATGAAGGGCGCGCCGGCCCAGTCGCCGTGCCGGCTGACCAGATCCAATCCGGCCAGGCGCGCCATCAGGTCCAGTTCGCTGGGCCAGCAGTAACGCTGCTTGACCGGGCGGAACTCGGTACGGTCCGGCCGGAAGATCAGGTACTGGGTGGTCAGCCTCTGATTCACCGGATCGTCCATGGTGAAATCCAGGTCGACTAGGTTGTCCTGCAGGTCGTAGACCCGGGTCCGCTGGTGAGCCTGGAACGCGGTGGGATCCGGCACGAAACCCTGGACCACGAAGTGCCCGCCCGGGGTCAGATGGCGGCCCGCGTTCGTGAACACCTGAATCTGGTCGTCCTGGGTCAGCGCGTGGTACAGGGTGTTCCACGCGGCGTAGACGACGTGGAAGTCCGCATCGGGCACAGAGACGGTCGCCATGTCGGCGCTGATAAGGGTGAGACGGCCCGACTGATCGGCCTCGGCGCACCGCTTGAGCATTTCGGTTGAGCAGTCCACCCCGGTCACCGCGCAGCCGCGGTCGAGCAGTGGCAGCGCGATCCGTCCCGTGCCGATGCCGAACTCCAGCAGCCGGGGTGTTTGCGGCGCGAGGGTCTGGGCCAGGCGGCTCAGCATGTCCGCCGCCTGCTGGGCATCGCCGGGCGTCTGCCCTGGTTCGTCGTAGATGTCAGCGATCTTGTCGCCGTAGGTGGACGGCGTGTACGACTCCATCCCTGTCCTTTCGGTCTAGTGGGACCGGGTCATGTCCCGGCCGTGGCTGCGACCTGGCTGGAGAGCCCGGTCACGAGCCGGTGGGCCTGCTGATCGGCGGCCCGCCAGTCCGCCCCGGTGCAGATGAGCCACGCGAGGCGGCCGGCGTTGTCCTGCGGAATCGCGGGGACCACGGACCCCACAGATGCCCAGAAGCCGATGTCATACAGGTCTGGATGGCCGATGGCCTCCTCGACGCCCTGGAATCCTTCCAGCACGCCCGCCCGGTCGGGAGTCAGGAAGTGGATGGCCATTCCGCCGTGCCATTTGGGCCGCCATACCGGTGTGACGCCGAGGGCGAGGTCCAAGGTGATCTCGTAGGGATTGCAGCCGCTCGTTTGGTAGATCATGTCCTGGATCTTGTCGCCGGCCGACCGCACGTTCACCTCGATCACGACCGGGCCCCGGTCCGTCACCATGAGCTCCACGTGCATCATGGAGTTGTTGATCTCCAGTGCCGTCGTGGCCTGCCGGGCGGTGTCCATCACGAGGTCTGTCTCCGGCCCGGTGTACGGAAGCGCGTGCGAGAGCTCAACCGGATACATGCCGCCCGTCGCGGTCTTCCGCGTTACGCACATCAGCGTGACCTGGCTGTCCACCACGAATCCCTCGACGCTGAGCTCCTCGCCCTGGGCCAGTTGCTCGACGAGCAGGGGTACCGAGCGGTCTATCCGGGCGAGGTCGACGGCGGTGTACGCGGCTTCGAGGCCTGCGGCGTCGAACACCCGGATCTTCCCTGTGGCGCCGGCCTGATCGGCGGTTTTGAGTATCAGCGGGTAGCCGATCTCCTGGGCGGCTAGCCGCACCGAATCGAGGTCGCCGCAATCGAGCCAGCGCGGGCAGCTGACGCCTGCCTGCCGGAGCGCGGCCCGCTGCGCGACCTTGTTGTACGCGAGCAGGGCGGCGTGCGGGGTCAGGAACCTGCACCCCAGCCGCTGCGCCAACTGCGCCGTCGGTTCGAGCAACTCGTCGAAGAACGACAGCACAGCGCTGGGATGGTACTGCACGGCGGTCTCGATGGCGGCGTTGAGCTGACCCGGATCGAACAGATCGGCCACCGGGATGCGCACGTGGGCCAGCTGCGAGAGCTGCGACTCGACGAAGTCGATCACGACGAGCCGCAGTCCCCGTTCGAGCGCCGTGCGTAGCGCGAGCTCCCGGCCCTCGACGATGCCGACGACGAGCAGCGTGTCTCCCACGGTGCCTCCGTTTCAGATGATCCGCGTGCCGTTGCGGCGGAATCGGGGTAGGGACGAGCAGATCATCGTGCGCAGCAGCCACCGGTCGTTGCCGTCGTTGCCGGGCCGGAACGAGCTGCGCGCGTGCGCGGTGCGCCGGTTGTCGAGCAGGAGAAGTTCACCCGGCTCGAGCGTGTGTTCTATCCGGTTGGCGTCGAGTTCCTCGCTGAGCGCGGCCAGCGCGGCCGCGGCCTCGGTGTCGGCTGGGTCGGCGGCCCCGAGGTAATGGGCGTCGAAACAGATCTGCGGGTCGTGCTCCGGGCCGCAGAGCACCGCTGTGGGCGTGCCGGTTCGCTCGGCCAGGGCGTGGGCGCTGTCCGGCCACATGACGAATCGGGCCCGGTCGGCCAGCACTTTCCGCTGGGACGCGGGCAGCGCGACATCCCTCGCGGCGGCGAACATGGTGTTCGCGCCGCGGTCCCCGCGCAGGCACAACAGTGTGAAGTAGTCGCACCGATTGCCGCTCCAGCCATCCTCGACGTGCCAGTTGAGGGTGCCGTCGCTGCTTTCACTGGTCTGCGTGTGCTCCATGCCCGGCACCGGCACGACGTGCTGCACCAGCTGTCCTGAGTAGAAGGTGCTGAAGGTGAACGGCTCGCCCAGCTGGGCGGCGATCGTGAGCAGGCACAACGCGGCGGCCTGCGGGTGCTCGTCCCGCAGCGGCGCCCCCGATCCGCCGGGGTTGCGGCCCCAGTCGATCCCGGGTGGGAGCAGACCGCGGATCAGCAGCGCGTCGCCGCAGTCTCCGCTCGATCGATACCGGTGCAGCCTGCGCAATACCTCGGCCGGAAGGGCGGGCGCCAGCGCGGTTGCGATGTTCACCAGATCATCGGGCGGCAGGTTCTCCACGTCCGCCGAACGGACCAGGACGTGCGCCGCCTGCCACAGCCGTTCCGTTTCCCCCGGCGCCAGCGCGGCCACGTGCTTATCGGCCACGTGCTTCTCAGACAGTGTGACCACTATCGTCATCCCCTCCGCGATCTGATTCCCCGGATGGCTGCGGCCTGATCCGCAGCGGGCACTTCCAGGTAGCGTCGATCGGCGCTCCGGAGAAGCCGGTCGCCTGTGGATCGTCAAGCGTGGGCGGCAACGACGGGTTCACGTTGCCCTGCAGTCGCGTGTCGCGGTCTCTGATCATGTTCTGGAATCGCAAGAACTCCTCGTCGCTGGGGAAGTTCGCCCGGTCCTGCTCAAGCGGGTTGAAGATCAGCGTCGGCCACGCGAACCGGCGCGTGTACCGGTTGGCCCCGGGGTACAGGGTCACCACCAGTTGGCCCAGACCGCCCACGGACAGGGCGAAATCCGCATCCTTCGGGTCCCGTGAAAAGCGGGGATCCCACGGGGTGTCATCGAGGTCGTGCAGGTCCTGGAGGAACCTCCACACGATCTGATCCCAGGCCATCTCGCTGGTGATCATCCGGGGTTCGAGGAAGCTGGCCACGTAGGTGTACAGGCTTCCCATCTCGTGCCGGACCTTCGCGAAGTAGCGGAGATCGGCGAGGACGCCGGGCAGGGCCTGTGGGGCGTTCATGTCCGTATGAACGTTGAAGAGGTAGCTGCCGGTGCGCAGGGCCGCCCGGGCGCCCAGGCAGGGGAACGGGGCCTCCAGGACCAGGCAGCGGAGTTGTTTCTCGATGAGCTCCCTGACCGTCGCCGGCACCGGACCCGTGTGCTCGGCGGGGAGCTGGGGATAGTGCCCCCGGTCCGTGCGCTGTGTCATAGCACTTCTCCTCGCCCCTGTTCGTCCCGATGCTCTCGCTCAGCCGAAGTAGTCTTCGCGGTCACCGTCGCGCACGATGTCGAGCGTCACGCAGTGGAAGCCACCGCCCAGCACCCGCTGGTGCCGCAGCCAGTGCGGCAGCACCGTGATTCCCTTGTCCTCCAGGGCGCGGACCAGCGCGGGCTGGTCACCGTCCACGATGGCCAGCTCGGGATGGACCATCAGGAGGTTCATGCTGATCCAGCGTTCGCTCAGTGTGTAAGGCAGCGCGGTCGGGGTCAGTTCGGTTTCCGGGCACCACAGCACGTCCCAGTTCCGGAACTTCTCCGGGATCTCGGTCCGCTTGATGCGGGCCGGGTTGAGCATGACCAGCCCCGGCTTCAGCACCGCGATCGTGCTGTCGATGTGGGTGTAGCCGTAGACGCCGCGCAATGGGTGCACCCGCAAGCTGCTATCGAGCGCCCGCAGGGTGGAGGTGAGCCAGCGCAGGCCCATCTCGTTGCCACTCCGGGACACTTGATAGAAAAGGTCCCGGCCGACCCGGATCACATTCGCGGCGTCGAAGACTGGTTCGGCCTCGCCCAGCAGCGGCAACCCGGCGTCGTCGAGTTCGTACAGTTCGTCGAGGAGTTGTGGTCGCGGGGCCGCTAGCCAGGTGGCGCCCTGGAGCAGGTACTGCTGGAACAGCGGCCGGAGATTGAAGATTTCGAAGTACCGTGACCGCATCGGGCTGGGTGCCTCGATGATCGTGTGCCCCACGATCAGGGTGATGTCGCGAGGGCAGTAGGAGATGTAACCGTCGGCCGGCCAGTACGGGCTGTGGAACTCCTTCGTGTGGTCGACGGCCGGCGGCTGGTGCGTCTTGACCCCCAGGCTCCGCAGCGTCTGGGCGAGTGTCTCGAGGTCTTCGTTGGACTCCTCGATCACCTGCTGGGGAAACTGACCAGCCTGGACCTTCTGCAGTTCGGCAGGCGACATGCCCGGATAACAGGCGAGCCAGGCGGACGGATCGGTCATCCTCGGGATCCGGGAATGCGTGGCGTCACCAACGACGATCTCTCGCAGGTTGGTGAACTCGTCCCACGAGTTCACCGGGAACCCGGACGCGGTTGTGGACAAGGCGATCTCCTCCATTGCGTTCCTCAGATGGCGGCGGCGCGCACCGTGCGACGGCCTAGGTCGAGCAGGTAACGGGTCTCGGCGCTCCGGTTTCCTTTGACCAGCCACTCCCGGTAGGCGCCGAGCAGTTCCATCGCGGCAGCGGCGAAGACGTACACCGGCAGGGCCGCCATTTCCTGGGCGGTCAGGGCCGCGACCCGGCTGTAGCGTTCGGTCAGCCGGAGCGTGCGCTGCCGGACCGGCAGCGGGTGTCCGTCCATCAAGTTCACCGAGACCATCGCGAGGTCGTGCACCCGCGGGTAGCGGTTGGACACGGCGAAGTCAATGATCGAGATGCCGCCGCCGATGTTGCGCATGACGTTGGTCTTGGTGAGGTCGCCGTGCGAGAACACCAGCGGAAGAGCCTTGCGGTCCAGCCCGGCAAAGGCCGTCATAGCGTCCCGGACGTACGGCCGGTCCGGTCCGGGCAGCCGGGGCAGCATCTCCTCGCCGAGCGAGACGATCCTCGGGATGGCCCACCAGTCGTAGACCTCCGGCGGCTCGATGTCGAGGGCGTGGATCCGGTGCACCTGGTCCATCACACACCGCAGGTCGGCGTCGGCCGGATAGGCGCCGAGGTCGAAGAACGTGCTGCCTCGCACCGCGTCCATGACGACCAGGTGATTTCCGCTCGCCTCGTGCGTGAGCAGTAATTGGCCGCCGCCAGATGGCCGCAGCCTCGGGTGCGCGATCCCCGCGCGGACCACCGCGTCCAGCACGCCGACATACCGCTGGCACATTTCATCGCTGCGGGCCGCGGTGAACACCTTGGCGAAGTAGTCACCGGTCGTGGTGGCCAGCAGGAGGTTGCAGTCGTCGTACCCGACGTAGTTGATCTCGAAGTGCGTCAGCTCGCCCAGGCGGCAGGCGTCCACCGCCCATCGCGAAATGTCGGCCACGAGGTGCCCGTTGCAGATCCGGTCCAGCGGGTCAGCGGGATTGTCGATCACTGCGCTGCTCCGGAGGGGAAGAAGCCCGGTATGGGCAGCGCCGTTCCGGTCGCGATGGCGCGGCGCAGCACGAGGTCGCCGACCGCGATGTCCAGGATGCCGAGCCCGAACGGCGACACGATGGTGGGCCGGCCGGGGTCGAGATCCAGCCCAGGCTCCAGGAGCCGGCCGATGGTGCCGTTGATGAACGACCGGGAACCGGTCTGCTGCTCCACCAGGTGGGGTGAGGTGGCCGCCTTGAGGCAGTGCTCGACGTCGTCCACGACGTTGTTGGCGTGCAGGAGCGGCTCCGGGGGGAGGTCCCGCAACGAGATGTTCAGCACGACCTGCCCGGGCGCGAACCTGGTCTCCGGCGCGACGTACGGCCCGGCCGCCGTCGTGGCAAAGACCACGACGTCACAGCGCAATGGGCGGGTCAGGTCATCGGCAACGTTCACTGGGGTGCCCAGCGCGGCCGTCACGGTGCTCGCGAACCGGCGGGCCCGGTCGGGGTCGCGGTCGTAACACGTCGCCTCGCCGAACGACGTGACCAGGCTGAGGTAGGACGCGATCGTCGTGGCGATGACGCCCGTTCCCACGAACCCGACGCTGCCACCACTCTGGCCCCGGCGGAGCCGGGCGGCGGTCAGCGCGGCCGAGGCGGCGGTCCTGGCGGCGCTGATGCCGGCCGCCTCCAGGCACGCGACCGGCGCCCCTGTGGCGTAGTCGTTGAGGATAAGCACCGCCGACGCCCGCGGTAGCCCTCGCTGCACGTTGCCGGGGAAGCTGGAAATCCACTTGATGCCGATGCGGTCGATCGAGCCACCCAGGTAGGCCGGCAGGGCGATCACCCGGGCGCTCGGCTTGTCCGCGAAGCGCAGGAAGTAGCTGTCGGGGTTCACCGAGGCCCCGGCTTCGTGCAGCTGGTACGCCCCGGCCACCGTGGCCATCACCTCGGGGCCGCAGGCCGCGAGTACTTCGGCGGCCGCGGTTCCTGGTACCACCCAGAACTCACTCACCGCAATATTCCTCTCGGCTCGGCGCCTTCGGGAACCCTGGGAAAGTGGGCGGCAGTCCAGCTCGCCGAGTACACCGTGTCCAGGTAGCTGTCCCCGAGGTCGGGGCTGATCGCGATCAGCCTGCTGCCGGGCGGGAGCGATGCCGCCACCTGCTCGGCCGCCACCAGCACGGTCCCGGTAGAACCGCCCGCCAGCAGGCCGTACTCGGCCGCGATCCGCCGGCACATCATGATGCTGTCGCGCTCGGGGACCAGAACCTTCTTGATGGCGGGAATGTCCCTGAATATCTCTGGCCTGCGGCTAGCGCCAAGCCCGGGGATAAACCGCTCCTTAGGTGGGTGCCCGAACGTGACGGAGCCCTCGACGTCCACACCGACGATCTGGGTGCCCGGGCTGTGGGCCTGGAAATAGGCGGCGCAGCCCATCAGGGTGCCGGTGGTGCCGGCGCCAACCACGAGCGCGTCCACGTGGCCGAGGTGACGCCAAATGCTGCGGGCCGTCGTGGCCGCGTGGGCCCGCCAGTTCGCGTCGTTGGCGTACTGGTTGGTCCACACCAGCTCGGGATCGTTGGCCAGGCGCTTGTGGATGTAGTCGATCCTGGTCTGCAGGTAACCGCCGTTTTCGTCCCGCTCGGTGACCTGTTCGATCCGGGCGCCGAGAGCGCGTATCCGCCGGACCAGATGCTGGCTGGCCAGCGGGTCGGTCACGATGGTGAGCTGGTAGCCCTTGGCGGCGCAGACCGTGGCCAGGGCGACCCCGAGGTTGCCGGACGAGGACTCGATGACCCGCCCGGATGGCCCGAGAATGCCCTTGTCCTCGAGGTCTGTGATCAACCCGACCGCGGTCTTGATCTTGATCGACCCAGCCGGGTTGAGCCCCTCGAGCTTGAGCAGCACCTGCACGTCCGCATTCGGGGAAAGGCTGGGCAATTCGAGGAATACGTCATCGAGGACGATATCGTGCACGCTTTTGTAGATCATTCGGCCGCCCCCAGCACGGCCTCTCCCAGCACGGGCGCCGCGTGTCGTTCCCGGGTGAACAAGATCCGGATTTCCGACACGTGCACGCCAGACTGTGTGGTCAGCCAGAGCTGGTCGGGGCGCGGCAGCATTTCTGACAGCGTGACGTGGGTCGCTGTGCGTAGCGAGTGTGAGAAGTTGGCCACTGACACCGGGGATTCGAAGTCCAGCCACATGGGCTTGGGCTCCACGTCGGTGATGAAGAAGGCAAACCTGGGCAGTCCCAGCCGTGACTGCCACAGCCGGACTTCGCACCAGTCCCGCGCGCCCTTCCGCAACAGCGGAATCGTGGGCAGCGGCGGATCCCAGCGGCGGCGCTGCAGCACCACCCCATCCACCACGATGCGTGGCGTGTGCGTCCCGAACGAGAACCTGAACAGGTCGAGGGCTGGCGTGGCGCAGTGGGCCAGGCCACCGACGGCCAGGCCCGTGTCGTCGTACTCGGGCAGCAGCCAGTAGTCGCGGTCGTGGGCCGGTGAACTCAGCCCCACGAAGCCGTTGGCCCACTCCCGCACCACGAGTTCGCCGGCGTCGACCGCGTCGGTGAAGTCACCGCGTTCCATCTCGTCCAAGCACAGCAGATCCTGCCCGGCGGCGGAGGTGTCGGTTCCGCGCTGCGTGCGCCGGACCTGCTGGACCAGCGGCCGGGCGGGGGCGACCAGGTCGCGGATCCGGCGCGCCACCTCGGCCACCTCGAGCTGAGCGTCGCCCATCAGCTCCCGGCTCGGATGGCTGAGGTTAGGCCAGATGTGATGCACCTCGCTCAGCACCAGCCGTGTGCTGGCGCCGGGCCGGTCCGGGCCCAGCAGCATCACGTCGGCCGCGGCGAACAGCGGCCAGGCCGACAGGTCGGCCCGGATGAGCCCGGCCGCCTCGAGCTCGGACCGGGTGAGGTTGACGACCGGCTCGGCTGTGTTCACCAGCTCGATGAATTTCACCGGCATGGCTTCCGCGGCCGGTGTGGCGTCCAGGTCCAGGTCACGGACATCGAGCGCCGGCAAACTAGCCGTGCCGCGCTGGCGCATAAGCTCGCGGAGCCGGCGCTGTCCGTGCAGCCGGTGTTCCACCGCGACCGACGCCAGCAGGTCCAGCGCGGTGCCGAGGCGATCGGCGAGCCGACCGGAACCGTCGTCAACGACGTGGGCGCCCAGGACGTTGTCGAAGGCCTCCTCGACGAGGATCATCCTGTCGGCATAGAACTCACCCTGGCCACGCCAGGCCGTTCGACCCGTGATCCGCTCGAACGTTGAGGCGAGCCGGGTCAGTTCGGCCGGGCGCCCGGCCTGGCGCAGCGTGGCGAACCGCTCCACGTCATCCACCAGTTGCCGCACCGTGGCCGCGCCCGGGGAGCCGATCTGAGCTGTCACGTTACGCACGTAAGGTGCCGGATCGCCGGCGTAGCCAGGGATGCGCACCCCGTGGTCGAGTGCGGCCCGCGCTTCGGGCCCTGCCTCATCGAGCAGAGCATCGATCAGCGTGTAGGCGGCCCAGAACGTCAGCAAGGTCCGCCTGGTCGCCGCCGAGCCGTCTCCGGTGGTCGCATAGCGCACCTCGCCCAGGCACCGGTCAACGAAGCTTGCGACCGGCCCGCCCGGGTGGTGAGGGCCGGGTGCCGGTTGCGGCGCGGGCTCACCCTGGCGAACCCGCAAAAGGTTGAGCGGGCCGCTGGGGCCGATGGTCTCCGCCTTGCCGCAAAACCGCTGCAGGTACCGGTACGCCACCCGCCTGGCCGACGTCCGCAACGTGCCGCCGTCGGCCTGGGCGGTCAGCCCCCGGTAGGCGCCGGGGCTCATCAGCAGCAGGCATTCGCGTACGGTCTCGTCGCGCAGGTGACCCAGCAGCCGGCTGTCCTCGTGCCGCAAGGCCGGGTCCCAGGCCTGGTCCAGACGTTGCCAGCCAGCCTCATGGGCTGCCACCGCGCGGTTCCACGTCGCGGCCAGGTCATCAGGACACAGCCTGGCCACATCGTCGTCCAGCGGTCTGAGCTTGATCGTCTTGCGTCCGTTATGGGCGCGCTGCGCGGCGACGACCTTGCGCCGCAGCCCGGACAGCCGCAGGTAAGACGTGGCCAGGTCGTCGTAAGCGTCGCGCAGTGGCTCGTAGGCCAGTTCCGTCAGCCAGGTCGACGGCAGACCCGCCGAACGAAGAAGCGCCACACCGCTGGCGCACCAGGCAGGCGTGTTGGGGCTCATCGGCATCTCAGCTTCCCGGCGGCGCGGCGCAGCCGGCTCAGCGCCTCCGTCCATATCGGGGTAGGCACTGCGAAGGACAGCCGCGAGAAGTACTCCGGCCGTTTCCGCCACCAGGTCTCGTCCTGGCCGAAGGCAGGCGCGGGCAGCGTCTGCAGGCCGAACTCGCGAAATAGCTGGTGGCAGGTGGACAGGTACGGCCGTCCCCGCAGCGGCAGCAATTCGGCGAACGTGTTGAAGTCGCCGCGCCAGGGCGGAAACCAGCCAGCCAGGTCAGCAAAGTCCGAGCCGAGGATGGCGACGTTCTCGGCCAGCACGTCGCGCAACTGCTGCCGCCAGGCGACCAGGGGAGCGGTCACCTCGCCCGCCTCGAACGTCTTGGCTACCGACTCGAACACGGTGATCAGCCCGGGTTCGGCGGCCGCGTACGGTTCCAGGCAGCCGGCCACCCGGTCAACCACCTCGCCAGCCGGCCTGGCGCCGGGCCCGGTGGACATGGCGATGAGACGGTCAAGCAGCAGCATGGGGGCGGCGATACCCGGAGACGACGGGGCGATCAGCTCGTTGAACCGGGCCAGTTCGCCCACGATGTCTTCCGGCCCGATCAGCCAGCCGATGCGGAATCCGGGGATGGCGCGGGCCTTGGACAGGCTGCTCACCGTCAGGACGTGCTCCGCGTACCCTTGCTGCGCCGCGACGGTGGCCAGGTGCGGGATGGTCCCCGCGCTGGCCACGTCCGAGGACACCGTGTCGTGCAGGATGAACACACCGTGCTCGCTGGCCCAGCGCACCAATTCCCGCAGTTCGTCAGCCTCGTACCGTTCACCGGTGGGGTTGTTGAACGTGTTGACGTATACGACGCCCAGGTCGCCGGGGGCCTGCGCGATCAGGTCGGGAACGGTCGGCAGCCAGCGGCCCGGTGCCGTCGACCCGGCCTCCACGATGGCGAACCCGGCGTTCACCAGCGCCGCCCCGGCCAGTGGAAACGTCGGCAGCGGCAGCAGGGCGACGGCGGGCAGGCCCTGCTTGTGGCAAAGCTGACGCAGGCCCCGGACGGCGAGCATCATGGCCGCGCTCGCACCGGCGGTGACGATGACGTTGTCCGGTCCTAGGTCGGCCAGGCCACCGCTGTGAACCGACTCGTAGACAGCCACGCCCACCCGGCCCGCGAGGTGCCCATCGGGTCCGTCGTAGTCGTGCCAGAACAGCGGATCGCGGGCCATCGAAAGCGCGAAATCAACCAGGGGCAGCGGCGGCCCGAGCGCGTTGATGCCGGAGGACAGGTTGATGACCTCATCGTCTGGATGACGCGTGCAGTACGCGACACGCTCGGACAACGCGTAGTTGATCTTGTCGATGTCGAGCATGAACTGCCATGGCGCGTAGCGGATGTCTAACGACATACCGTGCACCCGGACTGGATCAAACGCGACGCACGCGCGTACGTGTTCTTCCGTGGGCAATGGCTGGGAAAGCGAACTGGCGCCGGGTGTGCTTGTCCGCGCCGCGGGTTACCGTTTACATGAGACGTCGACCCACTGTCGCTTATGTCGTGATTGCGACTCCAGTGCAATCGTGAGCCGCGCCCCAAAGGCCGCGGAAGTGGGCGAAACGGAAGTTGATCTAGAGCAGGCCGCAATCCGCTCACACCGTCTCACGTTCTGCGGGGGTGGGCAAGACGGTCTTTCCCTTCGCCGAAGATGACAACACAACCAGCACTTACCTTGCATCTGTCACTTACCTTGCATCTGTCCCAAACAAGATCGCAAGACCCCATTTCGATCATTCCAGAGCCCGGTGTGGCCGGCTTGGTGCCGGGTGGGCCGGCCCGGGGAGGTCGCGGACCGCCCGCATCACAAGATCGACTGGGGGCGTGGTGGCCCGGCCCGGCCCGTCGCCTTACGGTTGGCACGCCGTGAGGGCTGACCTGATTTCTGAATGAACGGCTGCGCCAAGAAGCCAGCCGCCCCGCGCACCATCACCGGCCGCCACCCACCGCCAAAACCCGGCGGCAGCACCCCCGGGCATGCGTCCGCACGCCGTTCCCCGAGAGGGTGCCGAACGGCGTGCGGAGGACCTGAAAGGAATTTACCCGCCTGAGAGCACGACCGGCGCGCCCCTGGAGACCACCGTCGGCCCAGAGCACGACCCCCAGAAGCTGGGTTTGGCCGGCTTCTGCAGAGCTGGGTTCACCCATTCGGGTATCCAGTTGTAGTTGCTCCACTTGGTGCAGGTGAGGATCGGATCGGCATAACAATCCGAATCGCCCTCGGAGTCGCCAGCGCAGAAGTAGCTCCCGGTCACGGTCCTGACGATCGGGTTGCCTCCGTAGTAGACATCCACCCAATCGCTGCCGTTGCACTCTCTGTAGACCCTCGCCGTATTGAAGGCGTATTCGTCGTAACTGTAGTAGTTAAGACTGCTGTTGCCAGGACTAGTGGAAAGAGGATTGTAATAGCTACCGAGTTGATTTCCGATGTTATAGACGTACGGTGCGATTTGTACGGTGCCCAGATACGTCTCAGGGGCTCCTGGGGAGCAGTTGGACTTGGCGTTGGGGTCCCGCTGGACGTACAGGATGATCTCTGAAGCTGGGCCGATGCACGTTTCTGTTCCCGGGCACGGAGGCGGCGGTGGGGCAGCCGCGTCCGGTATCGCGCAGGCGACCGAGACGATGGCCGCGGTGGCGCCGTTCTTCTTCTGGGCCTGCTGGCACGTGATGGACGATGCGAGATTGCTGTCGTTGACGATCGTGGCGACGTCGTCCAGGTTCGTGCTGGTGCAGCCGCTGGCGTTGCAGACGGCGGGGGTGGCGCCGGTGGGATCGGATTTGGTGGCGGGGTTGTCGGTGGCGTAGGCGTAGGGGTTGAGGTCCTGGGGGTCGTAGCTGTTCTGGATCGAGTCGGTGGAGATGAAGGAGCCGGTGCCGGGCTGGTATTCGCGGGCGCCGAGGTCGGTGAGGCTGGTGGCGGTGTCGTCGGCGCCGCCGGCGAAGCCCTTCTCCCCGGTGGGAAAGCCGGACGAACTGGGGCCGACGGAGTTGCCGTAGGGGGCGTAGTAGCGGCGGGTGACCGCGAGGCTGGACGCGCTGATGGCGACGGCGTCGGTGCCCTCCTGGTCACCGGCGAGGTAGGAGACGCTGGAAGCGCCGGTGCGGGTGGCGACGGTCATGTTGCCGAGGGTGTAGTAGCGGGTGCCGGTGACGGTGCCGCCGGACAGGGTGAGTTCCTCGTCGCTCAGGTAGAGGGTGGTGCTGCCGGGGTCGGCGGTGAGGAGCAGGGTGCCGTCGGCGTCGTAGGCGTAACTGGTGTCCTGGGCGGTGCCGCCGCCCGCGGGCGTGACGGCGTCCTGGCTGAGCTGCCCGGCGTCGTTCCAGGTGAGGGATTCGTTCTGCGACCCGCCGGTGGCCGAGGTGAGCTGCCCGTCCGCGTTGTAGGTGAAGTCCGTCGTGCTGGTCCCGCTAGTGGTGGTGACCGCCTGGGCGGTGACGGCGTGTGGCTGGGCGCTGCCGGCGCTGGGGTAGGTGTTCGTGGTGGTGGTCGCCACTCCCGCCGGGGTGGTGCCGGTCTGCGTGGTCAACGTGCCGGTCGAACCGTAGCTGAACGACTCCCAGTAAGGCGCGGCGCCGCCCTCGGCCGAGGCCGACGGGGACGGTGCGCATCCGGCGGTGCCCTGGGCCCAGGCCTGGACGAGGCGGCCGAGGTAGTCGTACTGGAAGCACTGCACGCCGGCCGCGGCCGGGGCGCCGGCGGGCGTGTCGGCTTCGGCGGTGACGTCGCCGACATCGTCGTAGCTGTAGTTCAGGTTGTCGACCGATGTCTCGGCGGCGCCGGTCTGGACGTTCTGCTCGGTGAGGTTGCCGGTCTGCGGGTCGTAGGAGTCGGTGAGGTAAACGGGTTCGGCGCTGGTGCCCATCGCGTACTGCAGCGGCTGGCCCAGGTCGGTGTGAGACAGCGAGCCGACGTAAGGGCTGGCCCCGTTGAGTGCGGCCGGGTTCCCGGCGTTGTCGTAGCCGACCGTGACGGTCTCGGCGGGCAGGCCGCCGGCGGCGGAGTCGGTGTAAGAGGTCTGCTGCCCACTGGCGGCGTAGGTGTAGGTCTGGGTGTAGGTGCCTGCCAATGCTCCCTGGCTGGACGGGACGATGGTCTCGATCCCCGATGGCTGCCCGTTGGCGGCGTAGCCGGTGACTTTCTCGGTGTATTGCGTGCCGCCGGAATAGGCGGTGGAGGAGGCTAGCTGGCCCTTGGCGACGGTGTCATAGCTCCACGACGCGATCTCGTCGGAGGCGCTCTTCGCGGCGCCGCCGGTGGTGTCGTATTTGGCGGTCTTGCGGCCGTCGGCGTCATAGCTCCAGGAGGTCGTCTTGCCGCGGGCGTCGGTGACCGACAGGACCAACTGGGCGGGGTCGTAGCTGGTCGTGGTGGTCCCGGTGTCCGGGGTGGTCTGCGAGGTCTGGTCGCCGAGCAGGTTGTAGGCGTAGCTCCAGGGGTTCTTGGCGGCGTCGGTGATCGTGGCCAGTTTTCCGGCGGCGTTGTAGGTGTAGGCGGTGGCGTCGTACTCGCTGGCGGGGTCGGACGAGCTGACCGGGACGCCGGCGTGGTACTGCCAGATGGCGGTGGTCAGGCCCCGCCCGTCCGTCCACGTCGTCTGGGGTGTGCCGCCGGCCGGCGGGGTGACGGTGGTGTAGTCGCCGCCGTACGCGGTGTCGGTCTCGAAGGTTTCGTTCCCGTCGCGGTAGGAAATCTGCCGCGCGACGCGGCCGTCGCCGTCGTACGCGTATCCGGTCTGGTCCGGGACGCTGCTGGCGGCCGCTTCGACCAGCGTCCCGGACGGCGCGCCGGAGACGTAGTAGGGCCCGGAGTTCAGGGCCTTCCAGCCGTCGGAGTCGTAGCTGGTGTCGGTGATGTCGGTGCCGCCGCCCGCGGTCTCCTTCTGGACCTGGCGGACCGCGCCGAAGGAGTCGTCGATCGTGTCGGTGATCAGGCGGTTCCCGGCGGGTTCGAGGTCCTGCTCGGTGGTGACCGGCGGCGCCGTGTCGCTGGTGGCGTAGCTCCAGGTGGTGGTGGCCGGGCCGGAGGCGGGATTGCCTGGCGTCCAGGTGGCGGTCTGGCGGCCGAGCGCGTCGTAGGCCGTGGTGGTCACGTCCCCATCGGGGACGGTGACGGTCAGCGGCAGCGCGCGGGCGGGGTCGTAGCTGGTGACCGTGGCCAGCCCCATCGGGTCGGTGACGCTGACCGAGGTGGGCTCCGCGCCGGTTGCCGGGGTGTAGGCGGTGGTTGTGGTGTCCCCGTCGGGGCTGGTGGTGGTCAGGTTCCGCCCGTACGCGTCGTAGCTGTAGGTGGTGGTGTCGAAGAACCCGACGGCGGTGGCCTGCTCGCTCTTGGTGAGGTTCCCGGCCGTCGCGCCGATGCCGAGCCCCTGGCCGTCGTAGCAGGACTCGGTCTCGGAGACCAGCGCTCCGGTCCCCTGACCCGAGGCGTTGCACGCACCGGTGTCGACGGTCACGGTGGCCGGCAGGTCCACAAGACCGGTGCTGGTGTTGGCGGCGTAGGTGGTGTCGGTGCAGGTGTCCTCCGCGGCGTTGCCGGCGTCGGGAACGGTGGACCTGGCGGTGACCTGCCCGGCCGAGTTGTAGGTGTAGTCAACGGCCGAGTCCCGTGTCCCCCCGCCGCCCAGCGCCGTATAGGTCAGGGCCGAACTGGTCCCGGTGAGGTAAGCGGCCTGGTCCAGGCCGGTGTTCACCACGATGGCCGACGATGACCACGGCAGGTTGACCGTGTCGGTCACCTGCTGCCCGGTGCCGGCCCCGTCGTACCCGATCCGTTCGAGCGTCATCCCGGCGAACTGGCTGGAATCGGTAACGTGCTGGCCGCGGGAGGTGGTGACGGTCACGACCGGGCCGGTGCCGCTGGGCGGACCATCCTGGCTCATGCCCTGCAGGAACGTGGCGGTGGACTCGGTGACCGGGTCGGGGGCCGTGCCGGTCTTGGTGGTCACCGTCTGGTAGCCGCGGTACTGGTCCCAGGTGACCGTGGCCGAGCGGCTGATGGTGCCGGCGTCCCAGTGCCAGGCCGGGCCGGCGTAGGCGTAACTGGTGACCACTGGCGGGTCGCCGCCGGTGGTATCGGTCTTGGTGACGCTGCTCACGGTGTAGAGGTTGAACCAGTCCTGGGCCTGTGACGTGCCGCCGGACGGGGTCCAGTAGTCGGGGTAGCAGGCGGCGGTGTTCGCGTCCGGGGCGGGGAGGCTGCCCGCGGCGCAGGGCGCGGGGTCCGCCGGTGAGTACGAGATGCTGGTCTGCCCGCCGGTGTCGTTGGTGATGCTGGACAGGTAGAACCGGGTCAGGTCGGAGTACCCGGCGGCTTGGTCGGCCGCGGTTTCGACCCGGTTGGGCCGCGCCGTCCCGGCGAAGCTGACCGGCGGCAGCGTGACCGGCGTGCTGCCGTCCTGGCCGGTCTGGGTCACCGATTGCAGCCACAGCGACGGGGAGGTGGTCTGGTCACCGGTCGGGGGATAGGTGGTGGCCAGGGAATAGGAGTCCACGTTGGTCAGCGCGCTGCCCTCGAGCGCTTGGGTGGTGATGGTGGTCAGGGCGTCGTCGTCCCAGAACGTGGGCGAGGTGACGGCGCAGGGCGCCCCGGAGGTGCAGCTCAGGTCGGTGGGGGCGTCTTGCCGGCCGGCCGCGGAGGTGAAAGTGACCTGCCCGGCCGGGGTGGAGGTGTACACCTGGCCGGCCCGCAGCCCGTACTCGATCTTCGTCAGGACACCGCCCTGGGTGTAGGCGCCGGTGCCGGTGGTGCCATCCTGCTCGGCGTAGTAGTTGGTCTGGGGGTTGTAGAAGTAGGCGATCGCGTTGCCGTGCGGGTCGACGACGTAGTCCAGGTTGTAGCGCCAGGGCAGGTTGCAGAGCGCGGCTTGCCCGCAGCCCTCCCAGACAGGCGTCGTCCACACGCTGTTGGTGACCGGGTCACCGGACGTGTAGCCGGGGAGCTGGTTCAGCCCGAACCAGTACTGCGTCCCGTTGGGCTCGATGATCTCCCACGTGTTGCCGGACTGCTTGACCGATTGGCCGCCGTCGGCCTCGGCCACCCATTTCCCGCTGCCGTTCACCAGCGGCGTGGTCACCCCGTTCAGGGACAGTGTCACCTGTTCCCCGTTGGGGCACAGGTCCCCGGTGTCCGGCTCGCCGGCATCGGTTGAGCAGGTGGTGTAGTCCGCCTCGATGAACCCGGGCGAATAGTCAAAGCCGTCTCCCACCCAGGACGCCTGGTTGTTGGTGGATGACGTCAGTCCGCTGGTGGCCTGTGAGTCGTAGTTCAGCGCCACCGTCGGGGCCAGCCCCCCCGGCACAGGCGGCACCTTGACCGGGTAGGACCAGGTGTAGGCCCCCGACGAGGCGCCGCCGACCCAGCCTGTGGTCGACTCGGACAACGGTTCGGCGGCGAAGCTGCCCGCCGAACCCGACGGCGCGGCCACCACCGCCAGCACCACGCGCGGCGCCCGCACCGCCGACGTGAGCACAATGCCCGGCGCGGCGCCGCGCACGCTGGCCGCCGCCGAGACGGGCGCCGGCAACTTCACGTCCGCGCCCACCCAGTGCTTGCGGGCGTTGTTCAGCGAGCCAACCGGCGTCTGAGTCCGGCACCTGGCGACCGCCGGCGTCGACAGCGCGCAGGCCGGCATCTCCACCAGCCGCAGCCGCGAACCGTAATCACCGCCGTAGGCCTGCGCGAAACGTCGGTAGGACACACTCACATGCACCCGGCCCGCGCCGGCCGCGTCGCCGGCACCGGCCAGCGACAGCACCAGTCCCCGCACTCCCAGCGTGTGCGCGGTCCGCTGCGACGTCACGCTCACCTGCGCACGCGACACCTCCGTCACGCTGTCCGTGCCCGCACGCGATCCCCGCCTCGCCACCACCGCCGTGGTGCTCGCCGGGGTCCTGGCCGAGCCCTTGGCCACCGCGGCGCCGCCGGTGTCCGGCGGGCCGACCCAGACCGGCAGGTCGCCCGCCCGCACCGACCCTGCCGACGGTTGGGCGCTCGCCCGGCCGTGCGGCCGGCCGGGCGAGCGGTCCGTTGCGGTCAGCGACACCGTGGCCGTGCCCGCCGCGGGCCAGGACGTCGCCCGGCGGTGCCAGGCAGGCATCGTGGGCACCCTGTGCCGCTGGCTGTGCACCGCATGCACCGGTACGGCCGCGCCTGCCTGCGACGCCGGCGCCTGACGGCCGGTCGTTACCGCCCGGACCAGGGCGAGACTTCCCGCCACCAGCGCCGCGACCGTCAGCACCGCCACCAATGCGCGCCGCAGGCGCCGGCCGGGATTCAGCGTGCGGGAGAACATCTTTTACCTCCGCGGGGTTGCCGGGATCGCTGGGGTACCGGGGATCGCTGCCGTCACCGGGCAGGCGGTCAGTGGGCCTTCTCGACGTTGGCCCGCAGCTGCGACTGGGCCGGCGAGGACCAGTTGGCCCACATTTGCGTCGGGGAAACGACGCCGCCGATCTCGCTCAGCGTCGCGAGCACCACCTTGCCGCTGCTGTTCACCGTCAGCGCGGCTGTCTCGGCGTACGGGCTGGTCAGAGAGCCGACGCTCGAATCTATGTCCGGGGCCAGGTAGGTGTAAGGGGCCTCGTAACCCGCGTTGATCAGGTCGACATAGCCGTTGGCCGCGTTGTCCGCGTCCAGGATCCACAGGGTTTGGGCGGTGACTCCGCACTGTGCTAGCACCACGGTCAACGTGGGCTGCTGGACGGTGAAGTTGATATTCGTGGTACTTGCATCCGCGAGGCACTGGCCGGAGGGGACCCCGTTCGGCGCGTACCGGTACTCCACCACCGTGTCGGTGCTGTAGAGCATGTCCAGCTTGCCGGACACCACCCCCGCCGCCGTCGCGTTCGAGACGCTTCCCTCGGCCTGGGGAGTCCAGTCCTGGGCGGAGTTGGTGGTGCTGGCCGCCGCCATGACGACACTGCTCCCGGACACCGTCAGCGCCTGGCCGGCGCCTACCGACTCGACGTAGGGGCTGGTGCACGACTTCCCGCACGCGGTGGTCGACGCGCTGGCGGTCAGGAAGCTGACCGGAAGAACCGCCGCCGTGAACGCCACCACGACAGCGGCAGACACGCTGGCCGACTTAGATATCCTCACTTTTCCCTCCGGATCGATTCAGGCGATGCGCGCCCCGAGGGCCTCCCACGGGAGGGCCGCGGGGTCAGAGCTGGCACTCGGTCTCAGCATGAAGCGCCGTCGGCGGACCCTGATTGCGGCCCGCTGACATCCCATCCAGCGCGCCGGCGCGGGCCTTGCCGCTGGCCCATGCCTGATCACAAGCCCTGAGCCGGCCCGAGGGGCGCGGTAAGAACTGCCGGGTACGCCTGCTGCTACGGGACTGCGTACGGGTCTGCGCGCCTGCGGTAAGTGACGAAGGGCAAAGAAGCAGTTGGGTTGCCCGGCGACGGCGGCCAATACGGCACGAGTTGTTACAGAAGTGAAATTGGTCAGCGGTCAAGCACGTGTAAAACGAGATTGACGAGTCCGTCGTGATGGGGGTGAGGCGGTGGATCCTGGCATCCGGGATAGTGCCCGGCTGGGTGGCTTGCTGCGCGGTTTCCGGCAGGCCGCGGGGTTGACCCAGGACGAGCTGGCCCGCCGGGCCGGGCTGAGCCTGGGGTCAATCCGCGACCTGGAACAAGGCCGCACCCAACGACCCGAAGGCGGCACGCTGACGGCGCTGGTCACCGCGCTGGGGCTGAACACCGCGCAGGCTGACGGACTAGAGCGGGCAGCGGTCGGCCGGGGTCTGTGGGTGCAGGTGCTCGGGCCGGTGGCGGCGTGGCTGAACGGGTTCAGGCTGCCGGTGGGCGGGCCGGCTCAGCGCGCCGTGCTCGGACTCTTGGCCTTGTCCGTGGGCTCGCTGGTGCACCGGACGGCCATCATCGACGTGCTGTGGCCCGACAGCCCGCCGGACAACGCAGTGAACCTGGTCCAGGCTCACCTGAGCAGGCTCCGCCGGGCGCTGGCGGTGGACGATGCCTCCGGCCGAGGCCCGCAGCTGTCCTCAGCCGGCGCCAGTTACCGGCTGCAGGCGGTCCCGTCCCAGCTCGACCTGCTGAGGTTCAGCCAGTTCGCCACGGACGCCCGTGCCGCCGCGGCCAGCAATGACTACGCCGCCGCCTGCCATCGCTATGAGCAGGCGATAGCCCTGTGGCAGGGGGATGCGCTGGCGGACGTGGACCTGCTCCGCGGCCATCCCGCGGTAACCGGGCTGGCCCGCCGGCGCACCGAAGTGGTGGTCGACTACGCCCGCGCGGCGTCGGCCGCCGGATGGCACGGCCGGGCGCTGCCCCTGCTTCGGGAGCTGACCGGACGCGAGCCGCTGAACGAGCAGGCCCATGCCTGGATGATGATCGCGCTGGCTGGATCTGGCCAGCAGGCCGAGGCACTCGCGGTCTATCACGAACTGTGCCGCCGCCTCGACGACGAGCTCGCGATGCCAGCCGGCCATGATCTGCGGCAAGCACATGAGCTGGTCCTGCGCCAGCAGATCCCGGGCGCCCGGACCGCTGCGATCACCGCTGCCACTGGCCCGAACTCAGCCGTCCCTCATCCAGGAACCGGCGATCCGGTCAGCGAGCCGCTGGCCGCCGGCGCCCGGCATTGCCTGCCGCTGGACGCGGCGGCGTTTACCGGGCGCGACGCGGAACTCAGGCTGATAGCCGACGGCGAGGCGCCCCGTGCTCTGACGGCCCGTGCTCTGACGGACAGCGCTGCCACGGACAGCGCTGCCACGGACAGCGCCGCAACAGATGGGGGGGTGGCGCTCCGGGTGATAAGCGGGATGCCCGGGGTGGGCAAGACCGCACTGGCCGTGCACGCCGCGCACCGGCTCGCTCCGGCCTTCCCCGACCGGCAGATGTTCATCGACCTGCACGGTCATACGCCGGGCCGCGATCCGGTCAGCCCGGCGGCGGCGCTGGCCGAGCTGATCACGGCGATCGGCGTCGACCCCGGCTTCCTGCCGGCTGACCTGGCGGGCCGCAGCGCGATGTGGCGGGACAGGCTGGCCGGGGAGCGGGCCCTGCTGGTGCTGGACAACGCGGCGAGCAGCGCCCAGATAACGCCGCTGCTGCCCGGCAGCGGCGACTGCCTGGTCCTGGTCACCAGCCGCCGTCAGCTAGCCGATCTGCCCGGGGTCGTCGTTCAGGTCCGGCTGCCCACCCTGTCACGTGAGACCGCGCGAGCGATGTTCATCACGAACACCCCGCGCGCCGCCGGCGAGGACTCAGCCCTGGTCGATGAGCTAACCCGGCTGGCCGGGCATCTGCCGCTGGCCATCAGCCTGCTGGCGCGCGTGCACGCCTTCCATCCCTCCTGGACCTTGTCCGATTTGATCACCGAGACGCGCAGCAGCCTGCTGGCCATGACCGCCGAACGCGCCAGCGTCAGCACGGCGTTCAGCATCTCGTGGCGGCACCTGCACCCGGGGGAGCGGCGGCTGCTCGCCCTGCTCAGCCTGCATCCCGGTACGAGCACCGATCAGCACGCCGCCGTCGCGCTCGCCGGGATCGAGGTCACCGAGGCGGCGCGGCAACTGGACCGGCTGCACCATGAGTGCCTGCTGGTCGAGACCGGATACCGGCGGTACAGCCTGCATGACCTGATCCGTTCCTACGGGATGGTCCAGGCGCGCACCATGCTCACCGGCGAGGAAGCAGCGACGGCGGTCCGGCGGCTGCTCGGCTACTACATCCACGTCGGCACGCACGAGAATCTTGCCTGGGCGCGCGCGGAACGTGCCAACCTGCTCGCCTGCCTCGACTACGCCACGGCGGCCGGCTGGCGGCCGGAGGTCGTCATGCTCACCGCCGCCATCGCCGCGTTGCTCCGGCGCGACGGTCCCTGGCCGCAGGCCGAGCGTCTGCACGCCGCCGCCGTCGAAGCCGCTCGCGGGCTCGCTGACCGGGCGGCTCTGGCGCGCGGCCTGCTCGATCTGGCCGCGGTGCGGCGGCTGATCAGTAAACACCAGCGTGCGAACGAGGATCTCGCCGCCGCCTTGGACCTGTACCGTGCCCTGGGCAACCGGGCGGGCGAGGCGGCCACACTGGTTGAACTGAGCCACGTGCGAACGCTTGACGACGACTTCGAGTCCGCCGCCGGATTCGCGTGTCAGGCACTGCGCATCTACCGCGCGATGAACGACAGGCCAGGCCAGGCCAGGGCGCTGACCCTCGCGGGCAATCTGCGGCGGCGTACCGCCGACTTCGCTGGCGCCAGCGAGGCCCTGACCGAGGCGGTGATGATCTGCCGCGAGCTGGGTGACTCGGCCGGCCTGGCCTTCGCGTTGCGCCAGCTCGGCGACGTGCGGCGGCTGACCTGTGACTACGCCGCCGCCGAGGCCAGCCTCAGTGAGTCCATCGAGCTGTCACGGGAGCTGGATGACTGGCACGCCCAGGCCACCGCCCTGGCTTGGCTGGGCGGCGTGCGATGGTTCACCGGTGATTGCCAGGCGGCAGCCCGCGACCTGGAACAAGCCCTGAACCTCCACCGCGATCACGGCAACCGGCTTGGCCAGGCCAATGCCCTCGGCACGCTCGGGGACGTCCGGCATTCGGCCGGTGACCATACCGCTGCCCTCCGCGACCTGGAGCAAGCCCTGCGCCTGCACCGGGACATCGGCGGTCCTTCGGGCGAGGCGAGCACGCTGGGCAGGCTGGGGAAGGTGCGGCTGGCGATCGGCGATTACGAGGCGGCCGGCACCGACTTGTGTGCGGCCATCAGCATCTCGCGCAAGCTCGGCGACCGGGGCAGCGAAGCCACCAGCCTCGCCGTGCTCGCGAAGCTGCACCTCACCCGGGCGGACATCGCCGAGGCCAGGCGGCTCTATCAGCAGACGCTGGGCCTGGCCCGCCAGGCCACCAGCCCGTGGGACGAAGCCCATGCGCTCGCGGGCCTGGGCCGCTGCGCCCAGGCCGACGGCGACCTACGCACAGCCGCCGGCCTGCTCACACAGGCATACCGGATCTTCCACCGGATCGGAGCGGCGGATGCCGCGCAGGTCGCCGCCGAACGCGACTCCATCGCCGGTTAGGTTCCACTTCCGCACACGGCGGTGGCGAGGCGTCGGGTCGAACAGCAGGCCATAAGGTGACGGGGGACCATGCCGAACACACTGAAGATCACCACAAGGAACGCGCGCTTCCAGCGGTGGCAGGCGCTGCTGGCCAACCGTAACAAGCGTCAGCGCGAGCGTGCGTTCCTGGTGCAGGGGGTCCGGCCCATCACGCTGGCGGTACAGCACGGCTGGCCCGTTACCGACCTGCTCACGGTGGACGGGCGGGCGCTGTCCCGGTGGGCGGTAGGCCTGCTCGACACGGTCTCGGGCTGCACCCGGGTGACGCTGGCGCCCGAGCTGATGCGGGAACTCGGCGGCAAGGACGAGGACACGCCCGAGCTGCTGGCCGTGGTGCGGCTGCCCGAGGACCGCCTGGACCGGATACCGGCCGGCCCGGACATGCTGGTGGTGGTGTTCGACCGGCCTGCCACGCCGGGCAACGTCGGCACCCTGGTCCGCTCGGCTGACGCGTTCGGCGCGGCCGGTGTGATCATCACCGGGCACGCCGCCGACCCCTACGATCCGCGGGCGGTCCGCGCCAGCACCGGCTCGCTGTTCGCCCTGCCCGTGATCCGGGCCGCCAGCCAGCGGGACGTGCTCGACTGGGTCCGCGGCCTGCGCGACGCCGGCCTGCCGGCCGGGATCGCCGGCACCGATGAGCACGGCGACGTGGACCTCGCCAGCCAGGACCTCACCGGGCCGACCGTGGTGGTGGTCGGCAACGAGACACACGGTCTGAGCGCGGCGTGGCGCGAGGCCAGCGACCGGATACTGCGCATTCCCATGACCGGCACCGCCAGTTCGCTGAACGCGGCCGCGGCCGCGACGGTGGTGCTGTACGAGGCGGCCAGGCAACGGGCCGCCAATGATCTTAGGCAGCACAGTGATCTGAACCGACCGGAGGGATGATGACCAGAGCAGTCCGGAGCCCCGATCGCTACGACGGGATCGGGCGGACCTATCAGCAGACCCGCCGGGAGGATCCCCGGCTGGCTGGCCGCATCCACGCGGCGCTCGGTGACGCCAGGACCGTGGTCAACGTCGGTGCCGGCACCGGGTCCTACGAGCCGCCAGGCCGGGCCGTGCTCGCGGTCGAGCCGTCCGCGGTGATGATCGCCCAGCGGTCAGCGCGGGCGGCGCCGGTGGTCCAGGCTTTGGCCGAGAACATCCCGCTGCGGGACCGCTGCTTCGAGGCCGCGATGGCCCTGTGGACCATTCACCACTGGACCGACCTGGCCCGCGGTCTCGCGGAACTGCGGCGGGTGGCCGGGCGCGTGGTCATCGTCGCCCCCTCGATTCTGCTGGACCGGCTGTGGCTCACCACGGACTACTTCCCGGCGATGACCAGGGGCCGGCGGCCGGAGATCCAGCCCGAACAGATCGCCCGCGCTCTCGGCGAGAACGTGCGCATCGAACCGCTGCCGGTGCCCCGTGACTGCGTAGATGGGTTCGGTGAGGCCTACTGGGCGCGGCCCGAGGCCTACCTCGACCCCGTCGTGCGGGCGGGCATGTCGGCCTTCGCCCTGCTGACCCCCGAGGAGACCGAGCCTGGCCTGCGCCGGCTGGCCGCCGACCTCGAATCGGGCGGGTGGGACGAGCGGCACGGGCATCTGCGCGACCTCGAAGAACTCGACTGCGGCCACCGCCTCATCGTTGCGGAACTCTGACGACGAGTGCTTCGGCGTGGCGGCGCAGGATCTCGGCCAGGTCCCGGCCGGTAGGCGATCTTGCCGGTGGCCGCCCGCCTGGCCCGCTCCCTGGCTTCGAGGGTGGGCACCGAGGGGCGGAGCACCACCAGTCGCCGCGGCCGGGACCTGACCGACCGCAGCCAGGCCGCCACGTCCTCGCCGAAGATGTTGTCCTGGATCACGGTGGCGAACCCGGCCTCGCAGTACTCGCCGGCCACCAGCGCGGACAGCCGGTACCGCAGGTCGAGCAGCGTCCGCGCCTCGTCCGCGCGGGCGTCGCCGACGTGTACCCAGCCTCGCACAGCCCAGTTTTCCACCCGTTGCTCGACATCGGCGTGTCCGGGGTGAACGAGGCGAACGTGCCGCGCGGCGCGCTAGCGTTAGGCATGCCCTCGAAGAAGACGCCGGTGTTCCCCGTGCCGAGCGCCGATGAGCGGGAACTGCTGCTGGGCTGGCTCGCCTACCTGCGCGGCGCGGTGCTGCGCAACATCGAGGGCCTCAGCGACGATCAGGCCAGGTGGACGCCGCCGGGCACGCTGATCCCGGTGATCGGGGTGGTCAACCACCTCACCCAGGTGGAGTGGCGCTGGATCGACGGCCAGATGCGCGGCCAGGAGACCAGCCGCAGCGAGGAAGAGTTCCGCCCGGCCGATGAGCTCACGGTGACCGAGGCCGTCACCGCCTACACCGAACGGGCCCGGGCCACCGACGCCGCGGTCAGGGCGATGCCGTCGCTGACCGAGCCAGCCCGCGACGGCGACGGCACCGACCTGCGCTGGGTGCTGCTGCATCTGATCAACGAGACGGCCCGGCACGCCGGGCACGCGGATTCGGTCAGGGAACTGCTCGACGGCACCTCCGGCGAGTAACGCGCCGTGACCCGGGTACGTCGGCAGTGGCACCTGATCGTGCTGGCGGCCTGGGCGGCCGTCTGGTTCGCGATGCGTGCGCCGCACGGCGGCATTGCCTGGAAGTTCTTCGTCCAGGGCACGGACATCCTGTTCACCAGCCACGGCATCCCCGGGGCGCATCGGCCGGGGCTGGACCTCTACGCGGTCTACCCGCAGCTCCAGATCGGTCCGGCCGCCTACGCCGTGGCCGAGGTGCTGCGCCAGCTCGGCCCGGACTACGGGCTGGTGGCGGCCGAGATCGTGATGACCGGGATGGGCCTGCTGGTGATCGCGCTGACCCAGGGGATCGCCGTCGCGGCCCGGCCCGAGCTGGCCGCCCGGCCGGCGCGGCTCAGGCGGTACCTGCTGGTGGCGGGGGCGTTCTTCGTGATCGCCTGGGAGGAGCTGGCCGTCGCCTTCGGGCACCTCGACGACTGCCTGGCCATCACCTGCGCGGTGGCCGGAGTCTGGGCCTGGGTCGCGCTGCGTGCCTCGGCCCAGGTCAGGGCGGCTCTCACTGGTACAGCCATCGGCCTGGCCGCCGCGGCCAAGCCATGGGCGTTCGTTTTCCTGCCGGTGATCGCCCTGCCCTTGATAGCGGCGCCTTTGATAGCGGCGCCGTCGTCGGTCACACGGGCGCTGACCGGGCGGCTGTTGCTGGCCGGGCCGTGGCGGCCGCGCCTGGCGGCGGTCGCGGTCGCGGCCGGGTGCGGGGCGGTGGTCACGTCGGCAGCCTGGCTGCCGTTCTTCACCGGGGACGGGGCCACCGCGAACGCCTTGCACTACCAGATCGCGAACATGCCGAACTCGGCGCTGCGGGCGCTCGGGGTGAGCTCGTCGCGTACCCCGTCCTGGGACCGGGCGGTGCAGATCCTGCTGGGCTGCGCGCTCGGCGCCGTGGCGATCGTGCGGCGCCGGTGGGCCGCGGTGATCCTGCTCGGCGCCGGCGCCAGGATCGCGCTCGACCCCGGGGTGCACAAGTACTACACGCCCGAGGTGATGGCCGGAGCGCTGCTGTGGGAGCTGGTCGGTCAGCGCCGGGCCTGGCCGGTGTGGACTGTGCTCGGGTTCCTCACCCTGAACATGGCGCCCGCGGTGGTCAGCGATAACGCTCTGCTCGGCGGCATCAGGCTGGCCGTGGTGGTCGCGTTCACTGCGGCGGTGCTGCTCGCGCCCGCGCGCTGGTGCTGGCGCGGCGCTCCGGACCGGGCACCGCCGGGCACGGGGCAGGACGACGTGGACGACGTGGACGGCGCGGGCACCGTGGACGGCGCGGGCGGTGCGGATCAGCAGTGCGGTCCGGCCGTCCCCGACGCACTCGGGTGACCACCCAGGGCGGCATGGGCCGTCGGGCCGGGCCTGGCCGAGCCCAGACCTCCCGGCGTCACCGTGGCCGGTGCCGTGGTGGCCGGTGCCGTGGTGGATGGTGCCGTCGCAGGCGGCTGTGACGGCCGGCTGGTGCTGTCCGCCGTCCCGGCCGCGTTCCGGCCGGACGCCGTGGCGTACATCAGGACGCGGGTGTGCTGCACCGAGCCCGGCAGCAGCCTGATGCCGGGCAGCGTGACCCGGTGGCCGAAGACGTCGGTGACCCGGACCTGGAACGGCCCTGAGCCAGCGCCGGCCGGTGCGGCCCAGTAGCCGTCGGAGTTCAGCGTGAGCGACTGCCAGCCGCCCGCCCCGGCCCGCCGGTCGGCGGTGACGGCGACCGAGCTGAGCGGGTTGCCGTTGCCGATGACCTGCAAGGCCAGCCAGCCGGCCGACGAGGACTGCGCGATCCGGACCGACAGCCTCCCGGCCGGCCGGGGATCACGGACCAGCCGGTAGCTCACGTCCGCGGTGCCGGCCGCCGGGCTGGCCACCCGGGCGAACGCGGCCTCGCTCATGTCCAGGCCGCCGTCCGTGCAGCCCGGGCACTGATCCACGATCTCGGCCTGGACCTTGCCGTCCGGGCCGGACACGTCCAGGTAGCCGCCGCAGGACGCGCCGTTCGCGTACTGCGGCGGCGCCAGGCTGACGTAGAGGCCGCCGGAGGGCAGCGGCCCGAACGAGCAGCTTCCCTCGCCGCCGCCCGGGTTGTAGTAGTACGCCTGCCCCTCGGTGGGCGTGGTCGCCGACGGCGGCCCGTCCGGTGCTAGCGCGGCTTGCGGAAGCTCGGCAGCACAGCTAGCGGTCACGAAGTGTAGTGCGCTGGCACCGAGCAGAGCGGCCGTCAGGAGGGCCGCGGCGGCCCACACCCCAGGCGGGCGCACCCGTCTGCGCCGTGGGTTAAGTGACTCGTGCATGGCACCTCCGGGGGCGGCGGAGCCGTGCGCGAGCAGGGGGGACTCCGCGGGGGGCGCCCATCCAGGAGGCTCCCGTCACCCCTGGCTGGACCTGGCTACATGCGCCAGTACCCAGTCGGGAGCGCGGCGAGACGCGAACGCGGAGAGAATTCGCCCTGTTACTGAATGGTTATAGATCGAGTGCGGCGGTTACGGTGCGCAGCCGTTCAGGAAACCAAACCGCCGGGGAAGCAGCGCCTCAGATTTTCGACCATGCCTCGGTCAGCACCGCGCGCAGGATCTGCTCCATCTCGTCGAAGTGCTCCTGGCCGCAGATCAGCGGGGGGGAGAGCTGGATGACCGGGTCGCCGCGGTCGTCCGCCCGGCAGACCAGGCCGGCGTCGAACAGGGCGTGCGACAGGAAGCCGCGCAGCAGCCGCTCG
The DNA here is from genome assembly GCA_036267135.1 of Streptosporangiaceae bacterium. Classification (GTDB taxonomy): domain Bacteria; phylum Actinomycetota; class Actinomycetes; order Streptosporangiales; family Streptosporangiaceae; genus PALSA-505. The sequence continues at coordinate 62 of DATAWQ010000075.1, read as the reverse complement.
GACTCGTCGTCGGTGAACGTCTCGCGGGTGACCTTGTCGCGGACCAGTTCGATGCCGTAGAA
>DATAWQ010000074.1:0-1870 GCA_036267135.1 Streptosporangiaceae bacterium | reverse complement strand
CCGCCCTCACCGGCACCACCCTGGACCACACCCAGCACCTGCTCAGCGCGCTGGCCCGCGCGAACCTGACCCACCTCACCACCCCCGGCCACTACAACCAGCACGACCTGCTCCGCGACTACGCGTGCGAGCTGGCGGCCGAACCCAGCCACACCGGCGAGGCCAGCGACGCCCTGACCCGGCTGCTCGACCACTACCTGCACACCGCCGCCACCGCCGTAAACACCCTGTTCCCGGCCGAGAGTCACCGCCGGCCACGCGTCCGGGCGCCAGCCACTCCCATCCCGCCCGTCACCGAGCCGGCGGCGGCCCAAGCCTGGCTGGACGACCGGCGGGAAGCGCTGGTCCAGATCGTGGTGTACGCGGCCGAGCACGGCTGGCCGCGGCACGCCACCGAACTGGCCGCCACACTGGCCCGCGAACTGGCCAACGGCAGTCACCTCACCGAGGCGGTCACCGTGCACACCTGCGCCCGCCGCGCGGCCCAGCAGACCGGCGACCGCCTCGCCGAGGCGTACGCGCTGCTCAGCCTCGGCAACGTGGACGTTTATCAGAGCCGCTTTCGCCAGGCGAGGGACAATCTCGGGCTGGCCGCTGAACTGTTCCACGAGGCCGGTGACCGGAACGCCGAGGCCCGTGCGGTGCAAGAGCTTGGCTCCATCGGCCTGCAGGAGGGCCGCTACAGCGACGCCGTGCGCGATTACGAACAGGCCGTGATCCTCTTCAGGGAAACCGGGGACCGGACCGGCGAAGCCCGGTCCCTGGGCAACATCGTCCTGGTCACCTTGCATCAGGGCCGCTACCAGCAGGCGGCCGAGCGCAACGAGCGGTTCCTGGCGCTGTGCCAGCAGACCGGCGACGTCATCGCCGAGGCCTACGGATGGCACAACCTCGGCCTGATCGAACACCGGCAGGGCCGCCACGCGGCGGCCGTCGGCCACTACCAGCAGGCCCTGGCGCTGTTCTGGCAGACCGGCCACGTGGCCGGCGAGGCTTACACGCTCGCCGACCTCGGCGACGCTTGTCTGGGCGCAGGACGCCTCACCGAGGCTGTCCGCCACCACCGCCGGTCCCTGACCCTGTTCCGGCAGACCGGCACCCGGGCGGGTGAAGCCGCCGCCCGCAACGGCCTGGGCGAGGACCAGTTCGCCGCCGGGCGCCCTGACCGGGCCAGGCTCCAGCATGACACCGCGCTCGGCCTGGCCCGCGAGGTGGGCGACAGGTCCGAGTGGGCCCGCGCTCACGACGGCCTCGGCCGGGCCTGCCAGGCGCTCGGGGACCCTGGGCAGGCCCGGCAGCACTGGACCGAAGCACTCGCTCTGTACACCGGCATCGGCGATCCCGAGGCGTCCAAAGTCGCGGGGCGGCTGGCGGCGCTCAAACTGGACCAGCAGATCGACTAGGCGGCTGAGGATCTGATGGAACCTAATGCCCCCGACGGTTTCGGCGTAATGCTGCGCCTGCACCGGCGCGCGGCCGGGCTGACCCAGGAGGAACTGGCCACGGCCGCGGGGGTGAGCGTGCGGGCAATCAGGGACACCGAACGCGGCGCCAGCCAGCCGCGCGGAAAATCGGTGGCCCGGCTGGCCGACGCGCTCGGGCTGGCCGGAGCCGGCCGGGACGAGTTCACCCGGGCCGCCAGCGGTGCGGTCGGGGACGGCAGCCCGGCCCCTGGCCGCGGCGAACAGGCCGCCCAGCGTGGGCCCTGGCAGCTTCCGGGGGCAGCGGCGGACTTCACTGGCCGGTCGGCCGAGCTGAAGACGCTGACCGGCCTGCTGGACCAGGGTGAACGGCCACCGGGCACCGTGCTCATCACGGCCATCGACGGCACCGCCGGGGTGGGCAAGACCGCGCTGGCCGTGCACTGGGC
>DATAWQ010000073.1:0-38458 GCA_036267135.1 Streptosporangiaceae bacterium | reverse complement strand
AAACCTTCCACAGCCGCCCCACCGCGTACATCGTGCCGCCACACTGCACCAGCTCCTTGACGGTCTGCTGCGTCTTAGAGATGGCGAGATAAGGCGTGCCACTAGCCGGAGAAGCAGACACCGGACCAGTACTGCTGGCCGATGCGCCGACGGCTGGGGAAGCCAGCCCGCTCACTCCTGCCGCCAGCGCGGCAGCAATGACTGCGGCCCGGCCGGGCAGTCTGCGGTGCCTGGAAAAGCGCATGACCCCTTGATCCTCCAATGGTGAACCCGGCGTCACGTGCGCCGGGGAGTCGACAAGAAACGGTACGGCAGCTGACTGCCTGCCCGGCGGGAAAGCTCCGCACCGCGCAATGCCGTAATTGCTGAACAATTTAGACGCTGCGGCCCCTGCGGACGGCCAGAATTGGTCTATCGACACGGATTTGTCATCTACGCCGTCGCTGCCCGCAAGAACCGGGTCAACACCCGGCCTGGAACCGGTCAACACCAAGCCAACACCGGCCCACGAACCGCAACCTCAGTGCGGCTCGGTGATCATGCCAGCCCCCACGGTGGCGTTGGTGGCCTCGTCGATGAGGATCAGGCCGCCGGTCTGCCGGTTGCGGCCGTACGGGTCGTGGAACAGTGGCTGGGTCATGCGCAGGCCCAGCCGGCCGATGTCGTTGAGCACAAGCCGGTCCGCCGACTCATCCCGGTGCAGGGTGTTCACGTCGATCCGGTACTGCAGGTCGCGCACGATCGCCTTGACGGTCCGGGTGGTGTGCTTGACGATAAGCCGGCTGCCCACGGCCAGCGGCCGTGCGTCGCTCATCCAGCACACCATCACGTCGATGTCCTGCGACGCCGAAGGCTGGTTGTGCGGCCGGCAGATCATGTCGCCACGGGAGATGTCCAGATCGTCGGCCAGCAGCAGGGTGACCGACATGGGCGGGTAAGCCTCCTTGACCGGCCCGGTGGGAGTGACGATGCGCTCGACCGTGGTGGTGAGGCCGGACGGCAGGTGCATCACTTCGTCACCCAGCTTGAGCACGCCGCCCGCCACCTGGCCGGCGTAGCCGCGGTAGTCGTGCAGCGACGGGTCCGTGGCCTGATGCGGGCGGACGACGTACTGGACCGGGAATCGCACGTCGATCAGGTTCCGGTCCGACGCGATGTGCACCCGCTCCAGGTGATGCAGCAGCGAGGGCCCGTCGTGCCAGGGCATGTTCGGCGAGCGCTCCACCACGTTGTCGCCGTGCAGCGCCGAGATCGGGATGAAGGTCAGGTCCCCGATCTCCAGCTTGGTGGCGAACACGCTGAACTCGGCCGCGATCCGCTCGAACGCCGCCTGGTCGTAGTCGACGAGGTCCATCTTGTTCACGGCCAGCACGAGGTGCGGGACCCGCAACAGCGTGGCCAGGAACGCGTGCCGCCTGCTCTGCTCGGTCAGCCCGTTGCGCGCGTCTACCAGGACCACGGCCAGGTCGGCCGTTGACGCGCCGGTGACCATGTTGCGGGTGTACTGGATGTGCCCGGGGGTGTCGGCGATGATGAACTTGCGCCGGGGCGTCGCGAAGTAGCGGTACGCGACGTCGATCGTGATGCCCTGCTCGCGCTCGGCGCGCAGCCCGTCGGTCAGCAGGGCCAGGTTGGTGTAGTTCTCACCGCGGTCGCGGCTGGTCCGCTCGACCGAGGCGAGCTGATCTTCGAAGATTGCCTTCGCGTCGAAGAGCAGGCGGCCGATCAGCGTGCTCTTGCCATCGTCTACCGAACCGGCGGTGGCGAAACGCAATATGTCCATCTGGCGCGAACCCCGATCATCACGATTTGTGTGCCTGTAACCGCAATCCAGGCGAGCATCCGCCGGAACCCCGGCGGGTTGCAAGTCTGCACGCCAGGCCCGGCGGACTTGCGGCACATCCGAGGCCAAAGGCCGGAGTGCCGACGTCTACTCTACGTGCTCAGCCCGGTGCCTGTCGCCATCTCCGGACGAGTACGGACGGAAGCCGTACGCTCACCCGGAGCGGGCAAATCCTTCACGTTGCGCAAATTTTCAGTGTGTGTAATTATCGGCGCGCACCGGGGTCAGCAGAGCACGGGGGATCGGCTTGATCGAGGCAGCACAGGTCCAGCGGCGGGACGTGGCGTCATCCGGCGGAGCGGGCGAAGAGCCGGGCCGGCACATCGTGGTCGTCTTCGTCGCGCTGATGCTCGCGGTCCTGCTGGCCGCGCTGGACCAGATGATCGTCTCCACCGCGCTGCCGACCATCGTGGGCGACCTGCACGGTGTCAACCACATGTCCTGGGTGATCACCGCCTACCTGCTCGCCTTCACCATCGGGCTGCCGGTCTACGGCAAGCTCGGCGACCTATACGGCCGCAAGGGCCTGTTCGTCTTCGCCATCGTGGTGTTCCTGGTGGGCTCGATCCTGTCCGGGCTGTCGCGCAACATGACCGAGCTGATCGCGTTCCGCGCGCTGCAGGGGGTGGGCGGCGGCGGCCTGATGATCGGCGCCCAGGCCATCATCGGCGACATCGTCCCGCCGCGGGAACGCGGCAAGTACATGGGCTACATCGGCGCCGTGTTCGGAGTCGCCACCGTGGCGGGCCCGCTGCTCGGCGGCTACCTCACCGACGACGTGAGCTGGCGCTGGGTGTTCTACGTCAACCTGCCGATCGGGGCAGTGGCGCTGCCCATCGTGATCTTCGCCCTGCGTGGCGCGCCACCGTCACGGGCCCGGCGCCGGCTCGACGTGCTGGGCATGACCCTGCTGGCCGCCGCGTCCGCGTGCATCGTGCTGTTCACCACCTGGGGCGGCACCCAGTACCCATGGCGGTCACCGGTCATCATCGGCCTGGGCAGCGGTTTCGTGTTGCTCGCCGCGGGCTTCGCCGTGGCCGAGCGCTTCGCCGCCGAGCCGGTCATGCCGCTGCGGCTGTTCCGCAGCAGCGTGTTCAACGTGGCCGGGCTGCTGGGAGTCATCGTCGGCTTCGCCCTGTTCGGCGCCGTCGCCTACGTCCCGACCTTTCTGCAAATGGTCGACCACGTGAGCGCGGCCACCTCGGGGCTGCTGATGCTCCCGTTCGTGGCCGGCCTGCTCGCCACGTCGATCGGCTCGGGCCGGATCGTCAGCGCGACCGGCCGGTACAAGATATTCCCGATCCTGGGCACCGCGGTAGCCGCCGCCGGGATGGGGCTGCTGTCGCGGATGAGCCTGCACTCGACCCGGCTGGACAACGGCATCTACCTGGCCGTGCTCGGCGCGGGCATCGGCCTGGTCCTGCAGATCCTCGTGCTCGTCGTGCAGAACGACGCGGCGCCGCGGGACCTGGGCACCGCCACCGCCGCGAGCAACTACTTCCGCCAGCTCGGCGGGTGCGTGGGCAGCGGGATCGTGGGCGCGCTGTTTACCAGCAGGCTGGACAGCAAGCTGGCCCGGCTGCAAGCGAGCGCCCCGGCTGGGCACGCCAAGGCACCCGGTCTCGCCGTTCTCACCCCGCAGGCGCTCGGCCGGATGCCGCCGGCGCTCGCGCACGCGTTCGTCACCGCGTACGCGCAGGCGCTGCCGCCCATCTTCCTGTACCTGGTGCCGGTCCTTGGGGCCGGCTTCCTCCTGTCCTTCTTCCTGGCCGACAAGCCGCTCCGGACCAGCACGGGAGCTGAGGTAACGATGGAGCCCGCACAGAACCAGACACAAGCGCTCGCCACGGCCGGGCCGCGCGTGCCCGGGCAGGCGCCCCCGGCCGACGGTGGTCCCCCGGTCCGCGGCCACATCAGGCGCGCCGACGGAACCGGAGTCCGTGGGGCGACGGTCACCCTGATCGACCTGAGCGGGCATCAGGTGGGCCGCGGCCACAGCGAACCGGACGGCTCCTACCTCATGCGCACGCCGGGGGCCGGCGGCTACACGCTGGTGGCCGCCGCCGCCGCGCACCGCCCACACGCGTCCACGGTCCTGGTCGGCAGCCACCCCGCCGACGTCGACCTGGTGCTCCGCGGAACCAGCGGCCTGGCCGGGACCGTGCGGGCGGGACAGCGGGGCACGCCGGTACCCGGCGCCACGGCAAGCCTGGCCGACGCCACCGGTGAGATCGTGGCCGTGGGCCACACCGGCGACGGGGGGCGCTACCGGCTGACCGACCTGGCCGCGGGCCGTTACACGCTCGCGGTGAGCGCACCCTGCTGCGACCCGGCCGCGCTGCCGGTGACGATCGACGAGGGCAGCGAGGTCACTCAGGACGTGAAGCTAGCCTTCGGCGGCCGGCTGGCGGGTGCGGCCCGCACCGTGTCGGGGGAACCGGTGCCGGACGCGCGGATCACCGTGCTCGACGCCGCGGGCAACCTGACGGCGGCCGCCATCACCGGGCCGGACGGAACCTACGCCTTCGAAAACCTGGGCGCGGGCGAGTACACGGTGGTCGCCAGTGGCTACCCGCCGGTCGCCAGCACGCTGCGGCTGACCCCAGGCCAGTCGCGTCCGTACGACGTCAAGCTGGCCCACCCAGAAGACTGACCGGGAAGGCCGGCGCCGCGGCTAGAAGTAGCCTTCCTTCTTGCGGTCTTCCATGGCGGCTTCGCTGGTGCGGTCGTCGGCCCGGGTCTGGCCGCGCTCGGTGATCCTGGTCACGGAGACCTCGTCGATCACCTCGGCCACCGTGGAGGCGGTGGACTCCACGGCCCCGGTGCAGGTCATGTCGCCCACCGTGCGGTACCGGACGCTGGCCTCCGACAGCGGCTCGTCCTCGCCCCGCGTGATGTACGGACCGTCCGAGAGCAGGATGCCGTCGCGCTCGAAGACCGGGCGGGTGTGGGCGAAGTAGATGGACGGTATCTCCAGGTTCTCCCTGGCGATGTAGTCCCAGATGTCCAGCTCGGTCCAGTTGGACAGCGGGAAGACCCGGATGTGCTCCTCCCGGTGGATCTTGGTGTTGTAGAGGTTCCACAGCTCCGGCCGCTGGTTCTTGGGGTCCCACTGGCCGAATTCGTCGCGGAAGGAGAACACGCGCTCCTTGGCCCTGGCCTTTTCCTCATCCCGCCTGGCCCCGCCGAACACCGAGTCGAAGCGATTCTCGGTGAGGGCGTCCAGCAGCGTCGTGATCTGCAGCCGGTTCCGGCTGGCCCAGCGTCCGCTCTCCTCGCTCACCCGGCCCGCATCGATGGACTCCTGCACCGAGGCGACGATGAGCCTGGCGTCCGCCTCGGCGACGCGGCGGTCGCGGAAGTCCAGCACTTCGGGGAAGTTGTGCCCAGTGTCCACGTGCATGACCGGGAACGGGATCCGGGCTGGCGCGAACGCGCGCTCGGCCAGGGCGAGCATGACGACGGAGTCCTTGCCACCGGAGAACAGCAGGACGGGGCGTTCGAACTCCGAGGCGACCTCGCGCATCACGTGTATCGCCTCGGCCTCGAGCACGTCGAGTTGCGAGAGGAGGTAGTCAGTGCTCATCATGACCGTCCAGGATTTCCTTGAGATTCCTGACGCGCCGCGGCGGCCCCGCCGCGGCGCCCGATGATTTCACAATCCGCGGGAATCGGCACAATCCCTAGCTGCCCGCCTTGCTGATCGCGTCGAGCAGGTCCTTGGCCAGTTCGGCCCGGCAGACCAGAAGGTCGGGCATCCACGGATGAGGCTGATTGTACGTGAGCTCACTGCCGTCGATGCGGGACGTGTGCAGCCCACGGGACCTGGCCACCGCCACCGGCGCCGCCGAGTCCCACTCGTACTGGCCCCCCGCGTGCACGTAGGCGTCGTTCTGCCCGAGCACCACGGTCGCGACCTTGGCCCCGGCCGAGCCGAGCGGCACAAGCTCCGCGTCGGTGATCTCGGCGAGGCGCTGCATGAACGCCGGCGGCCGGCTCCGGCTGATCACGATGCGCAGCTTGGCGCCATCGGGCGCCCCGTCCGCCGGGGGCACCTGAGCCGGGTCGGCGGTGCTCAGCGTCTGCTCCTGAGCGGGCAGCGCCACTGCCCCCGCGGTCAGCTCGCCGCGCTCCCAGAGCGCCACGTGGACCGCCCAGTCGGTGCGTGGGACCTCGCCGAACTCCCTGGTCCCGTCCAGTGGGTCGATGATCCAGGCCCGCTCCGACGTCAGCCGAACCTGATCGTCCTGGCCTTCCTCGGACAGCACCGCGTCGCCGGGGCGCAGCCGGGCGAACTCCGCCATCAGGAACTCGTGGGAGAGCCGGTCACCGTCCGCCTTGAGCTGGGCCGGATCGCCGCCCCTGGCCCGCAGCTCCAGCAATCGCTGGCCGGCCAGGCCGGCCAGGTCATGAGCAAGACGATGATCGTCGGCGGTCATAGACGGCTTTCTCCGTTCGGGGTGCGATAGGGCATGGTGCGCTGGCTGACTGATAGCACGGGGCTGGCAGCACGGGACTTGCAGCGCTGCGTCAGTAGCACGGGGCTAGGCGCAGTTCCGCACCGTATCAGTAGAACAGTACGAGATCAGTACGCGCCGTCTCCGTGAGTCACCGCGGACCAGGTCTTCCACAGGATCTGGAGGTCGAGGGCGAACGACCAGTTCTCCACGTACCGCAGATCCAGCCGGACGGCCTCTTCCCAGGGCAGATCCGACCGGCCGCTGACCTGCCACAGGCCGGTGATACCCGGGCGCACGGCCAGCCGCCGCCGCACATAGTCGCCGTACCTGGCGGCCTCCTCCGGCAACGCCGGCCTGGGCCCGACCAGGGACATCTGGCCCACCAGCACGTTGATGAGCTGCGGCAGCTCGTCCAGTGAGGTACGGCGGAGCAGGGAGCCGACCCTGGTGATCCGCGGGTCGTCCTTGATCTTGAACAGGACGCCGTCGCCGCACTCGTTGCGTGCTTGCAGTTCGGCCAGCCGCTTCTCCGCGTCCGTCACCATCGTGCGGAACTTCCAGACGTGGAACGGGCGGCCGTTGCGGCCCACCCGGACCTGCCGGAAAAACACCGGGCCGCGGTCGCCGAGCTTGACCGCGAGGGCCACCGTCACGAAGATCGGGGCGAGCAGCAGCAGCGCGGACCCGGCCGCGAACCGGTCGAACAGGCTCTTGACCGCCTGCCTGGCCCCGGTGAGATCGGGGTGGTCCATGTAGAGCAGCGGCAGGCCGGCGGCGGACCTGATGCTGGTGCGCGGCCCCGCCACGTCCAGCAGCGCGGGCGCCAGGCACAGGTCGGTGTCGGTCTTCTCCAGCTCCCAGGCGAGCTTGCGCAGCTCCACCCCGTTCATCTCGGGGCAGGCCAGCACGGCCACCGTGTCGGCGTCCGACTGGCGCACCGCGGGCATCACGTCGGCCAGGCCGCCGTGCACCGGCACGCCCTGCAGGTTGGTGTCGGGCTCGCCGCCGTTGCCGGCCAGGCACACACCGACCACGGACAGGCCGTGGTAAGGCTCCCGGCGCAGCTCGTTGATGAGGGCTTCCACGTCCTTGGGGTGGCCGACCGCGACCGCGCGGCGCATGCAGCCGCCCTGGGCGCGCACCCGGTGCAGCCGCTTACGCAGCCAGTACCTGGCCACCATGTCCAGCGCCACCACGGACGGCATGGCGATCAGCACGTAGCCGCGCGGCACGTGCGCGGTCGTGGCGTAGGAAAGCATCGCGACCGCCGCGGTCAGGGCGATGCCCGCGTTGATGATGCGGCGGAACTCGTCGGCGCCAGCGCCGATCAGCCTGGCCTCATAGCCGCGGGCCAGTGCCACGCAGGAGATCCAGGCAAAAGGCAAGATCATGGTGAGCACCAGGAAATAACCCGGCGCATGACTATGGCTGCGCAGCGCCAAGACGCCCGCTACCAGCGCGGCTCCAGCGTCGACGACGATAGCCTGACGGAGATAACGCCCCGTCCAGCTAATGACGCTTGGTGAAGCCCGCTCGCCTACCGCTATGCCGATGCTGCTAGGCCGCATCGCAATGCGCTCTCGCACTCCCTGCCCCTCCATCCGACCCAGGCCGCCGGTGTTCCCTTCAGGGAGGAGTAACCGGGGACTCCCTGCAGTACGTAGACCGCAGAACTCCCGGTTTCGCTCCTACGGGTCTGACGCCCAACAATAGCGGGCGGTTGTCATGAATGGTTAAAAACGGATGACTTTCCCGTTTCCATATAAATATGGTAAGCCGATCAAAATACTTGGGAACTAATCGCGGGCCGCCCGCCCGTCTGCGGTCGACTCTTCGATTGCACGTCCGCTGCCGCGAAACTTAGAGTGGTGACGGCGCGTCACCAGCGATCCGGAGATCGCGTGTCGCGCCAGCGTGGCAACACCCGGAATTGTGCATTTCAGACAACCCGCTCCGGCGCCTCTGACGGGCCATCCGGCCACCGGGCGGTGGGCCGGCCCACCGGGAAGTCAGTGGATGGCATCCTGGCCGCAGTCACCGTCGGTCACTGTTCACCCGAATCGCCGTCCTTCAGACAGGCGCGTGAAACGTGTTCTGTGCGGGCTCGAGCCCGTCCCGGAGCAACGCCTCGACGGCATCCGCGCACCGCTCGATGAGCAGGGGGAGTTCCTTGCGCTCCGCCGTGCTGAAGTCCCGCAGCACGAACACGGCGGGCTCCATGCGGCCGGGGGGCCTGCCGATCCCGAACCGCACCCGAAAGTAATCGGGTGAGCCGAGCGCGGCGGTCACCGAGCGCAGCCCGTTGTGCCCGCCGGCGCCGCCGCCCCGCTTCAGCCGGATTTCACCAAACGGCAGGTCAAGGTCGTCGTGCACGACCACGATCCGGTCGGGCGGAATCTTGTAGAAATCGCGCAGCGCGGCCACTGGCCCGCCCGACAGATTCATGTAGGCACGCGCTATCGCAAGCGTGGCGGGCTCGCCCGCCAGCCTGCCTTCCGCGATATCGGCCCTGGCCCTATGCCGCTTGAACGTCGCGTTTATCTGGCCCGCCAGCCGCTCCACCACCATGCGGCCGACGTTGTGCCTATTCCCCAGATATTCCTGGCCGGGATTGCCGAGCCCGACAATGAGCCAGCGATCGCCGGGCATGCCGGACCGCTCGCGCCTGTCGCGCCGGAAGAGACGGATCAGCCGGACTGCTCGCCGTCTCCAGCGCTCTCGGCCGACTCGCCCTCGGCCCCCGGCACCTCGGGCGGAACCTCGCTGGGCGCCTCGGCTTCGATCCCGAGACCGGCTTCCATCTGCTCGGCCGTCGGCGCGGCGATCACGTGCAGCACCAGTGCCTCGGGGTCGGCGGCCAGCGTGACGCCCTCGGGCAGGTCCAGGTCGCTGGCGTGCACGGCCGCGCCGATCTCCATGCCCTCCACGTCGACTTCGAACGACTGGGGGATGTTGGTGGCCTCGGCCTCCACCTGGAGCTGGACGAGCTGCTGGTCGAGCAGCCCACCGGAGAACACCTCGCCGGTGACCCGCACCGGGACTTCCACGGTGACTTTCTCGCCGCGCCGGACCAGGATGAGGTCGACGTGCTCGACGAAGCCCTTGATCGCATTGCGCTGGACCGCCTTGGGCAGCGCCAGCTCGCTGCCCCCCGGCAGCCCCTCGAGCCTGATCAGCACGTTGGACGTCTTCAGCGCCATCATCAGGGCGTGACCTGGCAGCGTCAGGTGACGAGTGTCGGTGCCGTGCCCGTACAGAACCGCAGGCACCTTGCCCACGACCCGGGTGCGGCGGGCAAAGCCCTTGCCGAACTCGGTACGTGGCTCCGCGGCGATAGGAACCTCAGGCACGGTGGGAACTCCTTACACAGAACGTTGATCGCATCCATCTGGGCTGCCGGCCCCTGCGGCCGACGTGACCGCCTGGCTGCCATGACGGCAGCCGACGAGAACACAGAACGCACATGCAGGCCCGAAGTCTAGCCGATGCTCGCGCCGATGGTGTAACGGTTCTCGCCGGCCGCGCTATGGGTGGTCGCTTGTCACCGACGGTGCCGGGCGACCCCCAGAACGGATGGCCGTCAGCCCTGCTTCGGCCCCATCGGGAACTTGATTCCCGGCTCGTCCCCGTTGTCTCCGTTATCCCCGTTACCCGGCTCGTCAGGCTCGTTCTGACCTGGGTCGTCGTCATTCCCCGTGTCGCTGTCCATGATCATCACGTCGGCCTCGACGTACTCGGACGTGGCGCTGGATTCCCCCATCACACTGCCCCTTTGTGTTCGCTGAACCGTGTCTGCTGATCCCCCAGCCCCAAGATCAGCGCCATTATATGGCCGGGAGAATCGTATCGAGATTGATGCTTACATGTCGGGATATGCGACAACTAAGTCGATGCGGTCGGCCTCTGCGGTATCGCCGCCGCCATCCGGCTGGGTGAGCGTGGCCAGGCCAGAGCGGATCTCCGCCGCTTGCTCGCCGTCACCAAGCTCTTCGAAGATACGCATCGCCTCGGTCATCGGGCCGACGGCCTCGGCCGGCCGCCCGCCGCGCCGCAGCGCCTCGCCGAGCAGGTTCAGGGTCAATGCCTGGCCGTGCCGGTCACCGATGTCGCGCCGGATCGCGAGCGACTCGACGAGACGGTCCAGTGCCTCGGCGACCCGGCCCATCCGGAGGTAAACACTCGCCAGTTCGCTCAGCGAATCCGATTCGTTGTCCCTGTCGCCCAGCTCGCCGAATATGGCCAGCGCCTGCTCATGGTGGACGATGGCCTCATCGTGCAGGCCAAGTTCCCTGCAGGCGCAACCCAGATCGCCGAGCGCGATCCCCTCCCCGTGCCGGTTGCCGGCCTCCCGCTGCAGGACCAGCGAGCGCTGGCTGGCGTCGAGAGCGTCACGGAAGTGCCCTAGATAAAAACAGGCGGTCGCCAGGCCGGTGGCCGCCCTGGCTGCCCCTTCCCTGTCGCCGATCTCGCGGAAAATCACCACGGCCTGCTCGAAGTAGGTGATCGTCTGTGTCCTGTGCTGGAGGGCGTAGGCCATGCCAAGGTTGTGCAGCATCCGGGCCTCGCCGGGCCGGTCGCAGAGCCTCCGCGCGCTGGCCAGGCCGATCTGATGGGTGGCCTCCCAGTCCGCCCAGTGGCTGCGCCGGTAGTAGAAGCTCCCCGTCGCGGCCGGAAGCTGCCACCCGATGTCGTGCATCCCGCTGGCGGACGCCTGGCCGGTGGCAGCGGCCAGGCTGGCACGTTCGTCCTCGCACCAGCCCAGCGCTTCCTCCAGCGAGGCGAACGCGAGCGGACGCACCTCCGGCTCGGCGGCACCGAGCGGGACCCTGGTGTTATTCGGCGAGATGACCCTGGCGGCGGCCTCGGCCGTGTGCAGATACCAGGTGAGGATCCGCCGCACGGCGTCCCGTCTGATCTGTTCGGGCTCGGCCTGAGACCGTTCGGCGGCGTACACCCGGAGCAGATCGTGAAAGCGGTAGGCATCGGGCGCCGGGGACTCCAGGAGGTGCGCGTCGACGAGCGCCTCGAGCGCATCGGCCGCGTTGTCGTCTGACTGCCCGAACAGGGCGGCGGCAGCGGGCAGCGAGATCGCCGGGCCCTGCCACAGCCCAAGCAGCCGGAACGCGCGGGCAGGATCGATGCGATCAGTGCTGACCGGTCTGGGCAGGCTGGCGAAGCTCACCTCGAAGGTGGCGCGGACGGCCAGGTCGCCGGCCTTGAGCTCGTCCAGTCGCCGCTGCTCGCTGTGCAGCCTGCTGGCCATCGCGGCGACGGTCCAGCTCTGCCGGGCAGCGAGCCTGGCGCCAGCGATCCTGATCGCGAGCGGCAGCCCGGCACAGGCCGTCAGCACCTCGTCGGTCGCCGCGGCCTCGGCATTCGCCCTTCCGATCCCGACGATGCTGGTGAACAGGGCACGGGCCTCTTTGCCGCCCAGCACATTCAGATCGACCAGCCGCGTGACGGGCAGGTCGGGAAGCCGGTTGCGGGTGGTCACGATCACCGTGCAGGATGCGCTGCCCGGCAGCAGCGGGCGAACCTGCGCGGCGTCCCTGGCATCGTCTAGGAGCATGAGTATCCGCCGCCCGGTCAGCCGGGTGCGCAGCAGGCCGGCCCGCTCGGCCTCGTCCACGGGAATCTGGGCACCACCCACGCCGAGCTCACGCAGGAACCTGGCCAGCACGTCGCCGGGCGCCAGCGGCTGCGGGCTCGCGCCCAGCAGGTTCACATAGACCTGACCGTCGGGAAAGTGCGGGCGCAGCCGATGTGCGACGTGCACGGCCAGGGTGGTCTTGCCCAGCCCGCCCGCGCCGGTCACCGCGGCGATCTTGACCGCCCCGCCGTCACCGGCTTCGTCGGGGACCAGCTCACACAGCCGGTCAACGTCCTCACCCCGGCCGGTGAAGTCGGCGATGTCGGCGGGCAACTGCATCGGCGGCGACGATGCCACGACTGGATGCGGCGCCGCTTCCTCGGTGAGAATCTCCTCGTACAGCGACTGCAGCGCCTCACCGGGGTCCACACCAAGCTCGTCCGCGATCATCTCCCTGGCCCTGGCGTAGGCGGCCAGCGCCTCGGCGTGCCGCCCGGCCGCGTCCAGCGCCCGCATCAGCAACCCCCACAGCCCTTCGCGCAGCGGGTGATCGGCGGTCAGCCGGAACAGCTCGGGAGTGACCTCGGCGTGCTGCCCGCAGCCGAGCCCGGCCTCGAAGCTCAGCTCCAGCGCGTCAAGCTGAGCCGCCTCGAGCCGTTCCACCTCGGCGTCCACCAGGTCGGACGCCCGCGCATCCATATAGGGGCGGCCCCGCCACAGGCCGAGCGCCTCGGTGAGCAGGGCGGCGGCGCGCTCGGGCTGCTGCGTGGCCAGCGCCCGTCGGCCCGAGGCCACCAGCGCGCCGAACCGCAGCGAGTCCACGTCCTCGGGTTCCACCGCGAGCAGGTACCCGGGCGCCCGGTGCCGCAGCAGCTTGCCGTCGTCGTCGCCGAGCATCCGGCGCAGCTTGAGCGCGTAGACGGCGACCAGGTTGGTGGCGCCGCGCGGCGGCTCGTCGCTCCAGATCTCGGTGATCAGCCGGTCGGTGGACACCACCTGGCCAGCGTTCACGAGCAAGGCGGCCAGCAATGACCGCCACTTGGGGGCGCCGATGGAAGCCCAGTCGTCGCCGGTCCAGACCTCTAGCGGTCCCAGGACCTGAAAGCGCACCTCACCATCCCGTTCGGCCGTCCGGCTTGCGCTTAATCATCAGTCAATCATGACGTGTGCGGCATCGGAGATCCTAAGGGCTGATTTCGAAGCCGCTCCGATCGCATCCCCGCGAGGCAGCGCCGGCTGTCATTCCAGGCCCTTTGACACAGGCGCGGCCCGGGATCGCGCGAGGGGCTGGTGGCCGCCGTCTCCGTCACGCTTTCGGGGGCGGAGACAGCGGTCACCGTGATCTATGGCTGGCCAGGGCGTCCGGCGTAACGATCCGGCCCGGCCGGCCTTGCTGGTTTCCTGAACGGCTGCGCACCGGAGCGGATCGGCCGCGCGGGCGGGCCCGCGCGGACAGCTCAGCTCTGGCCGTCGAACAGGCTGGTGACGGAGCCCTCGCTGAACACCTCGTTGATCGCCCGGGCCAGCAGCGGCGCGATGGACAGCACGGTCAGCTTGTCGATCCGCTTCTCCTGCGAGATCGGCAGCGTGTTGGTGACGATGATCTCGCTGATCCTGGAGTTCTTCAGGTTGTCGGTGGCGTGGCCGGACAGCACCCCGTGCGTGGCGGCCACGATGACCTGGTCGGCGCCCTGCTCGAACAGCGCCTCCGCGGCGTTCACGATCGTCGCCCCGGTGTCCACCATGTCGTCGACGAGCAGGCAGGTGCGGCCCGCCACGTCGCCTACGACCTCGAGCACCTTGACCTGATTGGCCACGTCCGGGTCGCGCCGTTTGTGGATGATGGCCAGCGGGCAGCCGAGCCGGTCGGTCCACCGTTCGCACACCCGCACCCGGCCGGCGTCCGGCGCGACGACCGTGACCTGCCGCAGGTCCACCCGGCCGTCGAGGTAATCGGCGAGGATCGGCAGCGCGAACAGGTGATCGACGGGACCGTCGAAAAAGCCCTGGATCTGGGCGGTGTGCAGGTCGACGGCCATCAGCCGGTCGGCTCCCGCGGTGGCGAACAGGTCGGACATGAGCCTGGCCGAGATCGGCTCACGGCCGCGGCTCTTCTTGTCCTGGCGCGCGTAGCCGTAGAACGGGGTCACCACGGTGATGCGCCGCGCCGAGGCCCGCTTCAGCGCGTCCACCATGATGAGCTGTTCCATGATCCACTCGTTGATCGGCGCCGTGTGACTCTGCAGCACGAACGTGTCGCAGCCCCGGACCGACTCCAGCGATCTGACGAAGATCTCGCCGTTGGCGAAGTCGGAGATCTTGGCCGGCGTGGGCTCGATGCCCAGGTGGCCCGCGACCTCGTGAGCCAGCCCCGGGTGCGCCCGGCCGGAGAACAGCAGCAGCCTCTTGTCCGCCGGAAACCGGGGGGCGCCGGTCCGGTATCCCGACCCTGGATTGACACTCACGCGCTCTGCGCTCCCTCGTGGCCTGGCACCTCAGAACCTGGGCCCAGATCGGCGAACGGGCCCACCCGGGCACCGGGTCCGATCCGGGACGACACGCAGACGGAATGGGTCACGCTGGCCTCGCGGGCCACCGTGGTGTCCGTCAGCAGGCAGCCGGGGCCGATCCGCGCCCCGGCTTCGATGGTCGTGCGTCCTCGAAGCTGACTGCCCGGGCCGATCTCGACGTCGGCGGCCAGCCGCACGTCGGCATCGATCCAGGTCGTGGCCGGGTCGAAGATCGTCACCCCGGCGAGCATCCAGCGTGCGAGCACGCGGTCGTTGTACAGCCGCCGCGCCTTGGCGAGCTGGATGCGATCGTTCACTCCTTCGACCTCGGTGGGGTCGTCGGTCCTGACCACCCCGGCCCGGTGACCGTCGGCGCGCAGAATCGCGACCACGTCGGTGAGGTACTCCTCACCCTTGGCGTTGTCGGTGGCCACCCGCTTGACCGCGTCGGCCAGCAGGTCACCGTCGAACGCGAACACCCCGGAGTTGATCTCATCGATCGTGCGCTGCTCCGGCGAGGCGTCGGTCTCCTCGACGATCTCGGCGAGCTCGCCGCGGGAGTCGAGCACGATCCGGCCGTAGCCGGTGGGCTGGGGCACCCGCGCAGTGAGCACGGTGACCGCGCTCTCCCGCGCCTGGTGCGAGGCCACCAGGCGGGCCAGCGTCTCGCCGCGCAGCAGCGGGGTGTCGCCGAGCGTCACCACGACCACCCCGTGGATCTGGCCCACGGCCTCCAGCGCGATGCGGACCGCGTTTCCCGTGCCCTCCTGCCGGGGCTGCACCACTACACGGGGGTCTGGCACGTGGGCGTGCGGCGCCTGCTCGGCCAAGTGCGCGGCCACCTGCTGGCGGCCCTGGCCGACCACGACGATGAGCTGGCCCGGATCCAGGTCGGCGGCCGATCTCAGCACGTGCCCGAGCATGCTGCGGCCGCCCAGCGTGTGCAGGACCTTGGGAGTGCGGGACTTCATCCGCCTGCCCTCGCCCGCAGCAAGGATGATCACGGCTGCGGGGCAGATCTCGGTCACTCCGGACGGCTCCCTCGGTGCTTCATCTGGCGCTGCTTCATTTGGCGCTGTGGTGAGACACGTTCTTAACGTCCCCGACTCTCGCAGGATACCGTCCGGTCGCTGGCCGGGATGCGGAGTCGGCCAGACGCCCAGCTTCCCGCCTGGTCTCACTTTGGCGCAGGACACGGCCCAGATCCGCGGTTTGACCGGGCCGGGCCGAGGGTTGTGGGAGGAAGCTCCCGGGGAAGGATTCGAACCTTCGTTGACGGGACCAAAACCCGTTGTCCTGCCTGGCTAGACGACCCGGGAAGGGCGATCTGAGGCAAACCTTACCCGGCGACCGGCCCACGGGCGGCCTCGGAGCGTGCGCCCCCGCTCCGACGCCAGGGCCACCCCCGTCTGGCGGCGGAGCCGCCCCGCGCGACGGGTTCAAGAATTCCGCGCCAAGCAAGCAGGGTAATCAATTACGTCTCAAATAGTGAGACGAGATGGTTACGGGTGAGTGTGACTCTCACTACAAATACCTGAAATCTTGGCTTGGGCCTTGCGTAACCTACGGTAGCGTAGCTTACGGTTACGTAAGCGTTGCTTCCCGAGACCCCGTGTTTCCGAGACACCGTGAGGTTCGACATGAGCGCACCACCCGACATCCGTACGGAGCCGGCGCCGGCGCCCGCCAGCCGGCCTGATCTCGAACCCGGATCCGGCAGCCTGATCCAGCGGATCCTCGTCGCCGTCTTCGTCACCGTCCCCCTGCTCGCCCTGCTGGCCGCCGCCCCGTTCGCCTGGGGGTGGGGGCTCGGCTGGCACGACATCGTGATCGCGCTGGTCTTCTACGTGGTCTCCGGGCTGGGCATCAGCGCGGGCTTTCACCGCTACTTCACCCACCTGTCGTTCAAGGCCAACCGCCCGCTGCGGATCGCACTCGCGGTGGCCGGCAGCCTGGCCTTCGAAGGGCCGGTGCTGAACTGGGTGGCCGACCACCGCAGGCACCACAAGTACAGCGACAAAGAGGGCGACCCGCATTCGCCGTGGCGGTTCGGCGAGGACTGGAAGTCGCTGGCCAAGGGCCTCGGCTTCGCCCACATGGGCTGGCTGTTCGAAGGCGACAGCACCTCGCAGCCCAAGTTCTGCCCCGACCTGCTGGCCGATCCGGCCATCCGCCGGATTTCCCGGTCGTTCCCCGTGTTCGCCGGTGTGTCGCTGGCGCTGCCCGCGCTGGCCGGGGGGCTGTGGTCGATGTCGCTGCACGGCGCGATCACCGCGTTCTTCTGGGCCGGGCTGGTGCGCATTGCCCTGCTGCAGCACGTCACCTGGTCGATCAACTCGATCTGCCACACCTTCGGCAAGGAGGAGTTCGAGACCAGGGACAAGGCCAGGAACGTGGCCTGGCTGGCCATCGCGTCGTTCGGCGAGTCCTGGCACAACCTGCACCACGCCGACCCCACCTGCGCCAGGCACGGTGTGCTCAAGGGGCAGATCGACATCAGCGCCCGGCTCATCTGGTGCTTCGAGAAGCTGGGCTGGGCCCACGACGTGCGCTGGCCCAATGAGACCCGGCTCACCGCGAAGCGACTGGGCCAGGACAGCAGGCCGCTCGGGGCGATGACTCGCCGTGCCGCCGAGACCGCCGAGACGGCCGACCGCGCCGCGGCCTGACCCAGGCAGCCTGGGGCGTAAGGTCGGTGCGTGACCGAGCCGGGACCTAGATCCAGCCGCCGCCGCATGTCGGGCAAGGAGCGCAGGGAGCAACTGCTCGGCATCGGCAGGCACCTGTTCGCCGAGCGGGGCTTCGAGGGCACCTCGATCGAGGAGATCGCCGCCAGGGCCGGTGTGTCCAAGCCCGTGGTGTACGAGCACTTCGGCGGCAAAGAAGGGCTCTACGCGGTCGTGGTGGACCGCGAGGTCGGGCGGCTGCTGACGATGGCCACCCAGATCCTGGGCGGCGACCACACCAGGGAGAAGTTCGAAGGGGCCGCGATCGCGCTGCTGCGCTACATCGAGGACAACGCCGACGGCTTCCGCATCCTGGTCCGGGACTCGCACCCCGCCTCGGGGGCCGGCACGTTCGGCAGCCTGATCAGCGACATCGCCAGCCAGGTCGAGTACATACTCGGTGACGTGTTCACCCAGCGCGGTTACGACCCCAAGCTGGCGCCCATGTACGCGCAGATGCTGGTCGGCATGGTCGCGGTGACCGGTCAGTGGTGGCTGGACGCCCGCAAGCCCAAGCTCGAAGAGGTGGCGGCGCACCTGGTCAACCTGGCCTGGAACGGGCTGTCGCAGCTCGACCCGCACCCGCAGATCTCCGCCAAGGTCACCGAGGCCAAGCGGGCTTGACGCGGCCCCGTGCTTAGGGACGCCGCGCCACCACGAAGACCCGGCGGAAGGGCAGCACGGTGCCATACGGCCTGGCCGGGTAGGCGGCGCGCACCCGGGCGCCGTACTCGGCCAGGAACTCTTCGGCCAGGTCCGGGCTCAGCGCATCGATGACCGGGCGCAGCCCGGTGCCCTTGTACCACTCCAGCACCGGGTTGCCGCCGGGCAGCACGTGCAGGTAGGTGGTCTCCCAGGCGTCCACCCGGCAGCCGGCCGCGGCCAGCTTGTCCAGATAGTCGCCGGGGTCGGCGGCCTGCCGGTTCAGCACCACGCCGTCCAGCAGCGGCGCCCACCGTGCGGAGGCGGCGATTTCGCGCATGATCACGTGCCCGGGCTGGTCGAAGTTGCCCGGCGCCTGCACGGCCAGCCAGCCGCCGTCGGCGAGCAGGCCCGCCCAGCGGGCCAGCACATCGAGCTGGCGGGGCAGCCACTGCAGCACGGCGTTGGCCACCAGGACGTCGACGGGCGCCTCGGGCGCCCACTCGGTGACGTCGCCGAGTTCGAAGGAGAGCCGCCCCCGCGCCCGGCCTCCCGGCCCCGGCCCGCCCCTGAGGGTCTCGCCGCCAAGCGTCTCACCCCCCGCCGTCTCGGTCCTGGCCCTCTCACCCCCGCTCCTCTCACCCCAGGCCGTCTCGATCATGGCCCTCTTACCCTCGGCCCTCTCACCCCAGGCCGTCTCGATCATGGCCGTCTCGCCCTCGGCCCTCTCACTCCCGGCCCTCTCACCCCCGGCCGCCTCGCCCTCGGCGATCTCGCTCCTGGCCGTCTCGATCATGGCCGGGGAGCTGTCTACGCCGGTCACCCTGGCCCGCGGCCAGCGCTCGGCCAGCGTGGCGGTCAGCTCGCCAGGGCCGCAGCCCAGGTCGGCCACCAGGTTCGGCTGGTCGGCCCCGATCCGGCCCACCAGGTCGAAGAACGGCCGGGAACGCTCGTCACCGAACCGCCGGTACTGCCCTGGGTCCCACATGCGATCACCTTCCTGCCTGGCTCACCTACCCGCGGCCAGCGTCCCGCCGTGGCCCGCGGCTGGACGTCGCCCCACTTCCATCGGTACTCTCCATTGCCGCTCGCCATCCCCCCGCCCCAGCAGCCCCTCCAGGCCCCCACCATCACCATCAGACGTCCCACCCTCCCTTCGAACTCATACATATCTCGACATCAAGATACTTACTCGATACCTGTGTACCCGACGAGGCATCTTGACGTCAAGAGATATGATGTGGATCATGACGGAGCCGCCCGGAGAGCTCAGGGACGAGGTCGACGACCTGGTCGCCGAGTGGCGGTCCGAGCGTCCCGACCTGGACGTGCAGCCGCTGCAGGTGCTGAGCCGGATCTCCAGGCTGGCCCGGCACCTGGACCGGGCCCGCCGCAGTGCGTTCGCGGCCCGCGGGCTGGAGTCCTGGGAGTTCGACGTGCTGTCCGCGCTGCGCCGCCAGGGACCGCCCTACCAGCTCAGCCCCGGCGCGCTGCTGCGCGCGACGCTGGTCACCTCCGGAACGATGACGAACCGGATCGACCGGCTGGCCGAGGCGGGACTGGTCCGCAGGCACCCGGATCCGCAGGACAAGCGGGGCGTGCTGGTCGTGCTCTCCACCGAGGGCCGCGACCGGGTGGACGCCGCCCTGGCCGACCTGCTCGGCAGCGAGGAGGCGCTGCTGGCCGGGCTCGGCCAGGACGAGCGGCAGGTGCTGGCCGGGCTGCTCCGGGTGCTGCTGGCGCCATTCGACGCTGGGACGATGCGGAGCTGACCCGGATTTCCGCCGGAGCTACCGGCTGAACTCCGAAGCGCCGACCACCACCGCACCCTGGGCCGGGCCGACCACCCTGGTGGCCGACCGGCACACCCCGGCCCCGGTCAGGGCGATGACCAGGTCCACCGCGCTCTGCGCGTCCGTGGCCAGGAACGCGCAGGTGGGCCCGGAGCCGGAGACCACCGCGCCGAGCGCCCCGTACTCGCGCCCCACCGCCAGCGTGCGGCGCAATTCGGGGCGCAGCGAGATGGCGGCGGGCTGCAGCTCGTTGCTGAGCAGCGGCCCGACCTCGACCGGGTCGCCGGAGCGCAGCGCGGCCATCAGCTCCGCGCTGGGCCGCGGCGGGGTCGCGGTGATGCCGCGGGCGGCCCGGATCCGGTCGCAGGCCTGGTAGACATCGGGGGTGAGCAGCTCGTCGGCCGAGAAGGCCAGCACCCAGTGGTACTGCCCGGTCACCAGCGCCGGGGTCAGCCGCTCGCCCCGTCCCTGGCCCACCGAGGTCCCGCCGAACAGGGCAAACGCCACGTCGCTGCCGATACCCGCCGCCACCTCGGCCAGCTCCTGCTGACTGAGGCCCGCCTGCCACAGTTCGTTGCAGGCCACCAGGGCCGCCGCCGCGTCCGCGCTGCCGCCGGCCAGCCCGGCCGCCACCGGTATCCGCTTCCTGATCTCGATGGCGACGCCAGGCCGCCCGGCGCCGTCGGGGGCACCCTCGGACACCACCCACGGGCCGCGGCGCGGTGGCAGGCCGGCCGCCTTGGCCAGCGCGGCCGCCGCCCGCATGGCCAGGTTGCCGTCGTCGCTGGGCACGCTGTCCGCGCCCTCGCCGACGACGGTGACCCGGCCGCGCTCGGCGGCGATCACCGTCACCTCGTCGTAGAGCGACACCGCGTGGAACACCGTGACGAGTTCATGGAAGCCATCCGGCCGGGCCGGCCCGACGGATAGCTGGAGGTTTATTTTGGCGGGCACCCGCACGGTTACAGCGGTCACGATGCCATGATCGTACCCCGCGCCCTGGCTGTCTTCCTTGGCCCAGCGGGCCGGGGCGTCAGCGCGGCCTGGCCTGGGCGATGGCGGCGAACTTCTCGACCGTCAGCGATTCGGCTCTCGCGGCCGGATCCACGCCAGCCCTGGTCAGGATGGCGTCGGCCTGCGCGGCCGACCCAGCCCAGACCGCCAGGGCCGACCTGAGCATCTTCCGCCGCTGCGCGAAGGCGGCGTCGATGACGGCGTACAGGTCAGCGAGGCTGACCCGTGGCTCTGGCGGCTCGTGCCGGGTGAAGGCGACCAGCGCGGACTCCACCCTGGGCACCGGCCAGAACACGCTGCGCGGCACCGGCCCGGCCCGGCGCATCGCGGCGAACCAGGCCAGCTTCACCGTCGGCACGCCGTAGGTCCTGTTGCCGGGTGGTGCGGTCATCCGGTCGGCCGCCTCGGCCTGCACCATGACCACGCCGCGCGCCAGCGTGGGGACGGTGGCCAGCAGGTGCAGCAGCACCGGCACGGCCGCGTTGTAGGGCAGATTGGCGACCAAGACGGTGGGTGGCTCGCCGGGCAGCGCACCGACCTGCGCGGCGTCGGCCGTCACCACCTCCAGCCGGCTCGCCAGCGCGGGGGCCATGGCCGCGACCGTGTGCGGCAGTTCGGCCGCCAGCACCGGGTCGATCTCGATGGCCAGCACCCGGCGGGCGGCGGGCAGCAGCGCCAGGGTCAGCGAGCCGAGCCCGGGGCCGACCTCGAGCACATGCTCGTCCGGCCGCACGCCGGCCAGCGTCACGATCCGCCGCGGCGTGCCCGGGTCGATGACGAAGTTCTGGCCAAGCCGCTTGGTCGGCCGCAGGTCCAGGCGGGCGGCGATCGCGCGCACGTCGGACGCCCCCAGCAGCCTGGCCTGTGCTGGCGGTGACGGTGCTGGCTCCGGCTGGGCCATGGTCACCGGTACCTGGTCACCACGGGCCGAAGACGCGCTCGGCGGTCGTGGTGACCTGGTGGCACAGCTCGGCCAGGTCCATGCCTTTCACTTCGGCCAGCGTGCGCAGGGTGTGCGCGGTCAGCCAGGGCGCGTTGCGCTTGCCCCGGTGCGGCACCGGGGTCAGGAACGGCGCGTCGGTCTCGGCCAGCAGCAGGTGGGCCGGGGCGGCCACGGCCGCGTCCCGCAGTGGCTGGGCGTTCGCGAACGTCACGTTGCCGGCGAAACTCATCACGTACCCGGCCTCGGCGCACCGCCTGGCCATCGCCGCGTCGCCGGAGAAGCAGTGGAAGACGACCTGCTCGGGCGGGCCCTGCTCCTCCAGGATGCGCAGCACATCCTCGTGCGCGTCCCTGTCGTGAATGACCAGCGCCTTGCCCACCCGTTTGGCGATCTCGATGTGCGCGCGGAACCACTCCTGCTGCACCTTGGGTGCGGCCCGGTCCCAGTGGTAGTCCAGGCCGGTTTCGCCGATGGCCCTGACCTTGGGCGCGGCCGCGAGCGCTTCGATCTGCGCCAGCACGGCGTCGGTGGCCGCGGCGATCTGGTCCGGGCTGTCCGCGGCCCGGGCCGCCGCCGCCTCAACCTCGGTCGGATGGATGGCCACCGCGGCGTAGACGTCGGCATGCACGGAGGCACAGTCCGCGGCCCACCGCGAGGAGTCCACGTCGGTCCCGATGGTCACCACGCGCCTGATGCCGGCCGAACGCGCGTCGGTCAGCACCTGCTCCACCGGCTCGTCGATCATCTCCAGGTGGCAGTGACTGTCCAGCGCCTCGGCGGGCAGCACGATGTCCGGGGCTGGCGTCGGTCCCATGTGGCGGGCAGGGGAGGCGGGTGGGGGGCTCACACGTTCTCCAGCCGCGCCAGTTCCTCGTCCACCACCGATGGGGCCAGCTTGGCGAACAACGGCGACGGCGGCTGCAACGGGGTGCCCGGCTTGATCGGGGTGTGTTCCCAGCGGGCGGCCACGTCGTAGTCGCCGGTGATGACCGGGTAGGACGGGCCGCCTTCCTCGTCCACCTCGTCGATCCGCGGCATACCCGACCACTCGCCGGTGCCGCCGAGCATCTCGTAGACCCGCTGGGACGAGCGCGGCAGGAACGGGCTGAACAGGGTCTTGGCGTCGTCCACCAGTTGCAGGGCGACGTGGCAGATGGTGCGCATCCGCTCCGGGTCGGTCTCCCGCAGCTTCCAGGGCGCCTGGTCGGACAGGTACTTGTTGGCTTCGGAAGTGGTCCGCATGGCCGCGGCGATGGCCGCCTTGAACCGGGACCGCCCCAGCGGCTCGGCGACCACGTCGAAGGCCTGCCTGGACCGCTCGAGTATGGCCTGATCGTCGGCGGTCAGCGTGCCGGGGGGCGGGATCGACCCGATGTTGCGGGCCGCGAACGAGACCGACCGGTTCACCAGGTTCCCCCAGTTGGCGACCAGTTCGTCGTTGTTGCGCCGGACGAACTCGGCCCAGGTGAAGTCGGTGTCCTGGCTCTCAGGCCCGGCCACGGCCACGTAGTACCGCAGCGCGTCCACGTCGTAGCGCTCCAGGAAGTCCCGCACGTAGATGACCACGTTGCGGGACGAGGAGAACTTGCGGCCCTCCATCGTGAGGTACTCGCTGGCCACCACCTCGGTCGGCCGGTTCAGCACGCCTAGTGAGCCCGGCGTGCCACCCCGGTCGCCCTGGCCGCTGTAGCCGAACAGCATGGCCGGCCAGATCTCGGCGTGGAAGACGATGTTGTCCTTGCCCATGAAGTAGTAGGACTCCGCGTCCGGCGACTGCCACCAGGCCCGCCAGGCGTCCGGGTCGCCGGAGCGGCGGGCCCACTCGATGGAAGCCGACAGGTAGCCGACCACCGCGTCGAACCAGACGTAGATCCGCTTGTCCGGCCGGTCCCGCCAGCCGTCCAGCGGCACCGGGACGCCCCAGTCGAAGTCGCGTGTGTAGGCCCGTGGCTTCAGGTCGTCCAGCAGGTTGAGCGAGAACTTCAGCACGTTGGGGCGCCACAGCCCGCTCTTGGACTGCAGCCAGGAACCGAGCGTCTCGGTGAAGGCGGGCAGGTCGAAGAAGAAGTGCTCGGTCTCCACGAACTTGGGGGTCTCGCCGTTGATCCGCGACCGCGGGTTGATCAGGTCGATGGGGTCGAGCTGGTTGCCGCAGTTGTCGCACTGGTCGCCCCGCGCGCCGTCGTACCCGCAGATCGGGCACGTGCCTTCGATGTAGCGGTCGGGCAGGGTGCGGCCGGTGGACGGCGAGATCGCGCCCATCGCGGTCTTGGCGAAGATGTAGCCGTTGTTGTAGAGGCCGGTGAAGATCTCCTGGGTCGTGGCGTAGTGGTTGAGCGTGGTGGTCCGGGTGAACAGGTCATAGGACATGCCCAGGCTGGTCAGGTCCTCGGCGATGACCCGGTTGTAGCGGTCGGCCAGCTCGCGGGCGGACACGCCCTCCGCGTCGGCCTGCACCTGGATCGGTGTCCCGTGCTCGTCGGTGCCGCTCACCATCAGCACCCGGTTCCCGGCCATTCGCTGGTATCGGCTGAACATGTCGCACGGCAGCCCGAACCCGGACACGTGGCCGATATGGCGGGGGCCGTTGGCGTAAGGCCAGGCCGGAGCGGACAGGATGTGACGACTCGAAGACATAGGCAGAGCCTATTGGCCCCGGGCGGTCTCCTGGGCCCGATGCTGGCCGTCGGCCGGCTCGCCGTCAGCCAGCGCCTCGCCCGGATGCTTGCTGCGCTTGATGGCCAGGATGCTCAGGAAGAACGTGCCGAAGATGGCCTGGCAGCTCACGATCAGCGCGGTCGCCGACGGGATCATGAGCCGCAGCACGTGGATGGGGTCCAGCGACCCGAACTTGTGCTGCTGCCAGTCGATGAGCGAGGTGATCGTGCCGACCAGGCCAGCCAGTCCGAGCAGCCCGCCGACCACCAGGCCGCGCTCCAGCGTCCAGGTCCGCAGCACCCGCTGCGGCCAGCGGTCCTCGGGCAAGAATCCCTCGGCGCTGGCGTAGACCTTGGTGAACAGCGCGAACAGGACCGCCTGGAAGCCGATGATCACCATCGCCGCGGCCGCGACGAGGGTGTCCACGTCGAAATGGACGGTGCCCACGCTGAACGGCCTGGGCGCCACCGCCACCCCGATCACCAGGCCGACCACCAGCAGCGCCAGCCCGGGGATGAGGAACAGCCAGCGGGGGCTGAACAGCAGCAGGAACCGCAGGTGCCGCCAGCCGTCGCGCCAGCTTCGCAGGTGCGGGGGCCGGCTCCGGCCGTCGGGGGCCAGCGTGGTCGGCACCTCGGTGATCCGCTGCCCGGCCAGGGTGGCCTTGACCACCATCTCGCTGGCGAACTCCATGCCGCTGGCCTGCAGGCCAAGACCGAGCACGCGATCGCGGCGGAACCCGCGCAGCCCGCAGTGGAAGTCGCCGATCTTGCTGCCGAAGAACAGCCGGCCGACGAAGCTCAGCACCGGGTTGCCGAGGTAGCGGTGCAGCGGGCGCATGGCGCCGGGGGCGATGCCGCCGGCGAACCTGTTGCCCATCACCAGGTCCGAGCCGTCGCGCAGAGCCTGCACGAACGGCATGAGCGCGGTGAAGTCGTAGCTGTCGTCCGCGTCGCCCATGATGACGAAGCGGCCGCTGGCCGCCCGGATCCCACCCATCAGCGCGTTGCCGTAGCCCGGCTCGCGGATCGACACCACCCGGGCGCCCGCCGCACGGGCCAGGTCCTGGCTGCCGTCGGTGCTGCCGTTGTCCGCGATGAGGACCTCGCCGTCCACACCGTGGGCGTCCAGGAAGGTGGCCGCCTTGCGCACACAGGTGGCGACCGTTTCGGCCTCGTTGAGGCACGGCATGAGCACGGTCAGTTCCACGTCTTCTCCTCGGGGCCGTCCGGCCCGGCGTCCAGGTTACGGCCTGCCGACGGTGAGTTGACCGGAAGATGACCATGCTGGCCGCCACTAACCGCGATCTCGTACAGCGCGCGTCTGCGCAGCCCGCGGGCGGCCGCGACCGAGGCGACGGCGTCCTTGCGGGACGTGCCGCCCGCGACCAGCGCGGCGACCTCGTCGGCGGCGGCGTCCAGATCCGCCGGGTCGCCGGTGCTGGCGGGTGCGCCCGCCAGCACCAAGGTGACCTCCCCGCGCACCCCCTCCTCGGCCCACTGCGCCAGCTCGGCCAGCGGGCCGCGGCGGACCTCCTCGTGCGTCTTGGTCAGCTCGCGGCAGACCACCGCCGGCCGCCCGGCCCCGAACGCCGCGGCGAGCTCGGCCAGGGTGGCCGCGAGCCGGCGCGGCGATTCGAAGAACACCATCGTCCGCGGCTCGGTGGCCAGTTCGGCGAGGCGCCGCGCTCGTTCACCGGCGCGGCGCGGCGGGAACCCTTCGAAACAGAACCTGTCGCTGGGCAGCCCGGACACGGCCAGCGCGGCGGTCACGGCCGACGGTCCCGGCAGCACGCTGACCCTGACCCCGGCCGCCACCGCCGCGGCCACCAGCCGGTACCCGGGGTCGCTGACCCCCGGCAGGCCAGCGTCGGTGACCAGCAGCACGTCACGGCCCGCGGCCAGTTCCCCGGCCAGCCCGGCGACCCGGCGCTGCTCCACGGCGTCGTAGTAGGACACCACGGTGGCGGTGAGCGGGACGCCGAGGCCCGCGGCCAGCCGGCGCAGCCGCCTGGTGTCCTCGGCCGCGATGATCTGCGCCTGGGCCAGCGCGGCGGCCAGCCTCGGCGACGCGTCGTCCAGGCAGCCGATCGGGGCCGCCGCGATCGTCAGGATCCCTGGGTGGGTGTCTTTCATTCCAGCTTTCATTCCGGGACTCACGCTAGCGTCCCTGCCCCAATACGATGGCAACCGATGACGACATCCCCGGCGGAAGCGGCCACGACGCAACGGCACCCGCAGCTATCGGCGCTCGCCGCCAGGCTCTCGCCGCCGATCCCCGGCAGCCGGGTCTGGGGCTGGCTGGGACCGCTGCTGGTCACCGCGTTCGGCAGCTACCTGCGGTTTTACCGGCTCAGCGTGCCGCCGGCGATCGTCTTCGACGAGACCTACTACGTGCCCGACGCACTCGGCATACTGCGGTACGGGTCCGAGCACAACTACATCGCCAAGCGCAACCTGCTGCTGCAGCGCGGCGACACCCACATCTTCACCAAGGGTGGGGAGTTCGTCGCGCACCCGGAGTTCGGCAAGGTCATGATCGCGGCGGGCGAGTGGCTGTTCGGGGTCCACCCGTTCGGGTGGCGCTTCGCGGTCGCGGTGGCAGGCTCGCTGTCCATCCTGATGACAGCGCGGATCGCCCGCCGGATGACCAGGTCCACGCTGCTCGGCTGTGCCGCGGGCCTGCTGCTGGCGCTGGACGGCCTCGAGTTCGTGATGAGCCGCACCGCCTTGCTGGACATCTTCGTGATGTTCTGGATCCTGGCCGCGTTCGGCTGCCTGCTGATCGACCGCGACCACAGCCGAGCCCGGCTGGCCGGCGCGATGCAGGCCCGCCCGCGGCCGGACGAGGCCGGCCCGCGGCTCGGCGTGCGCTGGTGGCGGGTGCTGGCCGGCGTCTGCATCGGGCTCGCCACCGCGTCGAAGTGGAACGGCGTCTGGTACATCCCGGCGTTCGGCGGGCTGGTCCTGGCCTGGGATCTCGGCGCGCGGCGGGCGGCCGGGGTGCCCCGCTGGCTCTACGGCGGGCTGGTGCGGGACGGCCGCGGGGTGCTCGCCTCACTGGCCGCGGTCCCGCTCGTCAGCTACATACTCGCCTGGAGCCCCTGGCTGTTCAGCAGCTCCGGCTACGACAGGAACTGGGCCGCGCTGCGAGGCGACCACATTCCGGTGTGGTCCGCGCTCGTCTCGCTGTATCAGTACAACCGCGCGATGCTGCACTTCGACGACACGCTGACCACGCGTCACCCGTACGAGTCGCAGCCGTGGACCTGGATGGTGATCAGCAGGCCGGTCTCGTTCTCTTACGCGGCGCCCAAACTCGGCCACAACGGCTGCCACGTGCAGAACTGCTCACAAGAGGTGCTGGCCATCGGCACGCCCATGATCTGGTGGGTGTCGATCGCCACCCTGCTCATCTGCGCCGCGTGGTGGCTGACCCAGCGGGACTGGCGCGCGGGCGCGGTCGTGCTGAGCTTCCTGGCCGGCATCCTGCCGTGGTTCCTGTACCTGTCCAGGACCAAGTTCTACTTCTACGCCGTGGCCTTCGACCCGTTCATCGTGCTGTCCATCACGCTGTGCCTGGGCCTGCTCATCGGACCCGCTCGCGCGGGACCACTGCGCCGTGGCGTGGGCGCCGCCGTGACCGGCGGCTACCTGCTGGCCGTGCTGGTCAACTTCTTCTACCTGTACCCGGTGCTGGCCGCGCAGGTGGTCCCGTACACCTCCTGGCTGGCCAGGATGTGGTTCTCAAGCTGGATTTGACGTGCCTGACGCCGGGCTGAGCACGCTGGGCCAGCTCGTCGGCGCGGCCATCGAACTGGGCGCGCGGGACGTCGCGGGCTGGAGCGAGGCAGAGGCGGCGCTCGTGCCGTCCCCCCCCGGCGGGTGGCCGCAGCTCTCCGGGTCGGCTGGCGGGCTGGCCGGCGGGCTGCGGGAACGGGTCGAGGCGGGCGAGGACCCGCTGGGCGAGGCCTTCGGCCGTCTGCTGACCCCGCGGCAGCGCAGGCCGCTCGGCCAGACCTATACGCCGGCCCCGATCGTGGCGGCGATGGTGGGCTGGGCCGAGGATCAGGGTGTGCCGGTCGCCCGCGTGGTCGATCCCGGCGCGGGCTCGGGCCGTTACCTGCTGGCCGCCGGGCGCCGTTTCCCCCGCGCGGAACTGGTCGGATCCGAGATCGATCCGCTGACCGCCCTGCTGGCCAGGGCGAACTTGGCCGCCGCGGGCCTGGGCCACCGGGCCAGGGTCGTCGTCGGGGACTTCAGGGCGCTGGCGCTGCCCCCCGTGGCCGGGCCCACGCTGTACCTCGGCAACCCGCCCTACGTCCGCCATCACGACATCCCGGCCCGGTGGAAGAGATGGCTGGCCGAGACCGCGAGAGCGCGCAATCTGACCGCCAGCGGCCTGGCGGGCCTGCACGCGCACTTCTTCCTGGCCGTCGCCGACCAGGGTCGCCCTGGCGACCTCGGTGCCTTCATCACCAGTGCGGAGTGGCTGGACGTCAACTACGGGAGCCTGATCCGCGACCTGCTGCTCGGCGACCTGGGCGGCACCAGCCTGCACATCCTGGCGCCGGCGTCGGCCCCGTTCGCCGACGCCACCACCACCGGGGCGATCGCCTGTTTCAGGCTGGGCGAACGCCCGGCCGCGATCGCGGTGCGGCGGGTGGCGTCCGTGGGCGACCTCGGCCGTCTGCCCGGTGGGCACCGGATCGCGCGGCAGCGTCTGGCGGGGACCAGCCGCTGGTCGGTGCTGACCAGGCCCACGCCCAGGCTCCCGGCCGGGCATGTGGAACTCGGCGAACTGTTCCGCGTCCACCGCGGGGCGGTCACCGGGGCGAACGGCGTCTGGGTGACGCATCCGGACCAGACCGCGCTGCCGCCGGCGGTGCTGTACCGCGCGGTGACCAGGGCCAAGGAACTGTTCGAGGCCGGCGACCGGCTGCGTGACGCCGGACCACTGCGGGTGGTCATAGATCTGCCCGTGGACCTCGACACGCTGGACCGGCCCGATCGCGAGGTTGTGCTGCGGTTCCTGGACGAGGCCAGGCGGCGGAACGTCCACAGGGGATATGTAGCCACCGCCCGCAAGGCCTGGTGGAGCGTTCAGCTCCGCGAGCCGGCCCCGATCCTGGCCACCTATATGGCCAGGCGCCCGCCCGCCTTCGTCAGGAACGACGTGGCCGCGCGGCACATCAACATCGCGCACGGCCTGTACCCGCGCGAGCCCATCGGGCCGGACCTCATGGACCGCCTCGCCGCCCACCTGCGCACGGCCGTGACCGTGGCCCAGGGCCGCACCTACGCCGGGGGGCTCACGAAGTTCGAGCCCAGGGAGATGGAACGCCTCCCCGTCCCTGGGCTCTGCCTGCTGGACACCCGGCAGCCAACCGCTGCACGGTCCGGTGGCCACCGTTAATTCAGGTAAAACACTCTTGACGCGGCATGTCGCGAAATTGTGACTAAATTTTTTTGGCTGTTTTGCCCTCCGGAAGCGTCTATAGGTTAGGAGCGTTCAACCAGGCTGGAGCGACGATGGCGAGCACCGAGGCGCATGCCCTGGACAGACTGCCGGACTCCGACATTGCGCGCGCCCTGCGCGACCTGCCCGAAGATCTCAGGCTGGCGGTCTACCTCGCCGACGTCGAGGGGTACTGCTACCGGGAGATAGCGGAGATCACGGGCATGCCGATCGGCATGGTGGCCGCCCGGCTGCACCTCGGCCGCGGGCGGCTGCGCGACCGGCTGGCGATGTCCGCGGTGCGACGCGGCCTGGCGGCGGCCTCCGGCTGACCGCGGCCGGTCAGGAACCGAACAGCCGGTCGCAGACCCTGGCCGCTGCCTTCCCGTCGTCCAGCGCGCAGTACCTGGCGGCGAAGGTCTCGTACCGGCCGCGGTAGCTGGCCGCCACCGCGTCGACGTCCCTGACCGCGTCGATCACCTCGCCGGAGCTGGCCAGCAGCGGGCCAGGCGCCTCGGCCGCGAGATCGAAGTTGAGGCCGCGCAGGATGTCGCGGTAGTCGTCCAGGTCGTAGGTGAACAGCAGGATCGGCTTGCCGGTGCGGGCGAAGTCGAACATCACGGCCGAGTAGTCCGTGATCAGGACGTCGCTGATCAGGAGCAGTTCACTGATGTCCGGGTAGCCGGTGACGTTGACCGCGAAGCCGGGCCGCATACCGCCCGGGACGTCATCGGCTAGGCGGTAGTGCCCCCTGATCAGGAACACGTGATCCTCGCCCAGCGCGCGCCAGGCCTGCTCGGTGTCCAGGCGCAGATCGAACCGGTACCGCCCGGACGCGTAGAACTGGTTGTCCCGCCAGGTCGGCGCGTACAGCACCACGCGCTTGCCTTCGGGCAGCCCGAGCCTTTCCCTGACCCGGGCGGCCGCCGCCGGGTCGTCGCGGCTGAGCAGGTCGTTGCGCGGGTAGCCGTACTCGCAGATCTCGCCGTCGAATCGAAACGCCCGGCGGAAGATGGGCGTGCTGAACGGGTTCTGCGAGAGCAGAAGATCCCACTTCGCCACATCCTGCGCCAGGTGCCCGAAGTAGGCGGTCCCGGCGGCGAACTGCGGCCGCTCGATGTCGAACCCGATCTTCTTCAGCGGCGTCCCGTGCCAGGTCTGCACGTAGATCTGGCCATCGCGCTTGTGGTAGTAGCCGGGCAGGCCGTCGTTGGAGATCACGTGCCGGCACCGCGCCAGCGCCTCGTAGTACTCCTCGGTGCCGGCCAGCACCGCGGTGTCACCCGCGGGCACCGGGACGGCCCAGTCGTCCACCACCCAGACGCGCTCGCGCCGGTCACCGCGGCGCCGCAGTTCCTCGGCGATGCCGAGCGGGTTGTCCGCGCACTGGCTGCCGTTCCAGCTCGCGAACAGGACCGCATCGCGCAGCGGCAGCTTGCGCTGGGCCGGGTAGCGCGTCTCGCGCAGCCGCCGCTGGTTGTAGTTGCCC
Organism: Streptosporangiaceae bacterium; assembly: GCA_036267135.1. Taxonomy (GTDB): domain Bacteria; phylum Actinomycetota; class Actinomycetes; order Streptosporangiales; family Streptosporangiaceae; genus PALSA-505. The sequence continues at coordinate 7,333 of DATAWQ010000073.1, read as the reverse complement.
AGCTCGGCCTCGCGCAGCTTGGGTTCGGCGATGAGGATGGGAGCGTCGTAGCCCGTGGTGGTGAACGTGTACAGCTTCCCGCCCGGGGCCGCCTGGCCCGGCGCGATCCGGTCAAGACCCGCGTGGTCGAACCGCAGCGGCACCGGCCGCGCGGCGCCGTCGCCGGTTTCCGCCGAGATGTCCCAGATGCCGTCGCGCAGCGGCCGCCGCCACCCGAACGCAGGCAGGGCCGGAACGTCGACGTCGAGCGAGAACCGCTCGCCGTCGCGGCGCAGCGGCACGACGTGCTGATCGCTGGATTCGCGGTGCCGGAGCATCGCCACGGCGGCCTGCCCGGGCGGAGCGGGGTAACGGCCGGTGAGCAGCAGCCTGCCCTCGGCCGACCAGGCCTGTTCCTCGATCACGGCCGGTACGGGTTCCTCGGTGATCACCACGTCGCCGTACCGGGACCTCGACACCGCCACTTCCCGCGCGCCGTCCGGGTAGCCGGCCTCGGCCAGGTCGGCCGGGTCGGCCGGGAACGCCACCCGCATGCGGCCGCCGCCCGCCAGCTTCAGGAACACGGCCCAGGCGGTGCCGTCGCCGTCCGTGCTGTCGTCGCCGGTGCTGTCTTCGGGTGTGCTGGCCGGGTTCACGTTGGCCGGGTCGGCTGGGTCGATGCTCACGGGGAGGCGGCCGACCGGAATCGAGGCCCGCAGCCGGGTCACCGGGCCGGACGACGAGACGTGCCGGGCGGCGAAGTAACGTGTGGTGGCACCGCCCTCGCGGACGAGGATCAGCTCTCCGTCCGGCCCCGGCTGGTCTGACGCCCCCGCGGGCCGGTCGCAGTCGACCTCGACCATGAGGTTCGCGCCGTCCATCTCGACGGCGGCGAGCCGGGCCGGGGTCACCGCCACCCGCACGTGGAGTTGGCGCCCCACCCACTCAGGACGCACCCGCACCGCCGGGGCCGCCTGGAAGAAGCCTGGCCGCTCGGCCGGGCCGGGCACCGGGGTGTGGATCCGCGCGGGCCGCCACACACCGTGCCCCCTGACCAGGACGAAGGCGTCCCAGTCTCCGGTCAGCCAGCGTCCGGCGATCCTGAACCTGCGCGGGTTGAGCTCGAACTGGAAGCCCGACCACTCGTAGCTGTAGCGCTCCTGCCGGGACAAGGCGGTCGCCTCGGGGTACCGCACGGAGCGGGCCCGCACCACGACGGGGGGGCGCAGCCTGGTCCTCGGCCGCAAGACGACGATCTTGCTGGCGTGCCTGCGCTTGCCGATGTCGATGGACGGCACGTAGGCGCAGCCGGATACGACCAGGCGGCCTTCCTGCCAGCCCGCGCTCTGCACCTGTACGTGCGGGTCGAGGTCCCGCCAGTACGGCTTGTAGACCCGGCCCGGGATGTGGGCGGCCCGGTCGGTGCGCCACGGCAGGTCGGCCCGGAGCCTGCCGAGCGTCCTGACCACCGGAATCGTCTGCACCGGCTGCTCCAGCAGCCAGGTCACCAATTCGAGCAGCCTGGCTTGATCCCGGACGCGGGCGAGGTGGTAGGCGAGCTTGTGGGTGGCGGGCAGCGTGCGGAACACCGGCCGCCTGACCTGGGCCAGGTAGGAGTCGACCAGGTCGATGAACTCCTGCTGGTAGGCGTCGCTCACCTTGTACAGGTCCTTGACGTACATCCACAGGTCGTTCACCAGCGCCTTGCGCTGGTGCAGCCGCAGCAGCCTGGCCAGTTTCCGCTCGGCCAGAAAGGCGTCGATGTTGCTGAACGCGGTGACGCGGTCGCGCAGGTTGGTGATGTTGGTGCGGCTCTGCGTGATGGAAAGCTGGCCTTGGCCCCGCTGCCGCCAGTAATAGATGACGTCGGTGACGACGTCGACCGCCCTGGCCAGCACGTGGGCCCGGGTCATGAGCTGCAGGTCCTCCCAGACCACGCCCTCGGGGAAGCGCAGCTCCTGGTCGTCCCAGAACTTCTTCCTGAAGAGCTTGTTCCACACCGAGATGTCGTAGAGCAGCGACGGCGTCCTGGTGATGTGGGTGCCGATGGCCCTGGCCTTGATCGCCTGTGCGTGCAGCCCGGATTGCTTGTAACCGTCCTGGCCCATCCGCAGCACGTTGCCCGACACGATGTCGGAGCCCGACTTCTCCAGCGTGTGCAGGAGTATCTCGTAGGCGTTAGGCGGGATCATGTCGTCGGCGTCGACGAACGCCAGGAACTCCGCGGTGGCACGTTCGATGCCGCGGTTGCGGGTATAGCCGGGGCTGCCGCCGTGCGGCACCTGCACCAGGGTGAACCTCGGGTCGGCCGCCGCCTGGGCTCGGGCGATCTCGGGACTGGCGTCGGTGGACCCGTCGTCCACCATGAGGACCTCGAGGCCGGTCATGGTCTGGTCCGCGATGGACGTCAGGCAGTCGGCGAGCGTTTCGGCGTTGTTGTAGAACGGCACGACGACGCTGACGCGCGGAGCTGCCACCTCGCTGAATCCCCTTAACCGGTGGGCGTCAACGGGCGGCAGGCTGCCACCCGAGGAGCACTGGATCGTACACGCGCTCGACGTAGATTTGATGCCAGATCGAGAACACCATCAGGGCCCACACCTGGTGCCAGGTCACATCGGGCTCGCCTGCATGGTAGCGGCGCAGGAGGTCAAGCGCCGCCTCGCGATCGACCCACCGGTCGGTCTGTGCGGCGCGCAGCAGGTCTTCGGCGAAGCCGTGCCACTCACCGGCCAGCCAGGGCCCGACCGGCACGGCCAGCCCGAGCCTCGGGCGTTCGGCGACAGCCTGCGGGAGCACCTCGCCCATGGCCTCGCGCAGCGCGAACTTGGTGGTGCCGCCCGCGGTCTTCTCCTCGCGCGAAAGCCGCGACGCGACGGCCATGACCTCACGATCGAGGAATGGGACGCGCAGTTCCACGCTGTGGGCCATCGTCATCCGGTCCGCCTTGACCAGGACATCGCCGGCCAGCCAGGTGTTGATGTCCACGAGCTGCATGGTGGAGACGTCGTCGAGGCCGGCCTCCGCGGCCTGCCGGTAGACGGGGTCGGTCACCTCGTACGGGCTGGCCCGGCCCGGCCCGAGCACCAGCGCGGCCTGCTCGTCGGTGAACAGGTGGGCGTGCCCGATGTAACGCCGCCCCAGCGGGGTGGCGGCCCGTTCGAGCAGGCCCTTGCCCTTGACCCCCTCCGGCAGCATGGCGGCGGCCCGCTGCAGCGGCGCCCGCCCCCACTGCGGGAGCTGGCCGCCCGCGCGGACCACGCTGGACTGGTGGTAGATCGGGTAGCCGCCGAAGAGCTCATCCGCGCCCTCACCGGACAGCACCACCTTGACGTGTTTGCTCGCCTCCCTGGCGGCGAACCAGATCGGCACGGCGGCCGCGTCGGCCATCGGGTCGTCGAGGTGCCAGATGATCCGGGGCAGCTCGGCGAAGAACTCGTCCGCGGTCACCACGTAGGGCACGGACTTCACGCCCACCGCCGCCGCGGTCTGCTGCGCCTGGTCGATCTCGCTGTAGCCGTCCCGGTCGAACCCCACCGTGAAGGTGAGCAGGCCGGGCTGGTGCTCGGCGGCCAGCGCGCTGAGGGCGGCGGAGTCGATCCCGCCGGACAGGAACGCCCCGACCGGGGCGTCGCCGCGCAGGTGCACCGCGACCGAATCCCGCATCACGTCGATGATCCTGGCTGGCGTCTCCACGGACGGGCCTCTGGCCGCGCGCAGCTCGGCCCGCCAGTACCGGTAGACGTTGACCGGACGGCCGGGGCGGACGATCATGCCGTGACCCGGCGGCAGCACCCAGGCCGGCGAGGTCATGGTCGCGGGCGCCGGCACGTACTGGAAGGCCAGGTACCTGCGCAGCACGTCGGGGTCGACCGAGGTCAGCTCGCCGGGCCCCGCCAGCGCCTTGCGCTCGGAGGCGAAACGCAGCACAAGCCCGCCGGCCGTGCCTGGCCTGATGGCTGGCTCGCCCACGGCGTAATAGAGCGGCTTGACGCCGAACGGGTCCCTGGCGCAGAAGAGCTGGCCCTTCCAGGTGTCCCAGATAGCGAACGCGAACATGCCACGGAGCCTGCGCACCACGTCCCGGCCGAGCAGCGCGAACGTCTCGAGCAGGACCTCGGCGTCGGAGTTGGTGCGCAGCGCGACGCCGCGGGCCTGCAGGCTTGCGGCCAGCTCCAGGTAGTTGTAGATCTCGCCGTCGTAGACCATCCAGTACCGGCCGTCGGACGAGCAGATGGGCTGGTGGCCGCCGGAGCTGAGGTCGATGACCGCCAGCCGCCTGGCGCCCAGGGCGATGCGCTCGTCGGCGTAGAAGCCGTCGTCATCCGGTCCACGATGCGCGATGCGGTCGGTGGCGGCCCGCACCCAGCCCTCGTCGGGCTCGGCTCCCGGTTCGAGGGCCAAGCACCCGGATATTCCGCTCATCGTGTCCTCAGGCGATCGCAGGGCTCGTCTGCCCTCCGATCCTACGGGCCAGTCCCCAGCCAAACTGCCAGCTCAGCCAGTCGTGGTCACCCGCACGCCCACCGCCAGCCGATTTTGGCCCGGTCGGCGGCCCGCCAGCGCCCGCCTGGGCGCTACTCGCCGCGCCAGACCGGCGGGCGTTTTTCGGCGAACGAGGCGGCCCCCTCCATCGCGTCCTTGGACCCGAACACCGGCGTGATGATCTCGCCCTGCCTGGCGTATTCCTCGCCGGACGGCCAGTCCGTGGACTCGACCACGACCCGTTTGGAGGCCACCACGGCCAGCGGCGCGTTGGCCGCCACCCGGCCGGCCAGCTCGCGCGCGGCCGTCAGTGCCTGCCCGGCGGGCACCACCCGGCTGATCAGCCCGGCCTCGTGCAATTCGGCGGCGGGCACCCGCTCGCCGGTCAGCACCATCTGCATGGCCCGGTAGTAAGGGATGCGCTGGTGCAGCCGCAGCAGGCCGCCGGCGCCCGCGGCCAGGCCGCGGGTAACCTCGGGCAGGCCGAACTTGGCCTCCTCGCTGGCGACGATCAGGTCGCACGCGAGCACGAGCTCGAAGCCGCCGGCCAGCGCGTAGCCCTCGACCGCGGCGATCACCGGCTTGGCCGGCGGCCGCTCGGTCATGCCGCCGAACCCCCGGCCACCGGCCAGCGGGTTGTCACCGGTCAGGAACCCCTTGAGGTCCATGCCCGCGCTGAACGTGCCGCCCGCGCCGGTGAGTATGAGCACCCTGACGTCGTCGCGGGCGTCCAGATCCTCGATGGCCGCGGCGATGCCGGCCGAGACCGCGCCGTTGACCGCGTTCCTCACCTCGGGACGGTTGATCGTGATGACCGCGACCGTGTCGTCGACCTCGACCAGAACCTCGTCCGCCATGCTGGCCACCCCCCTTACTTCGGCTGGAACCTGATGCCGCCGTCGAAGCGCACGACCTCGGCGTTCATGTAGTCGTTCTCGATCAGCGCGCGGACCAGGTGGGCGAACTCCGCCGCGGTGCCCAGCCGCTTGGGAAACGCCACCGGGCCGATCAGCTTCTGCTTGAACTCCTCGCTGGCCGCGCCGGCGCCGTAAATCGGCGTGTCAATGATGCCGGGCGCGATCGTGTTGACCCGGGTACCGATGGCCCCGAGGTCGCGCGCCGCGGGCACGGTCATGCCGATGATGCCGCCCTTGGACGCCGAGTAGGCGATCTGGCCGGTCTGGCCCTCGATCCCGGCCACCGAGGCGGTGTTGATGATCACGCCGCGCTGGCCGTCCGCGTCGACCGGCTCGGTACGCGCGATCGCCGCCGCGGCGATCCGCATCAGATTGAACGTGCCAATCAGGTTGACGTCGATAACCTTGCGGTAGGCACCCAGGTCATGCGGCGTGCCATCGCGAGCCACCGTCCGGGCGGCCCAGCCGATGCCCGCACAGCTCACCGCGACCCGCAGCGGCACACCGAGGCCCGCCGCCGCCTCCACCGCGGCCTGGACCGACTGCTCGTCGGAGACGTCGGTCCTGACGAACAGGCCACCGAGCTCGCTGGCGATCGTCTTGCCGCGTTCTTCGTTCAGGTCGGCCAAGACCACCCTGGATCCCGCGGAGGCCAACTCGCGCGCCGTTGCCTCACCGAGGCCGCTGGCTCCCCCGGAGATGATCGCTGCGGTTTCGTTGAGTTTCATGACCGGGAGCATACTTGGACCCGATCCCAGCCAACCGAACCGGGTTCGGTTTGACGTGCGGAAGGGTCTGCAGAACCGGCCGTCCCGCCTCGGCGCACTCCACCCGCCTGCCCCACAGCCCCTCCCGACCTCCCACCCGTCGCCTACGCTGCCCCCCATCCGGCCCGCTCCGCCCGTCCGCTCAGCAGCCTGTCCCTCCCCCTTCCGCCACGCCACCCATCCGCCTGCATAGCTCGCTGAATCGAATTTTTAATCTATGGATGTTGAAGATAACGGAGTTTGGCTGATATAATATTCGAGTAGTCTCGATGAAAAGAATCACTGCTCGTCGATAGACGGAGGTGAGCGATGAGCGCAGGTGCCCGGCCACCCGGCCCGCCTCAGCCCGAGGGCCAGGGAGTGCTGCTGGCCGCCTTCCAGGCCTCGCTCACCACGCAGGGATTTCCGCCCACCGAGGTCTCACCACCGATCGGCATCCTGTCTCGTGACACTGACGGCACCGAACCCGCGATCACGATCGAGGGCGGCGGTCAAGCTGATGACATCCCGCCCGCTCACACCCGCACCCCCACCGATGAGGCCGCAGCCGACTGGGTGCCTCCGCCGGCTGGGGAGTTCGTGCCGCCGGAGGGCTGGTGGTGCTCGGCCCAGGCCCCCGACCCCGGCACCGACCGGCCACCCGAGCTGGCCGGGCTCACCGAGGAAGACCTGCAGCCCCTGATCACCCCGCCGGTGCTGGTCCCGGCCGCCTGGCCGGAGGGGATCGTGCCGCCGGACGGGTTCCCGACGCCGGTGCCACCGACGCTGGGCGGGCCCGGGTTCGGCTTCGGCCAGGGTGACCTGCTGGACCTGATGCCACCAGGCGTGACCCTGGCCGGGCTAGCCGAAGACGCCCACAACGGCCTAGCCGAGCACATGCACAGCGAGCTGGCCGGGGATACGCACGGCGGGCTGGCCGGGGATACGCACGGCGGGCTGGGCCAGGATGCGCAGGGTGGGGTGGCTGGGGATGTGCGGGGTGGGCTGGGCGGGATTGATAGTGACTGCCTGGTCGGGGTGATCCGGGCCTGGCGGCGGATCACTTCCTGGGCCACCGGCCGGGAACTGGCCGCGGTCGCCGAACTGGCCCGCCGCTACCCCGCCGATGGGCTGCCCGGCTCCGGCTGTGAGTACGTCGCCGACGAACTGTCCGCCGCGCTCACCCTGACCGGCCGCGCCGCCCAA
>DATAWQ010000072.1:0-22776 GCA_036267135.1 Streptosporangiaceae bacterium | reverse complement strand
GTGACGTTGTCGTTGGACACGACCTCGACGACGGCCTCCTGGATCGGCAGGCCGGAGCGGATCATGTCCTCGTCGTAGTTGAGCAGCTCGATCGTGACGTCCTCGTACGCGTGCGCCCTGCACAGCAGGGTGTAGCCTTCCTCCTTCTCGTAGTCGGGCAGCGCGAACGTGGAGTACCGGTCGTGCTCGATGTCGTCGCCGTCGAGGATGAACGACTTGCACGAGGCGCACTGGCCTTCCTTGCAGCCGTGCATGAGCATGATCCCCTGCTCGGCCGCGGCCCGCAGGATGGTCTGGTTCTCGTCGACGTCGATCTCGATGCCGACGGGTTCGAAGCGCACCTTGTGCTTTTCGCTCACTGCCTACCCCTTATAAGCTCCCCTCGCCGGCCCCGCCCACTAGCACTGGGCGGGGCCGGTCCGGTGAAACACGGAACCGTTCGGACTAAAGACCTTGGTCTCTAGCTGGCGGCGGGGGCGGGACGCCCGGCGGGGCCCTGGCGGTTGTAGTCGGCCACGAACGCGGCGCGCTCGGCGTCGCTCATCTGGTTGAGCAGCACGTTGGGCGACTGCACCTCGGGCATGCGGCGCAGGTGGTCGAGCGTCCACAGCTTCTTCGGGTCGTCGAGGTCGAGGTGCGGCTGCGCGACCATCGTCTTGCCGTCGTCGCGGACGTAGCCCATGTCGGACACGACATCGGCCCAGTTCCAGCCGTGGTACAGCGTCTCCCACTCGCGCTTGCCGATGAGCTGGCCCATGTTCGGGGTCTCGCGGCCCTGGTAGGTGGGCCGGAAGGCCACCGCGTCGGTCCAGCGGCATTCCTCGTGGCAGTAGGTGCGCCACTGGCCGTCGACCTGGTCCACCACCATGTCCTCGCGGACCAGGCACGGGACCATGCAGGTCCAGCAGCGGTGCGGGTACACGTAGTCGACGTTCTCGGCGACGATCGGGTGGTGCCCGTTCGGCTTAGACAGGCGGTTGTAGTTCTCCCACCACTTGCCGTACTTGTCGTACCAGCCCGGGTACTTGTACTCGAACCACTCGAAGTCCTTGTCGGTCATCGGGTCGATCCGCCAGTAGTTGGCAAGCCAGCCGGTGGCGAAGAACTGGGCGACCTCGTGCACGTAGCCCTTGTTCCAGATCTGGTTCCACGCTTCCTCGATGAGGTCGTGCGGGATGACCAGGCCGTACTTCTCCAGCGGCACGAGGTAGCTGCGGTAGTAGTCGTCGTAGATCCAGCGGCGCCACATCTCGGCGTAGGACTCGCGGTCCTTGCGCCGGTCCTTGGTGCCGTACTCGATGAACGTGCCGATGGCCGCGTCCACCACGCGGTGGTTGTTCCACCACGCGTAGCGCAGGTCGCGCTCGAGCAACTGGTGGTTGGACTCGTCGGCCAGCGCCATCAGCAGGGTGGCGTAGCCGTTGCTGATGTGCCTGGACTCGTCGGACTGCACCGAGTGGAACACGGTCGGCAGCAGGTAGTCGCCGTTGGCGGCGGCCTCGGCCGGCATGGCCACGAACAGGGTGTTCGTGAACGCCGTCTCGGCCACGATGGTCAGGTAGATGCTCGCGGCGGTGATGGCGTCACCGGTGATGAAGCCCTCGGCGAACTGGCGGCCGATCGTGCCGCAGTAGTCGTTGTGGAAGTTCCGGAGGCTGTTGTTGAAGCCCGCCGGGTCGATGTAGTTGTTCATGTACAGGCGCTTGAGGTTCTGCTGGATCGTCGAGTGGCGTACCTCGTCGATCATCTGGATCGCCTGGCCGTTGTGCAGCTCGGGGTTCGGCACCGTGCGGAACAAAAGGGGCATTGCTCGCGCGGCGGAGACTTCGGGCAGCGGAATGATGCTCAGGAAGAGCTTCTGCCACTCCAGCCACCGCTCTTGCACCTGGCGGACCATGTTGCCGCGGATGGCCCCGTCCTGGGCGCCGTAGACGCGGTGGTCCTTCTCTTCCTGCATGGGGAAGTAGGACCGCAGGACCTGCTTGAGCGGGTCCTTCTTGTCGGCCTTACGGAACGTGTAGTCCGTTCCGTACTGTGCGACCGGCTCGTGGTACATCGGTTCCCAGGACAGCTCCTGGATCTTCTGATGGGCCTTAGCCACGCTTTGGCGACTCAATTTGTCACCCTTTCCCTTCGTTCGGGCCGAATGGTCGGCCTCCAGCAGCCTTGTTTTCTTCGCCCGCGCAGCGCCCCGTCTAGGCCACAGACGAGCGCATATTTATCCGCGCACGGCGGAAGGTCTCGACTGGAATCGAACCTCGCGGGGGACGTAATGTGGCTCTCAACATGAGACAGCCGACGCCAGCGCGGCAGCACCGGGCCAGCCCGGTGTCAGGGCGGGTTCAGCCCTCATCGGGGCCGTCCCCGAACATCGCTGTGCGGATCTCGGCGAGATGGTCGCGTACATCCCGTGAGATCTCGATGTTCCCTTCGGGCGCTGGCTCTATCCCCAGACATCTAAGCAATTGCGCGGCGGGCTCCCCTGGGTCGCCCGCATCTCCGAGAATCGGATGTAGTCCCTGGTCGGCCAGGTGGTGGAATACCACATTGACGATGCTCCAAGGGTTAAAAGTCTCCAAACGGCGTGCGCCGGGTTGCTCCATCGGGCACCTCCTAGCCGACGCATCAAAAAACGTTGGGCGCAAAACGGCGGTCTCAACATGAGACAGCCCCATGTAACGCCGCATTTACTTTGGAAGTAGGACGGATGCCCAGACGCCACGGCGCGGGCTGCCCTAGTCCGCTGGAGTGACATCGGGAGGCGAGGAGGCGGTATGTCGCCGCAAACGGTAAACGCTCCGTCCACGGCCGACGGCGAAGGGCTGGCTGAGGCGCGGCAACGCTTCCTGACCTTCGAGACCGTCGAGGCCAGCCGGGTCCGCGACACGATCCTGGCGTCCTGGTGGCGCTCGCGGCGCTGGCACGTGGCCGCCGATCACATCGACCTGTCCTACACCGGCGATCCGGACCTGGACACCCGGCTGACCCGCAGTGCCATGCCGGTGCTGCGCAGCCTGCGCGAGCACCTGGAGGGCCAGCCGATCAGCGTGATCCTCACCGACGCCTCCGGCGTGGTGCTGTCCAGGCTGGCCGCCGACCACGAGCTCGACCGGCATCTGGACAGCGTGTCCCTGGCCCCCGGGTTCAGCTACTCCGAGGAGTCGGTGGGCACCAACGGCATCGGCACCGCGCTGGAGGGCGGCCGGCCGATGCAAGTGTTCGGGCACGAGCACTACGCGGAGAACCTGGAGAACCTGGCCTGCGCCGGGGTGCCGATCAAGCACCCGATCTCCGGCGTGACGCTCGGCGCGGTGGACCTGACCTGCTGGCGCAAGGACGCCGACCGGCTGCTGGTGACGCTGGCCAAGACCACCGCCGACCAGATCACCCAGGCACTGCTCAACGACAGCAGCGGCCGCGAGCTCGAACTGCTGCAGGAGTACCTGCGCGCCTGCCGCCGCAACGCCGGCATCGTGCTGGCCCTCAACGGCGAGGTCGTGATGATGAACGACCACGCCCGGCAGGTGCTCGACCCCAGCGACCAGGGCGTGCTGCTGGCTCGGGCCGTCGAGGCGCTGGGCAGCAGGCACCCGGTCACGCTGGTGGCCGAGCTGCCCACCGGGGCCAGGGCCAGGATGTACTGCAGGCCGGTGCGGGCCGACGACCGGCTGGCCGGTGGCGTCGTTCATGTCAAGCTGGTCGAGGCGGCCAGCCGGGCGACCGCCGAGACGGCCCCGCCCAAGCAGCAGATGTTCCTGCCCGGCCTGGTCGGCTCGGGCCCGCTGTGGCTGCGCGCCAGCCAGCAGGTCGACGGCGTCTACGCGGCGGGGGAGTGGCTGGCGCTGGAAGGCGAGTCCGGGGTCGGCAAGCTGGCCCTGCTGCGGGCCGTGCACCAGCGGCGCAACCCGGCCCGCCGGTTCCATGTGATCGACGCCGCCGCCGCGGCCGACCAGGACTGGCAGGTGACGGCCCGCCGTGAACTGCTGGACGGCACCGGCTGCCTGGTCATCAGGCACGTGGACAAGCTCAGCGCCCGGCGCCTGCACGCGCTGTCGGCCGCGCTGCAGGAGACCGTGGCGGCCGGCCGGGAGCGTGCCCTCTGGGTGGCGGTCACGCTCAGCAAGCGATCCGCGACCGGCGGGCTGGCCGACCTGCTCAGGTTCTTCCCCAGCACGGTGGAGGTGCCGCCGCTGCGGCACCACATCGAGGACCTGCACGAGCTGGTGCCGTTCTTCATCGCCAAGCTCAACCAGTACCCGCGCCTGGTCTGCTCGTCCGAGGCCATGCAGTTGCTGCTGCGGTCGAACTGGCCGGGCAACACCGAGCAGCTCTGGCAGGTGCTGCGCAAGGTGGTGCAGCACCGGCGCACCGGGATGATCACCCCGGCCGACCTGCCGCCGGAGTGCTGGACGGTCAGCCGCAGGCTGCTCAGCCCGCTCGAATCGATGGAGCGGGACGCGATCGTGCAAAGCCTGCTGGACTATAAGGGCAATAAGGTCAAAGCGGCCGAATCGCTAGGAATGTCCCGCGCGACCATTTACCGGAAGATCCACGAGTACGGGATCGTCACGCCCGGGACCTGATCGTCCTGAATTGTCAGCGGGCGGGTCGACCGCGCCCTGAGCTGCCTTAACGCGCGCTGGATCGGGCTGTCTGGACACGTGTGGCTCAAACTGAGAAGAGCGCCCGCGGGCGGGAGCGGTACACACGGATTAACAGGTCCACGCCCGACCGTAGGGCGTCTTTCCGGCCAAGCAAGACCGGCCGCAGGGCGTCTTTCCGGCCAGGAAAGGAGTGGACTGCCGACTCCCGGGCCCCAAGGAGGACCGTATGACCGCGGTTGAAGGCTCTGCCGCCACACAGGAAGCGGCCGCGCCGGCCGTCACTGGACTGATGGCAGGCGACCCGATGATGCTGGGACTGCCCACCTTTGTCGTTGGGTCCTACGCGCTCGGCCTGACCCTGGTGGGTCAGGTACCGGGCGGTCTGCTCGGCGCCCCGCTGCCGATCATCATGGCGGCGACGGCGGCGGGCCTGTTCATCACGACGTTCTGGGCGATCGCCGTCGGCCAGAGCGCGGTGGCCAGCGTGTTCGGCATCTTCGCAGGCTTCTGGTCGAGCTTCGCCATCCTGGTGCTCGGCCTGACCCACGCCTGGTTCGGTGTCACCGCCACGGCGGTGGTCGGCACCGAGGAGATGTTCCTGACCGCCTGGCTGATCGCCATCGTGATGCTCACCCTGGCCACGCTGCGATTGCCGCTGGTCTTCACGGCTATCTTCACGTTCGTCGACCTGGCCCTGCTCTTCGTGCTGCTCGGCGTCAGCTCGGCCTCGACCGGCGACCTGAAGACGGCCGGCGTCTTCGCGATCATCTTCGCGACGCTCGGCGTCTACTGCTTCTTCGGCCAGACCGCGGCGGCCACCGGCGGCAAGCCGCTGCCGCTCGGCAGGCCGATCATCCACTGACGCCGGCCGGACCCGGCTGCTGAGGCCGGCTGAACCCGGTCTGCTGAGCCGGCTGGACCCGGTCTGCGTTATCCATGGCGCGGCAGTCCAACGATGCTCAACCTGAACGGGCCCGGCGCGACCCCCGCGCGTCGGGCCCTAGGGTTTCCCGGGGCCAGCGGAAAGGCCTTCGGGGAATGAGCGTCCAGGCAGGCCGGGACCGCTCAGGGGCTGACGGTGAAGGCGGTTCCGCCGCTGATCGCCGACAGTTCCCCGGTGATCTGGCCGGAGTCGTTCACGGCGTCCCAGCCGTCGGGGTTGTAGCTGGCCAGGTTCTGGCCGTTGACCTTGCAGTCGGTGAACTTCACCGGGTTGTAGGCCGGCGGTGAGGGCAGTACGACTGCGTACCGCACGTCGGAAGGCTGGCCGCCGGTGCCCGCGAGCGTGGACGAACCAGCCGAGGAGTCGGCGACCTGGACGCTGCCCCCGGCCGCGCTGATCTTGACCGTGATCCCGACCGTATCCCCGGCCGCGAGCTGTTGCGAGCCCTGCTTGGTCTTCGCGTCGACCTGGAGGCTGGGGTGGCCATAGATCGCGATGCCGGAGACACACGTGATACCGAAGCTGGCCGACGCCGTCTCCAGGTTGGTGCCCACGTAATACCGGACCTCGACCTCGGGAACGAACACGCCGCCGTTCGTGCCGCAGGTGACGGCCGGCATCGTGATGCTGCCCTTGACGGTGAGCGACGTGACCGACGTGCCCGCCGTAAAGTGGTAGCCCGCCAGGTCAGGCACCTGCACCACGCTGGACGGCGTCGCCGCCCCGGCCAGTCCCGAGCCAGCCAGCAGCAGCCCACCGGTCACCAGCGCTATCCCGCCGGTCCTGCCCATCGTGCCCGCCCAGCGTCCCATGCACCCCTCCAGTACTCGTGTGTTAACGACTCACCGGATGATAGGACTCACGGGTAACAGGATTTCGGTCACTAAGGGTGGCAACCGCGAAATAGGGGCCTCATCGCCCGGTGGCGCCGCCGGGCACCGCGGCCGGGGCCGAGGCGTACACGGCCTCGTGCTCGCGGGCCGCCCGCGCCCAGGTGAACCGCTCGCACACCGCACGCCCTGCGGCCGCCAGTTTGGCCGCCAGTTCCTGGTCGTCGAGCACCGCCGCGAGCGCCGCGGCGAGCGCGTCCGCGTCCCCGGTCGGCACCATCAGCGCGTCCCGGCCCGCTGTCAGGTACTCGCCGAAGACCGGCAGGTCGGAGGTGACCACCGGCAGCCCGGCGGCCATCGCCTCCAGCACGGCCAGGCCCCAGCCTTCCTTGGTGGACGGGAACGCCAGCACGTCGGCCGCGGCGTACCAGGCCGGCAGGTCGGCGTCCGGCACCGTGCCGAGTTGCACCACATCGGCGCCGAGCCGCAGGTTCAGGTCTGGCAGCATGGCCAGCACCCGCTCCCGGTAGGCGCGGTAGTCCTGGAACGAGTGGCCGCCCACGACAGCCAGCACCGGGTCGCGCCCCAGCACCGGGTCGCGTCCGGACAGGCGCAGGGCGGCGACCGCCCGCATCAGCGTGTCGCTGCCCTTGCGCGGCTCGATGCCGCCGACGGCCAGGATGAGCGGCCGGCCCTCAGCGCCGGCCTCGCGGCGCAGCGCGGCCGCCCGCGCCGGGTCGGCGGAGGCGAACCTGGCCACGTCCACCCCGTTGGGCACGATCGCGGCGTCCACCCCGTAGTCGGCGGCCAGCAGCCCGCGCCAGTGCGCGCTGACCACCAGCACCACGTCGGGCTCGAGTATCGCCTGGCGCTGGCATTCGATGAGGGAGGGGCTGGTGAAATCGTCCACGTGGTGCACGGTCCTGATCACCAGCGGCCGAGGGTCCCCGGCCCGGCCGGCCCCGGCTCGGCTGGCCCCAGCCCTGATCCGGGCGGCGGCGCGGGCCGAGATGCAGTCCTGGGTGTGCAGGATCGGGTACGAGGCGACCTGGCCGGCCAGCCCGCCGGCCAGCGCGTCGAGGCTGGCGAACACCCGCTCCTCCAGCGTCGGCAGCGCCGGCGGGGCCGGGATGATCGTCACCGGCGCTCGCACCGGCCGGTAGAAGCCCACCGCCGGGTCGCCGAGGGCGAAGACCCGCACCGGGTAACCGCGCTCGTACAGCGCCTCGGCCAGCGCGAGCGTGTGCACCACGCCGCCGCGGGGTTTCACCGAGTAGGTGACCAGCGCCACCGGGACAGTCATGGCTGTCCTCCCCCCAAGCCCCGCCCGGCCACCTCGGGGCGGCGGGCGGCGATCGCGGCGGCGGTCCACGCGGCCCTGGCCGCGGTCGGGGTCACGATCACGCCGGCCTCGGCCAGCTTGGCCCGCTGCGCTTGGTAGCCCTGTGGATCCGCCTTCGTGCCCAGCACGTAGGCGACCACCGCGGCCCCGTCGGCCACGATGTCGGCGCAGATGTCCGTGATCTCGCCGGCCGGGTCCGGGTGCGATCCGTAGCCGAGCACCACGTCAAGCAGCACCACCGCGATGTCGGGCGCCAGCGCCTGCTCCGCCAGGATCTCCCGCCGCGCGGCCGGATCGATCATCGGGTGCGGCCGGCCCAGGGTGTACTCCTCCTCGCCCAGGTCCAGGCAGACGTGCACCCCGGTCGCCCCGCCCGCCTCGCCGGGCCAGCCCCCCAGGGCGGCCAGCCCGTGCCCGGAGTCCAGCGGAATGTTCGAGTACACGTCGCCGAGTTCGTCGCGCAGTATCACCTGCGCCTCGTAGCACAGCGTCCCGCCGGAGAAGAACCCGCGCACCGCCGTGCGGCCCACCGCCAGCGGCCCGGCCACCCGCGCCGCGGCGGCCGTCAGCCCGTCGGCCAGGTCGGGCACGGCCCGGCCGAGCCGCTCGGCCACCGCCGCCGCACCCTCCTCCAGGGTCCTGGCCAGGCTGGCGCCTGCCAGCGAGACATCGGCCGGCATGCCCACGCACGCGGCGACCACCGGCTTGTGCCTGGCCTCGGCCACCACTCTGGCGGCCACGTCCGGGTCCGGCGGCTTGGAGACCAGCAAGATCGCGTCCGTGCCCGGGTCGCGGTCCAGCGCCCGCACCGCGTCGGCGGCCATCAGCCCGCCGACGGCGGCCGACAGGTCCCGGCCCCCCACCCCGATCACCTGGGAGACGCCGATGTCCCAGTGATCCAGGAGGGTCATCACCTCCTGGGCGCCGGTACCGGCCGCGGCCACCACGCCCACCTGGCCCAGCCGCACCGCGTTGGCGAAGCCCAGGCCGACCCCGCCGAGCACGGCGGTGCCCGCGCCGGGGCCCATCACCAGCAGGCCGAGCCCGCTGGCCCGCTCCTTGAGCGCGACCTCGTCGGCGGCGGACACGTTGTCGCTGAACAGCAGGACGTGCAGCCCGCTGGTCAGGGCCTGGTGTGCGGCCAGCGCGGCGTACTGGCCCGGCACCGACACGATCGCGACGTTGGCGCCGGACAGTCGGGCGGCGGCTCCGTCCACGGTCCGCGGCGGTTGCCCGTCAGGTCCAGGCCCCTCGTCCCGCCCGGCCTCGGCGAACAGCACGGTGTGCCCCTGGTCAAGGGCTGCCTCGGCCGACTCAACCCCAGCCGCGCGAACCGCCAGCACCAGGTCGTTGGCGTCCGCGGATTCGAGTTCGGCCACACCGAACCCGGCCGAGCCGAGATCGGCCACGTTGGCCTCGGTAGCCATCACCGCGGCGCCCCATTCGACCCCGTCCGCCGCCCGCATCGACCTGGTCGCGCTCAGCAGCAGCAGCGAGTCCCGGTAGGCGCCCGCGAAGACGCGCAGCCTGGCGGTGCTCACCCGCTGCGTCCCGCTCGGGGCCTGCTCGGCTCGATCCTGGTGCCCCGGCGGTCGCCGGTTCCGGTCAGCGTCCCGGCCAGCAACCCCGGGCTCGTGATCACCACCTGCTCACCGCCGTCGGCGAGGAACTCCAGCGCGGCCTCGACCTTCGGGCCCATGCTCCCCGGTGGGAACTGGCCTTCGGCCAGGTGGCGGGCGGCCTCGGCGGCGCTGATATCGACCAGCGCCGACTGGTGCGGCGTGCCGAAGTCCACCATGACCTGGTCGACGGCGGTGACCAGCAGCAGCGCCTGCGCGCCCAGGTTGGTGGCCAGCAGCCGGGCGGCCCGGTCCTTGTCGATCACCGCGTCGGCGTAGCCACGATCGCCCGGCCCCCCGATCACCGGGATGCCGCCGCCGCCGGCCGCGATCACCAGCAGCCCGCCGTCCAGCAGCGCCCTGATCGCGTCGATCTCCACGATCGCGGCCGGCCGGGGCGAGGCGACCACGCGCCGGTAGCCGCGGCCGGAGTCGGGCTGCACCTGCCAGCCGCGCTCGGCCGCCAGCCGCTCGGCCTCGTCCCGCTCGAAGAACGGCCCGATCGGCTTGGTCGGCGCCCCGAACGCGGGGTCGGCCGGATCCACCGCGATGTGCGTGACCAGGGCGGCCGCACTGCCCGGGCCGCGCAGCCTGTCGATCGAGCGGGCGATGATGCTGCCGAGCTGGCCCTGGGTCATGGCGCCGAGCACCGCCAGCGGCTGGGCCGGCACCATGCGGGTGGCCTCCTGCTGCAGCGCCAGGTTGCCGACCTGCGGGCCGTTGCCATGTACGATCAGCACGCGCCAGCCGGCCTCGATGACCTCATTGACGCAGGCGGCCATCGCGGCGGCGCTGGTCAGCAGCTCATCGCAGCTCCCCGCCATCCCAGGCAGGGTGAAAGCATTGCCCCCGAGGGCGATCACGGCGGTCTTCGTCATGATTCCTGCCGATCGGCTGTGGTCGACGCGATGACGAGTCGTATAGGTGACGTAACGTTTAGAATAGTAAACATGACCGGCGAGGGACGCAATGGCTGATCGGGCTTCTGGGTACGGCCGTTCAGGCGCCGAAGATCCAGCCGGGCCGGTGCCGCCTGGCGCCGCCGCCGGCCAGGGAACCCCGGGATCGGGGCCGGTGCCCGCGGCCACCCTGCGGGCCTGGGACGAGGCCGAGGCCAAGCTGTTTCCTCTGGTCATGGCCAGGCCGGAGGAATACGAGCGGTCGCTGCGGCTGATCCAGGCGCTGGTCGGCAGGCTCCGCGCCGACTGCACGGACATCCCCGCGCTGCTGGCCGCGTCCGGCCGGGGCGGTGAGCTGGCCGCCGAGGTGGCGCAGGCCGGTGACCTGGGCGCCACCGCGGCGGGCCCCCGCCTCGCACTCATCGCCGCCGCGGCCTGCGCCATGCGGTACCGCGAACTCGTGGCCGTGGCGGTCACCGCCGCCCGCCGGGCCAGGTTCGACGAGGCCCGCGGCGGCCCCGGTGGCTGGATCGTGGTCGAGGAGATCGGCGACGTGTCCCGGGCTCCCTACTTGCCCTACCAGCGGGTCGAGGCGCATGTACCCAGCGGGCGGGCCGTCCTGATCGCGATCGAGCCAGACGAGACGCTCAGCGGCTCGATCTGGCGGCTCGACTCCGCTCAGCTCGAGCCCGGCACCGGGCGGCTGGCCATCGGCGACCCGATCGGCAGCTACACCAGCTCGGCCGCGTGCGACGAAGCCCTCGGCCGGCTCCGCGAACAGCCTGGCTAGCCCGTCTCAACCGGAGACGGCGAGACCAAATCCGGTCAAGGGGTTGCCCCGCCGCGGGGCCACGGGTTATCAAGGATGGTAAATGTTCATGTCGCATGAAGAAGGCTTCCGGGGCTGAGCCGGTTCATCTCCCGCCCCGGGCCGATGAAAAGAGGCGATATGGGTCGGTCCGATGCGGGGCAGGTCACGGCCACCGCGGTCAGGCAGCGGTCCCCGGGTGAGCCGGACAGGATCGCGCACCTGATCGCGGCCTTGCAGGGGTACGGCATGCGCACCGAGGTGCCGATGGAACGGCGCCAGGGCGGGGCGGGCCCGGCCGACGCCGGCATGCTGTGGATCGACGGCGTGGCCGCGACCGTGCCCACCGGCGCCGAGTACGCCGAGACGTCGCCCTATGTGCTGCGGGCCGAGGACGACGGCTGGGGCATCTACCTGGGCGACGACCGGCTGGCCACGGCGGAGCCGCTGCGCCGCCCGCGCTACTACGACCTGCAGACCGCCGACGGCATCCCGTACTGGAAGATCGCGCTGCTGCACCTGGACTCGGTGGCCAGCACAGTCATCCAGACCTGCGCCTACTGGGGCAACGCCGACCAGTGCACGTTCTGCGGTATCGGCGTGAGCCTGGCGGGCGGCCGGACGATCGCCAAGAAG
Source organism: Streptosporangiaceae bacterium (assembly GCA_036267135.1). GTDB lineage: Bacteria > Actinomycetota > Actinomycetes > Streptosporangiales > Streptosporangiaceae > PALSA-505. The sequence continues at coordinate 11,095 of DATAWQ010000072.1, read as the reverse complement.
ACCCCGGAGATGCTGGCCGAGGTCGCCATCGCGGCCAGGGACCTGGACGGGGCCGTGGACGCCACGCTCACCACCGGGACCACGGCCACCCCGGACAAGGGCGCGCTGTACGTCGGGCGCTGCGGCGAGGCGATCCGCCGGGAGGCCGGCCTGCCGGTGGAGGTCCAGTTCGAGCCGCCCCGCGACCTCGACGTCATCGACCAGGTCGCGGCGATGGGCATCGAGTCGGTGGGCATCCACGTCGAGTCCTTCGACCCGGCCGTGCTGGCCCGGGTCGCCCCGGCCAAGGCCAGGACCGGGATCGACGGCTACTTCAAGGCCTGGGAGCGGGCCGTGGCCGCGTTCGGCGAAGGCCAGGTGTCCACGTACGTGATCCTCGGCATGGGCGAGGATCCAGACGTGACCGTCGAGGGGTGCAAGCGCGCCATCGACATCGGCGTCTACCCGTTCGTGGTGCCGCTGCGCCCGACCGTCGGCAGCCTCATGGAGCAGCTCCCGGCGCCGTCGCCCGGCTACGCCGAGGCGATCTACCGGCGGGTCACGCCGTACCTGCGGGCCCGGGGTCTGGGGGCCCAGGGGGTGGCCGCCGGCTGCGCCCGCTGCCAGGCCTGCTCGGGCATGAGCCTGCTGGAAGGGGGCGGCGAACCCAGTGAGCGGACCTACCTCCCGATCGTCGGCACCGGCTGAGGCGCCGGCCGGGCCGGGGCTGGCCTGCAGGCCAGCCGCGTCGGCCGCCGAACTGGCCGAGCACTTCCGCATCAGGCGCCAGGTCTTCGTGGCCGAGCAAGGGCTGTTCCGCGCCGGGGCGGCCGAGGGTGGCGACCGCGACGTGCACGACGACGACCCGGCCACCATCCACGTGGTCGGCCTGGCCGGCGACGTCATCTGCGGCACCGTGCGGCTCTATCCGCTGGCCAGCCCGCACGGCCAGTGGAAGGGCGACAGGCTCGCCGTGCTGACCGGGCACCGCCAGCACGGCCTCGGCGGCCCGCTGGTGCGCTTCGCGGTGGCCGCGGCCGGGGCCCGCGGCGGCCGTCAGATGGAGGCGTTCATCCAGCCGGCCAACGTCCCGTTCTTCCAGCGGCTCGGCTGGCGGCGGACCGGCCCGCCGGTGCTCTACGCCGGCATCGACCACTGGCGCATGGTGATCGCGCTCAGCGCTCCTGGCTAACCGGATCCCTCGTACCTTAATTAACGGTGGCCACCGGATCCAGATTGGTCACCGACTCCCGAGTCAGGTCGAAGGCGGTAGCGATCTGACCACCCAAGCTCAGCCGGAGCAGCCCAGTGTCATCCAGCTTGCCCACCGGCGCCGCGGTCAGCCCGCGCCCGGCGAACGCCGCCGCGCAGTCCGCTTCCCGTTCGGCCGGGACGCACAGCAGGAACGCATAGCAGGGGAAGCACAGCAGCCAGTCGCCCAGGGCCACGCCGCCGGGGACCGGCATAGCATCCAGATCCACGGTCACCCCGAGCCGGTTGCACTCCAGCAGCATGGCCAGCGAGCCGACCACCCCGGCCATGCTCACGTCCTTGGCCGCTACCGCCCAGCCGCTGGCGGCGCCCTCGGCCAGCAGTCGCACGTCCCCGCCGAGTCGTTCGCCGCGCTCGTCGAACGAGGGGAAGAAGGGGTAGTCCGGCCGCATCCGGCCGGCCAGGCAGCAGCCCAGCATCAGCGTCTGCCCGGGCTGCGCGGCCAGGACGCTCAGCGGGCGCTCGCTGCGCCCGAGGCCGAACGCGGACAGAGCCGGCGGCCCCGCGTTGACGGTCAAATGCCCGCCCACCACCGGGACCTGGTAAAGCCCGGAGGCCCAGCGCATGCCCTCGAGCACTCGCCGGGCCACCGGTTCGGGCCCGGTCACCGTGTCCACGATGGCCAGCGGCCAGGCACCCATCGCGGCCAGGTCGTTGACGTTGGTGGTCACGGCCGCGATGCCGGCCCCGTACGGGTCGGCGGCCACGAACGAGGGGAGTATGGCCTCGCCGCCGACCACCAGCGACCGGCCGTCATCGTCCACCACCGCGCCGTCGTCCCCCGGCCCCGCGACCCAGTCTGTGCCCTGGAACACGTCGGTGACCAGCCCGATCGCAGCCTTGCCCCGTACTCCGGGGCTGTTGCGGATCCGCTCGATCAGTCCAGCCAGATCAGCCGTCGTCACAGGCCCCTCCCGCTCGCCTCACCTCGCCACACGTCTCCACGCCACCGCGCCACCCGCCGTGCCACTCGCCGTGCCGCCCGCCACCCGCCGTGCCACCGCGTCCGCCTGTTTCGCGCCACCCGGTCCGCCTGTTTCTCACCGCTTCCCCACCACCCGGTCCGCCCGTTTCGCCGCGTGTCCCCCGCCGCCCCATCCGTCCGTTCCGCACCACCCGATCCCACCCATTTCTTGCACTAAAGTAGAGGGACGTTTAGCATAGCAGTTATGCCGCGTCCCACTTTCCTGGACCTTCCGGAACGTGCGGTCAAGCCGAGGCGCACTGGGATCACCCACGTCCTGGACGCGGGCCTGCCCCTCGGCCAGGCCGCTGACCTGCTGGAATCGTGCGGCAACTTCGTCGACGTGTGGAAGCTCGGCTGGGGTGTGGCCTATCTAGACCCCAACTTGGAGGCCAAGCTCGAACTGCTGGCCCGCCACCAGGTGCTGGCTTCCCCGGGTGGCACACTGCTGGAGATCGCCTGGGCACAGGACCGCTGCGAGCCCTTCCTGGCGTGGGCGCGAGCCGTGGGTTTCCCGTGCGTGGAAGTATCGGCCGGCACCGTGGACATGGACCCGAGGGCCAAGCGTGACCTGATCGCCGCCGCGGCCGAGGACTTCATCGTGCTAGCCGAGGTGGGGGTGAAGGATCCCGCCGTCCGGTGGGGCCCGGCCGAATGGGCGCGGGCCGCGGCTAGCGACCTGGCCGCAGGTGCGACCTGGGTCATCGCCGAGGGGCGGGCCAGCGGAACCGTCGGCATCTACTCGGGCTCGGGCGAGGTGCGCGAGGACATCGTGGCCGCGATGACCGACGCCGTCGGCCCCGACGTGCTGGTCTTCGAGGCGCCGCGCGAGAGCCAGCAGGCATGGTTCGTCCGGCGGTTCGGCCCCGACGTCAACCTGGCCAACGTCAGCCCGGCCGGCGCCCTGGGCCTGGAGACGCTCAGGCTCTCGCTGCGGGCCGACACCGTCGGCGCGCGCCTGCCCAGGCCAGCGGCCGCCCAGCGAGCCTAGCCAGGCGCCGTGAATTTCGTTCCCGCCCGGTACCGGAGCGTCAGCATCGCCACCGTACCCGGGCCCCCCGCCGAAGCGGCCCACCCCGAAGCCGCCCTCACCGAAGCGGCGCTGCGCGCGCACTTTACCGGCCGTCCTTCCTACCGGCAGACCCGCTACATCGTGGTCAGATCGGGCGACGCCAGCGCGCTGGTGGAGGTCAGCCGGGAGTCGGCCGGGCCGCTGTTCTCCGCCATCACCGGGGTCACGCTGGTAGCAGGTCCGGACGAGACGGCGTTCGTGGATGACCCGGACACCGACACCGGGATCCCCAGCAGCATCGCCCGGGTCGCGGCGCGGCGCGCCCCTGAGGCTCGCTGCGTGGTGGTGCGGGGCCGCTACGGGCACGTCAGCTTCATACTCGACCCAGCCCCGATCCGGATCCGGGTGGTCGAGGTGGTGCCGCCGCGGCCGGCCAAGCTGCTGGACCAGGCGCAGCGACTGCTGGACGTGGCAGAAGACCTGCCGCCGGTCGAGCTCGTGCCCGAGCTGACCGACCTGCGGGCGCTGGCCGAGACCAGGCCGTCCGGGCACTACCTGTTCCCGTGCCGGGCCGGGGAAGCTACCGCGGGTGACGGCGTCTCCTACTTGGACGAGGTGCCGCCCGCCGAGGACTGGACGCTGGTCGGCTGCGCCAGGTCGCGGGCCATCCACGAGTGGCTGTACCAACGCGAGGCACCGGCCGTGGACATGTGCCCACGCAACCTGGCCAGGCAGGCCCTTCGTAGGCAAGCACCGCGCGGCGGGCGGCTCACGCCGGGCCCGGTGCTGACCAAATGCTGTCTGCTCGACCAGGACATCACGGTGGAGGACACCATGGTGGTGGTGCCCTGGGGCGCGAGCCTGGCCGAGGTACGCGCCGGGCTGGACCGGGCCGTGTCCATCAGCACCGCCGGTTCGGGGCGTTCATGAGCACGCGGATCACCGACTCGGGGATGTATGGCCACCTGTGGGGCACGGACGAGACCCGCGCGATCTTCGGCGAGCGGGCCAGGCTGCAGGGCTGGCTGGACGTCATCGCGGCGCTGGCGCGGGCGCAGGCCGCCGAGGGCATCATCCCGGCCGAAGCGGCCAGGCTGATCGGCGAGCACGCCCGGGTGGACTTGGTCGACCTGGAGCTGGCGGCCGAGCAGACCCGCACGACCTCACACTCCACCCTTGGCGTGATCCGGGCCCTGCAAGCCGCGCTGCCCGCCGAGGCCAGGGAGCATGTCTACACCGGCGCCACCGTGCAGGACATCACCGACACCTGGACCGCGCAGGCCATCCGGGCCTGTGGCGCGATCGTCTGGCGCGACCTGCGGCTGATCGAGGGGTCGCTGCTTTCGCTGGCGGTCGCCCACCGGGACACGCTGATGACCGGGCGTACGCACGGCCAGGCGGGGAGCCCCGTGACGTTCGGCTGGAAGGCGGCCTCCTGGGCCGACGAGATCCGCCGTCACATGGACCGGCTGCGCGAAGGCACGCCGCGCTGGCTGGTCGGCCAGCTCGGCGGGGGAGTGGGCAGCCTGGTGTTCTACGGCGGCCAGGGGCTGGCGGTCAGGGCCAGGTTCTGCGCCGAGCTCGGGCTGGCCGACCCCGGCATTTCCTGGCTGTCGGCCCGCGACCGGGGCGCCGAGTTCGGCCAGTTGCTGGCACTGATCTGCGGGACCCTGGCCCGGATCGGCGTGGAGGTCTACGAGCTGCAGCGGCCGGAGATCGGCGAGCTGGCCGAGCCCGCCTCGGCGGGGTCGGTGGGCAGCATCACGATGCCGCACAAGCGCAACCCGGAGGCCAGCGAGCACCTCGACACCCTGGCCCGGCTGGTCCGGGCCAGCGCCGGGGTGCTGGTCGAAGGGCTGGCCGCCCAGCACGAGCGGGACGGCCGCGGCTGGAAGGCCGAATGGGTGGCCCTGCCCGAGGCGTGCCTGCTGACCGCGACCGCGCTGCGGATGGCCGCCGCGCTGCTGGACGGCCTGCAGGTGAACGCCGAGGCGATGCGGCTCAACCTGGACCGGGCCGCCGGGTATCAGCGCAGCGAGCAGGCGCTGGGCCGGCTGGCACGCCAGATCGGCGGCCGCCGGGCCCAGACGCTGCTGCAGCAGGCGCTGGCCGACGGGCGCCGGTCCTCGGTCACCGCGGCCGAGGCGATGGCCACCGCCGGCCTGCCCGGCGCCGGGCAGGCGAGCGCCCCGGCAGGCCAGGTGACCGGGCCACTGGGCCCAGCGGACGCGGGGGAGTGCGGGCCGATGGTGGACCTTGTGGTGGAGCGGGCACACGCCGCCCGCGCGGCCCAGCCCGCGCAGTGGCCATGACCACTACACCAGCCCCGGGCACCGCACCAGCCCCGGGCACCCAACCGGACGTGGCCACTCCACCTGCGCTCGCCACCCCACCGGAACCATCTGCCCCATCTACACCACCCGCACCACCCGCCCTGCCCACACCATCCACCCCGCCCACGCTCGCCACCCCACCCATACCAGTCGCCCCACCCACACCAGTCGCCCCACCGGCACTGGTCACCCCACCAGCCCCTACCGCCCTGGGCGGCCCGCCGGACGTGCCGCAGCGGATCAAGCTGGCCGCGCTGCCCACGCCGCTGGTGCCGGCCCCGCGACTGGCCGCCGCGGTCGGCCTGAGTTCCCTGCTGATCAAGCGGGACGACCTGACCGGGTTCGCCATCCCCGGCAACAAAGCCCGCGCGCTGGAGTTCCTGACCGCGGCGGCCCGCCGCGAGAACTGCGACGTGCTCGTCACCGGCGGCTCGGCCGGGTCGAACTTCTGCGCGGCGGCGGTGGCCGCCGCCCGCGTGGCGGGGCTGCGCTGTCATCTGGTCCTCGCCTCGGGGCCACCGCCCGCCGACCCGCCCGGCCTGGCCCTGGCCCGGTCGTGGGGAGCGACGGTGAGCTGGACCCTGTCCGACGACCGCGCCAGCGTGGACGAGGAACTGCCGAGGGTGGCGGACAATTACACCGCCGACGGCCAGCGACCTTACCTGCTGCCCCGCGGCGGCGCGACCGCGCTGGGCGCGGCCGGGTACGCACTGGCCGCCTGGGAGCTGCGCGACCAGCTCGCCGCGGCCGGTCATCGGCCAGGCCGGATCGTGGTGGCGGTCGGATCGGGGTGCTCGCTGGCCGGGCTGATCGCCGGCAACGTGCTGCTCGGGCGACCCTGGCGGCTGCTAGGCGCCTCGGTCAGCAGACCGGCCTCCGACACCGCGGCCAGGGTGCTGGGCCTGGCCCGCGGCTGCGCCACCTTGCTGGCCGGCCAAGACCAGGCCGCCGGGACGGTCACCGAGGACGACGTGGATCTGGTGGACGCGCGCGGGCCCGGGTTCGGCCTGGCCTCCGACGCCGACCGGCGGACAGCGCGGACCGCGCTGGACACCGAGGGCCTCCTGGTCGACCCGGTCTACACGGCCAAAGCCCTGCGGGTGGCCTGCGGGCTGGCTGGCGAGCGCGGCGTCGTGTTCTGGCACACGGGGGGTCTGCTGGACGCGGTGATGGCCGCCCAGGACGGCTCCCAGGAAGAGAGACAGCGGTGACCGCACCCCATCCACCCGCAGCGGCTTCACCCGCCGGGCTGCCCCCGGGAGCACCCGCCGGGCCGCCGGCCGGGCCGCCCGCGCCCGAGCTGATCGCGGCCGGGTTCGAGCTGGAGAACGCCGACGCGCCGCTGCTGCACCACGGGATCAATCTGGCCGACCTGGCCCACGTGCTCGACCTCGGCTGCGCCGGGGTGATACCGCCGGACGCGGCCCGTCAGTTGCTGGTGCTGCTGCTCGAAACCACGCAGATGCCGGCCGAGCGGTTTCCCTACGAGCCTGCCTACGGCGAGCCGTACAACTCCCGCGAGCGCTACTTCGTTCAGCGCGTCGGCGATCTGGCCGGCTGGCTGCACGCGGGCCGGCCCCGCCGCGAGGCCATGCGGGTCGCGTTCCGCCTGCAACTGCGCGGCGCGCTGACCGACCTGATCGAGGCCTCCGCCGACCTCGCGGCCACGATCGCCGCCGTGTCGGCCAAGCATGCGGGCACGGTGATGGCCGACCAGACCTACCTGCAGCACGCTCAGCCGTCCACGTTCGGCCACTACCTGCTCTCGTTCGCCTATCCGGTGCTGCGCGAGGGCCGCCGCCTGGAGGACGCCCTGGCCTGGACCGACGCCAGCCCCGGCGGCGCGGGCTGCGTGAACGGCACCCGGCTGCGCACCGACCGCACCACGGTGGCCAGCCTGCTCGGTTTCCGCGACATCGCCGAGCACACCAGGGACGCGATGTGGCAGACCGACGGCTTGTTCGACATGGTCGGCGCGGCCACCGGGCTGCTGCTGCCCCAGGCCCAGCTGGCCGAGGACCTGGAGATCTGGGCCAGCCAGGAGTTCGACTACGTGACCCTGGCCGACGGCTACAGCCGGGCCAGCGTCCTGATGCCGCAAAAGCGCAACCCGTACGCGCTGTCGATCGTCCGCGGCGCCTCCGGGGTGCTGATCGGCCGGCTGACCGGCCTGCTCACGGTGGCCAAGACGCCGTCGGCCCGCAGCGACAACCTGATCTTCGCCTACGGCGAGGTGCCGCGCGCGCTCGAGCTCGCGCTGCGCACCACCCGGCTGAGCCGCAGCGTAGTGGACACGCTCGAGGTCAACGGCGCCCGGATGCGCGCCGCCCTGGACGCGGGCTTCTCCCAGGCCACCGACCTGGCCGAGCACGTCATGACCGAGTGTGGCATCGACTACCGCACCGCCTACCGGGTGGTGGGCCGCGCGGTCAGGCAGGCCAGCGAGGCCGGGCTGAGCGGCCTCGACGTAGACGGTGCGATGCTGGACCGGGCCGCCGTCGAGATCACCGGCCACCCGCTGGGTCTGACCGGCCGCGACCTCAGCGTGGTGCTCGACCACTGGCAGATCGTGCTGAGCCGCACCGCCCGCGGCGGCGCCGAGCCGGGCGAGGTGCGCCGGATGGCGGCCGGCGCTCAGCAGCGGGCCGCCGAACTGGCGGCCACGGCCCGATCCTGGCGGGACACCTACCGGCAAGCCGAGCAGGCACTGCTCGCGGCCGCCCGTCGCTGCGCCAACGCCAAGGACGGCGACGACTTCCGCCGCGGAGCCAGGCTGGACCACGAGACCGGGAGGCAGCCGTGACCGAACAAACCAGCACCCCCCAGGCCAGCGCCGCGCATGCTCGTACCGGGACATCTCTGCCGGAGTCCGTCAGCGTGGTCAACATCGGGCTGCCCCTGTTCGCAACCGCGATCGAGGCCCAGGGCGCGCCCGTGGTCTCGGTCGACTGGCGCGTGCCGGCCGGCGGTCAGGCCGAGGCCGTGGCGGCGCTGAGCCGGCTCTGCGGCCCACACGCCGACCGGATCGACGCGGCTAACGCCGAGGTGGTGCGACGCCTCGACCAGGGCGTGCCGCTGCTCACCGGCGTGAGCACGCTGGCGCAGGCCGTGCCGGACCTGCCCGAGCGCACACTGCTGCACTGCGGCCCGGCCATCGCCTACGCCGACGCCCCCGACCCGCTGCGCCGCTCCATGCGGGCGGCCGCGGTGGCCGAGGGCTGGGCCGCGAGCCCGGACGAGGCCCATGCGAAGCTGGACGCGGGCCAGATGCGGCTCCGTCCCGCGAACGAGTACGGCGTGGTGGTGCCGATGGCCACCGCGCTGGAGCCGGGCGCCCCGGTGTACGTGGTGGAGAACGAGGCCGGCGGCACAAAGGCGTTCGCCCCGATCTCACAAGGCTCAGGCGACGTAGCCTGGTTCGGCTGCGACAGCCCGGCGGCCATCGAGCGCCTCGGCTTCCTGCGCGACGTCGCCGCGCCGGTGATCCGCCGAGTGATCGGACTCGGCGGCCCGGTAGACGTGCTGGCCCTGACCGCCCAGGCGGTGGCCATGGGCGACGACGTCCACGTCAGGACCCAGGCCGCCACCAACCTGCTGATTCGCGACTGGGTGCCATACCTGACCGAGCTGGGTGACCGCCCCGCGGCCGCGTTCGCCCGCTTCCTGTCCAGTAACCATCTGTTCTTCCTCACCCTGGCGATGGCCGCGGTCAGGTCGCTGACCGAAAGCGCCGCCCAGGTGCCCGACGCTTCGATCGTGACCACCATGGCCCGCAACGGCACCACGTTCGGCATTCGCCTGGCCGGCTGCCCGGCCTGGTTCACCACCGAGGCGCCCGAGGTCGGCAACGCGCTCCACTATTCCGGCCAGGGCCCGGAGACCAGCGCGCGCGACATCGGCGACAGCGCGGTGCTCGAACTGTCCGGCCTGGGCGCGGCCACCGCCGCCGGATCGCCGGCCGTGGCCCAGTTCCTCGGCGGCTCGATGGCCGCTGCGGCCGAGCTAACCGACCGGCTGGCCACCGTGTGCGCCGGCCGGTCCAGCCGGTTCAAGATCCCGTCGCTGGCCATGGCGGGCAGCCCGCTCGGCGTGGACGTGCGCAAGGTGGTCGAGCTCGGCCTCACCCCGGCGATCACCACCGGCATCCTGCACCGCGAGGCCGGCACCGGCCAGGTCGGCGCCGGCGTCGCCGAAGCGCCCCTGGCCTGCTTCACCGACGCCCTGATCGACCTGGACCGCCGCGTGGCTGCCTCCGTTTCCGGCGGCACGAAAACATCGTGAAGTGCCGGACAGACCCGGGAACTCTGACCACCAGGCAGAGCGACCTCCAAGATTATTTCTAGCAATTTTGGTTGCGCATCCCATCATGGGCGCTGGAGTCCTCGTTTGTCGTAGGTGTGCGATACAGTGTTCGAAGAACATTATCCAAACTCGATCATCACTGTCTATTGTGGAGGGAGGTGAGCGATGTCCCCCGACGCTCCTCTGCCTGGTTCCCCCCAGCCTCGCGGCCTCCTCCTCGGGGACAACGGGCCGCTGCTGGCCGCTTTCCGGGTTTCGCTCACCGGTCACGACTCTCCTGGTCTCGTGGACGTCCCGCAGCTCCAGGCGGACGTGCTTGCAGGCGGTGGTTGGACCGCCCCGGATCGCGCTGTCGGGTTGGCTGAGGATGCCCCTTCGCTCAGTGGCGGTGCCAGGCTGGCTGTCGTCCTGGCGGAGGATGCTACCTCGCCGGGTGGTGGTGCCTGGCTCGCTGCCGGGCTGATCAGGGACGCCGTCTCGCCGGGTGGTGGTGCCGGGCCGACCACCGGTGGGACCGGCGGCGGCCCGATGCTGGATGAGTCGTTCGTGCCGCCCGATGATGAGTTCTGCTGGACGCAGATAACCGGCCCAGACAACGGCCGCCCACCCGAGCTGGCCGGGCTCACCGAGGAAGACCTGCAGCCCCTGATCACCCCGCCGGTGCTGGTCCCGGCCGCCTGGCCGGAGGGGATCGTGCCGCCCGACGGGTTCCCGACCCCGGTGCCACCCACGCTAGGCGGCCCAGGGTTCGGCTTCGGCCAGGGTGACCTGCTGGACCTGATGCCACCAGGCGTGACCCTGGCCGGGCTAGCCGAAGACGCGCACAACGGGCTGGCCGAGGACACGCACGGTGGGGTGGCTGGGGACGCGCAGAGCGGGTTGGCCGGGCTGGCCGAAGATGTGAAGGGTGGGCTGGCCGGGGATGTGCAGGGCGGGCTGGCGGGGGACGCGCACGGTGGGGTGGCTGGGGATGTGCAGAGTGGGCTGGCGGGGGACGCGCACGGTGGGGTGGCTGGGGATGTGCAGGGTGGGCTGGCGGGGATTGATAGTGACTGCCTGGTCGGGGTGATCCGGGCCTGGCGGCGGATCACCTCCTGGGCCACCGGCCGGGAACTGGCCGCGGTCGCCGAACTGGCCCGCCGCTACCCCGCCGATGGGCTGCCCGGCTCCGGCTGTGAGTACGTCGCCGACGAACTGTCCGCCGCGCTCACCCTGACCGGCCGCGCCGCCCAA
>DATAWQ010000071.1:0-11958 GCA_036267135.1 Streptosporangiaceae bacterium | reverse complement strand
CCCACTGCTGCCAGTGCGGGTCCGGCTGCCGGGGCGCCTGGTCCAGTGGGGTCTGCTCGATGATCGCATCGGAGTGCGCGATCTCGTCCCGGTACAGGGCGAAGACGTCCGCGGCCGTCTCCCCCGGGGCGAGCTGCCATTCAGCGTTGGGGCCCGGGGGGAAGAAGTCATCGGGCTCGCCGTTGACCACTTGCCGGATCCAGTAGTGCTCGTCGGACAGGGCCAGGTGCTTGACCATGCCCAGGCAATGCCACCCGGACGGCAGGACCGGCCGGGTCAGCTGCTCCTCGGTCAGGCCTTCCAGGATGCCGACGACGTGGTGGCGCTGCTCGTCGAGGAAGCCCTTGAGCAGTTTGGTCTCATGGTCCATGGCCTCATTAGAGCGTGTCCCTACGACAGGGGGCCCAGCTGCTCACCGGTAAGGCGCCCGAGGATCTCGCGGCCGATGGGCAGGGCGGCGGTGGCGGCCGGGGACGGGGCGTTGAGGACGTGCAGCACCGAGCCGGGTCCCTGGCCCTGGCTGACGAACAGGAAGTCGTCCAGCAGGGTGCCGTCGGGCCGGACGGCCTGGGCCCGGACGCCGGCCCCGGCCGGGGTCAGCTGCCCGGCGCGGACGTCGGGCAGCATCCGCTGGATCTGCCGGGTCATGGCCCGCTTGGACAGCGAGCGGTGGACCTCGCCGAGGCCGTAGCGCCAGTGCTGGCGGGCCACCCTGATCATGCCCGGGTAGGCCAGCGACCGGGCCAGCTCCCGCGGGCGGACCGTGCGCCAGGAGTAGCCCTCGCGGGCCAGCGCGAGGACCGCGTTCGGCCCGACGTGTACGTGCCCGTCGACGCCCCGGGTGGCGTGCACCCCGAGGAACGGGAAGGCGGGGTCCGGCACCGGGTAGATGAGGCCGCGGACCAGCCCGGCCGCGTCGCCGGTCAGGCCGGCGTACTCACCGCGGAACGGGATGATCCGCACCCCCGGGTCGGCGCCGGAGGCCGCAGCCAGTTCGTCGCCGTGCAAGCCGGCGCAGACCACGGCCTGCGCGCCCAGCAGCTCGCCGTCGTCGGTGTCCACCACGACCTCGCCCGCGTGCCGGATCGTGCGGTGCACGGTCCGGCCGAGCAGGATGTCACCGCCACCCTTGACGATCAGCTCGCCCAGCTTGTCGGCGACGGCGCGGTAGTCGCAGATCCCGGTGGAGGGCACCCACAGCGCCGCGATGCCGCGCACGTGGGGTTCGTGTTCGCGCAGGCCGGCGGGGTCGAGGCGGTGGTTCTCCACCCCGTTGGCGTGGCCCCGCCGCTCCAGCTCGGCCATCCGGGGCAGTTCGCCGGGGTCGGTCGCCACCACGAGCTTGCCGCAGACCCGGTGGGGCAGGCCGTGTTCCCGGCAGAACGCCACCGTCTCGGCGCAGCCCGCGGGGGCCAGCCGGGCCTTGAGGCCGCCCGGCGCGTAGTAGATGCCGGAGTGGATCACGTTGGAGTTCCGGCCGGTCTGATGGGCGGCCAGCCGGGGCTCACGCTCGACCACGGCGACGCGGCGCCCGGTCCGGAGCACCGCGTGGGCGGTGGCCAGGCCGACGATCCCCCCGCCGACCACCACGATGTCGTACTTATCCGCTACTGCCACGCGTCCATTATGAGCGGAGCGTGACCAGGCGTATGAGCCGGGACGGAGTCAGCCGGGAACAGGCTCAGCCGTCCTTGGTCTCGGGGCCGGTGAGGCGGCTGGGGAGGCGGACGCCGACCAGGACCGAGATCACGCTGACGAACAGGGCGAAGCCGAAAGCCAGGGCCACGCCGTCGCGGTGGCCCAGGCCGCCGGCGGCGCCGGCCACGATGGCGCCGGCCACACCGGTGCCGACGGCCTGGCCGAGGACGTCGAACAGCTGCAGGGACGAGGTGGCCCGGCCCTCCTGGCCGCGGGTGGCCCGGTCGAGGGTGGTCACCGACAGCGGGGAGTAGGCCTGGCCGATGCCGAACCCGCCGATGGCCCAGGCCACGATGCCCAGCGCCACCGGCACCGACGGGAGCAGGGTGACGCTCATCAGCGCCAGGCCGATGAACACCATCCCCTCCCCCAGCCGGATCAGGCGGCGCGGGCCGACGCGGGTGATCCAGCGGGCCTGCACCCAGGAGCCCGCGGTCCAGGTCATCGTGGCCGCGGTCAGGGCCAGCGCGCCCAGCTCGGTGGGAGCGTGCCGCACGGCGGTGATGGCGTACGGGACGTAGGCGTCGCCGGCGAAGAACGAGCAGGTCAGCAAGCCGCGGCTGAGGATCGTGGCCGGCAGCCCGCGGCGGGCCAGCAGGGTGCCGGGTGGGGTCAGCCGCCGCAGCGACACGACCAGCAGCGCACCACCGGCCAGCACGCCGGCAACCACGATGAGCAGCTGGCCGGAACTGAGCGAGGCCAGCGCGACGCCGGCCCCGGCCACCACGCCCAGCACCGGCAGATACGGCAGCTCCGGGCGAGCCGTCGCCACCGGGCGCGGTACGCCGCGCAGGGCCAGCGTGGCCAGCAGGCCCGCCACCGCGACCAGCGGCAGCAGGCCCAGGAACACCCAGCGCCAGCCGACCGCCGAGGCGACCAGGGCCGCGATGGCCGGGCCGATCAGGCCGGGGATGACCCAGGCGGTCGACAGCACGGCGAACATGCGCGGCCGGCAGCCCTCCGGGTAGCCGCGGGAGATGGCCACGTAGGCCACCGCGGGCACCACCCCGGCCCCGAGACCCTGGACGGCCCGGCCCGCGACCAGGATGGCCATGGTGGGCGCGGTGCCTCCGATGACCAGGCCGACGGCGAACAGGGCCAGCCCGGCCAGCATCGGCCGCCCGAGCGGCACCCGGTCGGCCAGCGTGCCCGCGACCACGATGCCGATCAGGCTGGACAGCAGGAACGCGCTGAACACCCAGCCGTACAGGCGCAGGTCACCGAGCTGGCGGCTGACCACGGGCAGGACGGTCGCGATGGCCAGGGCCTCGAAGGCGACCAGGGTCACCGCGAGGACCAGGCCAATGGTGAGCGGACGCCGGCCGGGGGTCCAGATACCGCCGGCCGAAGGTACCGGGGGCATCTGCGCGTCCCGGGCCGCCTGGTCCGTACTCACTCGGCCCACCGTAGAACCTCAACCACTGTTGACGTCAATCCAGATTCCCGGCACCGGCTCCCCTGGTGCGGGCCGGTCGGCGAGGATGGGCCTGTGAACGAGGACATGCGGGCGGTGGTGGTGGACCGGGACGGGACGGTCGGGGTGGAGCGGGCGGCCGTGCCCGAACCGGGGCCGGGAGAACTGCTGGTGGCCATGAGCGTGGCCGGGATCTGCGGGTCGGATGTGCACGCGGTGCAGGGGTCGCACCCGTTCGTGCCGCCGCCGTTTCACCCGGGGCATGAGGTGACCGGGACCGTGCAGCGGGGCGGCCCCGGGACGTCGACGCCGGCGGGGCGCCGGGTGGTGGTGAACCCCGTGCTGTACTGCGGGCGGTGCCTGCGCTGCCGCCAGGGCCAGGTCAACCTGTGCCGGGAGATGGCCGTGTTCGGGTGCGGCACCGCCGCCGGGGGCATGGCCGAGTACTTCGTGGTCCCGGAGCGCAACGTGGTGGCGCTCCCGGACGAGCTGACCGATCTGCAGGCCGCGCTGATCGAGCCGCTGTCCACGCCGGTGCACGCGGTGCGGCTGGCCGGGCCGGACCTGACCGGGCAGACGGTGGTGATCCTGGGCGCGGGCACGATCGGCCTGCTGACGCTGGCGGTGGCCCGGCAGCACGGCGCGGCCACGATCGTCATGACCAACCGGTCGGCGCCCAAGCGGGAGCGGGCGCTGGCGCTGGGGGCGGACGCCGCGTTCGACCCGCGGGATCCAGGCGTGCTGGACGCGATCCGGGCCGAGCTGGGCGGGGATAACGCCGACGTGGTGTTCGACTGTGTGGCCGTCCAGGACACCGTGGACCAGGCCCTGGCGCTGGTCCTCAAGGGCGGCACGGTGCTGGTGGTCGGGGTGCCGCCCGGTCCGGTGACCGTGCCGCTGCAAGATCTGCAGGACCGGCAGATCCGGCTCCAGGGCAGCGCGGTGTACCTGCCGGAGGACTACACCGAGGCAATCGGGCTGCTGGCGGCCGGGGTGGTCCGGCCCGAGGACTTCGTGACCGCGCAGTACCCGCTGGCCGAGGCGGCAGCCGGGTTCGGCGCCGCCGCCTCCGGCCAGCAGGTCAAGGTCGTGCTCACCGCCCCTTAACGTCCGGGGCCGGCCACGGCCAGCGCGTACCCGGTAGCTGCTCCGGGACAGGAGAGTCTGTTAAAAATTAAATAGCGGTCTGCCACGACGCGACACCGCACTGCTGCTTGACCTGGTTCAGGGCGTTGATGATCTTGAGCCCGTAGGTGCCGGAGTCCGGCTTGCTGTAGCTCGCGGCGTAGGTGTGCGCGTTGGCCGCGATGACCTGCTCGGCCTGCTTCAGGGTCGGGGTGATCCCCTGCTGCGCCTGGTCGTCGGTGAAGGCCTGGGCATTCTGGCCGAAGTTGACGGCCAGCTTGGCCTGCATCGCCTGCTGCTTGGTCTGGCCGGTCGCCGGGGTGGCCTTGGCCGCGCCGCCCATGATCGTGTTCAGCGTCGAGTTGATGGCGTTGCAGGCCGCGGTGCCGGTGGCCGGGCCGGTCGTGGCCGCGGGCGACGGGGTACTGGCCGCGCTGGTGTCGTGCGCGCTGCTGCCGCTGCTGCAACCGGCCACTGCGGCCGCCGCCAGCGCCATCGCGCCGATGGCCAGCTTCTTCCTCATCGTGTGTTCCCCCTCGGGTCCGGCCGATCTTCCGGCGGCTGCTGGTGTCTTCCGGGTGCCGACCCTAGTCGATTCAGCACAATGAGTGACGAGTGTTTAGCTTTCTGTGCACATCTTCGGAGGCTAGGCTCAGGCGATAACGATCAGGACATCACCTGCTTAAACAGGTGCGCACCGGGTAAAACGCGGACCGCTCAGTCAACGACGACCGGAGGGTCGCATGCGTCTGCCCAGTTGGATTCCTGGTTGGTCACGGCGCGTGGGGGCGCTCGCGGGGGCACTGTCCCTCGGCAGCCTCGCGTTCGTGGCTGTGCCCACGGCCGGAACGGCCGCGACCGCCGCCACCACGGCGACGGCCGCACCTACGGCGCCCCCGTACAGCTGCGCCCCGAACGGGCCGGCGGGCGGCCAGACCGTGTACGGCACGTTCGGCGACGCCAGCGCGATCGGCTGGGCGGGCAACAGCCAGGGCGTGGTCGCCTGCCTGGGCGGCAGCTTCTGGGTCGACACCAGCGGACCCAACGGCGGGCCGGGCAGCGCCAGCACCGCCGCCGTGACCGGCACCACCTACGGCTACGGCGTCTACAACGACAGCAAGACCTCGTGGGCCAACGCCGACGGCTATCTGCCCGCCATGGTGACGAGCTTCTCCCGGGACGGGGCCAGGATCTCCATCACCAACTTCGGCGACCAGGTCACGGTGGGCGGGCACAGCTTCGTGATCATCTACAGCCGGGTCGCGGTGACCAACCCGACGGGCCAGGCCATCACGGTCGACCCGCAGGCCTCGGCCGGGCTGATCGCGCTGAACTCGGCCTCGGACACCGTGCCGGCCCACAGCACGGTGGACCACGACTACGCGGTGCCGTCGGACAAGTTCGGCGGCAGCTACGCCTACCCGTCCAACAGCGCGATCGTGGCCGCGGGCGGCTACCGCCAGCACTTCACCCACATGAAGTCGTTCTGGGACGGCCAGCTGGCGGGCATCGCGCAGATCACCCAGCTGCCCGACCCGAGCCTGATCAACGCCTACAAGACCGGGTTCATCTACACCCAAATCATCCGGTCCGGCGACGAGCTGAAGACCGGGGTCAACGGCTACGACCAGGAGTTCAGCCACGACGTCATCGGCATCCTGGCCAACCTGTTCACCCAGGGCTACACCACCGACGCGCACGGGCTGCTGCTGCGGGCCCGTACCGTCAGCGGCAACCAGCCCCAGTACCTCGACGGCGTGTGGACCTACCCCTGGGTCTGGGCCATCTACCTGCTGAAGACCGGCGACAAGAGCTTCGTCAAGGCCAACTTCGCCACCGAAGGCCCGGGCGGCCAGAAGGACCCGAGCATCAAGGACACCGCGCACGCGATCGCGGCCGACCGGACCGGCCCGGGCGGGATCATGGAAGAGACCAACGACATCGACGCCAACGGGTTCTGGACGATCGACAACTACGAGGCGCTGATGGGCCTGTGGACCTACCACTGGCTGGCCCAGCAGGTCGGCGACTCGTCCGAGGCGTCGTGGGCGCTGTCCCAGTACAACAGCCTGCTGGCCGCGACCAACAAGACCCTGAACGCGACGATCTCGGCCAACCACCTGAACTACCTGCCGTGCTCGATGACCGAGCCGAACACCGACAACCGGTGCGTGAACGCGGAGGACGCCAACTGGGCCGCGCCGTTCCTGTTCGGGCGCTGGGCCTGGGACGGCTACCTGTTCGGCGCCCCACTGTCCGGCCCCGGGATCAGCCTGATCGACGCCACGTACGACTACGGTTTCGCCCGGCTGGTCGGCAAGCTGCCGCCGAACACCTTCGGCGGCTACCCGACGCAGTACTACAGCACCGCCTACAACGCCGGTTACGGGGAATGGGGGCTGGCCAGCACCGCCCACCGGGACCAGGGCATCCTCAGCTATGAGTTCATGATCTCGAACGGCCAGAGCGGCCCGTACTCGTGGTGGGAGAGCCAGCAGTTCCCGAACCCCGGCTCGCCGTGGACCGGGACGCATCCGGAGGCGGGCAACGGCTCCTCGCCGCACGCCTGGGGCATGGCGAACGCGAACATGGTGCTGCTCGACTCGCTGGCCGCACAGCGGGCCGACGGCAGCCTGATCGTCGGGCGCGGCGTGCCCGACGCCTGGGTCACCACCGGCAAGGTCATCAGCCTGGCGAACTTCCCGACCACCGGCGGCCATCACCTCGGCCTGACGGTGCGCACCAGCGGCGCCACGGTCGCGCTGACCCTTACCGGCCAGCCGCCAGCCGGTGACGTGCTGTTCCAGCTTCCCGCGTTCGTTGGCAACATCGCCTCCGCCAGCGCCGGCGTGGTCAGCGAGAGCACGGGCACCGTCACGCTTGCGCCGACCGTGCACACCGTCACCGTGCACCTCAAGCACGCGGAGTAGCGGTCGGCGGCGCCACAACCAGGGAAACGCGTCAGACGTTCCAGGCTGTCACCAGCCCGGCCAGCCTCAGTGGCCCCAGTCAAGATCCGTTCAGGTATTCGATTTCCATGATCATGGTGGATAACGACCAGATAGGTGTTTGCGCCAAAGGGTAAACGGGGGCGCTTGTGGCGGGCGTGTCCCCGACCAGCATCAACCCCGCGACATCACGCCCGCCCAGGCGCACGCAGCCCGCGTCCGCGCGGCGCGCGGGCGGCAGGCCGGTGGGTGGCGAGGGTGCCGCTGGGAGCGTCCATGCGCCACCATCATGTGCCGCCAGCCCGGATGCCGATACTGCAGTCGGTTTGACGTCTATGTTGCATTGCGTCCATGCGGGCGCTTTGACCTAGCTAGCTTGTTGCCGGTGCTGGCCGTTCGCCGCCGGGAGTGATGTCCGGGGTGACGTAGGTGCCCTTGCCGCTGATGACCTTGACCAGGCCGCGTTCTCTGAGTTCGCGGATGGCGCGGCGGATCGTCATGCGCGCGGCGCCGTATTCGGCGGCGAGGTCGGCCTCTCCGGGTAGCCGCTGGCCGGGGACTAGTTCACCGCGCTCGATCTGGGCGGCGATGTCGTCGGCGATCAGCATGTAGACCAGGTGCGGGCCGTGCGGGTCAAACCGTGGGCCGCCAGGCCGTTCTGTCATGGTGATCACGCTAGGCACCGCCTGACGTGCACAAACATATGGCTAACCCTACAACGTTATGTAGCACCCTATAGACAGCTATATACTGGAGGCTCCGACCGTGAGCCCGGTTAGCAGCTGCCAGCCGGGCCGTACCGCAACCCGATGGAGACCAGATCATGGCTGATCCATCCGTCCCGCCGGCACCGCCCGAGCACCACCAGTTGTTACGGCAAGCCCTGGCTGACGCGGTCTATCTACTACCGCGACCCGCCCCTGCAGTGCGCCGCGTGTGAGACCACAGGCGATCTGTGCACGGCGTGTGCGGACGGGCTGGCTCTCGCCCGCTCCTACCTGGCCCTGAGCCACCAGCTTGGCCTTGCCGATCCGCGATGACTGGTCCCGAGAGCATCACGCTTGCCCGCACCGTCTGGTGCGCGTTCTGCTGGGCCGACCCGGCGCGTCATGCACCGCGCTCGACGGCCAGCATTTCGCCCGCTACCTGCGGGCCTACCGCCGGCAGGTGATCAGCAGGGACGCCATGATCGCAGCCTGCCTCGCCGTGCCGCAGATCAGCTACGGCCAGGTTGTTCCTGATGCAGCAGTGCCCGACAGCACCAGCCCAGCCCCTGCCGGGCGACAGGACGAGCCCGCCGTGAAACACCGGACAAGCTGACCTGCGCACAGCGACCCGTCGCGAACCAGCGTCTGCGCCATCCAAGCCGGGCCAATTGCGGACGCCAGCCGGGGTTTCGGCCCGTTACTCGCGGCAGTTCCTCGGTGACTGTGCACCTGCTGTGCCGTCGTGTGCCGCGCGGAGCGTGGCAGATGGAGGCCGCAGGCCGACGATACTCGGGGTTTGGGTTTTGCTCTTGACTTTAGGTTTTGCCCTGCAGGCCAGCAGGGCACCCGCGCGCAGCGCGGGTACACAGTGCCCGCACGCGCGGTCGGGCTGGTGTGCTGGAGTTGTGCGGTGGGTGTACGTGCTTGTTAATGATCGCAGATCCGCAAATCGTGGCCCTCCCGCCTTCAGGGTGTTGTGGCAAGGAGGCCCCTTTCGGCTGGTGCACACGGCCGACGGGCTGCCCCAAGGAAGATCCGAAGATAAGCACCGCGATGAGTGTGATCTGGAGCGGGGCACCATGTCGCCCATCTTGGATCATTTCCCATCCGGCCAGGCCTCCAATGTCCCATACTGGTGTGATCCATTCCGGGCTTGCTCCGACGTTGCTTGATTTTCGGACCTAGGCAATGGCCCGGATTCGGGTGAAACGCGATTAAGAGCACCTTGGGGAGGGTCCGTGCTCGGTTTCGCCACGATAGACGTGTTAACAAGAGAAAACACGCTGACGGTGTGGCTGACCTCCATGGAGGACGGCCATGCTGGCCACACGAATGCCGTCATCTTCAATCTCGACGACGACACGGTACCTGGCCGGGCGTTGGGTATGCTCTGCGACCGATACATGGTGTTGACCGACCGGACACCACGCGAGCACCCGCTCCTTATCGGCTGGGGTGCTGAGCCCTGCGATCTGCCGATACTGGCCCAGCAAATCACCCTCGCACAGGCCGCCATCATGGCCGCGTTCGAGGAATACCGCCGCAAGCCCGGGAAAGCTGACCTGGTCGAGCCGGTCCTGCCTCCTGTTCCGCAGCCTCTCGACCAGACCCCATTGGAGGCTGACGCGCCTCAGCAGCTGACCCTGGCCGTCGCTAACCAGGTGAGGCGGATCTGGGCGGCCTGGCTGATCACTGAGCGAGAACGTGTTAAACGATGGGCCTACATGCCCGGCGGTCATAAGGGCGAGGCACCAGCGCTGCTTCCAGCAGAGTTCGTTAAACGCAACACTGTGCAGTGGATCACATCTTTGCCGCAATGACGCTCAACTTCACTTCAATCGACTTCGAGACCGCCAACTTCTACCGAGGCTCGCCGTGTTCGGTCGGCTTGGTGAAGGTGGAAGATGGCCAGATCGTCGACGAGTCATCCACTCTCATTCACCCACCAGCCGGGCTCGACCATTTCGATAGCTTCAACACCTGGCTGCACGGCATCAGCGCCGACATGGTGGCAGGTGCGGCAAGCTGGCAACAGGCGCTCGATTGGATAGTTCGCTACACGGGCTCCGACACCTTGGTATGTCATAACGCCGGTTTCGACATGGGCGTGATCCGCTACGCCTGCATCGCCGACGATATGCCGTGGCCTTCCGTCGACTTTCTGTGCTCGCTTGTGCTCGCCCGCCGCGCTTATCGTCTGCCGTGCTACCGTCTGCCGTTCATCGCGGCTCAGTGCAATGTCGAACTCCGCCAGCACCACCGAGCCACCGATGACGCCCGTTGCGCGGCGCTGATTGCCGTCGCCATGGCCAGGAAGCAAGGCGCCCAGACGCTAGCAGACCTGGCTGAGTCGTTCGGCGTCACCATCGGCCACATGGAGACCGGCCATTACACTCCCAGCGCCCGGCACAGATCCGGAGGTCACAGTTACCTCGTCAGGCCTGACGCGAACCCGGACGCCGACCCGAACCACCCGTTCTACAGCCGGATTATCGTGTTCACCGGCACGCTGATGTCTACGACGCGGCAGATGGCTTGGGATGATGTGGTCAGAGTCGGCGGTGTACCAGAACTCAACGTCACCAAACACACCAACGTCCTCGTCATGGGCGACATTAACCCGGCCGTGCTAGCCCCGGGTATGGTCACCACCGGAAAGACCGCCAGGGCGTTCGAACTCCAGGACAAGGGCCAGGACATAGAGCTAATGACCGAGGACGACTTTTTGCGCAGCCTCTAGTGCTGACGAGCCTTAACGCTTAAGGTCACAATGAATGCTTAGCCGGCTCACGGGCTTCGCTTTCCATGGTTGGACCTGCATGGCCAGCTCAGTATTTCTGATGAACCCTGACCGGGTGGCGCCGGTCGGCGGCGCGAAAAGCCGTTGAGCGGCGGGGGGTGGCGACCCTACCCTTGCCGCATGTCCGGTCGATGAGCCGAGTCCGACGCCGCGCCCGAGGCCGATGCCCGCCGCGGCGATCCCCCTTGCTCATTGACGGGCGAGGTTCTTATGCGCGCGCTGCAGCAGATCGGCCTGCGGCATCCGCGGATCCGGCAGGTCCGCCGCATCGCCAGCGGCGCAGGCCAGGACCGCCAGCTGCTCGTCGCCGAAGGCCTCTGGGCGCACAGGGTGCTGGTCGGCCTGGACGCGCCGGTCCAGATGTTCCTGTGGTGCCCGGAGGCGGCCTACTCGGCCGAGGCGCAGTCGCTCGGCACCCAGGTCGCGGCGAGGGCGCGCTGCGCCTACCGCATCGCGCCCGCGGTCCTTGACCGGCTCTGCGAGCGAGAGCGCCCGGACGGCATGCTGTCGCTGGTGCGGCTGCCCGCCTGGGACGCCGAACGCGTCGAGCTCAACGCCGACTCCCTGGTACTGGTCGCGGACGCGATCGAGATCCCCGGCAACCTTGGCACGCTGCTGCGGACGCTCGATGCGTGCGGCGGCGACTGCCTGATCGTCACCAACCGCCGCACCAGGCTGAACCACCCCAAGGTGTTCCGAGGCAGCCGGGGCATGAACCTGCGTGTCCCGGTCATCGAGTTCGCCGATCCCGCGGATGCGGCGCGCTGGCTGCGCGAGCGCGAATTCGGCATCTTCCTGGCGACGGTCAGCATCGGTGCGACGCCGTATCAGCAAGCGAGCTACTGGCGCCGCACCGCGGTCGTGGTCGGCAACGAGCGCACCGGCATCAGCAAGCCCTGGTTCGAGCACGCCTCGGGCGAGATCACGATCCCGATGCTCGGCCGGGCCGACTCCCTCAACGTCGCCGTCAGCGCGTCGATCCTGATGTACGACATCTGGAGCGTGCTCAGCGGGGCGGCTCGCGCACGAGCATCGGATCGCCGCCGCGTCGGCGCACCCCTCATTGATGGCCGCCAACTCGCGCTATAACGTGGAGTGCCGGTGGCGCGGCGCCACCACATCGCTGCCGAGGAGGCCGGATGTCGGCAGATCCGTCCAGCTCACCCGCGCTGCGCGCCTCCGACGCGGACCGCGATCGGGTCATCGAAGTGCTGCGCGCCGCCGTCGCCGACGGCCGGCTCGACCCGGCCGAGTTCGACGAGCGGC
>DATAWQ010000070.1:0-4139 GCA_036267135.1 Streptosporangiaceae bacterium | reverse complement strand
CTGGCCGCGGAGGGCGCCGACCTGACCAGGGTGGTGATGGGGCACAGCGGCGACACGGCCGACCTGGACTACCTGGCCAGGCTGGCCGACGCGGGCTGCCTGCTGGGCATGGACCGGTTCGGGCTCGACCTGATCCTGCCGTTTGAGCAGCGGGTGGGCACCGTGGCCGAGCTGGCCGGGCGCGGCTACGCCGACCGCATGGTGCTGTCGCACGACGCGGCGTGCTATATCGACTGGTTCCGGCAGGACCAGATCCCGGGATTCGCGCCCTCGTGGCACTTCGGTCACCTGTTCGACGACGTGCTGCCCGCGCTGCTCGACCGCGGGGTGACCGAGGCCCAGATCGAGACGATGCTGGTGGCCAACCCGCGCCGCTACTTCTCCACCCCGACCGGTGCTTGATCGCCAGCAGCCGCGCGAAGCCGGGCGATGCGCCCAGCCATCCCGGGGTGGTCAACCTTCCGGTCCCAGCTCCGGCTGGTCTCGCGCTTGATCGCGTTCAGTTCGGTGAGTCTGGCCAGGGCCCGCTCGGTCAGGGCCATTAGGGCCAGGTAGGCGACAGGCCAGAGCAGAGGGTTGGTGCTGAGTATTATATCCAGTATCATACCCGGCGAAGCGGTCGGCTTGCCGGGCGGGACCCTGTCTGGCCTGGAACGGGAGTGCGCGATGAACGCTCGCTGGATTTGCGTCAGGCGGCCCGCCCGGTGGAGCCGGCCGGCCCGCACTCTGGAAGGCGCGACGGGGCGGCTTCCCCGGCGATGGCAACGGCTCGCCGCCTCGGCGGCGGCCGCCCTGGCGGCTGGCACCGTGGCCACCGCCGCCGCCCCGGCGCCAGCCGACGCGGGCCATGGCGCCGCGCGCCAGGCCGCCAGCGGACTGGGCTACCAAGCGACAATAGTGCGCACGGCATACGGCATCCCGCACATCACGGCCCGCAACTTCGGCTCGCTCGGGTTCGGCTACGGGTTCGCCCTGGCCAGCGACGACTTGTGCACGATGGCCAACGGCTACGTGACGGTCGAGGCGCGGCGGTCACGCTATTTCGGCGCCGACGGGAGCTATGCCCCGGTCCCCGGCGACACGCTCAGCAACCTCGGTAGCGACGTGTTCTGGCAGTCGGTGATCAACCGCGGGGTGATCCCCCGGCTGCTGGGGGTCCGGCATGGTCCTGGCGTGATCGCGCCGCAGGTGCGGCAGCTGATCGCCGGGTACGTGGCGGGCTACAACCACTACCTCGCGTCGGTGGGCGGGGCGGCGGGGGTGCCCGACCCCACGTGCCGGGGCCAGGCGTGGGTGAAGCCGATCACCACGCTCGACGCGTACCTGCTGATCTACGAGGCGGCCGACCTGGAGGGCCAGGTCTACGACGCCGATGCGATCGCGGTCGCTCAGCCGCCGGCCGGCACCATGGCCCCCGGCACCACGGCGGGCGTCACGCCCGCGGCTCTCTCGGCACGGGCAGCGGCGGCGGTCCGGGCGCGCCCGGGCACCGATGGCCTGCCGCCGGCCGGGCAGCTGCGACGGCTGAGCGGACGGCTGTCCGGGGCCAGCATGCTGGCGGACATGGGCAGCAACGCGATCGCGATCGGCTCGGCGGGGACCAGGGATCACCAGCACGGCATGCTCCTCGGCAACCCGCACTTCGTGTGGTCCGGCCCGGGCCGCTTCTACCAGGTGCAGCTCACCATCCCCGGCGTGATGAACGTCGAGGGCGCCACGTTCTACGGCATGCCGCTGGTCGTGATCGGATTCACCCCGACGATGGCCTGGAGCGAGACCTCATCTAGCGCATCCTCCACGGTCACGCCCTACCAGCTCACGCTGGTGCCCGGCCACCCGACCGAGTACGTCTACGGCGGCCGGCCGGTGCCGATGACGAGCCAGACCGTAACCGTGCCCGAGCAGGCACCGGGCGGGAAGCTCCAGCCGTTCCGGCGCACACTCTGGTTCACCCGCTATGGCCCGGTCATCGACGCGCAGCACACCTCGCCGCTGCCCTGGACTACCACGACCGCCTTCGCCCTGGCCGACGCGAACGCGGACAACCTGCGCATGCTCAACAGCTTCCTGGCCATCGACCGGGCCTTCTCGGCGTCCGAGGTTCTGTCGTCCCTGGACCGGTATGAGGGGCCGAGCTGGTTCGACACCCTGGCCACCGACTCCGGCGGCCACGCGCTCTACGCGGACATCCTGGCCATCCCGGACGTCACCAATGCGGAGGCCAAGCGGTGCGACACAGCTCTCGGCCAAGTATCGTTCAGCGCCGAGGGGATGCCGATACTCGACGGTTCCAGGCCCTCATGCGTCTGGGGCACCGACCGGGACTCCGCCGCGCCCGGCATCCTCGGCCCGTCGGAGCTGCCGGTGCTGATCCGCCGCGACTTCACCGAGAACTCCAACGACAGCTACTGGATGACCAACCCCCGCCATCCGCTGACCGGCTTCCCCACCATCGTGGGCCAGGACGGTGTCGACATGATGGGCGCGGCCGGCGCCGATCTGGGCCTGCGGACGCGGAGTGCGCTCCACATGATCATGGGACGGATCGGCGGGGCAGACGGCCTGGGCCCGCCCGGATTCACCCTGTAAGACATGAAGGACCTGCTGTACTCCGACATCCAGTACGGCGCCACGCTGGTCAAGTCCCAGCTCGTGCACATGTGCCGGTCGTTCCCTGACGGCCAAGCGCCCACCAGCAGCGGGTCCAGCATCGCGGTCGGCGACTCGTGCCAGGTCCTGGCCGCCTGGGACGGGCGGGAAAACCCCAGCTCCCGGGGGGCGGAGCTGTTCCGCGAGTTCTGGTACCCAGACGAGCTAACACCGAGCCTGACCGGCGTCCTCGGGCTGGCCAGCAGCCCCTGGCTGCATCCGTTCAGCGCGGCCGACCCGGTGCACACCCCGTATGGCCCTGAACACTGCGACCAAAGCGGTCCAGGAGGCGTTCGGGGACGACCTGGCCGCCCTGACGGAGGTTCACGTCCCGTACCACGTCGGGCTCGGTGAAGTGCAGTACGTCCAGCTGGACGGCACGAAGATCCCGCTGCCGGGCGGCCCGGGCGACCCCAATGGCGAGCTCAATGCCATCTACCAGCCCGGCGGGCCCGGATCGGTCCCCGCGTATGGATCCAGCTACATCCAGGCCGTCACCTGGACCACCGGTAACCCCTGCCCGCAGGCGGCCACGGTGCTGACATCTTCGGAGTCCGACAACCCCGACTCGCCGAACTACGCCGACCAGACCGAGCTGTTCTCCCGGCGGCAGTGGGTGACCGCCTCATTCTGCCCGGCCCAGGTCGCCGCGCACGCTATTTCGAGCACGGTCGTCAGCGGCCGATGCCCTCCGCCCGGCAGGCGCGGGTCCTTCCTCCTCCCTGGTTCCCGTCCGAGCCCGAGCGGACCTCTTATCGTTGACGTGTGCTGAGCGGACCGCGCTTGCGGCAGGTGGCCGTGGTGGCGCGCGACTGCGGCCGCGTAGCCGACCAGCTGCGTCAGGCCTTTGGCTGGGCGCAGCCATTTCACGATCCTGGAGTGGGACAGTTCGGCCTGACCAATGCGGTATTCGCGGTTGGCGACACATTCCTGGAAGTGGTGACGCCTGCCCGGCCAGACACCACCGCCGACCGGTACCTCGAGCGGCGCGGCGGTGACGGCGGCTACATGGCGATATTCCAGGTTCCGGACCTGGCCGCGGCTCGCCGCAGGCTCGCCGGCCTAGGAGTGCGAGTGGTCTGGACGGCCGACCTGACCGACATGGCCGCCACTCACCTGCACCCAAGGGACGCCCCCGGCGCCATCGTGTCCCTGGACTGGGCCGCACCGGAGGAATCGTGGAGGTGGGCGGGCCCGTCGTGGACGGGGCGCGCGCCCGAGCATGCCCCCGGCGGCGTGACCGGATTGACGATCGAAGTCAGCGACCCGCCCGCCGCGGCCCACCGCTGGGCGGCGGTGCTAGGGATTCCCGCCAGTGGCGGCCATACCGCGGAGACGGTGCTACCGGAGTCGGGTCAGCGGCTGCGGTTCGTGCCAGCCCGAGCCGGTCATGGTGAGGGAATCACCGCAGTCACGATCGCCCGGCTGCCCGGCGGGCCACGGGTGATCGGCGGTGTCCGCTTCGCCAGCGAGGAAGGATGACCTGACTG
>DATAWQ010000069.1:0-54921 GCA_036267135.1 Streptosporangiaceae bacterium | reverse complement strand
CCGCGCCGGTGCTGCTGACCTACCTGATGAGCTTCGCCTACCTCGGCATCTACTGGAACAACCACCACCACATGCTGCAGGCCACCACCAGGGTCAGCGGGCTGATCCTGTGGGCCAACCTGCACCTGCTGTTCTGGCTCTCCCTGATCCCGTTCACCACGGAGTGGCTGGGTGAGAACCACTTCGCGGCCACCCCGGCGGCCGGTTACGGCATCGTCCTGCTCATCGACGCGCTGGCCTACTTCGGGCTGCAGCGGGCCATCATCCGCGACCAGGGCAGCCAGTCCGTGGTCGCCATCGCCGTCGGCCGCGACATCAAGGGGAAACTGTCGCCGCTGCTCTACGTGACGGGCATCGGGCTGTCCTTCGTCAACCGCTGGCTGGCCGTGGCCGCCTACGCCTGTGTCGCCTTGATGTGGCTGATCCCGGACCGGCGGCTGGAACGCATCATCACCAGCCGGCCCGCCGCCAGCCACGACCTCACCGGCGAATGACCACCGGGCCCGGCCGCCGCGTACCTGACCCGCCCTGGCAGCACGAGCCGTCCCACTTCGCCGCCGGGCTGCGCGGCGGCCGGCGGGTGGATGCCCGGCGACGTGCTGGGCCGCATGACGCGCGGCATCACGGCCGCGCAGCCGCTGCATGTACGGCAGATGATCACCCAGGCGGTCGGCGACGTGAGTGCCTACTACTACGCCGCCGCGCCGCCGGGGCAACTGCTGTACGGCGACGGGCCGGGCAACGACCTGCCCGCCGCGAACGCCGCGGCGATCCCGCTCTTCCAGCGCCTGCGCATCGCCTCGCGCGCCTGCTACGTCACCGACCCCGGCGCCCTGGCCGGCACCACGGCTTGGATGCGGAACGCCTTCGGCGACTGAGCGCCCCGGGTTCCTTCCGGGCGGTACCCGGCACTGAGCGGGGGGCCGCGGTGGCCACCGTTCATTAATTTGATGTTTTGGTGAACCTGGGACGCTGTGGGTGCAATAGAGAGGCGATGGATGACGACGGGCTGATCGCCGCGATCGCGGCCGGGGACGATACCGCGCTGCGGGAGCTGTTCGGCCGGCACGCGCCGTGGCTGGCGGCCCGGCTGCGCCTGGTGCTGCCCGCGGCCGACACCGAGGACGTGCTGCAGGAGACGTTCGTCGCGGTGTGGCAGGGGGCGAAACGGTACCGGCCCGCGGGGGCGGCTGGGGGCTGGCTGTGGGGTATCGCGCGACGTCAGGCGGCGCTGTACCTGCGACGGCGGGGGCCCGCCACGGTGGAGCTGCCCGAACTGCTGACAGACAGGGGGGCTGGGCGCGATCCGGCTGGGGCCGATCCGGCCGAGGCCGTGCTGTCGGGTGTGGCCATCGCGGCGGCGGCCAGGACGCTCGGGCCGGACGGGAGCCCGGAGCGTGAGGTCTGGCGGCTGGTCTACGTCGAGGATCGCCCGGTCGCGGAGGCGGCCGAGGTGCTGGGCGTGCCGGTGGGCACGGTCAAAAGCCGCGCCCACCGGGTCCGGCGGCGGCTGCGGGCCGCGTTGCGTCCCGGCGCGGCCGGTGAGGGAGGTGCGCCATGAACGAAGTGAACGTCCCGCCGGACGTCGACCTCGGCCGGGTGTGGACCGGGGTGGCCGCGCGGGTGTGGTGCCGCACGCCCGGCCGGGCCGAACGGCTGGCCACCCGGCTGCTGCGCTCGCCCGGCCTGGCCCGGGCGCTGGTGGTCACGCCGTCGCTGCTGCTCGGCTGGGTGATCGCCACCTGTGTGGTGCTCATCGCCGGGATCGCCGCGACCCGCGGCACCGGCACGCCCTGGGTGGCCCTGCTCGATCCGGCGCTCGCGGCCGCGGGCATCGCCTACGCCTACGGCCCGGGTATCGACCCCGCCTGGGAGCTGTCCCAGAGCATGGCGGTCAGCGACCGGATGGTGCTGCTGGCCCGGGCGCTGGCGGTGTTCGGCCTGAACGCCGGGCTGGGCCTGATCGCCTCGACCGTCTCGGGCACCGCCGCGGCGGTGACCTTCGGGTGGCTGGTGCCGATGACCGCGGTGTGCGCGCTGGCGCTGGCCGCCGCGACGCTGGCCCGCTCGGCGAACGTCGGCGTCGCCGCCGGGATGGCCGGGTGGGCGATCACGGTGCTGGCGGGCCGGGTGGCGGCCGGCACGGTGAACGTGGTGGTGACCCCTCAGTTCCTCGTCCTGCCTTATCTCGCGTTCGCCGCGTGCTGCGGCGCACTCGTGCTGTACGCGACCCGCATTCCTGGAGGAGCCCGATGAACGTTGAACTCAGCGAACTGGTCCGGCGGTTTGGCCGGACCCAGGCCGTGGCCGGGGTGAGCCTGCGGGCCGGCCCGGGCGTGTTCGGGCTGCTCGGCCCCAACGGGGCGGGGAAGACCTCGCTGCTGCGGATGATGGCGACCGTGCTGGCGCCCAGTTCCGGCCACATGGAACTGCTCGGACGCGATCCAGGGGAACACGCGCAGCGCCGGGAGATCCGGCGGCGGCTCGGCTACCTGCCGCAGAACCTCGGCTACTACCCGGGCTTCACGGTCACCGAGTTCGTTGAGTACTTCGCCCTGCTCAAGGACATGCCGCCGGGGCAGGTGCCCAGGGCGGTGGCCACCGCGGTCGAACGGGTCGGTCTCGGGGACAGGCGCAGATCGAAACTCAAGTCTCTGTCCGGCGGCATGCTGCGCCGGGTCGGGATCGCCCAGGCCATCGTCAACGACCCGGAACTCCTGCTGCTCGACGAGCCCACGGCGGGGCTCGACCCCGAGCAGCGAATGGGTTTTCGCGCCCTGCTCCGGGAGATGGGCGAGCGCGCCACCGTCATGGTCAGCACGCACCTGGTCGAGGACGTCGGGGCCGCGTGCACGGAGGTCGCGCTGATGAACCAGGGCAGCGTCGTGTTCTACGGCACCCCGGGGGAACTGACCGCGCGGGGCGAGGGATCCGGCGCGGCGGGGGACGCGCCGCTGGAGCGGGGTTACAGCGCGGTGCTGGCCGAGGCGCGGTCATGACCACGGCTACCGCTCCGGCCCGGCCGGCCCCCACCAGCCGGCGGCGCGTGCCCACTCCCCCGTCCATGCTGCGGCTGTGGCGGATCGAGTTGCGCCGCAGCCCGATGCCGCTGATCCTGCCGCTGATCGCGTTGCTGTTCTGGTTCGACTCCTACCGGCCGAGCACGTCGCAGGCCCTGGTGTATCCGCTGGTCACCTTCTGGAACATGGGGCAGGGCCACACCATCATCGACTTCGGCCCGTTCGTCGCGGGCATGGCGGCGTGGATCGGCTCCCGGGACGGCAGGCGCGGCACGGCCGACCTGCTCACGGCCACCCCGCGGCCGCGCTGGGTGGCTCAGCTCGCCACCTGGGCGGCCACGGCGACCTGGGCCGTGCTGGCCTACCTGGTGTTCATCGGGGTGATGTTCGCGGTCTACGCACACCGGGGCGTCCTGGGCGAGCCGCCCTGGTGGTGGGTGGCGGTCGGGGCCATCGCCGTCGTGACGTTCAGCGCGGGCGGATTCACCGTTGGGGTGCTGTTCCCGAGCCGGTTCGCCGCGCCGCTGGCCGCGTTCGGCGGGTTCCTGGCCTTGATGCTGTCCTCCCAGACCGGGTTCAGGGACACCAGCGGGTGGGCGCTGATCCTGCCGACCAACTCCAACGGCAACTTCCAGCCGGACTCCGGGCTGCTCTACCCCTACCTGCCCGACCTGCCGATCGCGCGGATGATGTTCTTCGCCGGGATCGCCGTCGTCGCGCTGGGCCTGGCCGGGCTGCCGGTGGCCGCGGGCGGCGGGCGGCTGCGGGTGGTCGCGGCGGCCGTCACCGCGGTGGGCTTGGCGGCGACCGGAACCGCGGTGGGCTTGGTCAGCACCGCCAGGCTCGGACCGCACGGCATCGTCATTGCGGCGCTGCACGACGCGGCCAGCGACAAGCTGACCGTCTACATTCCCGTCTGCACCGGTGCCGGGTTCCGGGTGTGCGTCAACCCCACCTACAAGCGCTACCTGACCGACACGGCGGCAGCGCTGGCCCCGGTGACACATGAGGTGGCGGGGCTGCCGGGGACACCGGTGCGCGCCGTCCAGGTCCCGGCGGTCTACAACAATTCCGACGGGCAGGGCGGCCAGGCCATGACGATCGCCGGGGACCCGCCGGTCCTGTCGGTGCCGCTGGGGGCGTACAACTTCCTGCCGGGGCCAACCGGCTTCAGCAGCATCTCGATAACGCCGGTGGGCGTATTCGACCAGAGCGTCCGGGCGCTGTTCATCCAGGCCTACGTGGACGCGGGCAGCGGCCCGGGCACACCCGCGCAGCAAGCCGTGCAGGCCGCTCTGCTGCAGGGCGCCGGAGTGCCGTTCGCCGCGCAACCCGGGCTGCTCTCCGGCCTGGGCCCGATGGGCCCGATGGGCCCGCGTCCTGGGCAGGCCACCGGCCGGGTCTACGCCGCCGGGAGACGCCTCGCCGCGCTGCCCGCAGGGACCCGGCACGCCTGGCTCGCCGCTCACCTGGCCGCGCTGCGGGCCGGGCACCTCACCCTGGAGCAACTGCCGTGACCACGACCGCGACCCATCCATCCCCCGCGGCCCCGGCGGCGCTGCCCTGGATGAGCGCCGGCGCCCGCCTGACCCGGCTCTATCTGCTCAGCCGCCGGGTCCCGGCCGCGGCCGGCCTGGTGGCCGCGCTCGGCTGCCTGCTGTGGGCCGCGTTGCAGTGGCACTGGAACATCGCGGGAGGGGCCGCCGCGCAGCTCGTGATACCGCTGATCGTCGAGACCGGCGCCGCCGCGATCATCGCGGTGACCAGCCACGGGCCCTTCGGCGAAGCGGAACGGGCCACCGGGCGGTGGCTGCCGTGGCTGCGCCTGGGCACGGCGCTCGCGCTGGCCGCCGTGGCCTTCGGCCTGCTGGCCGCCGGGGGCGCCGGTGGCTACCTGCCCGGGGGCAGCCTGGCCCTGCTCCGGAACTTCGGCGGGATGACCGGGATCGGGCTGCTGGCCGCCGCGGTGCTGGGTGGCTCGTTCGGCTGGACCGGGCCGATGGGCTACCTGCTGATCACCGAGGGCGCCCTGGCCGGAGGCTGGACCACCCCGTGGATCTGGCCGGGCAGGCCGGCCGGTGACCTGGGTGGGGCGCTGTGCGCGGCGGCCGTGTTCGCGGCTGGGCTCGCGGCCGTGACCCTGCTGGGCACGCGCCGTGAGGATCGCGGCCCCGCTTCCGGCTGACCGGCCGTCGGCTGATCCCCCAGGGATAATGAACGGCTGCGCCACCTCGGGTGGGTGCTAGCCGTCCTGGGCGCGCATGAACATCGCCATGATCTGCATCCGGCGCTGCGCGTCCAGCGACTGGAACCTGGCGATGGCTTGTTCGGGCGTCTGGACGTCGGCGAACGCCGCCAGCGGCGTGTCCGACCTGGCCAGTTGCTCGCGTTCGGCCGGGGTGAGTCCCTGCAGCAGCGCGATGGCGCCCTCGACGCCGTCGACCCGGGTGACCCGCTCCATCAGGTCGTCCACGGAATGGTCCACGTGCGCGGGCAGCACCGAGGCCGGGATCGCGGCCACGATGCCCAGCACCTCGCCGACCCGGGCGCTGATCTCCGCCGCGGAGCCGAACGCGCCCTTGGTAATGCAGGCGAACAGGTTGCGCTCGGCGTGGAAAACCCAGTCGTCGCGGCCCATGATGAGCTGCTGCAACTGCGGGGTGAGCACGTCCTGTGGGGTGTTCAGCCCGGTGACGGCGGCCAGCGTCGCCGGCATCCCGATCACCTGGAAGAGCTCGTCGAAGGCCGGGTTCCCGGTCTTGCTCTCCGCGATCGTCACCAGCCCGGCGAACCGGTGTGGCCGGATCCAGACGATCGGCAGCACCGAAGGCAGCTCGGCCACGCACACCGCCACGGTCGGGTTCAGCCGGCCGGCCTGGAGCAACCCCGGGTCGATGTACGTCCGGGCGTTGGCCACCGTGACGGTCCGGCCGTCGATGCTGGCGGAGTACACGTCCGAGAACCTGGTGCCGCCGACCACGTCAGGACGATGGAGATAGCGGGCCGCGCCGTACATGACCCGGGTCACCTCGTGCACCGCGTCGTCGAGATGCCCGCCGAACGGGCGGTCGAGAACCATCTGCCAGCCCTCCGGCGGGGCCAGCCCGGAGAACTCTGTATCCGCACCCGGTCCCAGCCCGGTCTCTGTCCCCGGTCCGGTCCCTGACCCCAGCCCGGTCTCTGACCCCAGCCCGGTCTCTGACCCGTGACGACGGCGCCCGAACAATGGCATGGGCCACCCTCCCCAAACCCGTATATATGCCTCGGACCTTACGCCCCTGGCCCACCAGTGCAAGCCCTGAACCGGCAACTCCTGAGGCCGGTTAGGCTCGCCGCATGTCCGGCGTCGTGGGGCCCAGCCACGTTCTGACCGATCGTCTCGATCTTCGGGCCATGACCTTGGACGACGCCGATTGCCTGCACCCGATCCCACCCCCGCCACCTGACCAGGTTTGCCACCGCCACCGGCACCACCGCCACCGGCACCACCCACGGTCCTACTCCATGATCATTTCGACTTTTCCCGTCTCGTGGTGGTCGAAAGCGGGCAAACCGGGCGCGAATTTGGTCGCGGCGCGGGAAAAGTGGATGCCTGCTGGCTGCCAGCCGTCTCATTCCATGATCATCCCCACTTGACACACGTTGTTGGGGTATAGAACGGATATATCGGGCGCATTTTCGGTCACGGTGCGTGTTAAATGGCCGCACCCTCCTGGGCGCACCCCGCGAGGGGCGCACCCGCCGACCGAGCACGACCGACAGCGCGCGGGACCGCGAGGGGACCGCCGCGCGGGGACCGCCGCGCGGGACCGCGGGGGACCACGGGGAAGGGAAACGAGAGGGAACGCGCAGGGAGGGGAAGGCGAGATGGGGACGGTCACCGGCGACGGCGGGCAGGTCAAGGCGTTGTTGTTCGATGTGTTCGGGACCGTTGTGGACTGGCGGTCCGGCGTCATCAGGGATGTCACCGAACTGGCGCGGGCCAAGAACGCCGAGGTCGACGCCGCGGCGTTCGCCGACGCGTGGCGGGCCGACTATGGGCCGGTCATGGACCTGGTCAGGCGGGGGGAACTGCCCTGGGCGAAGCTCGATGATCTGCACCGGCGCTCGCTGGACCGGCTACTCGGGGAATTCGGGTTCGCCGGGCTGGACGAGAGCGAGAAAGAGTGGCTCAACCGCTGCTGGCACCGGCTCGACCCGTGGCCCGACGCAGTGCCAGGACTGAACCGGCTCAAGCGCCGTTTTGTGGTGGCGACGTTCTCCAATGGCAACGTCTCGCTACTGGTGGACATGGCGAAAAGGGCCGGCCTGCCGTGGGACTGCGTCTTCAGCGCCGAGCTGTTCCGGCACTACAAGCCCGACCCCGAGTTCTACCTGGGAGCCGTCGAACTGCTCGGCCTCACGCCGCCGGAGGTGATGCTGGTGGCAGCGCACAACAACGACCTATGCGCCGCCGCCGGGCAGGGCCTGGCCACCGCCTTCGTGTTCCGGCCCGGCGAACTTGGCCCCGGCCACCAAGACAACCAGGCACCAGCGCGAGATTACACCTGCACCCCGGCCGACTTCGAGGACCTCGCGGCAACGCTGTGTGGACCGGCGGACAGTACGATTCGAGCATGAACCCGCTGGCAGGTGTGCTGGGCGAGGCCTGGCAGATGTACAAGGCGCATGCCTGGCATCTGCTGGCCATCGCGTTCGTCATCTATGTCATCGCCGCGGTCATCGCCGCAGTGCTGGCGCTGGCCGGGGTGGCCGGAGCCCTGCTGGGCTCGGTCGTGGAACTGTTCGCGGCCTTCCTGCTCCAGGCGACGCTGATCAAGGCGGTCCAGGACGTGCGGGATGGCCGCGCCGACCTGTCCGTGAGCGAGACCGTGTCCGCGGCCACCCCGTACCTGTGGTCGGTCGCCGCCGCGTCGATCCTGGCCGGGATCGCGATCACGATCGGGCTGTTCCTGGTGATCGTCCCTGGTCTGTGGCTGATCACCATCTGGGCGGTGATCATCCCGGTGATCGTCATCGAGCGGTCCGGGGCGCTGGCCGCGTTCGGGCGCAGCAGGCAGCTCGTCCGTGGGCACGGATGGCACGTGTTCGGCACGCTCGTGCTGGTGTTCGTGATCATGATCGTGGCCGA
Organism: Streptosporangiaceae bacterium; assembly: GCA_036267135.1. Lineage (GTDB taxonomy): Bacteria > Actinomycetota > Actinomycetes > Streptosporangiales > Streptosporangiaceae > PALSA-505. The sequence continues at coordinate 46,770 of DATAWQ010000069.1, read as the reverse complement.
CATCCTGCTCGGGATCATCTTCCTGGCGCTGCCGCTGTTCTGGCGCAGCGGCCTGAGCACGGTCATCTCCGGAACCCTCGTCGCCCCGTTCCTCGCCCTGGTCGTGACCCTGATCTACTACCGGCTGGCCGCCACGCAGGCGGGCGTACCCGAAAGCGCCTTCGGCACCGAGCCGGAATCTCTCTAGCCCGCTAGAACCGCCGTGGCGGTCAGGGCCAACGATGCGCGTTGCCTTCGTGCAGGTCGCCGGGCAGGCTGGGCAGCACGCAGAACAGCAGCCCGGCCGGATCTCGCATCACGTGCCAGAAACGTACCTTCTGCTCCCGGGTGGCGCCGAGCCGCTCGAGCCTGGCCACCTCGGCGTCCAGGTCATCGGTGTGGATGTCCAGATGGACCCGGGCGGTGCCCTCGCCCAGCCGCTGGGTCAGCAGCCAGAAGTCCTGACCGTGCAGCGCGGCGCCGTGGTACTCAGGGAAGCGGTCGAACGGCTGCGGCAGCGGCTCGCCGAGCGCCCCCTCCCAGAACGACACCTCGCGATCGTGATCACCGGCGGGCACGTCGATGACAACCTTGAGCAGCCGACTGAAGTGCGACACGGCCCCCAACCTAGACCGGGATCCCCCGGCAAACGCAATCTAATAATGAACGGCTGCGCCAAGAACCCGGCCGGCCACCCGAACGTGAACGCTTCCCCAGCCCGCACTCCCCGTGGGTGGTAAGCCGGGGGTGCCGGTGGTACCCAGGGAGGGTGGCGGATCTGGTGGAGTTGCTGGCGGCGGAGCGGGCGGCTGTGCTGGGGCGGCTGGCCGCGCTGGAGCGGGAGTTCGGGTTGGTGGTGGAGTCGGCGGGGGCGGCCGGGGGCGACGACGAGCACGATCCCGAAGGCGCCACCGTCGCGTTCGAGCGCCAGCACCTGGCCGCCCTGGTCGGGCAGGCCCGCGAGCACCTGGCCCAGATCGAGGCGGCGGAACGGCGGCTGGCCGAGGGCCGTTACGGCGTGTGCGAGCGCTGCGGTCAGCCGATCGCCGCCGCGCGGCTGGAAGCCCGGCCCACGGCCAGCACTTGCATCGCCTGCGCGGCCAGAGGTTGAGCAGGCCCGCGGAACCCGGCCGGCCAGCCGCCTAGCCGCGCCGGCTGGCTCGGGCCCGCCGGTTCACGTCCGCCGGTTCACGTCCGCCGCCGGCCGAGCCAGCTTCCCGGGAGGGGGTGGCCGGAACGGTAGGGCGGGATGTCCTTGGCCATCGACCTGGCCCGGACCGACTCGGGCTGGACGTAGCCGGCCCGTTCCTCGCGCAGGGCCCGCAAGGGCTCGTCGAGTTCCATCGCGCTGAAGACGGCCAGCCACTGGCCGGGGCCGTACCCGATGCCCAGATCGCAGTGATGCAGCTCGACCTCGGCCAGCCGCCTGGCCAGCAACTGGCTGGCCGGGAAGCGCGGGCTGTTCAGCATCGCGACCGGGTAGTCCCAGGCCTCGGCGGGGAGCTGCCGGGCCACCGTGCGCAACGACATGGCGGAGGCGGCCAGGTCGTCCACCAGCTTCCGGGCATCGGCGGCCGCGCCCTCGTTGATGGCCGCCTCCCTGGCCTCGGCGCTCGGGTAAGCCAGGCGATCCTGGCCGGCCTGGGCCCCGGCGAGCAGGTTGCGCATCGCGTCGGCGTTACGGGCCAGGTGGGCCAGCACGTGCGCCCGGCTCCAGCCGGGCAGCAGCGACGCGGCCCGCACATCCGAATCGGAGAGCAGGCGTACCTCGTCGATCACGCGCTGCGTCGCCTCGTCTAGCGCCTCGCTCAAGTCCCGCTGTGACGTGTCCATTCCCCCACCTTAGAAAGCGCTCGACAGAGCTGACGGCCTATACCGGTACTTATACTGCTGCTGCGGATGGTTCGCGCCCGGTCGCAGGCCGGGAGCGTCGCAAGAGGGAACCCGGTGGGAATCCGGGACTGCCCCGCAGCGGTGAACGGGAACGAACGCCGTCATCAAGCACTAGGCCCAGCGCCTGGGAAGCGACGGCTAGTAGAGGACGCCGGCAGGCGTCGTGCCCGTGAGTCCGAAGACCTGCCTCCGCCCGCGCGCCGGCCGGCGCGCGGTGGTCCGTGGCCTCTCGGGGTGGGCTGCGACGCGGCTGCGCTGGCGCCGCTGCCCTGCCCACGAAGTCACGGCTGATGGCTGGGCGAGGAGACATGGCCATGGAAACGACCGTGCACGGGTACCCGCGGATCGGGCCCCGGCGGGAACTGAAGAAGGCGACCGAGGCGTTCTGGGCGGGCCGGGAGAGCGCGGCCGACCTGGAAGAGACCGCCGCCGCGCTACGCCAAGGGACCTGGGAGACGCTGCGCGACGCCGGGCTGACCGGCATCCCGTCGAACACGTTCTCGCTGTACGACCACGTGCTGGACGCGGCGGTCATGGTCAACGCGGTGCCGGCGCGGTTCGCCGGGCGAGAGGGCCTGGACGGCTACTTCGCGATGGCCCGCGGCGGCGACGGGGTCGCGCCGCTGGAGCTGACCAAGTGGTTCGACACGAACTATCACTACCTGGTGCCCGAACTCGGGCCCGGCACGGATCTGCGGCTGGCCGGGGACAAGCCGGTGCGCGAGTACCACGAGGCCCGCGCCCGCGGCATCGAGACGCGACCGGTCCTGCTGGGGCCGATGTCGTTCCTGCTGCTGGCCAAGCCCACCGAGCCTGGCTTCGATCCGCTGGTCCTGCTCGACCTGCTGCTGGGCGTGTACGCGCGGCTGCTCGGGGACCTGCACGAGGCCGGGGCGCAGTGGGTTCAGCTCGACGAGCCGGTGCTGGCGGCCGACCGGACCGCCGCCGAACTTGACGCGCTGCGGCACGCCTACCACCGGCTCGGGTCGCTGAACCGGCGGCCGAAGCTGCTGGTGAGCACCTACTTCGGCGAAATCGGCGAGGCGCTGCCCGTGCTGGCCGCGAGCCCGGCCGAGGCCATCGGCCTGGACTTCGTGGCCGGGCCTGGCAACCGGGAGGCGCTGGCCTCGGCCGGCGGGATCGGCGGCAAAACCCTGGTCGCCGGCGTGGTGGACGGCCGGAACGTGTGGCGCACCGACCTGCCCGCGGCCCTGTCGATGTGCGCGTCGCTGCTCGGCCTGGCCGGGCAGCTCACCGTGAGCACGTCCTGCTCGCTGCTGCACGTGCCGCTCGACCTGAGCGCGGAGACGTCGCTGGCCCCGGAACTGGCCGGGCGGCTCGCCTTCGCCCGGCAGAAGCTCGGCGAGGTCGTCTCGCTCGGCCGCGCCCTGACCGACGGGCCGGACGCGATCTCGGCCGAACTGGGCGTCCCGAAGGTCGCGGCTCCGGTCAACGCGCGGGTGCGGGCGAGGCTGGAAGTGCTGGGTGACGGCCGCCCGCGCGGTGACTACGCCACCCGGCGCGCGGCGCAGACGAACGGGCTGCCGCCGCTGCCCACCACCACGATCGGTTCGTTCCCGCAGACCGAGGAGATCCGCAAGGCGCGGGCCGACCACCGGGCCGGGCGCACCGACGACGGCGCCTACGAGGCGGCCATGCGCGCCGAGATCGACCGGGTCATCGCGCTGCAGGAGGACATCGGCCTGGACGTGCTGGTGCACGGCGAGCCCGAGCGCAACGACATGGTGCAGTACTTCGCCGAGCACCTGGACGGCTACGCGGCGACCACCAACGGCTGGGTCCAGTCCTACGGGACCAGGTACGTGCGGCCGCCGATCCTGCACGGCGACGTGTTCCGGCCAGGGCCGATCACCGTCGGCTGGACCACGTACGCGCAGTCCCGGACCTCCCGGCCGGTCAAGGGCATGCTGACCGGGCCGGTCACGATGCTGGCCTGGTCGTTCGTGCGCGACGACCAGCCGCTGAGCGAGACCGCGCGGCAGGTCGCGCTGGCGATCCGGGACGAGATCGCCGACCTGGAGGCGGCCGGGATCCGGGTCATCCAGGTGGACGAGCCCGCGTTCCGCGAACTGCTGCCGCTGCGGCGGGCCGACCGCGAGGCGTACCTGGACTGGGCGGTGCGGGCGTTCCGGCTGGCCACGTCCGGGGCGGCCGACCGTACCCAGATCCACACGCACATGTGCTACAGCGAGTTCGGCGAGATCATCGGGGCCATCGAGGCGCTGGATGCGGACGTGACCAGCGTCGAGGCGGCCCGGTCCCGGATGGAGTTCGTGGCCGACCTGATCTCGACCGGGTACGGGCGTGGCATCGGGCCCGGGGTATGGGACATCCACTCCCCCAGGGTCCCGGCCGTCGCCGAGATGACCGAGGCGCTATCGCGGGCGCTGCGGGTGGTGGAGCCCGGCCGGCTGTGGGTCAACCCGGACTGCGGGCTGAAGACCCGCGGTTACGCCGAGACCGAGGCCGCGCTGCGGAACCTGGTCGCAGCCGCCCGCCAGGTGCGCGGCAGCCTGGCCCGATGACCACGGCGGCGACGCACACGCTGGAACCCGTCGACGCGCTGGATGCCACCGGCGTGGCCGAGGTCCGGCGGATCTACGAGGACGGGTTCCCGTCCCATCAACGCGCCGAGTTCAGCGCCGTCACCGACCGGCGGCAGGCCGGCGAACTGGCCCTGGCCCTGATCTGCGGCGGGCAGGCCGCCGGGTTCGCGCTGCTGCGGCCGCTCGGCGGCACCGGCTGGGTCTTCCTGCGTTACTTCGTGGTGGACGGGCGCGTGCGCGGGCAGGGCCTGGGCGGGATCATGTGGGACGCGCTCACCGCCCGGCTCCGCGCGGACGGCCACACGCTGCTGGTGTTCGACGTCGAGGATCCGGACGAACCGGGCTGCGACCCGGCGCAAGCGCGGGTCAGGTCGCGGCGGATCGCCTTCTACCAGCGGCACGGGGCGGGCGTGCTGCCGGTGCGTGGGTACCGGATGCCGCACGAGAACGGCGCGATCACCGCCTGGCACCCGATGCTGCTGATGGCCGCTCCGCTGGACACCGGCGGACGGGTGGCAGACCCTGACCGGGCCCGGGGCATCGTGACGGCCGTGTACCGGTATCGGTGGGCCCTGGACTCTAGTCACCACCAGGTCGCCGCCGTTCGGGTGGACAACGTTCCGGTGGCCACCGTTCAGGAAAGAACCGGAGGGAAGGGACGGGACGTGAGTGTCGATTACGAACTGAGGGAGCCGGTGGCGTGGATCTACCTGAACCGCCCGCACCGGCTCAACGCGGTCGTGCCGGAACTCACGGCTGGCCTGGTCGCGGGCCTGGACCGGGCCAGGCGGGAGGGCGCGCGGGTGGCCGTGCTGGCCGGCCGGGGCCGGGCGTTCTGCTCCGGGCACGACCTGAAGGAGCCGGTGCCGCCGGAGACCGTGCTGGCCACCCGGCTCCGGGTGGACGGCATCCAGGACGTGACCAGGGCCATCCGCCGCTTCCCCGGCCCGGTGGTGGCGGCCGTGCACGGCTACGCGCTGGGTGCGGGCTGTGAGTTCGCGCTCGGCTGCGACCTGGTGGTGGCGGCCGAGGACGCGCAGTTCGGGTTTCCCGAGGTGTCGGTGGGGCTGAGCGTGACCGGCGGCATCTCCCGGCTGCTGCCGCTGCTGGTCGGGCCGGTGCGGGCCAAGGAACTGCTGCTGCTCGGCGAGCGGTTCGGCGCGGCTCGTGCGCTGGAGTTCGGGCTGGTCAACCGCGTCGTCCCGGCGGGTGAGCACGAGCGGGCCGCGGCCGGGATCGCGGACCGGCTGGCGGACCAGCCCGCGCTGGCGCTGGCCCTGGCCAAGCAGGCGCTGGACCGGGGCGCGGACTGCGCGCTGGAGGAGGCGATGGCCACCGAGGTCGACCTGGCCGCGCTGACGGTCGCGCCCGGGGCGGCCGGGAACGCCGGGGCCGCCAGGGCTCCCGTCGCGCCGGGGACGGCCGATGGGGGCTGAGGTGGGTCGGCCCGCAGCGGTGGCCGCCACGCTGACCGGGGCGGTCCGGGCCGCGGCGAGGCGGTGGCCGGACCGGACGGCCTGGACCTTCGACCCCGGGGGCCGGTTCACGTTCGCGGACGTGGAGCGGCTGACCGCCGGTTACGCGGTGGCGTTGCGAGAGCGGGGCGTGCGGGCCGGGGACCGGGTCGCGGTGCTGCTGGCCAACGAGCCCGCGTTCCCGCTGACCTGGCTGGCCCTGTCCCGGCTGGGCGCGGCCATGGTCCCGGTCAACACCAAGTACCAGACCGCGGACGCCGGGCACGTGCTGCGCACCTGCGACGCGTCGGCGCTGGTGGCCGGGGCGCGGTTCGAGCCGCTGCTGCGGCGGCTGCCCGCGGACCTGCCCGCGGTGCGCCGCACGCTGCCCGCGGCCGAGATCGCGGCCGCCGCGGAGCGGGCCGGCGGGCCGGGGCCCGGCTCCGGCGGGCCGGACACGGATCCGGATCCGGCGGGGACGGCGAACATCCAGTTCACCTCCGGCACCACCGGCCGGCCGAAGGGCTGCGTGCTGCCGCACACCTACTGGACCCAGCTCGCCGGGAGCCTGGTCAGCGAGTTCCCCTACCTCAGCGAGCGGGACGTGATGCTGACCGCGCAGCCGTTCCACTACATCGACCCGCAATGGAACGTGGCCGCCGGGCTGGTGTCGGGGGCGGAACTCGTGGTCCTGGACGGGTTCCATCCGTCGTCGTTCTGGGCGAAGGTGCGCGAACACCGGGTCAGCTACTTCTACTGCCTGGGCGCGATGCCGGTGCTGCTGCTGCGCATGCCGCCCGATGCGGCGGACCGCGACCACGCGGTGCGGGCGGTGCAGTGCTCGGCGATTCCGCCGGGCCTGCACGCCGCGCTGGAGGAACGCTGGGGCGTGCCGTGGTACGAGACGTTCGGGATGACCGAGACCGGCGCCGACCTGCGCGTCACCGACCGCGACCACGACGAACTGGTCGGCACTGGCTGCCTGGGGTTTGCGGCCGGGCACCGCCAGGTGCGGATCGTGGACGCCGGCGGCCGGCCGGTCCCGGCCGGGCAGACCGGCGAGATGGTGCTGGCCGGTGCCGGGATGATGGACGGCTACTACGGCGACCCGGAGGCGACGGCCGGAGTCCTGCGCGAGGGGTGGTTCCACACCGGCGACCTGGGCCAGATGGACGCGGCCGGCCGCGTCTACCACGCCGGGCGGCTCAAGGACATGATCAGGCGCAGCGGGGAGAACGTGGCCGCGCGTGAGGTGGAAGAGGTGCTGCTGACCCACCCGGACGTCCGGCTGGCCGCGGTGACCGGGGTGCCCGACGAGATCCGCGGCGAGGAGGTCAAGGCCTACTACGTGTCCGGCGCGGGCCCGGGCGAACTGGCGCGGTACTGCCGGGAGCGGCTGGCCGGGTTCAAGGTGCCGAGGTTCTGGCAGGCCGCCGCCGATCTGCCCCGCACCGATTCCGAGCGGGTGGTCAAGAACCGGCTCGGCGAACTGGCGGGCGCGGTGTTCGACGTCAGCACCGGCGAGTGGACCCAGTCCTGACGGCCGGTTCAGCCGCCCCGCAACGGAAATCTGAGTACGAACACACCCGACACGCCGACACGACATATGGTGCCGAGATCTTGTCATCGTTCTACATATGGTGTTCCTCGCCGCTGGTGGACACGCCGAGGAGAGAGCCCATGAGAGTCGCTGACAAACCCGCTCCGGCACGCATGCAGGTGCGTAAGCGGAACGGGGACGCCGAGCCGGTGGACGTGAACAAGATCGTCCGCGCGGTGGAGCGCTGCGCCGGGGGGCTGGACGAGGTGGACCCGATGCGGGTCGCGACCAAGACGATCAGCGGCCTGTACGACGGGGCGAGCACGGCCGAGCTTGACCGGCTGTCGATCCAGACGTCGGCAGAGATGACCGGCGCGGAGCCGCAGTACTCGCGGCTGGCGGCCCGGCTGCTGGCCGGGTACATCGCCAAGGAGGTGCGGGGCCAGGGCATCGCCTCGTTCAGCCAGTCGGTCAGCCTGGGCCACGCCGAGGGGCTGATCGGCGATCAGACCGCGACGTTCGTCAAGGACAACGCGCGCAAGCTGGACGACGCGATCGACCCGGGCGGCGACCTGGAGTTCGAGTACTTCGGGATCAAGACGGTCTACGACCGCTACCTGCTGCGCCACCCGTCGGGCCGGCTGGTGATCGAGACGCCGCAGTACTTCGGCCTGCGGGTGGCGTGCGGGCTGTCCCGGACCCCGGCCGAGGCGATCGGGTTCTACCGGCTGCTGTCCTCGCTGGCCTACCTGCCCAGCTCGCCGACGCTGTTCAACTCCGGCACCAGCCACCCGCAGATGTCGTCCTGCTTCCTGGTCGACTCGCCGCGCGACAACCTGGACTCCATCTACGCGCGGTACGGGCAGGTCGCCCGGCTGAGCAAGTTCTCCGGCGGGATCGGCATCGCCTGGTCCCGGGTCCGCTCGCGGGGTGCCCTGATCCGCGGCACCAACGGCGCGTCCAACGGGATCGTGCCGTTCCTGCGCACGCTGGACGCCTCGGTGGCCGCGGTCAACCAGGGCGGGCGGCGCAAGGGCGCGGCCTGCGTCTACCTGGAGCCCTGGCACCCCGACATCGAGGAGTTCCTCGAACTTCGGGACAACACCGGTGAGGACGCGCGCCGCACCCACAACCTGAACCTGGCCAACTGGATCCCCGATGAGTTCATGCGGCGGGTCGAGGCCGACGCGATGTGGTCGCTGATCGACCCGGACGCCGCGCCCGACCTGACCGACCTGTGGGGCGAGGAGTTCGACGCCGCTTACCGGGCGGCGGAGGCCGACGGCCGGTGCGTGCGGCAGGTGAAGGCGCGCGACCTGTACGGCAAGATGATGCGCACCCTGGCCCAGACCGGCAACGGCTGGATGACCTTCAAGGACGCCTGCAACGCCAAATGTAACCAGACAGGCCAGGCGGGCAACCTGGTTCACCTGTCCAACCTGTGCACCGAGATCACCGAGGTGACCACCGACGCCGAGACCGCGGTCTGCAACCTCGGCTCGATCAACCTGGCCCGGCACCTGACCGCGGGCAAGACCGGGCCGCAGATCGACTGGGACAAGCTGCGCGCGACGGTGCGGACCGTGGTGCCATTCCTGGACCGGGTCATCGACCTGACCTTCTACCCCAGCGGGCAGGCCGCCGCGTCCAACCCGCGCTGGCGGCCGGTCGGGCTGGGCGTGATGGGCTTGCAGGACGTGTTCTTCGCGCTGCGGCTGCCGTTCGACTCCCCGCAGGCGCGGGACCTGTCGGCGCGGATCGCCGAAGAGATCTACCTGACCGCGCTGGAGGCCTCCGCGGACCTGGCCGCCGAGCACGGCCCGCACCCGGCCTTCGCCGGCACCCGCGCGGCCGCGGGCCAGTTGCAGCCCGACCTGTGGGGCGTCAAGGGCACCCAGACCGAACGCTGGAAGGCGCTGCGTAAGCGGATCAAGGAGACCGGGCTGCGGAACTCGCTGCTGGTCGCCGTCGCGCCGACGGCCACGATCGCGAGCATCGCGGGCTGCTATGAGTGCATCGAGCCCCAGGTGTCCAACCTGTTCAAGCGCGAGACCATGTCCGGGGAGTTCCTCCAGGTGAACACCGCGCTGGTGGCCGAACTGAAGGCGCACGGGCTGTGGACGCCGGCCGTGCGGGACGAGATCAAGCGGGCCGAGGGTTCCGTGCAGCAGATCAGCGACCTGCCCGAGGCCAGCCGCACTCTGTTCCGCACCGCCTGGGAACTGCCGCAGCGGGCCCTGATCGACCAGGCGGCGGCGCGGGCGCCGTTCATCGACCAGAGCCAGTCGCTCAACCTGTTCCTGGCCGCACCGACCATCGGCAAGCTGTCCTCGATGTACCTGCACGCCTGGAAATCCGGCCTGAAGACCACCTACTACCTGCGGTCACGCCCGGCCACCCGGATCCAGCAGGCCACGGTCACCGTGACCACGGACCCCGCCACCGCCGACGCGATCGCGTGCTCGCTGGAGAACCCCGAGACCTGTGAGGCCTGCCAGTGACCGCGACCCACGCACTACTTGATCCCGGGCTGGACCTGACGCTGCGGCCGATGCGCTACCCGCGGTTCTACGACCGGTTCCGCGACGCGATCAAGAACACCTGGACGGTCGAGGAGGTCGACCTGCACAGTGACCTGGCCGACCTGGGCAAGCTGTCGGCGGCCGAACGGCACCTGGTGTCCCGGCTGGTCGCGTTCTTCGCCACCGGCGACACGATCGTGGCCAACAACCTGGTGCTGAACCTCTACCAGCACGTCAACTCGCCCGAGGGCCGGCTGTACCTGTCCCGCCAGCTCTTCGAAGAAGCCGTGCACGTGCAGTTCTACCTGACCCTGCTGGACACCTACGTGCCGGACGAGGCCGAACGGGCCGGGGCGTTCGCGGCGGTGGAGAACATCCCCTCGATCCGGCGCAAGGCCGAGTTCTGCTTCACGTGGATCGACTCGGTCTTCGGCCTGACCGAGCTGCGCACCCAAGCCGACCGGCGGGCGTTCCTGCTCAACCTGATCCGCTTCGCCGCCTGCATCGAGGGGCTGTTCTTCTACGGCGCGTTCGCTTACGTCTACTTCCTGCGCTCGCGCGGCCTGCTGAACGGGCTGGCCTCGGGCACCAACTGGGTGTTCCGGGACGAGTCCATGCACATGGCCTTCGCCTTCGACGTCGTCGACACCGTCCGCCGCCAGGAGCCGGACCTGTTCGACAAGGCGATGGCCGGCCAGGTGCGCGAGATGCTGGCCGAGGCGGTGGACTGCGAGACCCAGTTCGCCGAAGACCTGCTCGGCCAGGGCGTGGCCGGGCTTTCCCTGGCTGACATGCGCGGCTATCTGGAACACGTCGCCGACCGCAGGCTCGCGCAGCTCGGCCTGCAGCCGCTGTACGGCTCGGCCAACCCGCTGGCCTTCATGGACCTGCAAGACGTCCAGGAACTGTCCAACTTCTTCGAGCGCCGGGTCTCCGCCTACCAGGTCGGCATCACCGGCGACGTCTCCTTCGACCAGGACTTCTGATGGAGGACTGAACCACAAGGGGGCCGCGCTCCGTGCATTGGTTAGGGGCAGAACCGGCCGGGCCAGTGTGGGGAGCGAACATGCGGTGGACAACAAGCCTGATCAACCTGTCCGTGGTGGCGGCCCTCGCGGCGCCGTTAGGCCTCGCGGGACCGGCCGGGGTGGCCGGGGCGGCTACGGCGGCGAAGGTGGGGGTGGCCGGGGCGGGTGACTGGGCGCAGTTCGGGCAGTCGGCGCGGCACCTTAATACCAACCCGGGCGAGAAGACCTTCCGGGTTGGGAACGTCCATAGGCTGCACACGCTGTTCACCGCGGACTTTGGCAGCAACACCGCTAGCGAGGGCGGGCCGGCGGTGTCCGGCGGGGTGCTGTACCAGGGCGGTTTCGACGGCAACCTGAACGCCTACCCGGCCGCGGGCTGCGGCCAGTCGACCTGCCAGCCGATGTGGCAGGGGCGGGCCAACGGGGACTTCACCAGCACGCCCGCGGTGGCGGGCGGGCTGGTGTTCATCGGGTCGGCCGACCACTTCCTCTACGCGTTCCCGGCGGCGGGCTGCGGCGCGGCGGTGTGCGCGCCGCAATGGAAGGCCCACCTGAAATCCGCCGTGGTCGACTCCTCGGTCGCGGTGGCCAACGGGGTGGCCTACGTCGGCGACTTCACCGGCCACCTCTACGCGTTCACCGCGGCGGGCTGCGGCGCGGCGACGTGCCAGCCGCTGTGGGTCGGGCACGGGTACAAGGCCGAGCTGATCGGCGCGCCCGCGGTGGGCAACGGCTTCGTCTACGTGACCACCTTCGACAGCACGCCGAACCTGGTCACGGGCCGCCTCCTGGTGTTCCCGGCGGCCGGGTGCGGCAAGCCGGGGTGTGCGCCGTCGTGGACCGCGCGGATCGGCGGGCCTGCGGGGTCCACCGCCGCCCCGGCGGTCACCGCGAACACGGTCTACACCACCTCGGGCACGCTGTTCGGCAACGGGGTCAACACCAACTTCCACCTGATGGCCTTCCCGGCCGCTGGGTGCGGGGCCACGACCTGCACGCCGCTGCGCACGTACGACACCGGCTCCGGCGGCGCCGAGGGCGCGCCCGCGGTGTCTGACGGCATGCTGTTCGCCACCACGCAGAATTCGCCCGACCCGAACAGCCTCGGCGTGGTCGCGGCCTACCCGGCCGCGGGATGCGGCCAAGCGCGCTGCAAGCCGGTGTGGACCGGGATCAACTTCGTCTCGGGGTTCGCCTCGGCGCCGTCGGTGGTCAACGGGGTGGTGTTCGTGGGCAAGGGGCCGGCCGAGGGCATCCCGGACGCCGGGGTGTTCGCGTTCAAGGCGGCGGGGTGCGGCGCGGCGACCTGCATGCCGGTCAAGTTCGTGCAGCTGAGCAGCAACCAGAACTACCTGGGGGCGCCGCTGGCCGTTGGTGAGGGCAAGGTGTTCATGTCGTCGGACGACAACGTCTCCGGGCGCAGCGATGTGTTCGCGTTGGGGTTGTCTGGGTGAGCTGGGCGTGCGGGCGCGGCGCTTTGGTCACCTCGGCTCTGGGTGGGCTCGGCCAGGCGGCCGCGTCCACGTGAACTCGCTCCGCGCATCGGCTCTCCTCCCCCGTGCGTGGCCAGCGGCACTACAAGCTGTGAGCGCGGAAACTATGTCACCAAATGCCCGCCCGGGTCAACGGAGATCGGTGAGGTGCATGGGGGCGGCGGTGCGGGGCAGGTAGACGTTCATGCATTTCGTTGTGGGTAGTACCGGCAAGGTCGGGCGGAACGTGGTTTCCGGGCTGGCATCGCGTGGTCTGAAGGTGCGGGCGCTGGCGCGCCGGCCGGATGAGGCGGGGCTGCCGCCCGGGGTCGAGGTGGCGCCGGGCGACCTGTCCGATCCGGGTTCGCTGAGCGAGCTGGCCCAGGGATGTGAGAGCGCCTTCCTAGTCTGGCCGTTCCTGTCCGGCGACGGGGCCGAGGCGGTGGTGGCCGCGCTGGCCGGGGCGGTGCCGCGGGTGGTCTACCTGTCGGCGCAGCCCGCCGGGGAGCGGCCGGAGTCGTTCTGGGCGCAGGTCGAGCGGGCGGTGGAGGGCTCGGCGCGGGAGTGGACCATGCTGCGGCCGACCGGGTTCGCCGCGAACACTCTGGGCTGGGCCGGGCAGATCCGGGAGAGCGGGGTGGTGCGGTGGGTGTACGGGCAGGCGGCGCGCTCGCTCATCCACGAACGGGACATCGCCGACGTGGCCGTGCGCGCGCTCACCGAACCGGGGCATCACGGGCGGCGCTACGTGCTGAGCGGCCCGGCCGCGATCACCCAGATCGACCAGGTGCACGCCATCGGCGCGGCCATCGGGCGGCCGCTGCGCTGGGAGGAGGTCCCGGCCGGCCAGGTCGAGGACCAGCTCGCCGGGATTCCGGCCGGCGCGCTGAAGACGTGGGCTTCGTTCGTCGACGCGCCCGAGGTCGTCACCCAGACCGTGGCCGAGGTCACCGGGACTCCGGCTCGCAGCTACGCGCAGTGGGCTCGGGACCACGCCGGGGACTTCGCCGTTTAGCGGCGGGACTCCAGGTTGGCGGGCAGGACGCGGTCGAGCTGGCTGCGCGAGCTGATGCCGAGCTTGGCGAAGACCTTGCGCAGGTGGTACTGGACGGTGTGCGCACTGATGAACAGGCGGGTGCCGATCTCCGGATTCGACAGCCCGTCGCGGGCCAGCCGGGCGATCTGGGCCTCCTGAGCCGTCAGTTCGCCGGGGCCGGTGTGAGCCGGGCGTTGGCTGGCGGTGCTGCCGGTACTGGTGGCGCCGGTGGCGCGCAGTTCGCGCCACGCCCTGTCGGCGAACGCGGCCACGCCCATCGCGGCCAGCAGGCCGTGGGCCACCCGCAGGTGCTCGCGGGCGTCGAGGCGGCGGCGCTCCCGGCGCAGCCACTCGCCGTAGAGCAGATGGGCGCGGGCGAGATCGACGCGCAGCCTGGTCTTGCCCAGCCGGGCGATCGATTCGCGGTAAAGCCGCTCGGCGGCGTCGCCCCCGGCCAGCAGCGCGGCCGACCGGGCCCGGATGCCCACCGCCCAGTCGGTGTCGCTGGCCTCGGTCATCTCCCCGAGTTGCTCGTAGGCGCTGGCCGCCGCCTCGGCCAGGCCGGTGCGCACGCTGGCCTCGATCAGCTCGACCGTCGTCCAGACCAGCGAGCCGAGGTCGTCGGCGTAGGCACAGGCGCGCTGGGCCGCGGCCGCCGCCTGGCCGTAGTCGCCGAGGCCGTTGCCGAGCACGGCGCTGGCCCAGTCGGCGAAGGTCAGCCCGACCCCCTCGCCGCGCCGGGTCACGTCCTGCCTGGTGGCGTCGATCAGGGACCTCGCGGTGGTTTCCTCGCCGCGCAGCGCGGCCAGACCGAGGGCGCCGTAGGGCGCGAGCCCGCCGCCGGTGGCTTCCTTGACCGCCTGCACCTCGTCGGTCAGCTCCGCTGCCGCAGCCAGGTCGCCGGAGAACATCAGCAGGTAGGCGCGGGAGGTGAGGGCGAGCGGCAGTTCGCCGAGCGCCCCGTGCTCGCGGGCGAGCTGGACGTGCCGGGCCGACAGCGCGTCCCAGCGGTCGTCGTCCCAGACCCGGATCGCCGCGGCGACGGACGCCAGCCACAGCCAGTGCAGCTCTTCCTCGGCGGACATGCCGTCGCCGAACGCGGCCAGCGCGCGGCGCAGCATCGCCACCCCCGCCGCGTACCCCTCGTTGTAGTGCGCGGTCAGGCCGTCGAGCAGGAAGTCGGGCGCCCGGGGTGGGCGCGGCGGTGGCGGGGCCGCGGCGGCCGCGCGGGCCACCTCGAGCACGCCGCTGCCCGGGCTGGCCAGGCGGCCGGTGAAGATCGCGGCGGAGATCGCGTCCAGGTAAGCGGCGCGGGCCTTGGCCGGGTCGATGGGTTCGAGCCGGTGCGCCGCTTTGAGCAGCAGGGCCGGGGCATCGCCGCCGCGGCTGGTGATGAACGCGAGCCGGGCCCGCAGCGTGGCCGCGCTGGCCTGCTGAACGTCGCTGAGCGGGCCGGTTTCGGCCATGTCCAGCAGGTCCCGCGCCACGTCGAAAACGCCCGCCTGCATCTTGACCTGCGCGGCGGCGAGGGCCCGCCCGGCCCGCAGCGCCGGATCGAGGGTCAGCGTGGCCGCCTGCTTCAGGAACGCCGCCGCCGCGGTCAGGCCGCCGCGCGCCCGTGCCCGCTCCGCGCAGTGCTCGAGTTCGGCGGCGACCTCCTCATCCGGCCCTGCGGCGGCCTGGGCCCGGTGCCAGGCCCGCCGGTCGGGATCGAGCCGCGGGTCGGTGGCCTCGGCCAGCGCCCGGTGGGCCTGCTGCCTTTCCCGCACCGGCGCCGACCGGTAGGCCGTCGAACGGGCCAGCGGGTGGCGGAACCGCACCCTGGTGCCGAACTCGGCGAGGTCCGCGTCGATCGCGGGCGCCGCCGCGTCGGCGCTGATCGCGAGCAAACCGGCGGCCCGCCACACCAGCGCCGGGTCGCCGGTCGGGTCGGCCGCGGCGAGCAGCAGCAGCCGCCTGGCCGGGTCGGGCAGCGCGGCGACCCGCCGCCGGAAGCTCTCTTCGACGTTGCCCGCGAGCCGTACCGCGCCGGTCGTGCCCGTCGCACCGATCGCACCGGGGAGGCCGAAGCCGCCGGCCAGGTCGGGCAGGGTGAGTTCCCTGGGCAGTTCGAGCAGGGCCAGCGGATTGCCGCGGGTCTCGGCGACGATCTGGTCCCTGACCCGCGGGTCGATCGACCCGGTCAGCACCGAGTCGAGCAGGGCGCGCGCGTCCGGCTCGGGCAGGCCCCGCACCACCAGTTCGGGCAGCCCGGCCAGGTCGGGGCTCGGGACCCTGGCGGCGAAGACCAGGCCGACCGATTCCGCGCCCAGGCGTCTGGCCACGAACGCGAGGACCTGCGACGAACACTGATCGATCCACTGCTCGTCGTCGATCAGGCAGACCAGAGGCTGGTCCTCGGCCACGTGGGACAGCAGGCTCAATACCGCCAAGCCGAGCAGGAACCGGTCGGGGGGCGGCCCGGCGCTCAGGCCGAACGCGGTCCGCAGCGCGTCGCGCTGCGGCAGGGGCAGTGTCGGCTGGGATGGGGTCGGCTGGGATGGGGTCTCCAGCCGGTCCAGCAGGGGCGCGCAGAGCTGATGCAGACCGGCGAACGGCAGTTCCATCTCCGACTGGACACCGGCGGCCCGCGCCACCCGGCAGCCCGGCGCGTGCCCGGCCAGGTAGTCCAGCAGCGCGGTCTTGCCCACGCCCATCTCGCCGTGCACCACCAGGGCCCGGCTCTCCCCCGCGAGCCCCACCGCCTTGACGAGCTGATCGAGCACCGCGCACTCGGTGTAGCGGCCGGTCAGCGCGGCCTGGTCGCGGCCGGCCGCGTCCCGCGCTACCTCCACCGGCCAGCCTCCGGGCACGTCCACGGGATCAACGCTATCCCGGGTGGCCGGATCCACTACCCGGCCATGACTACCCACCGGGGGATTCGGCTCGCGCGCCGCCGGAGCATCCTTTCGAGTGGGTACCGCCGCGGCTCTTGGAAGGGCGCCGCTCTTGGGAAAGACGCTGCTCTTTGGAAAGGACGCGACGATGAACGGGCTGCTGGATGGTCAGAGCGTGCTGGTGGTGGGCCGGGGTGGCGGGATCGCCCGAGCGATCACGCTGGCCGCCCGGGATGCCGGGGCGAAGGTCGTCGCGGCCGGCCGGGGCCAGGAGGCCCTGGGCACCGCCTACGCCGGTGAGCCGGGGATCAGCACCGAGCGCGTGGACCTGACCGACGAGGCCTCCATCGCCGCGCTGAGCGAACGGCTCGGCAGCGTCGACCACGTGGTCTCGACCGCTTCGGCCCGGGCCAGGGGCCGGCTGGCCGACCTGGACAGGGACGCGGTCAGGATGTCGTTCGACACCAAGGTGATCGGCCCGCTGATGCTGGCCAAGCACCTGGCTCCCCGGATGAACGAGAACGGGTCGTTCGTGATCTTCTCCGGGGTCGCCGCGACGAAGATCGCGGTCGGGACGATGGCCGTGGCCATCACCAACGGCGCCGCCGACATCCTGGCCAAGTCGCTGGCCCTGGAACTGGCGCCGATCCGGGTCAACGCCGTCTCCCCCGGGGTGATCGACACCGGCGCCTGGGACGCGTTCGGTGAGCAGGGCAAAGCCGAGTACTTCGCGGACATCAGCGGCCGCAACCCGGCCCGGCGCATCGGCACCGTCAACGACATCGCCGACGCTGTCCTGTTCGCCATGACGAGCAGCTTCCTCACCGGGCAGACGCTGCATATCGACGGCGGCGAACCGCTGACCTGACGCCGCCGCTGCTGCCTAGGTGGCCGGCCGTGGTTGGGTGGAGGCTGGCCGACGGGTCGTCAAGGTCGTCAAGGTCGTCAAGGTCGTAAAGAAGGAGCACACCGATGGGCTTGTCCTGGCAGCAAGGGCCGCTCGCCGCTGGGGCGATCGGTCACTTCCTCGTTCCCGATCCGCTGCCCGACCGGATGCTGTTCGCCGAGCCGCTGCGCCGACGGATGCGGGTGCGGTTCGGCGAGACCTGGATCGCCGACAGCGAAGACGTCGTGCTGCTGCACGAGCCCGGCCGCTACCCGGTGGCCTACTTCCCGCCCGGCGGCATCGGCGACGGCGTGCTCGAGCCCAGCGACCACACCACCCGCCACCGTGACCTCGGCCCGACCTCCTGGTACACCGTCAGGGCGGGCGCGCACAGCACCCCGCGCGCGGCCTGGCAGCACACCGAACTGCCCGGCTACGCCGGCGTCCTGAAGGGACGGGTGGCTTTCGCCTGGCGGGCCATGGATGCCTTCTACGAGGAGGACGAGCGGATCACCGGGCACGCCGCCGACGGCTACCACCGCATCGACATCCGCCAGACCAGCCGCCATCTTGTCGTCCGTTACCAGGACCGGGTCATCGCCGACAGCACGCGGCCGCTGGCCCTGTACGAGTCCGGCTTCGCGCCTCGGTGGTACGTTCCGCGGGCCGACGTCGACACCGCCGCGCTGATCGCGGCGCAGGGCCAGACGTTCTGCCCCTACAAGGGCTTGTGCAGCTACTACGACGTCACCCCGGCCGGGACGGAGACCGGAGCCGGGAGCAGTGCGGTGGCCCGCAGGGCGGCGTGGTCGTACGAGGACGCCTGGACCGAGGTAGCGCGGATCTCCGGCCACGTGTCTTTCGAGCCGGACAAGATCGAGGTATACCTGAACGACACCCGGCTCCGGCAGGAGCCGGGCCAGTCGGTGATCCCGCACGGCCCCGACCGCAACCTCACCATGGACGAGGCGGGTCCCCGCGGCTGACGGGGAGGACCGGGTGCCCGTGCTGCTGTCGGTGAACACCGGGATGCCGAAGAATGTGCCCTGGCAGGGCAAAACCGTCTACACCGGCATCTGGAAACAGTCGGTGACCGGGCCCCGGATGGCGCGGCGGCTGAACATCGACGGCGACGGCCAGGGTGACCTGAACGGCCACGGCGGCGAGCAGCGGGCCGTGATGGTCTACCAGATCGGGTCTTACCGGCACTGGCAGGACCATCTCGGCCGGGACGACTTCAGCTACGGCCAGTTCGGCGAGAACCTGACGGTCGAAGGCCTCCCCGACGACCAGGTGTGCATCGGTGACCGGTACCGGATAGGCGAGGCCGAGTTCGAGGTCACCCAGCCGCGGGTCACCTGCTACCGGGTGGGCCTGCGGCTGGGCGAGCCCCAGATGCCCGCGCTGCTGGTCAGCCACCATCGCCCCGGCTTCTACATGCGCGTCATCACCGAGGGGAACATCCAGGCCGGCGACCAGATCATCAAGACCAGGACCGGGCCGCACGCGCTGACCGTCGCCGACACCGACGCGCTGCTCTACCTGCCCGGCCGCGACTCCGCCAAGCTCCGGGCCGCGATCCAGATCCCGGCGCTCAGCCCCGGCTGGCAGGAGTCGTTCCGGGATCTGCTCGCCCCGGCCGGGCCGGTGGCAGCCACTGGAGCGGGCGAGGCCGCCGGAGCGGGCGGGCCGGCCTGGGCCGGGTTCCGGCCCCTTCTGGTGGCCAAGGTGACACCCGAAACCGCGGATGTGTCGTCCATCTACCTGACCGCGCCGGACGGGAGCCCGCTCCCGGCCGCCCAGGCTGGCCAGTACCTGACCCTGCGGATCCCCGAGGCGGGCGAACCGGCCCAGGTGCGAAGTTACTCACTGTCCTGCGGGCCCGGCGGCGACAGCTACCGGATCAGCGTCAAGCACGAGCCGGACGGCGTGGTCAGCGGCTACCTGACCGGCAGCCTGCGAGCCGGCGCGGTGCTCGACGCGGCCGCGCCTCGCGGTGACTTCGTCCTGGACGAGGCCGGAGGTCCCGTCGTGCTCGTCTCGGCCGGCATCGGCGTCACGCCGGTGCTGGCCATGCTGTACGAGCTCGCGGCGGGCCACAGCGACCGGGACATCTGGTGGCTGCACGGTGCCCGCGCGCCGCGCGAGCATGCGCTGGCCGCCGAGGCGCACACCCTGCTCGCCTCGTTGCCGCATGCCCGTGCGCACGTGTTCTACAGCGCGGCCACACCGGCCGAACGCCACCGCGCGCACGCCGCCGCCGGGCGCCTGTCCGCGGTCAAGGTGGCCAAGCTGCGCCTGCCCGCCGACGCGACCGGCTACGTGTGCGGGCCTGCCTCGTTCATGGACGACATGCGGCAAGCGCTCACAGCCAGCGGCATCGATCCGGCCCGCGTCCACACCGAGCTGTTCGGGGCGCTGCCTTCCATCAACCCCGGCCTGACCGGATCCTCCCCGCGGCCACCCCACCAGCCGTCCGGCCCGCCCGGCACCGGGCGGCTGGTGACGTTCGCCCGCAGCGGTCTGGCCGTGCCGTTCGCGGCCGAGCGGGGCAACCTGCTCAACCTCGCCGACGCCTGCGACGTGCCCTCCCGCTGGAGCTGCCGCACCGGCGTCTGCCACACCTGCACCACGCCCCTGCTGTCCGGCAGCATCACCTACTCGCCGGATCCGCTGGAACTCCCGCCCGACGGTCAGGTGCTCATCTGCTGTGCCCGGCCGAGCACCGACGTCGTCCTCGACATGTAAGCGGAGATAACCCCGGGATCGGAATCCCCTAGCAGCGCGTCCAGACCGCCGCTGACCACCGCGGTGCCGACGCGGCGGATTCCCCGGTCAAACAGTGGCGCGGCTCGGCGCCACCGCGGTCCCAGCACCTCCCAGGTGTCCATGCTGGCGTCGGCCCACGAGCGCAGCCACTTCTCGGGCTGGTCACCCGCCGACGCCCAGGTGCCCGGCAGATGCCCGCAAACCGGTCCGCACAGTTCGTCCAGCAGCACCTGACCGGGCAAATCCCGCAGCCGGTCGGCCTGCTCGGCCACCGTCGCGTTGGCCGCCGGAGAGATCGGCTGGCAGCACTCCGGCATGGACAACGGGCCGGGGGCGGCGAACGTGCCGAACGCGAACCGCGACCGGGGTGTGAGCCGCTCCCTGAGCGCCGCACCCTTCCCGGCCGACTGGCCGGACGCGGCCTGGATCACGACCGCGGTCCTCTACGACGGCATGGTCTCGGTCTTCGAGTCCAACCAGCTCTAGAGAGCGTCCAGCCGGATGAGCCCGGCGTTCGTGGGCTGGAACCCGCAGCGGGCGAAGTAGAACGGGACCAGGTGGTCCTCGAAGTCCACGTGCAGCCATTCACAGCCGGCCGCGCCGGCTTCGCGGGCAGCGACCTGCACCAGCCTGGCGCCGATTCCGTGCCGCCGCAGCGTCCCGGCCACCACGGTGTCAACGAGGAACGCGTGAGCACTGCCGTCCCAGGCCACGTTGACGAACCCGGCCAGTTCGCCCTCGCGGCGGGCGCACACCCAGCCCAGGCTGTGCCGTTGCACCTGCGCCTTCCAGTCATGGTCGGTGAGGGCGCGGCCGAAGCCGTCGGCGTGCAAGGCCTCGACCTCGGCGCTGGTGAAGTCCCCGCGCCACTGGTAGCTGATCACCGGGCAAAGGCGCTCTATTGACCGGCTTGGCCCGGCGGGCTGTCCTGCTCTTCAGCCAGGCCCGCACCGCGCTCGTCCAGTGGGGCGCCGATATCCCAGGCCGACCCCTCGACGGCGGGCAGGCCCCCGATGATCGGAGCGACCGAGCCGTCCTCGCCAGCCGCCTCGCCGGTTTCCGTGAGGTACCCGGGATCCTCTGCGGGCTGGGAAGGGTCCGGTCCCTGCTGGCGCGACCCGGTCGGATCGTTGTCGGTCATGCTGGCCATCTCCTTCATGTCGATTCCGGCGCCTGCTGTTCGTAACCATGATGACGGGCCGGCCGCGCGCATGGCCGGGCAGCCGGCCAGAACCGGGCGGCCGCAGCAGCGTAACGAGCAGACGAAACGGAGCGAACCACCATGGGCAAGCTGATTGTCAGCGAATTCATCACCCTCGACGGAGTCATCGAGGACCCGGGCGGCAGCGAGAACACCGAGGACGGCGGCTGGTCCTTCCAGCACCCGGCCCCTGACGGCCAGCAGTTCAAGGTCGACGAACTGCAGGCCGCCGATGTCCAGTTGCTGGGCCGCGTCACCTACCAGGGGTTCGCCGCGGCCTGGCCCGCCATGGAGGAGGCCGCCGGGGAGTTCGGCAGGAAGATGAACGCGATGCCGAAAGTCGTGGTGTCCACGACCCTCACCGAGGCCTCGTGGAACAACACCACGATCATCTCCGGCGACCTGCCCGGCGAGGTGGCCAGGCTCAAGCAGCGCTACGACGGCGACATCCTCGTCGGGGGCAGCGCCACCCTGGCCCGCTCGCTCGCCGAGCACAACCTGATCGACGAGTACCGTCTCATGGTCCACCCGGTCGTGCTCGGCCACGGCAAGCGGCTCTTCGGCGAAGGTTTCCCCGCCACCGGCCTCGAGCTGGCCGACTGCGGGAACGTCGGCCCCAGTGTGCTGTTGCTGATCTACCGGCCGACGCAGCGTGGCTGAATCATGGAGTGACCGGATCGGTCCGGTTCGGGACTCGATCCGGTCTTACCCGCCAGGCCGTTCCCACCAGATGCTGTCATCATGACTCGCGCTCTTCTTGTCATCGATGTTCAGGAATCTTTCCGGCAGGGGCCAACGTGGCCGGCCATCTCCAACCCCGGCATCGCCGGCGACGTCGCCCGGCTCGTGGACGGTGCGCGCAAAAACGGCGACCTCATGGTGTGGGTCCTGCATTCCGAGCCGGGATCGGGGACCATCTTCGATCCGGCCAGCGGCTACGTCCGCTACATCGACCCGCTCAAGCCGCGGGCCGGTGAGCCGCAGCTCACCAAGACCTCGCACAATGCGTTCACCACGACGAACCTCCAGCAACTGCTCATCCAGCGGGGGATCAACGAGGTCATCGTCTGCGGCATCAGGACCGAGCAATGCTGCGAGACCACAGCGCGGATCGCCTCCGACCTCGGCTACCAGGTCACGTTCATCACCGAGGCGACCGCCACCAACCCGATCGCGCACCGCGACGCCCCAGCAGGTCAGACCCTTGAGCAACTGCTCGCGGACCCGCGCACGCTGCCGGTCAGCGCGATCATCGAGCGGACTGAGTACGCGCTCGCCGGCCGGTTCGCGACCATCGCCACGATCGCGGAGGTCACCGGCCGCGCCACCACTACCGCGGCTGAGTTCGACCGGCGTGCCAGCCAGGCCAGCCAGTTATCCTGACCAGATCGTGACTAAAGTCGTCTTCCTGCTCGTGCCGAGGCTGCATCTGCTCGACCTGGCCGGACCGGCCCAGGCGTTCGGCACTGCCGCCGACCTCGGCTGCGGCTACGAACTGGCTTACGTCGCCGAGCACGACAGTGTCCGCACGGCCCAGGGCGTCACGGTGAAGGCCACCATGGACTGGCCCGAGCTCGCCCCGGACGACCTCATCATCGTCCCCGGCTGGCGGGCCAGTCCCGGGATCGCGGGCACCGGCCCGCTGGCCGATGCCACGCTCACGGTGCTGGCCGCCCATCACGCACAAGGCGGCACCGTCGCCAGTGTCTGCGCCGGGGCCGACGCCCTGGGCCGGGCAGGCCTCCTCGACGGCCGCCGCTGTACCACCCACCACGACATCCAGGACGAGCTTGCTCAGCGCTACCCAAGAGCGACGGTCATCCGCGACGTGCTCTATGTCATGGACGGCCGGGTGGCCACCTCCGCCGGAATCGCCAGCGGCATCGACCTGGCCCTGCACCTGATCGCCGTCAGGGAAAGCCCGGCCACAGCCGCCCATGTGGCCCGCGAGATGGTCGTCTACGCTCGCCGCAATGGGGACGAGCAGCAGGCCAGCGCCATGCTGCGGCACCGCAGCCACCTCAGCGACACCTCGCATCGCGCCCAGGATCACATCGAGGCCCGGTTCGCGAACCCGCTACCGCTCGCGGAGATCGCCTGCCAGTGCGGCGTCAGCGAGCGCACCCTCACCCGCAAGTTCACCGAGGCGACTGGCCTCACCCCGCTGCGCTACCAGCAGCTGCTCCGGCTGGAGCGAGCCGAGCACCTGATCAGCCACGGTGCCACCGTCGAGACCGCGGCCCGCACCGTCGGTTTTCAGGACCCCCGTATGCTCCGCCGCCTCCGCCTGCGTACCCGCGAACCAGCGGTCAAAGTGGTGCGCCGGGGCAGTTAACGGCCTGTTGTCACTTGCCTGGCAGTCCCGGACATAAATACTGGGACTTCACGGCCGCCAGAGCGGCGCCCAAGGGAAGGAGCAGGCAATGCCTGGAATCGTTGTGGGCGTGGACGGCTCACCTAATTCCGAACGCGCGCTTGACTGGGCGATGGGGCACGCAGCGGCTTTGTCCGTCCCGCTCACGGTCATAACGGTGCACGAGGTCCCGAAGAGCTACTGGGGCGGCATCCCGGTCATCGGCTCGGCCGACGAAGCCCTGCTGGAAAAGCTGCGCCAGGCCGTTGGGGAGATGACGCAAAAGGCCGCCAGCGGGCTGGGCGACGCCGGGCCAGTCTCGGTGCACGTCCGGGCCGTGAGCGGCTTCGTGGTCAAGGAACTGGCCGATGCTTCGCAAGATGCCGACCTGGTGGTCGTCGGCACCCGCGGTGGCGGTGGCGGTGGGCTGGCCCGGCTGCTGATCGGCTCGGTGAGCAGCGAGGTGGTCCAGCACTCAGCCTGCCCCGTCGTGATCGTCCCGCCCAAGAGGTGATTCTCTGATGGCTCTCTACATGTACCAAGCCGCCTACACCGCCAAGTCGATGGCGGCTCAGATCAAGGATCCGCACGACCCGGTCGAAGCGGTCAGGACGACGCTGGATGACCTGGGGGCCGAACTGCTGGTAACCGGGTTCCCCTTCGGGGAGTATGACGTGCTCATCGTGTATGAGGCCGCCGACGACATGACCGCGGCCAGCGTCGCGATGGCCGTCGCCGCCGCGGGTGAGGTCAGGTCGGCCAAGACCACGCGACTGCTCAGCGGGCAGGAATGGGTCGAGTCGCTGCGCAAGCGCAGGGTCGTCAACATCAGGAAAGAAGGCTAGCCAGGCCACCGTCGCCTGGCCGTGGCCCGGTCTCCGGCCTGGCCGTGCGCCCGGCCTCTGACACGGCGGCGGGGCCGCATCCGTGGCACGGATGCGGCCCCGCTTGCGGTGAAATGAGCTACCGCGGCCAGATCAGCGACAACGCCGGCTAGCCGGTGAAGGCGGCCGTGCCGTTCGGAGTGCCCCATCCGGTCGGGCCGTCGTAACCCGTCTCCGCGTTGCAGAAGATCGGCTTGCTGCAGCTGCCGTTGCTGCCCACGGTCACGTCGTACAGGTCGCTGGTGTGGGCGTAAATGTAGGACGTCGGGTAGGTCCCGGCCGTCGGGTTGCCGGCCAGCGCAAACACCGAGGCGATGATCGGCGAGGCCACACTGGTCCCGCCGACCTCGAGCCAGCCACCCTGGCTGTAGGTGTCGTAGATCGCCACGCCGGTGCTCGGGTCGGCTATCGCGGCCACGTCATTCTCCAGCCGGTGTGAGCACTGGGTGACCGCGAACTTCTGCCAGGACGGACGCGCGTTGTCCTTGCCGTTGCAACCGCCGCCACTGCCGTCCCAGACCGTCTCGGTCCAGCCCCGGCCGACGCCGGTCTGGACGAGCGAGGTGCCGCCCACCGCGGTCACCCACGGCGAGGCGGCCGGGTAGGCGGGGCCGTAGCCGGAGTCGCCCGCGGAAGCGGTGACCGCCACACCCGCGTGCTTGTAGTAGTCGGTGTCGTAGGTACTGTCCTTCTTGGCCACCGAGCCGCCGTAGGAGTTCGACACGAACTTGGCGTGCACCTTGTTGACCGCGTTCTTCACCGCTGTGCCCAGCGCGGTGATGGTCGGGCCGTTGGCTTCCACCAGGAAGATGTGGCAGTTCGGGCAGATGGCCGAGACCATGTCCACGTCGAGCGACTCCTCGACGTCCCAGCCGGTGTCACCGGCGTCCGCGGGCAGGTGGGTGGTCCGGCCGTACTGGTTGGTCACGGTCAGGCAGCCGGCCTTGGTCGTGGCGTTGCACGCGGGCAGGCCCCAAGAGGACCGGTAGGTGGCCAGGTCGCTCACCGCGGTGGGGTCGTTGTAGGCGTCCACGACGGCGACCCGCTCCCCCGCGGGGCTGGACGACGACGCGCTGGCCAGGTTGTAGGCGCTCAGCAGGCTGGAGGGACCGTACCCGTCACCGATCGGCGCCGGGTCGTGCCCGTTGGACGCCACCTCAAGGTGCTGCTTGACGTCGGTGCGCATCAGCGCCATGCAGGACATGACGCCGGGGGTGCGGTTCACGGCACAGACCCGGCGGACATTCATCGAGTGCGCGGCCGGGCTGCTCTTGGCTTGCGCCGCGGACGCCGCGGCCACCGAGGTGGTCGCGAGCGCGAGCGCGGACACGGCGACCATCATGGTGCGCGCCATCCGTGCTCTGGCTGGAATGAGGGACAATCTATGGCTCCCTTCCCTGACCGGGGCAGGCCTGATCGCAACCAGTGGTAGTGGACTACGCGGGGATGTGACCAGGCCGTCAGCACCGTCGTGCTCCCCGGCCGGATACTAACTTCGCTTAAATAAAGCGTCAATATCAGGCTAAGTTCTGATTTTCGGAATCGACTAAGAACGCGCCAAATCCTGGAACTTCACTTTTGCCGCAATACGCCCACCACGGCCGCCCCGGAATCAGCGCGATGAGGCGGTCGGCGCGACGGCCCGCGGAAAGTGGCACGTGAGCAGCTCGTCGAACTCCCGGGCGGGAAGCGGCCGCGAGAAGTAGAACCCCTGCCCGATCTGGCAGCCGAGTTTCCTCAGCCTGGCCACCTGCCCCTTGGTTTCCACGCCCTCGGCCACTGACGCGATACCCATCGCGTTGGCCAGGTCGATGACGGCCCGGACGATCGCCGAGTCCACCGGGCTGGCCGCGACGCCCTGCACGAAGGTGCGGTCCACCTTGACCTCGTCCACCGGGAACTGCTTGAGGTAGCCGAGCGAGGAGTGGCCGGTGCCGAAGTCGTCGATGGCCAGGCGAACGCCCAGCCGGCGGAGCTTTTTCATGACCTCGCGGGCGCTGACCAGGTCCTCCATGACCATCGTTTCGGTGATCTCGAATATGAGCAGTTCCGAGGACAGGCCGCTCGCGTCGAGTACCTCCGCCACCTGGGACAACAGCCCGCTGTCCTGGAACTGGCGGGGTGACAGGTTGACGCTTATGGGCAGGTCTATGGCCAGCCGGTCCCGGATCGAGCGCACCTGCTGGCAGGCCTTGTGCAGCACGTCGCGACCCAGCGGCAGTATCAGCCCGGTCTCCTCGGCCATCGGGATGAAGCTCGCGGGGCTGATCAGGCCATTGCTGGGATGGCGCCACCGCACCAGCGCTTCGGCCCCCACGATGCGCTGATCGGCGAGGGAGTAGAACGGCTGGTAGTGCACCTCGAACTCGTCCCGCTCGAGCCCCTTGCGCAGGTCGGCCTCGAGCTCGAGCCGCTTGGAGGACCGGGTTCCCATGGAAACCTGGTCGAACACCTTGAACAGCCCTCCCCCACCTTTGGCCTTGGCGTCATACATCGCCACGTCGGCGTCGCGGAGCACGTCGTCGGCGGTCTTGCCCGGCTCGGTGAGGGCAATGCCGAGCGAGACGCTGGCGACCAGTTCGTAACCGTCCAGCAACAGGATCGGCGCCTGAACGGCCGCGCAGATGCGGCGCGCCGCGGCGATCGCGACGTTGAGGCCGCCCACGTCTTCCAGCAGCACCACGAACTCGTCGCCGCCGAACCGGGCCAGCATGTCGTGACTGCGGATGACCTCCTTCATCCGGGCCCCGATCGCCACCAGGAACTCGTCGCCGATCACGTGGCCAAGACTGTCGTTGATGCTCTTGAACCGGTCCACGTCAACGAAGATCAGAGCGTGGGTCCTGCGGTCCAGGGCTCTGCTATCCACAGCTCTGCTATCCACAGGTGGCCGCCCCAGCACCTGATCGAGGCGTTCGAGCAGCAGGCGGCGGTTCGCCAGGCCGGTGAGGCTGTCGTAGAAGGCGTGGTGGTGCAGTTCGTCTTCGAAGGCCTTGCGCTCGGTGATGTCCCGGAACGTGATCACGGCGCCGGACGGCGCGCCGTTGCTCATCACCGCGGAGGCGGTATACGCCACCGGGATGGTGCCACCGCTCTTGCCGTGGAACCTGGCGGCGTCCTCGCGGATCGTGCGGCCCGTGCGCATGGCCTCGCGGGCCGGCCCGAGCAGGAAGCCGGGCGCCATCAGAGCATCGCTGCTCACCGGGTCGCCGGTGGTGAGACCGGGTGATGGCAGCTCGATCAGATCGGCGGCGGCCGGGTTGACGAAGGTCAGCCGCCCGCCGGAGTCCACGGCACAGACGCCTTCTCCCATGTGCAGGGTGATCGAGGAGAGCCGCTCCCGCTGCAGGTGGACCTGCTCGTACAGCTCAGCGTTGCTGAGGGCTCCGTCACCCACGGCGGCCAGGGCCCGCAGCAAGCTCCGGTCGCCGTCGTCGAAGGGCTCATCGCGGCGCCGGCCCGAAGCCACCAGCCACTGCTGCAGACCGGCCACGGTCATCGGCGCCGCCATCTGGCTAGGGCCGGGGGGATCAGAGGTCAGGACGGCCTCCGGGCTGCGCAGCAGCCGCCGTGCCGACGCCAGGATCGTGTCGAGCACGGCCTGCTGCCGCAGCCCCCGGTTAGCCTCCAGCGTGACCTCGTACAGCCCCTCCATCCTGGCCCGGTCATGCAGCGCCGCGAACCTGGCGCTGACCAGCCGGCGCACCACGAGCAGTCCCGGGATCGTCAGCACCACCGCCCAGACGTGGACCTCGATGGCCAGGGCCACGACGGCGCCGATCAGCGTGCCCGCAGCGGCGAACGCCACCTGGCGCCGCAGATCGCCGGTGTACTCCCGCCACGGGGTGCCCATGGAGACCACGACGCCGTCGACCAGAAGCTGATTGACCACGAAGTACACCCCCACCCCGGGCACCATGGCCGCGAGGGCAGCCGGGGTCAGGACGTGCGACGGGGCGACGATGCCGCGGCTCACCGCTAGCCCCAGCCCCGCCGCCGTCAGCACCTGCCCGGTGTTGAAGGCCGACTTGACCAGCGGGCGGCGGCGCACCGCCTGAGCCACGATCGTCGCCACCGCGAAGGTGGCCAGCACCAGCAGTGGCTGCACAAGCAGGGCGAGGATGACAAAGAAACCCTCGTCCAGGTTGAAGGCCTCAGATTCGCCGCCCCGGTAAACCACCACAGGCCAGATCCAGCTACCCAGCAGTAGGACGCTCATCACCGCCGCGACGACCCACTGGTGCTCGCTGACCTGCTCCCAGCCCGGCTGGCGCCAGACAGCGCCGCACACGGCTAGTGCCCCACCGACGACCGCCGTCGCGACCACGGCCCAGGTGGCCCGCGGCATCTTCATCGGCGGGCTGCCGGATCGCGCCCCGGTCATCCCCATGCCGAGCTGTCCCAGGCGTCGCTGTCCCAGGCCGAGCCATTCCAGGACGAGCCGTCCCAGACGGCATCGTTCCAGGCCTTGCCCACCCAGGCCACGCCGTTCCACGCGGCGCCGTCCCAGGCCCAGCCGTTCCACGCTTTGCCCACCCAGGCCAGGGCGTTCCACTCGCCGCCGTCCCACAGCACGCCGTCCCACAACCAGCCGTCAGGTGGCGCCGGCTTCCAGGAAAGCCCCGACCACAGGGTCGTGTTCCACGTGTCCACGGCAGACGTGGGCGCCAGCGAAACCGTGGTGCCGACCGGGGTCGCGGCCAGGCCGGCCACCGATTGGCGGAGGTTCATCGATTTCGCGGTGGCCGCCGCATAGGCGTCGAGCGCGCCGTGGCCGTCAGCGAAGGGATTACCGACGGGGCCGGGGTTGACAGTGCCGAGCAGACGGGCCTTGACCTGGTCCGGGGTCAGACCCGGGTGGTCGGCCAGGACCAGCGCCGCGGCCCCGCTGGTGATGGCGGCGCTGAACGAGGTACCCGAGCCGACGAAGTTCGCCGACCCGATCCGGGCCGAGGGATAGTCGTTATAGACGGTCGAACCCGGCGCGGCCAGGCTCACCACGGACCGGCCCGACGTGACCAGGTCGGGCTTGACCTCGCCGTCTACTGAGGTGGGCCCGATGCTGCTGAAGTCGGTCATCTCGTCGTCCCTGACCGACGCCGTGGCCATGTCGTCCAGCGCGCCCACCGTGATCACCAGCGGGTCGTCCCCCGGGGAAAGGATCGTGCCGTCGAACGGCCCGGCGTTGCCCGCCGAGACCACGACCGCGATCCCCGCGTTCCATACCGCCTCGACGGCCTGATCCAAGGGGCTGGTGACTGTGGACCCGGTGGGCGGGATACCCAGGGAGATGTTGAGAACCTTGATGTGCAGGGCGCTGCGGTGATCGGCTGCCCACTGCAGGCCCGCGAGCACGGCGCCCAGGCTGGTTACACCGGTGGCCCCGGCCACCTTGATCGATACCAGCTTGGCGCCTGGCGCTTCGCCCGAGTACTGCCCGCCGGATGAGGTCCCGTCGCCGGCGATCAGCCCGGCCACGAACGTGCCGTGCCCGTAGCTGTCCTGGAAGGGCTTGTTCGCACCCGTCAGGTCGACCCCGCCGACCACCCGCCCCGAGAAGTCGGGCAGCTTGTCGATGCCCGTGTCCAGCACGGCGACGGTGACCCCATGGCCGGTGTCGCCTGCCGCGGCCAACTGGGTGGCCCCGGTCTCCTGCAAGAACACATCGGACGGCGTGTGGGGCCCGTCGGACTCCGGTGCGGAACCGATGGTTATCGACAGGTCGGGTGTCACGGTGATTCCCGGCAGGGCCGCCAGCACCGGCTCCAGTAGCGTCGGAATCGACGCTACGACCCCGTCGATGAGGCCCAATTTCGTCAGGATGCTGCCACCCACTTGCAGCACCGCCGCCACGGGGGTTAAAAGCCCCGTGGCGGTGATCACGACCGTCTCGCTCAGGCTCGCCGACGCGGTCGGGACGTCGGCCACCAACGTGCCGCCTAACGCGGTGGCCAGCGCTACCGCGACAGTGGTGATCCGCCGCCGCCCTCGCCAGGCGAGCCGGATCCAGCTGCCGATCCCTGCGCCGTAGGAGCCAATGTGCCGCATTTGGCGCCCCCCTGGATGCTTAGACGCGTCTAACCGTACACCGGAGTGTCGACTTTAAGTGAAATTCCCAAAATGAGCCGACTAATCCCGGAAATACTATCCTCTTAAGAAGATTAGTACATGCTCATGACTGGGCCCAAAAGCCCGCAAAATGCTCACGGAGCATACGGATTCCGGTGACACTAATTCCCGGTTAGGCGCAAGACTCCCGGTTAGGCTCCAGATTCCCAGTTAGCCTCCAGATTCCCGGTTAGCCTCCAGATTCACTGCCCTCGGTGGTCCAGGGGTCGGCGACAGGGAGTTTGCTGGTGGTTTCCGGCGTCGCCTGCGGGGGCACTGGCGGGGCGGGAGGAGTTGGCTTCTCCTCGGTTTCGTCATCGGTCATGTTCACGGGGGTTCCTCCTTGGTGTACTAACCCCACGTGCGGCCGGGGTATCTATGACGGCGGTTGGCTCAGAAAGTTTTGTGGCCGGACGTGGCGGCCAGCCCGCGACAGCGGTGTCAGCGCCCGCTGACGGCCGCCACGATCGTGACGATGCCGAAGGTCAGCAGGATCGTCGCGGTGATCCGGCGGACCCAGGCCATCGGGATCAGGTCGAGGGTCTTGGCGCCCACGCTGACCGCGACGGCCGCGACCGCCCACAGCCCCACGGTGGCCCCGGCGAACACCAGCAGCGGGTCGTACCTGGCGGCCAGGTTCGCGGCGGTGACCTGGGTGATGTCTCCCCACTCAGCCAGGAAGACGACCGTGAAGCTGGTCCCGGCCACCCGCCAGAACGAGGCGGGACGGCCGCCCTGGCGGGCCGCGTCCGCCCCTTCGTGGGAGCTGGCGCGCAGGCTGGTCGCGTACAGGTAGGCCGCGCCGACCAGGAACAGCGTGGCCACCACCGCCTGCAGCGCCCGCGCCGGCAGCAGGGCCAGGAAGTGCCCGGCGGTGACCGCGATGCCCATGTGCACCGTGAACGCGGCGGCCGACCCGGCCCACACCCAGGACGGCCGGTAGCGGGTGCCCAGCACCAGCGACGCGAACATCGACTTGTCGGGCAGTTCAGCCAGGAAGGTCAGCACGAACGCCACACCAACCACGGCGAGATAAGGCATAGACGGACGTCCTTCGGTCGTTACCGCCGACCGAAGATTTCTGATCTGGGGCATCTCCGGCCGGATGTGCTCAACAGCCGAAGGTCTCGTCCACCACGAATGTGGCCCGGTGGCCGGGCGCACGAGGCGCCGGTATGTCGGCCGGCCGACGAGGGACTACTCCCCTTCACCTCCACCCTACCGAAGTCCCAGCCGCGCCGTGGGTGATCCAGAACTCGGGGTCCCGGAGCAACGGCGCCGTCCTCACCGGTGCGGCTCCGGTGAGGGCGGCCGGGAGCCTGGCGTGACTGGTCGCCAGGCTCCCGAGTGCTCGATAACGAGCGGATTGGATGACGCGAGCGTGCCGCTGCCGCTGGCCCCGGTGGCCCAGACGGTCCCAGAACCCGCCGGGACGGAAATCGACGCCAGGTCGTCCGACGAGCCTGGATCCGGGCTGGCCACGGTGGCCCAGGCTGAACCGTTCCACCGCTCGGTGAGGCTCTGCCCGCCCGCCGTGCCCGCCCCTCGTCTCGGGTCGGCGCGCCCCCCGCTTCATCCACGGCGGCCGCACCGGTTCGGTTCACCTGACAGGCCGCCGGGCTAGCGTTGAACCTGGCCGGGGTGCGAGCCGTTATCTCACCCGAAGGCGTGTTCACCATCGCGGCCGAGCCAGGGAGGTGCGGTGTCCGTCTCACGGATCCCGGTCCGGGCACGAGCCCGCCCGGCGCTGGCCCTGCCCTCATTGGCACTGCCTTCGCTGGCCCTCCCGTCGCTGGCCGTGGCCGGCTTGACCGGGTTCATCCTGTGGGTCGCCGTCACCGCGCTGCTGCGGCAGGGCCGTTTGGAATCGGTGCTTTCCGCGGGCCGGGCCGAACTGGCTGCTCCGCTGCTGGTGGCGCTCGTGGTGGCGACGGGGATATGCGAGCGAATCTGGCCGGCCGAGCGCCGCCGGTTGCTGGCCCGCGGTCACGTTCAGGACGCGTGCTACCTGGCCTTGCACGCCATCGTGGTGATCCCGCTGATGACCTTGCTCAGCGTCGGTGGGGCGACGCTGGTCGCCGATCACGCACACTGGATCGAGCTGCGATCGACCGCCCGCTGGCCCGGCTGGCTGCTCATTCCGCTCACGATCGTGGCCATGGACGGCGCCAACTGGCTGGCTCACTACGCCGATCACCGGCTCGGCGCCCTCTGGCGCTTCCACGCACTGCACCACAGCCAGGAGGAACTGAGCGTCCTCACGTCGTTCCGCGCACACCCGCTCATGCACACGACCGGGTTCCTGCTCGCGACGATCCCGGTCATGGCGCTGATGCCGACTCGCCCGATCGCCCCCGTGCTCATCACGGTCTACGTGTGCATCGGCACGCTCCAGCACGCCAACCTGCGCTGGACCTTCGGCCCGGTCGGCCGCGTGCTGGTCAGCCCCGCCTACCACCGGCTGCACCACGCGCCGGACACTCAGCACGCGAACCTCGGCGTCGTGCTGACGATCTGGGACGTCCTCGCGGGCCGGGCCAGGCCCCCGGCCGCGAGGTCCCGGTCACCCGCACCGGCCTGGACGGCCGCCCCGTCCCCGTCGAGCAATCCACCCCAGGCGAACCACCCCACCCGCCCCTGCGCCTGCTCGCCGCCCAACTCGCCGAGCCCTTCCACGCCCACCACAACCGCTAAACCACCCAACCCCACCGGCACCCCGCACCTCCACCTCCACCTCCACCTCCACCTCCCCCCGCACCCGCACCCGCACCCGCACCCGATCATCTCCACCGCCCGGACCCCCCGCCACATGATCATTTCCACTCTTCCCGTTTTGTTGGGGTACAAAAGGTATATATCGAACTCGTTTTTGGTCGCAGCGCGGGAAAAGTGGTCCGGCCGACCCTAGCTGCGGTGATGTCGGGACTGGTGGGGCTGGTGGGGCTGGAGTGAGATGTGCTAGCCCGGACGGCAAGGTGAGCGGCCACGGACCGGACGCTGGCCGGATGGGGCTGGCCGGATGGGGCTGGCCGGATGGGGTTTGGCCGGATGGGGCTGGTGGGGCTGGCCGGATGGGGCTGGCCGGATGGGGCTGGCCGGATGGGGCTGGAGCGGGCGGCGAGGTGGGCGGCCACGGACGGATGCGGATGGTGGGGCCCGCCGGCGTTCTGGGACGGCCGGGGGGAAGGTGGCCACCGTTCATTATTTGGGGTGCTTAGCCGGCCGACGAGGTGCCGGGGGCGGGACGGATGGGAATGGGAGCTGGGATGCTGGGCGGGCAGGTGGCTAGGAGCGGTGGAGGGAGCACAGGCTGTGCGGCTCAGTTCGAGGACTCTCGACCAGATCGATTCGCCGGTCAGCACGGCCAGGGAGCTGCTCGGCCTGCGATCAGGCGACCGCGAGTTGCTCGACCTGTCGCAGGCGGCCCCCCAGTACCCGGCCGCCCCAGCCATCACCGAGCACGTGGCGCGCGTCGCCCGCGAGGCCAACGGCGGCGCGTACACCGAGGTGCCCGGCCTGCCGAAGCTACGTGAGGCGTTCGCCGCCGAGCTGAGCCGCGCCTACGGCGGGGCGGTGAGCCCGGCCAACGTGGTCGTCACCGCGGGGTGCAACCAGGCGTTCAGCGTGGTCATCTCGGCGCTCGCCGGGCCGGGTGAGGAGGTGATCCTGCCGCTGCCCTACTACTTCAACCACGACATGTGGCTGCGGCTGCAGGGCATCACGCCGGTGTACCTGGAGCCCGGCCTGGATCTGGTGCCGCAGGCCGCGGCGGCGCAGGCCCTGATCACGCCGCGCACCCGGGCGATCGTGCTGGTGACGCCGGGGAACCCGGCGGGCGTCACGGTGGACCCGGCCGGCATCGCCGGGTTCGCCGCGGTGGCCAGGCGGCACGGGCTCGCGCTGGTGCTGGACGAGACGTACCGGTCGTTCCGCGGCACCGGCGACCCCGCCCACAGTCTGTTCGAGGACCCGGATTGGGCGCAGGCCGTGGTCAGCCTGCATTCGTTCTCCAAGGATCTGGCCATCCCGGGCTACCGGGTTGGCGCGGTGGTCGCCGCGCCCGAGCTCAACCGGGAGGTCTGCAAGCTGCTCGACTGCGTGGCGATCTGCGCCCCCCGGATCGGGCAGGAGGCGGCCTGGGCGGGCTTGACCGGCGCCCAGGCGTGGCGGGCGGACCGCGCGGACGACGTCGCCCGCCAGCGCGGCTGGCTGGCCGGCGCGATGGCGGACCGGCCCGGCGGATTCGAGCTGCGGTCCTGCGGTGGCTACTTTGCCTGGATCGGCCATCCGTTCGCCGGCCGCGGCACCGACGACGTGGTCAGGGACCTGGTGGTCAAGCAGGACACGCTGCTCATGCCCGGCACGGCCTTCCACCCCGGCGACCCGGGCGCGATGCGGGTCAGCGTCAGCAATATGGACCGCGGCCAGGTGGCTGAGTTCGCCGCCCGGCTGCGCGCCGCCGGGGCCTGAGCGTGTTTTGAATAATGAACGGTGGCCACCGGATCCCCGGCCCTCGCGCGCTTGGCCGGCCCGCCCGCGATAGCGCTCGGGTGATATCCGCCCGGCCTGGTAGGTGCTGATCGCGCGCAGCGCGGCGCCGGTGTCGCAGGGGCCGTAGTAGAGGCCGTGCGGCAGGATCACCAGGTTGGCGGCGTACCGGTGCCCGCCGACGTGCGTGGTCTCCCAGACCTGGGCGGGATGGTGGGCGGCTAGCTCGCGCGCGAGTGGCCCGCCGTAGCGGGCACAGCACACGTCCCGGCGCCCGTGCGTGCACACCAGGAACAGCGGACCGGGGGCCGGGGTGCCGAAGCCGGGCGGGTCTCCGGCGGCCAGCCCGGGCGGGTCTCCGGCGGCCAGCGCGGGCGGGTCTCCTGCGGCCAGCGCGGGCAGGTCTCCGGCGGCCAGCGCGGGCAGGTCGAGGGCGGTGAGGGCGCTGGCCGGGGCGTGCCGCAGCCATGGGCTGGCGCCGTCGGTGCGGCCGGCGAAGACGCTGAGGGGCCCGGCGGGCCTGGAACGGCGTGGCCGGGCCGGCTTGCGGATGAGCTGGACCCTGATGCCGAGCGGCTCGGCGGCCGCGACGGCCGCCCTGGTGGCCGGCGGCATGGCGGCGTCGGCCGGTTCGGCGGGCCACGGCCCGTTGTGCTCGATCAGCAGCCAGGCGCCCGCGGTCCGCGGCGCGGTGTCCGCGGACGGCTCGCGGCCTGCGTGACAGACCAGCCCGTGCGCGCAGGCCGCGATGGCGGTGGGCGG
The DNA here is from genome assembly GCA_036267135.1 of Streptosporangiaceae bacterium. Taxonomy (GTDB): domain Bacteria; phylum Actinomycetota; class Actinomycetes; order Streptosporangiales; family Streptosporangiaceae; genus PALSA-505. Next base: position 10,952 of record DATAWQ010000069.1, on the reverse strand, counting down.
GCAGCCGGTGGTCATCGCGGCTCGCCTTCGATGTAGCGGAAGGCTGGGGGCGGGTGCATGAGGAAGGAGTGGTGGGAGATGTTCCACGCGTACGCTCCGGCCAGGCCGAAAACGATGAGATCCCCGGCCCGTACCCCCGGCACCCAGGCCCGCCGGGCCAGCACGTCGCGCGGGGTGCAGAGCTGTCCGGTGACCGTTACCGGGCCCGGACCGGCGGCAGGCGCTGGGGCGCGGTCCGTGCGGGCGGCCGGGATGACGGCGAACGGCTGGGAGTGGCCACGGGCGGCGGGCGTGCGCAGGTGGTGGGTTCCGCCGCTGACGATCACGAACGTCTCGCCTTGGCTGCGCTTGACGTCCAGCGCGGTGGTCACGTACCAGCCGCAGTAGGCGGTGACGGCCCGGCCCGGCCCGACCCGCAGGGTCTCGCCGTCGCGGGCCAGCGCCGCGAGCCCCCGGCCGTATCCAATCCAGTCGAACCCGGTGGCCGGGCGTTCGTAGTCCACGGCCATCCCGCCGCCGAGATTGAATTCGGGCCGGTCCACCCAGTGCCTGGCGCACCAGGCCCGCCCGAAGTCGAGCAGCCGGGCCGAGCTGGCCAGCAGCTCGTCCGCGCCGAGCCCGCTGGCCAGATGCGCGTGCAGGCCACGAACCCGGACGGCCGGGGTGTCCGGGAGGGTGAGGGCGCAGGCTTCCAGGAGGGCCGGGTCCATCCCGAACGGGCTCGGGGTTCCGCCCATGACCAGGGCTGGCCCACCGGCTGGGGCGGTCCCGGCGGGAGCGGCCGTAGCAGGAGCGGCCGTAGCGGGGGGCTGGGCCGGGAGGTTGACCCGCAGGAGCGCGTCGGCGACGGTGCCGGCGGACCGGGCCGCCGCGTCGAGCAAGCGCAGCCCGTGCGGGCTCTCCACGTGGAACCTGGCCACCCGGGCGCGGAGGGCTGCGGCCAGTTCGGCGCTGGTCTTGCCCGGGCCGCCGAACGCCAGCGGGCGGGCGGGCACGGCCCCGGCCGTGTGCGTAACCTCGCCGCCGGAGGAGACCTCGAACCCGTCGGCGTGCCGGGCGAGCGTGCGCAGGATCGCCTCGTCGGGGTTGGCCTTGACCGCGTAGCAGAACTGGACGGCCGGCGGCAGCGCGGCCCTGATGGCGGCCGCGTGCGCGTCCAGGGCGGCCAAGTCGTAGATGTACGCGGGCAGCGTGGCCTGGCCGGCCAGCCGCAAGGCCAGATCCCTGACCCGGCCGGGCGGATCAATCGCCGTCATGGCGGGCTCCCAGCGGGTTGGGCACCGGCACGTAACCGGCGTCGCGGTCGGCGGACCTGGCCCAGCGGGCTCGCAGGTTCGCCTTGCCCGGCAGCGGCACCCCGGCCAGCACGGCCCGCAACTCGGGCGGCCAGCCGTGGTCGCGGGCCGCCGTGGTCAGCACGTCCCTGGCCAGCCGCCACAGCCCGGCCTCGGCGCACCGCCCGGCATCAGACCCGGCTCCGTGACCAGCAGCGGCTCCCTGGCCGACACCGGGCGCGTCAGTGTGGGCAGCGATCGCGGCGGCGACCTCGGCCAGGTGGTTCACGAACAGGCAGTAGGCGACCCGGTCCCAGCCGCGGCGGGAATCGTAGGCCAGGCCGGCCGCCACCCCCGGCGGCAGGCTGGCCAGCAGCGCCTCATGGCGGCCGGTCACCAGCTTGACGCCCTCCAGGTCCCGGAAGATCATCTGCACCGGCCGGTCGGCGTCGTCCACCCCGGCCAGCACGTTCTGCAGGTGTGGTTCGAGCACCACGCCGTGCCGGAAGAACAGGTCGATCACCGGCGGCACGATCAGCCGGAGGTAGGCCTCCCACCAGCCGAGCAGCCAGCCCGCTGGCCGTCCGGCGAAGAACTGCCCGTGCGGCTCGGTCAGCGCCGCGGCCAGCAGCGGGGTCACTCCCGGTGCGATCCGCGGCCGCAGGCCGTCGCGCACGATCACGGCCAGGCCCTCGTAAGCCTCCCGGCTGGCCAGCGCCACGGTCCGGTATCCCGGCTCGCCGAGCAGGACGGCGCCGGGGGCCCGGCCGGTCACCTCGGCCAGGACGCCGGTGAGCAGCCTGGTCAGCGCGACCGACCCGGCCAGCTCGTACCAGGCGCTCTTGCGGACGCAGTTGGTCAGCCGCACGTTCAGGCTGAACTTGGCGAACACGTCGGCCCGCGGCTCGTACACGGTGCGCACCGACGAGGTGGCGGCCACCTGGCGGTCACCCTCGCCGAGATCGACAAGCAGCCCGCGGTCAAGGGCGGCCCGGAACCACGGCCGCCCGGCCAGCAGCCTGAGCTGCCAGGGGTGCGCGGGCAGCAGCCGGTAGCCGGCCGGGACGGCCGGGCCGCCGATCCGGTCGAGCGCGGTCGTGTCGCCCTCTTCGGCCAGCACGTCGTCCCGGACGCCGAGAAAGCGGAGCGGGAACCGCCCGCCCGCCTCGGGTGCGTACCGCAGCCACTCCCCCGGCGCGCCCGGGCGGGCCTTCGGCGCGGGGTGGAACCTATGCCCGGCGACCAGCGCCTGCTCACTGGCCAGGAAGCGGGCCACATCCGGCGTCTCGGCCGGGGCCTGATGACCGGCGCGGGCCTGGGTGATCGCGGTGAGCGCGGCGTGACTGGCCCTGACCTGGCCGGCGAACTCCTCGTTGGACACGCCGGTGGCCAGGGTGAGCTCGGCGGCGATCAGCTCGGCGAGCTGTTCCCACGCGATCGGCCGCCAGGACCGGCCGGAGCAGACCTCGGGCTCACCGGACGGGCGCGGCCCGGTCCCGGCCGGCTGGCGCGGCACCCCGGCCCGCAGCAGCGTCCCGGATCTGGCCAGCCGGATGAACAACCGCCCGCCGTCGTGCCAGGTCTGCTGCTCGGGCTCCGAGACCTCCCTGATCAGGCAGTTCAGCAACGCCTGGCAGGTCAGCGCGTCCGCGTTCACCGGCCTGCTCCGGCGCCGCGCAGATAGTTCGGCCCGCTGGTGCCGATGTACTTGTTGATGTCGCGCGCGCCCGTCCTGGCCTTGTCGACCAGCGTGCCCGCGGTCAGCATCGCCTTGCCGGGCAGCCGGGGCGCGTCCAGCACCCTGGCCCTAAGCAACGCGGCCGCCGGGTCGCCGGGGTACTCGTCCAGTGCGGCGGCCAGCGAGCGCCTGACCAGGCCGAGCAGGTCGGGCAGCGGGGCCCGTCCGGCCCGGGCCAGCCCGAACGCGACCGCGCCCGCGCACAGGTGCACGGTGATCGTGATGAACACGTCGGCCAGTTCGTCGTCGCAGCCGGTGAGCAGCCGCTGATCGGCGAACGCCGCCGCCGGTGGGGCCTGGCCGCCCAGGGCCGAGGTCAGCCGGCCGTGGTTGATCAGGGCCCCGTCGAAGTCCTTCACCATCAGCCGCACGCCCCCGGCCGGGCCGACGATCAGCGCGGCGTTCTGCTGATGCGATTCGAGCGCGATGCCATACCGGACGAACAGCCGCACCGCGATCCGGAACAGCACGCCGAAGTAGGCGCCCGCCAGATCGAGCACGGAACCGCCGGCCGGGCCGGACGCGGAACGGGGGGCCAGGCCCGATCCGGAACGGCCAGATCGGGCGCGGAAGCCGAGGCTAGCTGGTCGATCACCAGCCGCCCGTCCGGCCCAGCCGGGGCCAGCAGTCCGGCGACCGGGACGACGTGGCAGCGGTCCAGGCCCGCGGGGGGCAGCCGGAGCAGATAGCCGAGGAACGGGTGCCCGGCGTGTGCGTACGTCCCGTCGTCGGTGATCATGAGCCCGCCCAGCCCTGCGTCGCGGGCCAGCCCGGTGTCTTTGGACAGCACCGTGTCTTCGGACAGCACCGTGTCTTTGGACAGCACCGTGGCCAGCACCCGGTGCACCAGGGCGCCGTCGGCGAGCGTGGCGGGGGCGATGGCCCGCCGGTTGCGCAGGCCCAGCGTGCTGACCGGCAACGGCAGCTTCAGGTGCGCCCGCGGCTGCCCGGTCACCGCGACCGTCCGCACCGACAGCGTCGGCCGCACCCGCAACGCCGTCCCCGGGGCCACTTCGTGAAAGGCGAGCCCGGCCTCCGCCAGGGCCTGGGGCAGCACGCGACGGGCGGTGAGCGGATGGACCGGCAGCAGGTCGTGCGTGGCCGCCAGCGAGGCGGGCAGGCCCACGTCCTCCGGCGCCGGCCACCACGGCGGCGGCCCGCCTCCGCCCCTGGTGAGGACGGACCGGGGCACCGCGACCCAGTTCAGCTCGAACTCCGGCAGGTACTCCGGCGCGTAGCGAAGGTGATCGTCGTCGGTGAACCCGAGCCTGCAGGCCGACGTCGGGTAGGCCGGATGCGTCATCGCGGCGGCCAGCGCGTCGTAGCCGATCGCGCCGGCCAGGCCCGGAGCGGCCAGGCTGACGGCGCGCGCGGCGTCCAGGTGCCGGTCGCGCACCCGCAGCGAGGCCAGCGCCTGCCGGCACTCCGCGCCGAACGCTGCCACGCCGGCCGCGTCCCTGGGATCCGAGATCGCCCCGACCAAGGCCTCGACGTCAGCCAGCGTCAGCGGCGGCGCGGACCCGGCGATCCGCAGGTCGGCCAGGAACCCGTCGGCCTCCAGCGGCAGCACCCGGCCCTGAGCGGGGAGGTCGAGAACCGGGCCGCCCGCGGTGTGCCGTACCCGCCCGGCCAGGCCCGCGTAGTCTTCGCGCAGCAGTGCGCCCACGGTGAGCGCGGCCAGTTCGTGCTCGCGGTTCACGGCCGGATCTCGCGGTGCTGGCTCTGGCCGGGCCGGATCTCCCAGTGCCAGGCGGCGCGGGCCGCCGCCACCGATCGCGCCACCGCGTCCTGGTCGTCGCCACAGGCCGTGATCACGCCGAGGTAGTCGCGGTTGGAGTGGGTCAGCGCGATGGTCTCCCCGGCCCGGCGCAGCGGCCAGCAGGTCAGCCGCACCCCCGGCTCGGCCGCCCCGGCCACCGGTTCCGGGACCGAAGCCAGCACCCCCGGCCGGTCGGCGAAGACGGAGTCGGCGATCGCGAAGCGGTAGCGGGGGCGCGGTGCCACGGTGGGCAGCCGGTCGCCGAGGTGCACCCGCAGCACCTGCCCGAACAAGTCTGTGCCTGACAGGTCCGTGCCTGACAGGTCCGTGCCTGACAGGTCCGTGCCAACTAGGTCTGGACCGAGCAGGTCGGCCAGCAGGAACTCGCAGTGATCACCGATCAGGCGGTCGTTGACCTCGATCAGGCGCGGGCCGCTGGCGTCGCCGGCGGCGAACTCGGTGTGCGCCGCCCCGAACGCCACGCCCAGGCTGGCCAGCGCCCCGGTCACGTGGGCCTGCTCGGCCCCGGACGGCGGATCCCAGGTCAGGCGTTCCTCGGCGAAGAACGGCAGTGGCGAAAGGCTGGTGCGGAACCCGCCGAGCACCCACAGCGTGTGGCCGTCCCCCAGCGTCTCCAGCGTGCGCAGCGTCCCGGGCAGGTATTCCTCGGCGATCAGCCGCCGGCCCGGGTCGCGGCGCAGCGCCTCCGCTGTGCGCGCGGCTAGCTCGGCTGGGGTGCCGACGAGCACCACCTCCTCGCTGGCCACGCCCTCGGCGGGTTTCAGCACGACGGGGAACCGCAGGTCCCCTGGGCAGGCGTCGCCGGTGATCTCCACGGCCGGCACGTGTTCCACTCCCGCCCTGGCCAGGTGGCGGCGCATCAGCAGCTTGTCCTTGGCTCGCTGGCTGGCCCGCCAGTCCTTGCCGGGCAGGCCGAAGTAGTGCGCGGCCAGCGCGGTCTGCGCCTGCAGGTGATCGGAGTTGCTGAAGATCGCGTCGGTCCCGGGCAGGTCGGTCACGCCGCGGATCAGCGCCCGGTGGTCCCACACGTCACAGCCCACGACGCGCACCGGGCCCGCCGGGCTCTGCGCCGCCGGGCTCTGCGCCGCCGGGCTGTGCGCCGCCGCGGCCAGCGCGGCCCGGTGCGCGTCCGGCTGGTCGGTCAGCACGGTCACGTCCAGGCCGAGCCTGGCCGCGGCCGGCCAGAACCCGTAGGTGACCGCGTCGGTCGGCTTGGAAGCCACCATGCAAAGCCGCACTCGTCCCCCCGAAGCTTAGGTAAGGCTAACCTAACCAGGAGGACTCTAGAGAGCGACGCCGCTTCGCGCACTCACCCCGGCACCGAACCGGGCCGGCGTGTCGCGGGCGCCCGGCCAGGACGAGAGGAGCACGCACGCCACCCCGTTCCCGCACCCCCACCCCCGGTCCTTCCGCAATCGATTTCAGAAAAAGAGGGGGACGTGGATTTGGCTTTCGTCAGGCCACCAGGATGCAGAAGGGGTGACCGGCCGGGTCGGCGAGGACGTAGAGCGGCTCGTTGGCGTCGCCGGTGCGGTCGAGCAATACCTCGGCGCCGAGGGCCTGGGCCCGCTCGCGGTGCCGTTCCAGCTCGCCGACGCTGGTCACGGTGAAGTCCACGTGCATCTGCATGGGCACGTCGGGCGCGGGCCAGGTGGTGCGGGTCAGGGAGTCGACCTGCTGGAACGCGAGCTTGCGGGCGCCCTGGGCGTCCACGAGCACCAGCCAGTCCGCGTCGTCGGGTGTTCCGCCGGCGGGCGGCTCGTCACCGGGGCGGTACCGCAGGTCCAGCAGCTCCCGGTAGAACTCCGCGAGCTGCCTGGCGTTGGTGGTGTCGATCGCGGTGTGCAGCAACTCTGGGTACTCCGGCATGCGCCTCCTCCGGGCGAGGGACATGCGCCTCACCCTAGACGGCGACGCCAGGTGGCCGAGGGACGCTGCTTGGCAGGTTGAGCTGCCCCGGTGAAGGAGGGCCATAAGGGAGGCACTGCGTGAAGGCGCTCGTGTTCCGGCACAACCTGGCCCGTGAGGCGGCCGCCACGATCGCCGGGCGGGCCGACCCGCGGGCCTTCGTGTCCCGGTTCGGGCCGGTCCGCATCGAGGACGTGGACGAACTGCCGCTGCCGGCCGCGGACTGGGTGCGGGTGCGGACCACCTTCTCCGGCCTGTGCGGCTCCGACGTGAAACAGATCCTGCTGAACGGGTCGCGCGACAACCCGCTCACCGCGCTCGTGTCCTCCCGCACGTGCTCGGGCACGAGGTGGTCGGGCGGCGGGCCGCGCGGCATCGACCCGCTGTGCGAAGCCTGCCGGGCCGGGCGCTACCCGTGGTGCCGAGGCGGGAGCTGGGCGGCAGCCAGGACCCGATCAGCGAGGCGCAGTCCTATCAGACCCTGCTCCGCCTGGTCCGCGCGGGCAAGCCGTTCGGCACGGACTTCAAGCAGCTCATGCGCTCGTCCATCCTGCGCGACCGGCTGGCCGGCCGATCGATGGTCGGCAGCGAACTGCCCTACCTCACCCATACGGTGACCCTCGACCCCACGGTCAAGGACGTCTTCGGCCTGCCGGTGGCCCGGATCACCCGGAGCGCCGGCCAGTACGAGCAGACGGCACAGCAGTTCTACGCCCCGGTGGTGAAGAAGATGATGGCCAAGGCCGTCGCCCTGCGCAACATGCGGCACCTGGCCGGGACACCGGAGACGCCGGGCTGACCAGCACGGTCCTAGGCGCAGCCGTTCATTACGAAAGCCCGTTGGCCGCTAAGGTGGACCTCTCATGGGCACGGGGGCGGGGATGCGGGGAGGGAGATGAGGCACGGTGCTGGCCAGCTAGCGCTGTCTGTCGGGGCTCTTGGGGTGGTGTTCGGGGACATCGGGACCAGCCCGCTGTACACCCTGCAGACGGTGTTCAGCCCGTCCGATCCGCATCCGGTCCGGGTTTCGCCCGAGAACGTGTTCGGCATCGTGTCGCTGATCGTCTGGTCCGTGGTGATCATCGTGACGGTCACCTATGTGCTGCTGGTGATGCGCGCCGACAACGACGGCGAGGGCGGCATCATGGCGCTGATCACCCTGATCGGCCGGCGCGGCGCCCCGGGCAGCCGCCGCGCCGTGGTGGTGCTGGCGGTGCTCGGCGTGTTCGGCGCGTCGCTGTTCTTCGGCGACAGCATGATCACGCCCGCGATCTCGGTGCTGTCCGCGATCGAGGGGGTCAAGGTCGCGGCCCCGTCGGTGGCGAACCTGGTGGTGCCGATCACCGCGGGGATCATCGTGGGCCTGTTCCTGTTGCAGCGGCTCGGCACCGGCACGGTGGGGCGGCTGTTCGGGCCGGTGATGGGCGTGTGGTTCACGGCGATCGGCGCGTTCGGCGTCCGTGGCATCGCGGCGCACCCCGCGATCCTGAAGGCCCTGTCCCCCACCTACGCGGCGGGGTTCCTGGTCGGTCACTTCACGGTCGCGTTCTTCGCGCTGTCCGCCGTGGTGCTGGCCGTCACCGGCGCCGAAGCGCTGTATGCGGACATGGGCCACTTCGGCCGCCGGCCGATCACCCAGGTGTGGCTGGTGCTGGTGTTCCCCGCCTGCATCCTCAGCTACCTGGGACAAGGGGCCCTGGTCCTCGGCGATCCGGTACACGCCATCGCCAGCCCGTTCTTCCTGCTGCTGCCCGGCTGGGCCCGGCTGCCCATGGTGTTCCTGGCCGCCGCCGCGACGGTCATCGCCTCCCAGGCGGTCATCTCCGGCGCGTTCTCGGTGACCCGGCAGGCCGCCCAGCTCGGCTACCTGCCCCGGCTGCGCATCGCGCACACCTCGCAGGAACAGATCGGCCAGGTCTACGTCCCCTGGATCAACTGGGCGCTGCTCGCCGCGGTGCTGGCGCTCGTCTTCACGTTCAAGAGCTCGGAGGCTCTGGCCTATGCCTTCGGCATGGCGGTGACGGGCACGATCACGATCACCACCCTGCTGTTCTTCTACGTCGTGCGCTACCAGTGGGGCAAGCCGTGGTGGCTCGTCGCGATCGGCGCGACCGTCTTGCTCGCGGTGGACCTGCTGTTCTTCGCCGCCAACATCACCAAGATCCCGCACGGGGCCTGGTTGCCGCTGCTCATCGGCATCGCGGTGTTCATCGTCATGGTCACCTGGCAAAAGGGCCGCGAGCTCGTCACCAGGCTGCGTGAGCAGGAGGAGGGGCCGCTGCAGGCGTTCGTGGACCAGTTGCACGCGCGCAAGCCGCTGCCGCACCGGGTGCCGGGCACCGCGGTCTTCCTGAACCGTGGCAACGCCACCGCCCCGCTGGCCCTGCGCGCCAACGTCGAGCACAACCAGGTCCTGCACGAGCACGTCCTGATCCTGGCTATCGAGACCGTGCCCGTCCCGCACGTCCCCGCGGCAGAGCGGCTCACGGTGGACGACCTCGGCTACAGCGACGACGGGATCGTCCACGTCACCGCCCGGTTCGGCTACATGGACACCCCCAGCGTGCCAGGCCTGCTGCCGCTCATCCGCGAGGCTGACCTGGAAAGCCCGCTGGACGAGAGCAGGCTCTCTTACTTCCTGTCCACGATCGAACTCCACCGGGGCACGAACCCGGGCCTGAGCCAATGGCGCAAGCGCCTGTTCCTCACCACGGCGCGGCTGACCGCCGACGCGGCCGAGTACTTCCAGCTGCCACGGGACCGCACCGTCATCATGGGCTCCCGGGTCGAGCTCTGAGCATGCGGCCAGCGGCCCGCGGCTGGTCCGTCAGTCGATGATGGCCCCGCAGGTGAGGTTGACTATCGCGCCAGTGGTGGCACCGGCCGCGTCCGATGCCAGGTAGACCGCGGTCCCGGCCAGTTCGGCCAGCCTGGGCAAGCGCCCGAGCAGCGTGTCCCTGAGCAGTGGCCGCAGATCCTCGTCTGTGACAGCGGGATAGGTCTCCGGGGTGAAGTTGGACCGCAGCCCCGCCACCCGCACGCCCTGCCGCCCCACCTCGCCGGCCAGGCTGCGGGCGAGGGCCTCGACCGCCGCGCACGCCAGGCTGAAGCCTCCCATCTGGTGGCGGCTTTCCTTCGCGGCCGACGCGGTCAGCATCACGATGACGCCCGACCCTTGCGCCGTCATGTGCCGGGCGGCTGCCGTCGCGGTCAGGAAATTGGTCCGGCAGATCCCGGTGACCGGGGCCAGGAAATCATCCAGCGGAATCTCCGTCAGCGGGATGTCCTGCACCACCCTGACACTCACCGCGTTGAACGAGACGTCGATGCTCCCGGCCGTCTTAGCCACGTGGTCGGCGTGCGCGTCAACGGCGGCCTTGTCCATCGCGTCGACCTGGGCCGTTTCGGCCACACCGCCGTGGGCGCGGATGCCGGCCGCCACCTCATCCAGCGTCGCCAGGGTACGGCCGGCCAGGAAGACTCTCGCGCCCTCACGGGCGTAGGCACGCGCCACCGCGGCGCCGATCGATCCAGCCGCCCCGTAGACGATCGCATTCTTGTTTTCCAGCAGCACAAGCACTCCTCTTGATTGCGGCTGTCCTGGCCTGCAACCCCGCCGCAAACACGACGCCGGGCAGGCCTCTACGGGATTGACCGGCTGGCTACGTCAAATTAACCGGTGAGCTGAGTGGCGGGCCTGTCTTGGGTCAGGTCAGGTCGTTCCTGCGTTCGCTCGCCGCTGAGCGGCGGGCGGGCCTGCCGGCGCGAGGGCCGCTGGGGGAAGAAGAGGGTCAGGGCTGTGACGAAGGCCAGGAGCTTGGACACGATGTTCAGCGTGAGCGGGACCGGAGCGGAGGGGTAGCCGAATCCGGCCCAGGCCCAGATCGCGAACACGCCCAGCATCAGCGCGAAAGAGTAGAACGTGGCCCTGGTCAGCCGCACCAGGGGCGACAGCCGCAGGAGCAGCAGCGTGGTGATGTCGACCAGGAGCAGCAGCGCGAAGAGCAGGGCCACTTCCCCGGCCGAGCCGACCGGGAACCGGGTGTGGACCCTGGCCATGATGATGAGGTCGAACGGGAGCTCGAAGATGAACGGCGCGGCTATCGCCCCGATGGCGGCGCTGACCAGTCTCATCCCGCCCTCACGCGGGCTCCGCGTGAGGATGATGAAGAAGACGACCACCACCGCCGTGAAGGTGACGGGGGCGACGCGATCGGGGGGCCTGGTCGGGGCTATGCCCTGATACTCCTGG
>DATAWQ010000068.1:0-112677 GCA_036267135.1 Streptosporangiaceae bacterium | reverse complement strand
GCCCAGGGCGCGGACGTGGGCGCCGGTGTGGTGTGGTGCGGCCAGGTCGTGCGCTGGGGGTGGGGTGGTGCGGGCTCGGGGTGTGGTGCGCGATCGGATCCCTGGTCTTCGTGGTGTGTGTGGGAACGGGCGGCGGGGGGCGCGGTTCGTATAGGCAATTTTGTTGATGGGTTAGATCTGGAAACGGGTATTCTGGGTCGTAGCGGAGGCCGGGCCTGGGATTATGTTTTATCGTTTTTGTCGACTGGTTAGATCTGGAATGGGCACGGATGTGGCCTGGCGCCTGGGTTTCTGGCCTGTTGGCAGTTTTATCGGGCGAAAATATCTAGAAAATCCGATCCACTTTATGGATTGAATTGATGGGAAAATCCTTTATGCTCCTGTCTCATACCCACCCTGTAGCGGGGGAGGAGCGGCTGGGCCCGGCAGCCGCTCGTACAGCCACAGTTGGGCGGAGGTACTCATGAGCCTGGATATTGTGATCGCCGGTCTGGTCGTAGGGCTGCTCGTCGGCATGACCGGCTCGGGTGGCGGCGCGCTGATGACGCCTATCCTGATCTTGCTGTTCGGTGTGACGCCGAGCGCCGCGGTGACTAGCGACATCGTCGCGTCCGCGATCATGAAACCGTTTGGCGGCGCGATCCACTTCCGCAAGGGCACCGTGCATATGGGCCTGGTGTTCTGGCTGTCGCTGGGATCGGTGCCGGCCGCCTTCTCGGGGGTGTTCGTCGATCACGCGCTCGGCTCGGGCGCGGCCATGCAGCAGAATATCGAGTACGCCATGGGGGCCGCGGTCATCCTGGCGGCCGGCGCGATCATCATCAAGTTGCTGATGGACAGCGCCGCGCAGAAGAAGGCGGGGGACACCGAGCAGGCCGAGCCCGAGATCGTGGTGAAGCGGTTCCTGACCGTGGTCATCGGCGTGTTCGGCGGATTCATGGTCGGTATCACGTCGGTGGGCTCAGGCTCGCTGATGATTGTCCTGCTGATGATGCTCTACCCGGCGATGTCGATGCGGCGCCTGATCGGAACCGACATTGTGCAGTCGATGCCGCTGGTGGCCTCGGCCGCCGTCGGGCACGCGTTGTTCGGCGGGCTGGAGTTTGGCCTCACCGCGTCGATCACGGTTGGCAGCATCCCCGGCGTGATCGCGGGCGCCTGGCTCTCATCGCGCGCGTCCAACATGCTGCTCCGGCCGATCCTCGCCTTTGTCCTGGCCGCCAGCGCACTCAAGCTGTTCGGGCTGAGCGCAGACGAGTTGGCGGTCACTATGGGCATCGTGGCTCTGGTGGGCCTGCCGGTCTGGGCCTTCGTCGACGCCTGGGGACGGCCGGAGGCGGCCTGGCGGGCCGCTGGCCATCAGCGGCGTAAGACGCTCTCCCTGGTCGGCCTGGGCGCCCCGGTCGGCGTGGGCTTCGTCACTGCTGCTGTCTACTTCAGCCGCCTGCGGCCCCGGATCGTCCGCGCCGCCAGCGAGCCCAGCGGCCGGGTCCCTGAGCTAGCCGCACCCGGGCGACGGTCATAGCTATCCCGATCACCAACGCCATCAGCGCCGCGGCCTGGTAGTCCATCTCCCGCAGGCTGAGGGGCAGGACGTCCGCGACCGCTGTCGGGTGATAGACAGCCGGAGACGTCTTGGCCGCGCGAGCGCGGCCGGAGGCCGACGGCAGCGGCGACGGTCGGATCACCGGGAACAGTTCGCCCAGGTTGCTGCTCGTGGCCGAGGCGCCCGTGCGCATCAGCGGCGGCAGGTGGCTCAGGGCTAGGGCGGCCAGGTCGGCGCCGGCCCTGGAATCCGCCGGACCCGAGCCGTGGGGCTGGCCGGTGGCCTGGGATCCTGGATGCCCGCCCCCCGGTGAGGAGGGGCCGGGGTGCCCGCCGGCCGGAGATGTCGGGCTCGGCGACGGGTGCGCCGGCGATGTGACCGGAGAGGTGGCCACGTCCACGGTGGCCGAGCCGGTGACCGAACCGGCGCCGACCACCCCCAGGACCGTCCAGGTCACCTCGGCTGAGAGCGTCGCCGCGTCGCCGGCGGGAGCGCCGGCAGGCACCAGAACCTGCGCTGCCATCTCGCTGTCCTGGCCCGCCTGGAGCACCCCTACCGTGCAGGTCTGCGTCCCATCGCCGTCGCCGCACGAGGTGAACGTGGGCGCTGCGAAGCCCGGCGGCTGGGACGTGGCCACCGAGATCGACACGGTCACCTGGTCGAGCACGCCCACCGGTGAGACCTGGATATCGAACGGCGCGGCCTGGCCGGGCGCCACCGTGCCCGCCACCGCCTGCACGCCCACGCAGGCCTCCGTGGACGGCGCCGAGGCAGGCGTGGACGGTGGCTCGGAGCCGGCCGTCGCGGTGGGAACCGGCCCGGAACCTGGTGCCGAACTCTGCCGTGCCGCGATCGACTGACACTGCTGCGTGGGTCCGCCATCCGCCGCGTACCTCGCCGCGGCCAGCGCAGCCGCCGTCGTGCCCACGCAGAGCAGAGCGGCCCCAGTGATCACGGCGAGCGCCGAGGAACCCCAGTTCCGGCGGCGCGCGATATCAACCCGGTAGCCGGGCTGTGGTGTGAATCTGCGTTCCCGCATAAATCGTCACGCTATGGGCCGCGCGGGTAAGTGCCGTTCCTGACCATCGCGCCGAAGACGCGCGAACGGCTGCTCTTTTGCGCGGCACGATGTGAGGGAAAGCGCAGTACGGCACCACAGGAGGTCAATGTGCGCGGTACGTAGGCTAACGGCCGGCGAGAAGGATGAACCATGACCGACTTCATTATCAGAACCGGCGACATGATCAAGGTGACCATTCCCAAGCCGGCGGTCATCCCGCTGATCGAGGCACCGGTCCCGCTGACGGGCTCGAGCACGAACGTCACGGTGGCTGGCACACCGGCTTGCCTGCTCGGCGACGAGCTGCCGCTCGCCCTCAGGGAGCCGCTGCCCTACACCGCCCCGCCGTTCACAAATCCAGGGACCGGCAAGCTCACGCTGACGCTGCTACCCGCTAACCAGACACTGCAGACCAAGAACGGCAAGGCGATTCTCGTCAAGGGACAGCAGTTCACCGCGCTGTTCACGGTGGCGACTCCGGCCACCCAGACCACGCCCGCTGGGCCGGTGCCTGACCCGGTCCTGACCAAGCCGGGAACGGCCCAGTTCATCACCACCAACGAGACCGTCAAGGCAGGTTGACGCAACCGTCCGCAGATCGCGACGGAGCCGTCAGGCCGCGGGGCCGATGCTGCCGGACTGGAACGTGCCAGAGGTGGCGGTGCAGGCGCTGGCCACCACGCTGGTGGGCCTGACCACGCTGGTGATCACGCACCGACTGCCCGCGATCAGGCAGGTCGACCAGCGGAACCGCATTGGTGCGTTCGGGTAGAGGTTGCTGCGCGAAGTCGCAGGAATTTGTGTACCGGTCACTTCCCGAGGCTAGCTGGCCCGCCGGTCCATGCCCGGGATACGAAGAGGGTGTAAGTGGATGTCTTTCTAGGGACGACCGATATGGCCGGAGGCAAGGATGGAACAGCAAGCCTTCATTGATGGCGACGTTAGCTGGCTCACCCTCGAAGAGCCCGCGGACAGTGAGACTAAAGCGTGGCTTGACCAGATCACCATATATAACGGTGCAGCTGATTGGGTTGAATGGTATAAGAACCCAGTTCGGCGGGAGAAATTCTACGAGGGCGTCCTCGCTAATAACACGCAGTTGGCCAGCCAGTTCGACGAGCTGCAAGATAACGGCCAGTACGCACAGTGGCTCGAACAAGCCGTTGAAGCGATGTTCGGAGACATGGAATACGACGCCAATTACGAGATGTGGTATCGCCTCAACAATATAACGGCCGAATACTGGTGGTTTTACAGCGGTCAGGAGAATCCCCAGGCGCCGCCTGCGTCCATAACGAGTGGTGAGTGGATGGACCAGTCGGCGGCCAACCAGCTCATGACGGATTGGCAGGCGCAGCAGGCGCCTGAGGCGCAGGTCACGGGGGCAACCGAGACCGAGAAGACCTGGGATTCTGCCTGGAACATGTACTACAGGATCGGTGCGGATGGCGCCTATGAGTACGCCTTCAGCGCTACAGGGGCCGATGGTGGCGAGGTCTTGACGGAGACGGACCAGGAGAAATGGTATAAGTACGAAGACGTACCAGATGCACCCCCTGTCCCAGCGGCGGAAGTGCCGGTTGAGGCGGCTGCAGTCTTCCAGCCCGTAGACCTTAATCCGCAGCAGCAGGTCGCTGTGAATGCGCTCATTGAGCAGGCCTCTAGTCGCAGCGAATTTCAGGGAGTTCCAGCGGAGATGCTCGAGAACCGCTTTGGTGAACTCCTGAAGGAATACGCTTAATTCCAATACGCAGTACTAAGTCAGGGGTAGCGTGAGTAACTCGCTCGGTCCATTCGGCCTCGAATCGTCTGACTTTGCGAGCATCTTTTCTGGGCTCGCTCAAGAAGAGATCTCTCCTGCGACCACTAAGGACGTGTTTCCGGAGATCGAGATCGCCACGGCCCGGCTGCTGCTCCGTGCGTACGTAGAAACCGACATCGAAGATCATGCCGCTATGTTCGATCACGAACTCATGCGCCTATGGACGAATGCGCCATGCCCGTACACGTTGGAGCACAGCAGGGCCTGGTGCACTCGAATGGCAGGTGACATCCGCGCATCCAGCGATGGGGTCTGCTGGGCGGTTACTGATCGGCTCTCAGGACGGTTTCTCGGCTGTACCGGCTTCTATCGCACCGACTGGTGTAACAAGGTGACTGAAGTTACGGCGTCTGGTGCTCCGTGGGCTGTCGGCCATGGCTACGCAAAGGAGGCGCTCCGCGCGATTAGCCGCTGGGCTCTCCTGGATCAAGGGTTCAGTCGGTTGCAGATTAGAGCAGCAATCTGCAATCCGGCGCCGCAGCGAGTCGCTCAAGCATGTGGATTTGTCAGGGAAGGCATTTTGCGTAACGCGGGTTCTACTCGGTCTGGCCAGGTGGATATGGTCATGTACAGCTTGATACCTGGCGACATCGAAACCGGCATAATTCATGGGGGCAGTCATGGTGGTGATGCGCGGCGTCCCCTGGCCCCCTGAGTGAGGCAGCACTAGCCAGATTCCACTGGCGGCCATGTAGTAGGTAATGACCCAATTTGCCTATAAGGAGTACGATGTCTATTTCGCCAGCTCAGGAAGAAGTAATTAGGCAAATGGTCGAGGATTACGTCGATGATGAGCTCGACGGCGAGCTTTCCTTCGATCCGGCTTCCTTCGACCCAAGTGCCTTGAAAGTGAATCCATTGCAGTTGACTACCCCCGATATGCCGAGTCCGGAGGAGATCGCGGAGGTATTCGGCAAGGTCAATGAGGCGGACGATGAGCTTACCGAAGAGGCCGACGCGATAACTAAGGAAGTGGAGGAGAAAAACCTGGAGGAGCTCGTTGGTGAGGTCACGCTTCCCGAAGATGGGGGGGATGACGACGAGAACCTTGACGGCGACATGCAATTGCTGTTCAACGAATCGGACTTCGACAAGGCTGCCGAGGAGGCCTTTAATGGCAGTACCGATGCGATGCAGGGCCTTAATGAAAAGACAGAGGGGGGAACAGTTCTTCTGGAGCTGGACGCCGTAACAGATTAGGTAAAATCCTGCGGTAAGATGAAAAGGAGTGTCAGTTATGTCGGCAGACATGTTGGGTAATCCCGTAGATTTTGCCACCTTCATCCAGGACGCCCTAAATCAGGTTGCTGAGCAGGCGGTCGCCTTCGCCAACGTTGCTATGAATCCGGGCAAGGTTGATTGGACAGCTGTAAAAGAAGAGCTGACCTCGCTCGCCGCCGATGATTTCAAGGAATTTAGGAAGTACAAATTCGACTGGAAGACCGTAGCGCACCACAAAATCTCGTCGGCAATCGTGGTGGCGGGTAAATTTTCCCTGGTAGACGAGAAGAGCCTGGCAAGGCTGGGCGCAATGCCGCAGTCAATGAGGATTCCTAAAAAAGAGGGAGAGAGCGATCTCGCTCACTTCAAGGAGGTATACGTTCAGCATAGGGAGTACGTATTCAAGCAGGCCTCTGCTTATCAGAAGGCTGAGGCGTTGGGGCGGGAATTGCGGGCCGTATCGGCCAAGCTGGCTCCTATCCAACTCGAAATGGATAAAGCGCAGAAGGAGGAGCGGGCGGCTGAGAAAGCGCTCGCGGACCTGCAGGGAAACGCGGCCTTGAAGGATCTGAAGGCCGACATAGCTAAGCTGAAGAAGCGCAAGCGGACATCGCGTGGGAAGAAGAAGCTCGGGGAGCTAGAGAGCGCCCTTTTGGGCTTTGAGAAGGCAATTGAGATGGCGCAAGAGAACGTTGATGAAGCTAAGGATAATACAAAGAAGATTGAGGCAACCGCCGTCGAGTGGAAGAAGAGACTTCAAGAGTACGAGCAAAAGTTCCATAAGAAGTATAAGAATGAGTCGTTCGTAATCGATCCTGCCACTATAGCTCTGCGTAAATTGCGGGCGCAAGTATATAAAGAGATGTCCGATATAGAAGGAAAGTCCACTAGTACGCCGGATACCATAGATCAATGGAAGCAGAAGGTCGCGAGTATTCATACTGCGCCGGTGATGAAGTCCACCCAGAAGCCCGTTCTTTTCTGGCCTTATGATGTGGAATACGATGTCGCTCAGATTGACGAAGGCAACGTGAATGAGCGCATCGCCAAGATGAAAGCCCAGATCGGCCTAGTGTTCAACACTGAAGCAAAGAAACTGTATGATCAGCTGCTGCAGACCAATACCGTCTACGCCAGCAAGAAAGAGGCACTGGAAGCCGAATTGATAAAGGCGAAAACCGAGGTCCAGCGTTACGAGGCTCAAGTGAGGAAGGAGGAGGCGGAAAAACTGCACGATGAAAACAAGGAAACGACTAAGAAGCTAGAAGAGGCGAAGCGGGCGCTCGATAGGACAAATTCCAATCTTAGCGACCTGGCTATGGTCACGCAAAAAGCGATAGATGACACAAAGGAAGCGCGGATATCGGAGAAGATGACTCTTAGTGAAGCACAGGTTTGGCAGAAGCAGATGGAGGAGGCTAAAGGGCTCTTGAATACTGCCGGATTCGATCCGACAAAAACCATTCCTGCGCTCATAAGTGACCTTGTCGAAGCGCGTAAAGCGGCAGAAGATAACCTGAAGAAGAAGTCTGAAGAAATAGCGACTACGCTAAAAGATCTTAAGGTTATCAGGAACTTCAAGGTTTTCGGCCAAACAGCCTATGGTGACTTCAATATCCGACTTGGTATTGCTAACAATGCCAAGATAGATTGCGAGATCAGGTCCGCTAACAACGGTTTGATGGATCACGGTATGCAGGTCAGTTTCACGGCGAATGTTGAGACGGTAACCGGATTCAAGGACCTCCATTGGGGGACCCAGATTTCGGGCGGCGTGAGATTCGATACCGCAGGGCAGGGATCTGGGATCGGTGCAATTGGAAGCTTCTTCAATGGGCATCACGACTGAGATTGCTGGTCGGCAGGCCACGCGAAGTCCGATGAGCCTGCTCGGCGACGATCGCATGGCCCAGCCCCGGCCTGAGATTCAGGCCGGGGCGGCCGCCGTGGCTGATCACGGCCAAGCTGGACAACGGGGTCCGCGATGACATTGACCACCGATGCCGGTCATCTGGTCGGCCAGTTGGTGACCCCGGCGGGCAGGGAACGCCCCTACCCGCTATATCAGCAACTCCATGCGCACGGCCAGGCCGCGGAAATTCCTGGTGGTCTGGTTCTCGTCTGCGGGCACGCTGAGGCCGTGGCCGCTCTCCGGGACCCGCGGCTGGCCGTCGAGGACGCCGCGTGGCTGGACAGGATCTTCCCGGCCTGGCGCGAGCATCCGTCGCGGGTGCTGCTGAACAACTCGATGGTGTTCGTCAACGGCCGCGATCACGAGCAGATGCGGTGCCTGGTCAGCCGGACGTTCACCGCGCGCCGGGTGGATGAGCTGCGCCCGGCCATCGCCCGGCGGGTGAACAGCCTGCTGGACCGGCTGGCGGATCTCGGCGGTGGCGGCGCGGCGGTCGAGTACATGGCGGAGTTCGCCTTCCTGATGCCGCTGAACGTGATCTGCGACCTGCTTGGCGTGCCCGAGGCCGACCGGGTTGGCTTCCGCGAGCCGATCGCCAGTCTCGCCGCCGTCATCGAGCCTGGGTCGCTCAATACCGACCTGTCCGCCGCGGACCGGGCTGCGGAGGAGCTCGCCGGGTACTTCGCCGGGCTGATCGCCGACCGCCGATCACACCCGCGCACCGACCTGCTCACGGCGATGACCAGCGTCAACGACCGCGCTGACCGGCCGCTGAGCGAAGAGTGTCTGGTGGCAAACGCGATCTTCCTGCTGCTGGCCGGGTTCGAGAGCACGATCGGCTTGCTCGGCAACGGCCTGATGCTGCTGCTGGAGCGGCCCGCCGCACTGGCCCGGCTCCGCGCGTGCCCGCAGGAGGCGCCTGCGTTCGTCGAGGAAATGCTGCGCTGCGAGGCGCCCGTGCAGCTGACCGGCCGCCGGGCCAGCGCGGGGACGGAGGTCGGTGGCATCGATGTGCCGGCCGGCGGCTCAGTGATCGTGCTGATGGGCGCAGCGAACCGGGATCCGCGCCGGTTTGCCGACCCGGACCGGTTCGACCCGGACCGGCCGGACAACCAGCCCCTGAGCTTCGGCGGCGGCGTGCACTACTGCCTGGGGGCGCGGCTGGCCCGGCTGGAGGCTCAGGTTGCGTTCCCCCTGCTGTTGCGCCGCTTCCCCCGTGTGGCGCTGGCCGGGACGCCAATCCACCTCGACCGGCTCAACCTTCGCGCCTACGCAACCCTGCTGCTTACTCTCACCTGAGCCTGGCGGCCGAAACCGGGTGAAGTCTGGATTATGAGATGCTGCGGAAGGCCTTGATACCTTCCCAGGTCGCGCGTTCGAGGATCTTTCCGACGGTGCTCCCTTGGCCGGTTGGCGTATCTGCCTTGGCCCATTCGTGCCACCCCCCGGCTTTCGGCATGAACAGAAAGTAGGACATGCCCTTGCTGAGCGGGCGGTACCAGTTGCCCTCGACCAGTTCGCCGTCCTCGCTCCGGTAAC
Source organism: Streptosporangiaceae bacterium (assembly GCA_036267135.1). GTDB lineage: Bacteria > Actinomycetota > Actinomycetes > Streptosporangiales > Streptosporangiaceae > PALSA-505. The sequence continues at coordinate 103,577 of DATAWQ010000068.1, read as the reverse complement.
CGGCCTTCACCTGGCCCTGGCCAGCCTGGCCGGGCAGCAGGACACGGTTCCGCCAGTCTGCCAGCGCCGGCTCGTCCACTTCACGGGGCGTGAAGACCTTGTATCTGTCGAGGTATCCCCACAGTTCACCGATGCGGACCTTGTAGCCGTACGGTCCCATCGCGAGGGCCGTCGGATCTTGCTTGAACTCATTGATCCTGCGGCCACGGGCGTCCTTTTCCGGCAGGTCGGCATAAGGGTCGGCATAATCTGAGCCGAGGTACTGCGGAACAGGCTCGAATTCGAGATTATCCAGGAAGAGAAACCCCCGCCCGAGCTGAGGATTGGCCATGCGAACGTCGTAACAAATTTTATCCTGATTTTCTTCGAGATCGCCTGTGTATTTCCGCGGTTTCGCGCACAGGATGCATTCGACCGTGTTTCCCAGGTTGTCGCGGGTGGGCCGGAACTCCTCGGTATCGGCGACCGTTATTGGCTTGGTCTCGAACCTCTTGCTCAGGCTCGCGATCAGCGCCTGCGCCTTACCGCTGGACAGCGGCTCGGTCGGGGCGACGGGCAGGTTGTCCACGATCACCCTGACGATGGGCTCCACCAGCTTGCCGTTGATCTGTTCAAGCAGGATGAGAACGGCGCTGTCCCGGCCGGCTGACTGCGTTATCTTCCCGGTGAGGCTCTTCCTGGCGTTGTCGGCGGCTTGATCGAGCTGCGCTTTAATGTCCTCCTCGTTGGCCCGGATGTAGTTCTTTATCTGTTCCGTCAGGCTCTCCTGTATCTTCGCCGAGATACCCGTGAGACGGCCGGTGAGCACGTTGCCGATCGCGGCCCAGGCCGGATGATCGCCGTCGATCTCCTCCTGCGCCTTGGGCTTGCTCTCGCCAGGCTTACCCGCGGTGAGCTCGGTCAGCCGGGTGCTGGCGTCGCCCGCACGGTCATCCACGTAATCCTGCGCCGTCGCCACGGCCGCCGCGCTGGCCGTGCTCCAGGGCCCCGCGGCCAGCGGTGTCCTGCCGATCCCCGCGGCCTGGTCGAAGGAGGCCACGACCGGGTGGGCGGAGTTCAGCCCGAGTTCCACGCTCTTGACGATCTTCCCGGCCAGCAGTTCGACGACTTTCCTGCTGTTCTCTTCCTTTTCTGCTCGCGACCGGCCGTCGTCGGCCCGCGGCTTCGCGGAGTCATCCTTTGGCTTGTCCGTCTTCAGCATCTGGCAGATCTGATCGTACCGATGCGATTGCTCGTACTTCTGCACCTCGCTCGCCACTGTCATCGATACGGTCTGCTTTTCGGCGAAGGCAGCCAGCACCCGCAGGCATTCCCGGCAGGCGCCGATCGCCACCTCCACGACCTGCAGGTGATGGTCGGAAGCCTGGACCTTCGCGGTCAGATCAAGAGCCCAGTCGGCATATGCCTTAACATCCTCGCACCGCGTGGCGCTGTCCTCGGGTTCGCTCAGGACAAAGCTCCTGAGCACGTCGAAGTTGATTCGGCCCCGGCACCGGGTGGCGGCTCGCTGCACGGAGTCCACGAGCTCGTCCTCGCCCCGTTTGGCCTTGCCAAAGAACACATCGCACATCCTGAGCACGGACTCTCTGGACTTCGTGCTCAGCGTGGCCGAGGTCTCCGGGAGTTCTTCCCACGTCGGCCCGCTGAGCGTGTCGGCCAGTTCCTCGCACTGGCACCACAGGCGTTCCCGATCCGCGCTGCGGAGAAGCCTCACGAGTTCGGCCACCGGGCTGGCTATGGCGGCGACCTCAGAAGTCCGGGTGAACCTGTTATCCGGATTTGCTCGTTTGAGGCTGGCTGCCAGCTCGCCGAGCGAGTCCAGCTTGCCGGGGTCCATCTGAAGGCGCGGGCGCCACACCGTGGTCAGGCTCCCGTAAGCGTTGTCGCGGTTGGTGGCCGCTTCCCGGTTGCCCCGCCCCGGCTCGCGCTTCTCCGGCCCGGTTGTGGCAGTGGTGGCGGCGGGGGGTGCGGGCTCACCTGTGACCTGGCCGACGGTTTGCATGACGCCGGTGACGAAGCCCTGCTTGACCAGGCTGGCGGCGTGGACTGGCCTGAGTTCCGGCATCTTGTCCCTGAGGTCACGCCAGGACGCCTGGTAGGCCTCGGGCACACGCGACACGTCGCGCCCGAACTGTTCAAGCTGCTCGTTGAAACCCTTCTTGATATTTTTCCACTTGAGTTCTTCCTTGGCTTGCTCCAGATCGGCCTCGAATTGCTTCTTCAACCTGGATGCGAGTTCTTGGGCCAGTTTTCTTTTGCTCCACATATGCTGCTCCAGCGCTGAGCTTAACGAGACATTATTTTTCTGGGCGGTCGAACAGATCCCCGAACAACTCGTTATGGATCAGCTCGTATTCCTCGTCGCTGAGCTCGGCGAGTTCCGCCGGATCCTGCTCGGGGTCGTCGCGAAGCTCCTGAGCCATTTCTGCCAGCGCTTCCCGCAAAGGCCCGTCGCAGATCGCGCTGATGGGCCTGGCCACCACCATGCCCATGGTGTCCATCGCGAATTCCGCGGCCTGGGCGGCGGCCTGAGCTTCCGGCGCCAGTCCCGTCTCCGTCGCCAGCGCGGCCTCGGCTTGCTGCGCCGCCTCCAGAACCCGCTGGATGTCATCCTGCCGCGGGGTCAGGGTCTCGGCCATCGCCCGGGCGTCCGCTGAGCCACCGGGGCTCAGGACCGTCCGCACGTCCGGCCCCGCCTCCGGATGTTCCTGAAAGTAGTCACGGAGCAGGCCGGTCAGGACGGGCAGCACTATGGCCGCGATCTCTTCGGCTGACTGGCCGGAGGCTCCGGTTTCAACGGTGCCCTCAGGACCGGCGGCTTCGCTCACCGCAGCACCTCAATCCTCGTCCGCCGCCCGCGGCGCCGTTAGGCGGCCGCGGGCGTTTCCGGTAGGGCCTCCGCGCCGTCGGCCATGGCCTGACCGAGGACGCGGTGGCGCTCTTCTGGCGTAAGCCGGGCCAACAGCCTGGCTATCTCGGGCGCCTCCTCAGCGGCCCGCCTCAGCACCTCCAGGCCAGCGTCTGCCACCGCGGCCTGAGCCTCGGCCAGTGACCTCGCCACCTGCCCGGTGGACCCGGACGCCGTAGCGGTCTCGGCTCCGGCCCCGGTGTCCGCGGAGTCCGTCCCTGCCGTCGGCGACTGCGCCCCGGCTTCGGTCGCCGCCCGCGCTCCGGCTCTGCGCTCCAGGACGTCGTCGTAGGACAGCCACGGCCCCGGCTGGCCAGTCCCGGCACCGTCGCTGCTGTCGGCGTACTGGTAGACGCCGTCGGACCTCAGCCGGTAGAACATCTGCCAGTTCTCGTCCCAGGCGGCACTGGAGTAGCCCGCCTCACCGTCGCGCGCCGCCCCCGGCTGCGGCGTCTGAGAGCTGATCAGCACGTCCGCCTGCTTCTGGCTCATCCAGGCCGCCGGGGTCAGCCACGGCTCCCGGTTCCACTCGTACTGACCTGCCTGCCAGTCGTACCGGTAGTACATGCCGTACGCATCGCTCCACGCTGGAGCGTCGTATCGATCCGGCGCCGCGTCCGCCTGGCCCGGCCGCGATGCCCTGGACACGACCAGCTCGTCGGCCTCCTCCTGGCCGATCCAGGCGCGCGGCGTGTTCTGCGGATCCTCGTTCCACGCGTAGAGCCCGGTCTCCCGGTCGTACCGGTACCACAGGCCATAGGCGTCACTCCACTCCGGATCGGAGTACCGCAGCGGCAAGGAAACCTCGTCCGCGAGCGTGGTGAACCAGGTCAGCCGGGCGGAGTCGGGTATCTCTTCTTCCTCTTCGCCTTCCGTCAGTGGCTCGAATTCTCCGGCTGCGTCTTGCATTTCGTCGAAATCGAGCTCGTCGAACAGATCCCGGCGATTCTGGTCGCGCGTGTAAAGCAGCGCAAGGTCATCGAGAAAGTAGTAAAGCTGCTGCAGGCCGGTTGGATTGGAATACCAGTCGATACCCCACTCCGGCATGTAGGTCGCGATGTCCTGCCGCTTCTGGTTGATCGTTGGGTTCGCCGTGTAGTACGCGATCCATTTGTTGTCCGTCAGGTTCATCAGTTCGTCTAGGGTCATGCTCGCCTCCGGGCCACCTCCGTGGTCTGCGCCTCCGGCGTCGGCTACAAGCCGATCCCGAATAGCTCGATGTCGCTGATCGCCGCGTCCGGCTTCGGGTCGTTGCCGGGGTACGTCTGATTGATCGCGATCGATACGCTCTTGACCTCGAGCGCGTTATTGATGCTGAAGGTCTGCTGCTTCGGTGTGTCCTGCGGAGTGATCGTGAACGACTCCTGATTGGAGAACAGGAGAACGAGAAGAGATGGCCGGCCGTGCGCGAGGTAGTGGCCGCTCGCACCGGAGTACAAGATCATCTTCTTCAGCGTTACCGGATGGGTGAATCGCAAGGTCAGCGTCGGCGAATCGGATCCGTTGAACGGTGCGAGCCAGTAGGTATTGCTGTAGCCGTCGATGGCCAGGTATCCGGGATGCCCGCGCTCGTGCAGGTTCGCGGTCCAGGAGACGGCGTGGGCCGGGGTGTACGTCTGGTCGATGTGTTTTGTGACCGACCCCTTGACCGATGACACCTTGCCGTTGACCAGCGACCGGAACGGCGGGTAGGCGCCGTAGAAGGCGATGCCGAGCAAGACGAGGACACCGAGAACCACCCGGGTCCTGCGGTACACCTTTCTCAGCGCGTGCTTGGCGTCCGGTCCGCCGGGGGGCCGCAGACCGGCCGGCCGGTGGAGGCTGGGCTTGCCCGAACCGCTGCCTCCGCCCGGGCCGTCGGCGTCCGGGCCGGGCTCCGTGACGACCACGCGTGGGCCGCGGCTGACCTTCAGCTTGCGCCACCACGGCGTCTTCACCGGTTCGGCTTCGAGCAGTGAATGGCCGCACCGGCTGCAGAACTTGCGTGACGGCGGGTTGCCTTCACCACACTGACCACAGATGAGGTCGCCGGGACGGAGCCTGCGGGTAGGTGGGGTTTTCTTGATGGCGGGCGCCTGCTTGCGGACGACCTGTGGAGCGCGTTCCGGCGACGTGCCGTCAGCCTCGCTGGGCCGGGCCGGCGGCGCTGTGGCTGGTGCCGCCGCGTCAGGCAACGTGACCGAGGCTGACTTGGCCGCGACAGGAGCCACCAGGCCGGCCGCCGCGAGTGACGGCTTCGGGGCAGCGGGTGGCAGCGGTGGTGGCGGAGCAGCCCTGCCGGGCAGTGGCGCGGCGCGTCCTCCCGGTGGCGGTGGTGGCGGTGGTGGCGCACCTCCTCCTGGTGGCGGTGGGGGCGTGGCTCGGCCTGCTGACGGCGGCGGAGGGGGTGGGGGTGGGGGCCCGGCTCCGCCGGGTGGTGGCGGTGGTGGCGCGGTTCGTCCGCCGGGTGGCGGCGGTGGCGGCGGTCCCGCGCGTCCGCCAGGGGGTGGCGGCGGTGGCGGCGGTCCCGCGCGTCCGCCAGGTGGTGGTGGCGGCCCGGCCCGTCCGCCGGGTGGTGGTGGCGGGCCCCCCGGCCCGGCGGGGCGGCCGGGTGGGCCACCACCGGCGGGGCGGCCGGGCGGGGCGCCGGCGGCTGGGGCCGCGCCGGCCTGGGCCGGAGACTGCTCGGGCAGGACGGTGATGGCGCTGATGACCGCCCCCTCGATGCGCTGCAGGAGGGTTCGCTTGGGTGGCGGCGTGGCCGCTTCCTGGGCCGCTTGCTGCACGAATTCCTCGGACACCTTCGGGGTGATCTTTTCCCCGGTGAACTCGAGAAAACTGCCGCAGGACCCGCAGAAGGCGTCCGTATCGGTGTTGCGCGTTCCGCACTTACGACAGGCGATCATGAGCTGAGCACCTCCAGCCTGTGCACGACGTGGGCCGGCTTCGCCGCCCTGATCAGTGCGGCGATCGCCTTCTCGTCGACCGCCGAAGCATCCTCGACGGTGATCCGCACCGCCAGCCGCGGGACGTCTTCGCCGGGAAGCTCGCCGCCCGGTTTCGCCGACCAGGAGACGCCGCCGCTCTCGGCTATCTCGACCCGTCCGCCCGTGCCGAGCTCGAGCTGCCTGCGCAGCCCGGCCACGGTTCCCCTGGTCCGGAACAGTTCCACGCACTCCGCGACGAACCGGCGCCTGCGCGCCGCCGGCCACTCCTGATCGAGCCTTTCGCCGAACCAGCTCGATAGCCACTGCAGGAAGTCGTCGGGGGCGAGCATCGGGTCGACGTAGGCCTCGAGGCAGTCGATGGTCGAGATGACGGGGGAGAGTACCTGATCGACGGCCAGCGTGAGCCGCAGCGTGAACGAGTCCTCCTGGTAGAGCGCTGGCATGAGCGTGTGCAGCGGGTACGGCGTGCCAAGGCCCTCGACGCCGCCACGCATCAGGGCACCTCCACACGAATCTGGTGGTCGTAGGAGAACACCAGGCTGCTGGCCTCCAGATTGATCCGGCGGGCCTCTTCCCCGCGGGTTCCGGTCACCGGATCGGCGGAGAAGATCCGCACGTCCTCGACCAGGTCGACGCCTGGCACCCGCTGGAGCAGGCCGAATATCGGGCCGGGTTGCACCGGCCGCCCGAACGGCCAGCCCGTCCCGTCGGGACCACCACCGGTCAGCGGGTTCAGGTAGGCGTAGAGGGAGCGCAAGGCGTCCTCGCGGACGCGGTCGGTGTTCACCCGCGACCTGGCGATCAGCCTGGCCACCACGGTGATCCCCCGGTACAGCGGCGGCTCCACGCTCACCCGCGCCCCGACGATGCGCACGTCATCGAGGGCGGCGGCGATGCGGGCCAGCGTCTGGGCCGGGGGCAGCAGGTTCTCGAACAGGATCCGGCCGTCTTCGCTGGCGGCCGCGGGGACGATCAGCACGCGGACCGCGCCGGCCGTGACGTCGTCTTCCCCGGCGGGGATGCAGCGCACCCTGGCGACTTCAGGGGCCGCCAGCCGGGCGAAGGCCTCGTAGTCCTCGGCGGTCACCGCCCGGCCCCGGCTGCGCAGCAGCAGCGGCCCGCGGGCCTTGGCCTCCTCCAGCGTCTCGCCGTCCACCCCGCCCTGCGCGGGATGCAGGTTCTCGACCGAGGCGACGAACGGAACCGACGACCTCAGGTTCCTGATCGTCCCGGTGGTGACGTTGCCCTGGCCGCCGCCGCCTATCGTGTACTTGCGGATCCTGATGCTGGCCGCGGCCGGCGGCACCGCACCGTACTGGCGCATCGACCCGCACGGCTGGCGCACCGCGGGCCCGAAGAGCACGAGGCCGGAGTGAGAGTCGAGCACGAAGTGCCGGTCATCCGGGCCGCTTTCGGCGAAGTCGTCCACCTGGCTCCACTCCTGCCATCCCTCCTCGGAACTGGTCTCGACGACCGGCTTGACCGCGCCGGCCAGCACAGGCGCGTGGGACAGCGGCCGGCTCTGCCGTGGCACTCCCTCGGACACGCCGAGGTCCTCGCCTTCCACGAGTTCCCCGTGCACCGCGGTGACCGTTCCGCCGACCGTGCACGCGGTCAGCCCGTGCACCACCGGTGCGGACGTGTAGGGCGGCTGGCCCGCTTCGGGCTGGATGACCCGGGCCCGCAGCCAGCCCGCCCGGTCTCCATCGACGACGCTCGCCTCGTGTCCGGGCGGCACGTGCACGGTCACCGAGCCCGATTTGTTGAGACCCCCGGTCTCGTCCCCGGTGATCTCGCAGATCTCCCAGCCCTGTCCCGTCCACGCCTCCCAGGCCAGCGGGGGCCGTTCGGGGTTGACGCCGACGCCTTCGATTCGCACATCGAAGCCGAGCCTGATGGCACAGCGCGGGGCCGGATCGTCGAGCCCGACGAGCAGGGCCTCGCCGAGTTCGGGCGGATCATTGAACGCGGGGAACGGCGCCCCGCTGGTCAGCCGGGGGGTCTGGTCGGCGGTATCGCCCTGCGGCTCGTCGTCGGGCCGGACGTTCGTGCGCACCAGCAGCAGGGTCCTGGGCGGGAGGACGAGGTCATCGGCGGTGGCGAATTCGATCGACTCCTGGCCGGGGGTGCGCACGGTGCTGACACGGGTGGCCGCGGAAACCGTCACGGGCGTCACGGCGGGCGCGGTGAGCCAGAAAGTCACCGGCGCGCTGGCCGGCGTCGGCGGCAGCATCCGCAGCCCGATCAGGTCGAGGAACTTCAGGTAGAGCCGGTCGGGCACCCGGTTGAGCCGGTAGAGCAACTGGTCGGTCATGTAGGCGAACGTCTCGATCAGCGTCACGCCGGGGTCGGAGACGTTGTGGTCGGTCCACTCCGGGCAGCGCCGCTGGACCAGTCGCTTCGCATCGTCGACGAGGTCCTGGAAACGCCGGTCATCGAGGTTTGGCACCGGCAGCGGCATCAGCCTTCCACCCCCTCCTGTGGGATCGTGTAGAAGGGGAAGACCAGGTTGCGGCGGTCGTTGGTGGCCTTGACCACGTACTCGATGTCTATGTAGAGCAGGCCGACCTCAGTGTCGCCTGGCGTCACGTCGACGTCGGTGACGTCCACCCTCGGCTCCCAGCGCTCTAGCGTCCGCCGGACCTCGCCCTCGATCCTGGCCGCGTTCTCCAGCGTCGCGCCATCGAAGACGAAGTCACGGAGCAAGCTGCCGAAGGCCGGGCGCATCGGCCGCTCACCGGGGTATGTCATCAGGATCAGCCGCATGGCCTGCTCGAGTTCCTCGGTGCCGCCGACCAGCGCGACCACTCCACGCGCGTCCACGCCGACCGGGAAGGCCCACCCGGCGCCGATGAAATCGTGATTCATCGCAGCCTCTCAGTTGAGTGTTATCGAGGTGCCGCTGAGCGCGATCTTGGACCCCTTGATGGTGACCTCGGCCTGGCTCTGGATCGAGATCGAGCTCTGCGCCTTGAGGTTGAGGTTGGCGCCGCCGTCGATGTTCATGGTGCCGCCGGAACCAGCGGCGATGTTGATGGTCCCGGCGTCGCCGCACTGGATGCTGATCGTGCCCTTCGCCTGCTTGCTGCCCGGCGGAGCGGGTTTGCAGTTCAGCGTGATGGTCCCGTTCACCTGATCGATGGCGAGGGTCAGGTTCCCGTCGCCGGTGCCCAGGGTGACGGTGGAAACCTCCGGCGGCCCGCTGGCTCCGCCCGGCGGTAGCTGGTCGGCGAATACCAGCCGGTTCCCGGCCGCGGAGACGAATCCGCGCAGCGCGACCGTGCCGGTCTCGCCCTGCACCTTGATCGCGTCCCCGCCGAGGCTGTAGGCGCTGGCGCTGGTGAGGATGCCACCGAGGACGTAGGGACGGCGCGGATCCCCGAACTCGAAGCCGACGAGCACCTGATCGCCGACCTCAGGCAGGAACATGGCGCCGCTGAGTTTCCCGGCGCCGAACTGGATGACCGGGGCCCAGTCGGTCTCGTAGTCCGGGGACAGCGATGGCAGTATGACTCTGACCTGGCCCTTCTTTTGCGGGTCGTTGTTGTTGGTGACGACGCCGCAGCACACGCCGGGGATGCTGGCCGGCCGAGGCCGGGTGCCGCCGTGCGCGGCGAGGCTCAGCAAGGAGCGGTCCTGCCTGCCGCTGACCACGAAGTAGGTCGTGTAACCGCCTTCGTCGAGGTCGAAGACGTGCCGGGCGTTGGTGACCAGCCATGAGCCGCAGAACGGCGCCGGGACTCCCGTGACGCTGAGCGCGGCGCCTGGCTGGATGGCGGGATTTCCCTTCGCTTCACCTTCGGCCTCGGCGAACGTGCTGGCGACGTGGTCGGCGAGGCTTTTCGCGGCCGCCGGGGCGGCCGCGTTGATAGCGGCTCCGGTGGCCACCGGCCGGTCGTAGATCACGTAGGCAGTGGCGTCAGGGGCCGGGCCCAGGTTGGGCACTACCGGAGAACCGGGCTGGACCGTCGAGGCGGGCGGGGACTCCTTGACGAAGGTCCCGGCCAGTGCCGCCGGCTCGGTCCCCGTGAGCTGGGCCGTGCCCGTGCTGGCTGACTGATCGTCTCCGATGATCTTGGCTTGCAGCGGATCCCACACCCGTACCTCGACCTTCGGCGCGATGTTGCCGGAGGTCACCCTGGGCGAGAACCGCCTGAGGTCGCTGTCGGGGAAAGCCAGTGGCACCGGATCCCCGGAGGGCGTGGACAGCGAGGCAGCTTTGCGGAAGTAGAAGGTTCCGGCGCTGACTCCCACGTCGTAGCCGATCTCCGTGGCCCGCTGGCCGAGGAACTCCCAGTCGGTCTGGTTGCACTGGCCCACGAAGGGATACTCGACGGTGGTCGGCTCGATCTGGGGCGGGGGCTCGGTGAAGCCGGCCGCCTTGGCGATCTGGCCGGCGATTTCGGAGTCGGTGATGTTGCGGAATGTGCGCGTCCTGCGCGCCCGCTGCATCCGGTGGCACAGGTCGTATCCCCGCACGGTGGTGTAGCGGTTGAGGTTACGGCAGGAGGCTTCCAGGCCGGTGACCTCGCCGTCGATGAGGACCTGGTTGGTGGAACCGCCGAGGGCGTAGCCGAGCACACGCAGCCTGGTCCCGATCTTGATGCCGGCGCTGGCCAGCAGATTGCACCCGCTGTCGAAGAACGTCATCTCGAACATGCCGGGCAGGTGCAGGTGGCAGTCGACCACGGTGCGCAGCAGCATCGACTCGGCCTGAGACGGGAGCGGCTGGCCTTCGCCGGCGCCGATCCGGACGGTCGGCTTGGCGATGGTCGCGGTGACGTTGAGCCCGGCGCTCATGTCGGGCTCGCGCCGGTCAGTTCGGCCTTGCCTGGCACGTAGAGCGTCGCACCCGGCCGCATCCGGAGCGGATCGTCGAGATTGTTGATCTCGGCCAGATTTCGCCAGCTCGCCGGCGTGCCGTATTCGGCGACCGCGATGCCGGCCAGCGTCTCGCCGGTGATCACCATGTGCCCGCTGCGCCCGGGCAGGCCGCCCGACGTCGGATTCGTTCCCAGCGGATTGATCGAGGTGGGCTGCAGGGTGATCGACACCGTGGCCCGGATGGGCAGTCCTCCGCTGGTGAACCTTTCGTATTTGACATCCGCCTGCGTCAGGTAAACCAGAACCGGGCTGTCCGCCAAATAGCCTAGTTTGAAGTCCTGCCAGGAAAACTGGAGTTCAGGTACCTGGTCGGGGGCCTCTGTGCCTCCCGGCGGCATCGCTTTGGAATACTCGGTGGCATAGCTCCAGCCCATGAGCGTTCCGCAATTCTCTAGGACGTCCTTGCCGTACTGGTCGGTGCCGTCGAAAACAAGGTCGGACAATTTGATGGTTGTCTTACCCAGCTTCTCAAGTATCTGCTGCTGAGTAAGATTCGAGTCTTTGCTCCCGGCCTTCGTGGTGTCTGTGCCAATTTCATTCTTCTTCGACTTCTGCACCCCGATATCCTTCAGCGGGGCACTGTGGGACACCGAGATGACCTTGGGGTTGAACTGGAACCTGACGATAAGCGCTTCGTTGTCTGCCTGTTTCAGTTGTGCGGGTGCGGGTGGCATCGTCAGTGCCCCCCGGACACGGAGAGAAATCCTTCATGCTCGAACTCGAGCGACTCGATGGCGACCTTGTTCTCGGTCGCGCTCAGCGACGGCCCATCCCATTTGGTGGGCCGGGCCTGGCGGAGCGTCCACGCCATGACCTTGTCGAGTTGATAGTCGAGCAGCGTAATAACCACATTCGTGGACTGTGGCGCCGCTCCCCGGCTTGCTGGGTAGGAATTCCAGTCGCTGACGTATCCGGTCAGCCACTGCTGGACGGCGGTCGAATCATTCTCGTTGACGGCGCGCTCGAGTTTGACTTTGCCATAGGACAGGCTTTCGGGAAGCAGGTACTCCTGGGTGTAGAGACCGCCTGCGCCGACCTTCTTGTATTTCAGTTCTACCGACAGCCCCTTGCAGCTCTGCCAGAGCCCGAGGTTTTTTATCTGGACGTCGTCGACTACGACCAGGAAGCGCATCGACATCCCGAAGTTCGGGTAGTCACCGAGTGCGCCGCCGGTCGCCTTCTTGAGCACCGTTTGGGCCATGGTCGCAGGCATCTCAACTACCCCTTCAGCGTTGCCAGATTGGCCGGGTTCGCCGCGACCTGGTCGTCCAGGAATCCGGTGTGTGCGATTTCTAGCGTTTCTGTCACTATCTTCGCCTCGGCCGCAGTGAATTCGCTCACCTGCCAGCTCACCGGGAAGAACTGATAGAGCCGCCAGGTCATGATTGGAATGCCCATGGGGGCGCACAGAACGATCGCCCCGCTTTGCGGCTGCATGTTCGCCGAGGTTGCGGTGAGCCACGCCTGCGTCACATTCGAGGCCGGGGAGATAGGACGGGTCAGCTTGATGTTTTCGTACTTGGTGAGCCCCGGGTATATCCAGAACTCGTTGCCAGCGTCACAACCGCGGTACGAACAAATATCCCACTTGACGGTAAGCCCCGATGCCTTCTGCCAGAAGCCAAGGTTGTACGCCGGGTTGTCGATGACGACGATGAAATGATGCGACATGCCGAAGAAGTCGTCGGCGAATGCCTGCGCCTGGCTGGCGATGGCGCCAATGCTTGTCATGCCGCTCCTCTATCTGAAGTCCGCGAGCAGCCCGGCCCGCTCGCGGTCGACCAGCAGTTCGGCCCGGAGCATGCGCCGCATGCGCGGGTACGCCTTCGTGGCGAGCTCGTCGATGGTGGTCGGGTCGTCCAGGTCGACCGGTCGCTCCTCGCACATCTCGGCCAGGCGCTCGGAGTTGCGGAGCAGCGAGGCGATCTCTTCGCTGACGGCAGCCGCTGGCGCCGCGGAACCATCGGCCACGGTCACCGGCCCATCGGGTGCCGGCCCGATGCCGGGCGCCGCGGAACCGGTGATCACATCCGGGCCGGCCTGGCCAGGGAGCAGCATCAGCCCGCCGGAGGCGGCCGCGCCCGGCGGCTCGTCCGCCGAGGTGGCGTCCCCGAACGCATCCGACGGCGGTGAGTCGCCAGGCTGGCGCTGCGCGCCACTGGTCACGGAAGCAGATCCGGGGAGGGGGAAGTAGCCTCCGGCGGCGGCAGGCCACGTCCCCTGGCGGGGCGCCCCAGCCCCGGCCCGCCCGGCGAGCAGCAGGGCGACCGGCAGGTGGGTGAGGGGCGCGCCGCCGCCCGAGCGGTACCACTCCTCCACGCCGCTGGCCTCGCGCTCGAGGGCCTGGCCTTCCAGCGATGTCTCGGCGGGCAGCGCCGGGGACAGGACGCGCTGCTGCACCGCGTGGGTCAGTTCGTGTGCGAGCAGGGCCTGCGTCCCGCCGTGCTCCAGCGACCCCGCCTCATCGGGCAGGAAGATCTCGCCTCCTCTGGTGAAGGCGCGGGCCTGGTACGCGCTCGCCTGCTCGGCCACCGCCCGGCCCCGGTGCACCCGGATACCGGAGACGTCGAACCCGGTCAGTGACCGGAAGCTGCTGGCTAGCTGTTGCGGCACCGAGTGGGTGGAGGCGCCCGCGTTCGCCGGGACGGACGTGACGCGAGTGGGCGCGGCCGCGACCGCCGCGCGGTACACCGGCCCGTTCAGCCGGGCGGCCGGATTCTCATCACGTTCCGCCGGGCCCCCCAGACCCGTGTCGGCTAGCTCCGTGTCGGCGAACACTGTGCCGCCGCCCGGGCCCGGCGCCGCCTCTACCGTGAGGCTGCCCGCGAAGCCAGGAACCCCGGCCGCGCCTGGAGCACTGCCGGAGGCGGTCCGACCCGGTGCTGGCATGATCGTCGCGGCTTGGGTGGTATCCGCTGACCAGTGCCCGGTGGCATCAGGCCGGTGGATCCGGGCCGGTGACTCTGGGCCGGCCGAACCAGCAGCCCCCGCCGCGACGCCGTGACCGGTGTCCGGCCCGGCGGAGGACGGCCGGGCCCCAAGCCGCTCGGCACGCGTTCGCGGCCGGGCCTGACGTGGTGTGGCCGTGGCCCGGTCGCTCGCCGCGTCGTGGGCCAGGCCAGAGCCTGGACCGCTAGGACGGGCCGGGGCCAGGCCAGGGTCTGGCCGGGGGGTGGTTCGAGCGCCCGCGACACGTCGGCCCGGCTGAGGAGCCGCGGGGTGGCCAGGCAGGCCGGACGCGGATGCGCCGGCGCGAGCGTCACCAGGCCCGGCGCTGGCCTGGCTCGCCGGGGTCTGTGTCCCTGCCCCCGACGCGACCGCACCGCCGCCGGAGACCGGGTGGGTGCCCCCGCCCGGCTCGCCCTGACCGCTAGCCAGGCGGGCCGCCGCGCGCCCGTGTCCATAAGCCAGGTCGTGTCCGGGGCCGGTGGCGTGGGTCGGCCTCTCGCCCGCTGTGCCCGCGTGTCCGGATGCCAGGCCGTGTCCGCCGTCGTCGGCGCGCGATGGGCTCCCGCCCGCGGGGCGCCCGTGTCCGGAGGCCCCGCCGCGTCCGGCCTCGGGGTGACCGGCGACGCGCCCGTGGCCAAAGGTGGGGCTGGCGCCTGGGTCGTAGCTGGAGTCGTGGGCTGGGTTCTCGCCGGCAGCGCCTCCGGGTCTGGCGGCCGTGGCGTTGCCGGAACCGGCCGCAGGATCCTGGCTGGTGTCGTGGGTCGGGTTCTCGTCCGCGGCGCGTCCGGGCCCGGCGCCAGCCCCGTGACCGTCGTCAGGACCCGCAGCATGAGCCAGTCCCTCATCCACGCCCGCGCGCTCGGTGAACTTCGCGATCGGCGGCCCAAGACCCAGACGGCGGCTGCGGCCGATGCTGGTGCGGGGATGCCGGGGCAGGCCGTCGGCCCCAGCCCGCGACACGGATCCAGGTGGCGCCGGCGCCGGAAGACCAGACGCGGGCGCGGGTGACATCGCCGGCGCCGCCGTCCACTGGGCCAACACGGTTGGCAGGGCCCCCACCGTCGGCTGGCCCAATGCGGCCGGGTAGGGCGATGCGGCCGGGTGGGGCGATGCCGCCGGGTGGGGCGATGCGGCCGGGTGAGGCGATGCCGCCGCGGCGGGTGGCTGTTCCGGCGAGAAAGCCGGGCTGGTGTCGGCCAGCCGCGGTCCGCCCCGCATCGTCGCGGCCATCAGCCCTGGTGGCGGGGCAGGCCGTCGGTGCGGCCGGACCGGGAGATCGGCAACCCCTGGCATGTCACTCCCGGGCGTGTCACCGGGTGACAGCCACGGCGGAGAAACCTTCACCAGCGAGATCTGCCGTTCGAAGGCGGAGGCACGGTACGGAGGGCTGGCTTCGCCGGGCTCACCGACGTAATCCCCGGTTGCCTCGGTGAGGCAAGAACCACGCGTGACCTGGTGATCCCTGACCGGCCAGCCGCGGCTCACCCCGGGCACCGCCGGTAGCGCGGCGGCCGCCGTCAAGGGGGCGGCGCGATGAGCCAGCACGGAGCGCGCCCGCGCGATGGCCCGCCGGCTGACCGGGACAGCGGGCCGGATCGGCGCCACCGAGACCAGCCCGGACGCGCGCCCCGCCGGAGGCAGCACCGCCATGTCGGCCGCCGCCATGTCGGCCGCGGGCCGCGCGGGCCGCGCCGATGGAGCCGTGACCCAGCCGGCCCCGGTCCGGCACGGCACGCTGGCCTCGTCGTTGAGCACAGGCGGCCGCGCGGCCGCGGGAGCGACGAGCGGCGGGACGCCTCGCCAGCCAGGCCTGGCCTCCGCGCCCGCGCTGCCCAAACCCGCGCTGCCCAAACCCGCGCCCCCCAAACCCGCGCCCCCCAAACCCGCGCCACCAGGACCCACACCGCCGGAGACACCCCCGGCCGGCGCCCCCCGGCGCCATGATCCGAACGGCCAGCGCATGTCAGCCCTCACCCGGCCCAGGGCCGTGGCTGGTCAACGTCTGCACCCGTTTCTCCCGAGAGCTGGTTGTGGATCTTCCCGACCTCGCCGATCATGAGGTCACGAACCGGGTGCGGCAGGTCGAGAATCTCCTCGAGCGACCAATGCAGGTAGTAGGCGAGGTACGCGACTTCCTCCCACAGCCGTCCAGCCGCGTACCTCATGCTTCCCCCGAGGCATCACCCGCCACGTCGATGGCGAACTGGTGCTCGCAGGCCGGGCAGGTCACGTCGGCTTCCGTGTGCCCCTCGGCGTTGATCCGCTGATAAAGGTCCCGCAGGAAAGCCAGGTCAGAGGCAAAGAGGTTCTCCACCACGAACTCGTCGATGGGCGTGACCGAGCCCAGCCTGGTCAGCGTCCGCGACAGCAGCAGCACGGTCAGGTAGGCCGGGTTCTGCCGGACCCTGGGATCGGACTGGGTGCTGATCTCGTCGCGCGCCGTGGCGAGCCGCATGACCCCGTCACGGTGCAGCTTTCCGTACTCGTCGACGTAACCCCGGGGAAGGACGAAGGGGTACTCGGTCATCACTCCGCCGCCGGCGCTCTGCCCGGCCTGCTCATGAGAGGATCGCGTCAGGCTGTTGACCATTGGCCGCTGTCCCATTCCTGGTTATACGTTCGCCGGAATCGACGGGATACCCGCCGTCGGGTTCGGGCTGACGCTCGGTATCGTGATCAATTCGCATTGGAACGTCGCCGTGATCATGGTGGTCTCGGTGCCGCCCGCCTTCATGCCCGCCACGTCGAGTTTGCTGGGCCAGGCGCCCTGCAGCATCCATTGGAATATCTGGTCCTGGCTGCTCGGCGCCAGCCCGGGCGAGCCGGCCTTGTAGACGGTCAGCGTGCAGTCGAGCCGCGCGTTCGGGCTGCCCGCCTGGGCCGCGACATGCCAGGCCCACAGCGAGGTGTCGCTGTCCATGAACTTCTTCAGCGTCACCGTTGGCGGCTTGGTCTTGCCGTACTGCTTGGTGTGCTGGATGGCCCCGTCGGGGTGGCAGTAGATGAGCTCGTGCGGCTCGACCTCCATGGCGATGTTGGTCAGCTCGGCGAAGGCCCAGGTAGTGCTGTTCGTAACCGTCTGGAGAATAAACCGGGGAGCGGTTACCGGAACGGGCATTGTCATTTATCTCTCCTCTATTCTTCGAGGCCGGCGCCTTCTGAGAACTGGGACAGCCGGAAGACGATGAATTCGGCGGGCTTCACGGGCGCGATGCCGACGTCGACCGTGAGTATGCCGACGTCCCTGTTTTCCGGCGGATTGTTCTCCTCGTTGCACCGGACGAAGAACGCCTGGTCCGGGCTGGTGCCGAACAACGCGCCGCTGCGCCACACCCGCCGCAGGAACATGCTGAGGGCGCGCTCCATCGTTCCCCACAGCCGGTGGTCGTTCGGCTCGAAGACGGCCCAGTTCGTGCCCTGCAGGATCGACTGCTCGATGTAGTTGAACAGCCGCCGCACGTTGAGGTACCGCCACTCCGGGTCGCTGCTCAGCGTGCGCGCGCCCCACACCCTGATGCCCTGGCCGCGGAAGGCACGGATGCAGTTGACCCCGATCGGATTGAGCTGATCGTGCTCACCCTTGGTCAGCCCGGATTCGAGATCGATCACGCCACGCAGCACCTCGTTCGCGGGCGCCTTGTGCACGCCCCTGGTGTCGTCGGTGCGGGCCCAGATCCCGGCGACATGGCCGCTCGGCGGCACCATGAGGGGCTTGCCGCTGACCGGATCCATGACCTTGATCCACGGCCAGTACAGCGTCGCGAACTTGGAGTCGTAGCCGGCCACGTCCGACCGCCACTCCTTCACCCGCTGCGGGCTGAGTCCGGGCGGCGGGTCCAGGATCGCGACCCGGTTCCCCATCAGCTCGCAGTGCGCGATCATCCCGAGCTGCACCGACTTGAGCCCGTCGCCGTCGATCGTGCCCGCCTGGTAGGCGGTCATCAGGTCGGGCACGCAGAGCATGGTGACGTCGTCGATCGCCTCCAGGCCGCCGAAACCGGTCCGGGCGCCGGCGTCGCCGATGTAGTGATCGGGCTGCACCTCGGGCACCGCGGGTGTGTCGCCGCCGGTCAGCGCGACCCGGACGCCCTTCTCCGGTACCGCCAGCGGCGCCGGCTTGACCTCCTCGATCGTGATCAGCTTGGAGCGCTGCCGCACCGCGGTCGTGACGTTGCCCGGCCCGCGCCGGGCCGTCACGTTGTCGAAGGTCTCGGTGGGCTTGCCGTCCTTGATCACGACGAGCCTGAAGGTGTCCTCGCCGGGCTCGGACGCCTCGGTGACCTCGACCGCGATGTCCGAGTCCGCCGCGGCCTCGAGTGCGCGCACCCGGAAGGCCGGCTTGGACGCCTCGCCGCCGGTCGTCAATTCCGCCGCAGGCCCGGCGGGAAGCGCGGCCTTGGCCGGATCCGAGCCGTTCTGGCCCGGTCCGGCGGCGGCGCCGTCACCCACCCGGACGACGTACGCCGCCCCGCCCCCGTTGAGGAAGTACCCGTAGACGGCCTGCGGCAGGAACGCGCCCTCGGTAAACGCGCCGAAGGCGTTCGTGTACTGCGTCCAGTTCGTCACGAGCACGGGTTCGTTGGCCGGGCCGCGCTCGGTGAATCCGACGAACGCGCACAACGCCGTGCCGACTCCCTCGATCGGCTTGGTCCCCGACGGGACCTCCTCGACGTATACGCCAGGTGACAGATAGCTGGGCATCGGGCTTCCACCTTTCAGACCGCGCTGACCAGCTCAGCGTCGCAGCCCCACCGGCTCGGGGGACGTCACGAGCAACCCAGGATCCGCGCAGCTCTGGCTGCCGGAAAACGCAGCTGACGATGACCTCCCTGCTGCGTCAGCTACCCGGCGCCGCCCGGCCGCGATAAGCGACGATGCCCGCATGCTGCGTGATCTGGACTCGAGCGTCGCGGCGTTCCTGAGCCGCCTGCTCCCGTCCGGGACGGCGATCCAGTTCGGCGCGCCGGACGCGTCCTGGGCGTCGGACCCTCCCCAGGCGCCGTTGCTCGACGCGTTCCTCTACGACGTGCGCGAGGCACAGCCACCGGTCAGCGACGGGGTGATGACCCGGGACGAGAACGGTCACCCCACCGGGTGGCAGCCACCGGTCCGCAGATACCGGGTCAGCTATCTGCTCACCGTGTGGCCGGACGCCAGCGAGCACGAGCTGCTCGGCTCGCTCCTGGCTGGCTGCGCCACCGTGGCCGCCCTCCCGCTCGACTGCCTGCACGGCCTGCTGGCCGGGACCGGCGAGGCCGTGCCGCTCACGCTGGCCGGCCCGGATCGCGCCGCGGATGCCCTGCGGCTGTGGGCGGGCCTCGGCGTCCGAGCCCGCACCGCCCTCGACCTCATGGTTGTCGCACCGGTGGTTCCGCCGCTGCTCACCGAGCTCGCGCCCGCCGTGCGCGGCCTCGAGGTCGGCCTGCAGCGCAAGCCGCCGGCGCCGCCGGCCGCGGCCCGCCCAGAAGGCTGGGGACGGCGCCGCATCACCGAGAGCTGACCCGTTCAGGGCGCCGGTGACCCGCCCGGCTGCCCCGAGGACGAGAACGGCGGCTCGGTAGAACCCTGCTGGACCAGGAACTGAGCACTGGCCCGCACCCCGGCGCCGCCGTTGGCCCGCAGCATCCGCGGCCCGATGACGTCGTTCGGGAAGATCACCATGTACGCGGTGAACGAGCCCGACCCGGACGCGGTGGCCACCACCGACCCGAGCCCGGGGCTCCAGGTCAGCTTGACCTTCCGCCCCGGCGCGAACCAGGCTCCCCTGACCTGCGTGGTTTCCCCGTACGAGGCCAGCCCTGGCGTGGTGGTCAGCCGCGGCGTCGGCACGGTGGCGCTGACCGTCGCGCCGCCGCTGACCGGCGGCTGGCCGTCATCCTGCGTGGTCACCACCAGGCCCCCGGCCGCCGGGCCCACCGCGGCCGGTGTGAACGTCACCCTGACCGTGCACCGGCTGCCCGCCGCCAGCCGCGCCCCCGCGCACCGGTCCCCGCTCACCAGGAACGGCCCCGTCGCCGTCACCCCGGTTACCGTCCCCGGCCCGGGACCGGTGTCGGTGACGGTCACCGTGACCGCGCGGGTGCCGCTGTCCACCAGCACCCTCCCGAAGCCGACGGCCCCAGGCGACCCGCTCAGCCGCGGCCGCCGGTCAAAGGTGTAGACGCTCGCCACCCCGGCCGGCGCGCCTGGCGCCAGCGCGCCGCTGGCCGCGAACGTGACCAGCCGCCCGATCGCGTCCACGCTCGGCCCGCCCACCGCCGTGCCCGCGGGCAGGCTCGCGCCGTCGCCGGACACGAGCTCGCTGGCCGCGCCGCTGTCGCGCCCGCCTCCGGCCGCGCGCAGGTACAGGTTCGCCGCGCCCGCCGCCACCCGCGCCCCGGTCAGATCGGTGGCCCGCGAGACGAAGCCGACTGTGGTCCCGTCTTCCGTCATCGCGGGCGCGTAGCTGGATCCGTTCCCGCCAATCTGATCCGTCTCGTCCGCGTCCTGATTTGGTTTACTGAACGGCTGCGCCCCGGACACGAGCACGCTGGCCTTCGTGGTGACCCCACGAACGTAAACCTGGTCCGGCGACACCGGGTTGCCCCGGCTCTCGGGCCCGCCCGCCGCCGGCTCGCCCGACGGCGGCACCACGAACCCGTTGTGCGGCCTGACCGCGGCCGTGGTGGCGAACGCCACCTGCTGCCCGTCCCCGGCCAGCGAAGGCGAATCGGCGTTCGCGGCGGCCAGGCACGGCCCGGCCCGCCGTCGCGGCAGGCAGGACACCAGCGTGGTGACGCCGGGCTGGCCGGCCTGACCGCCGCCTGCCGCCTCGGTGTCACGCCACCACACCTGGCTCGCCCGGCTCGCCACCTGCGCCCCCCGCCGCCCGATCGGCGCCGGCGCCGCGAAGCCCACGTACCGTCCGTCCGCCGACACCGCAGGCTCGGTCGCGCCCGGCAGTTCCGCGCCCTGACTGGTCACGCTGACCACCGTGCTCGGCGAGGCCGCGAAGTTCCCCGCGCCGCCCGGGTCGCGCCTGGCCACGATCACGTGCCGCACCCCCTGCGCCGTGACGTAGGCCGCCGGCGCGATGCTCAGGTCGTAGTACGACCCGTACGTGGTGCCGAGGAACGCGGCGTCGGGCGCGACCGCGCCCGGGCTAATGAGCAGGTAGGCGGTGCACACCGACGGCGGACCCGCGGCGGTGGTCTGCGCGGACGCGGTGCCCGAAGACGTCGGTGGCGTCGCCGCTGGCGGTGCGGTCGGCGTCGACGGCGGGGGCGAGGTGGGGGGCGTCCCGGCGCCGGTGAGCTGCTCGCCCTGGCGGCACGGCGGCGGGGCGATGGCGGGCAGCGGGTCGGCCAGCTTCAGCTTGGCCGGGTTCACCAGCCTGATGCCGCAGTCATCGCCGTTCGCGGCCGCGAAGTCCACGTTGGCCGAGCCGTCCGCCTGCGCCGGCACGCTCACCGGCGTCCAGATCACGTACGGCCTGCCGGTCTCGGCCGGGCCGGCGTCGATCAGCGGCGCGTCCTCCACGTCGCTGGTCACGGCCGGCGCTGCGGTCAGCGCCAGCCCCCGCGGCGGAGCCGGGCAGCCTGCCTCCGCCGGGTGTGCCGTCGCCGTCCGGTCGGCCAGGGTGACGGCCCGGTCGGCCAGGGTGACGGCCCGGTCGGCCAGGGTGACGGCCCGGTCGGCCAGGGGCACGGTGCGGTAAGCCGTGGCCGTCGCGCCGGGCGGCCCGGCCGGGACCCGCTGCGCGTCGGTCAGGGCCGGGCTGCACAGGCCGGTCAGTTCGAGCCCGGACTGCCCGGCCGGGACCGGCGAGTGCGTGGTCAGCGTGCCGGCCACCAACGCCGCGTCGCTGTTGCTGTCCGGGCAGTCGTCGTCCAGGTAGCTGACCGTGGCCGAGCACGAGTGCCGCGGCGCCAGCACGCCGGTGCAGGTGCTCTCGCTCAGCTCGAACGGCTGGCCGGAGCCGAACCCCGGCGGCTCGGTGACGGTGAGCCCGCTGATCCTGGCCGGCGTGACGCCGATGTTCCGGTAGCGAACCAGGGCGGTCGCGTCCGGCGAGCCGTACGGCTCGCCCGGGTAGTAGGGGGTGAGGTCGAGCAGGTCGCCGGGGGGCACGCGGTGAGCCACCGCGTCGTCGCTCTGGCCTGAACCGCCCTCCGGCCCGCCCTCCTCTTCGTCCAGCCTCGCGGTGACCGAGAGCTGCGGCGACACCGGGGTCTGCTCGGCCGGGTAGACCAGCGTGCTCCCGTCGGCGGACAGTTTCGGGCCGCACGGGGTGACCCGGCCCGCGCCCAGCCTGGCTGGGCAGGCCACCGCGTGCTCGTCGGGCAGGTCCCGCGACGTACCGGTGACCCGGCGCACCACCGGGTCGTCCGTGGTGGCCTGCCGGTCGGCGACGTACACGTTGCCGCCCTGCTCGTAGCCCACCAGCCGCCCGTCGGCCGAGATGGTCGGCCCGGTCGCGTTGCCGTCGGCCGGGTCGCTGAGCCTGGTTGTCGTTGCGCCGGAAAGGTCGCGCAGGTAGATGGACGACGGTTGATCGAGCCCGTCAATTACGAATTTTCGCCCGCCGCGAGCGGATGCCGTCGGACCCGGCTCAGCTGCTTGCTGTGCTGGCCGGAACTGGAAGGCGGCGTACTGGCCGCCCGCCGCGAGCGCCGCCTGCGTGCTCGGTGCGTCCGGCTGGCCGTCCGGGCCCACCGAGGTGAGGGTGAGCGAGGTCAGCGCGGATCCGGCCGCCGTCGTCGGCCGGCCCGCCGCCGCGCGCCCCGACGGCCCGGCCAGCAGGCCCGTGAGCAGTGCGGCCATGAGCAGTGCCACCGCGATCAGCGCTGTTGCTTTGACCACTGGCAAGATGACCCGCCTGGCTCGCTGGCGCGCTGTGTCCATCGGTGGCATGCCCTTCCGCGTCGATGCCACCAGGGTGCGCGGATCCCCGTCGCCGGGGGCAGTCCATCAGGGCATCAGCGGGGGCAGCGGCCGCTGCCGGTTCGCGCAGCACCGGCTGCCCAGGGTGGCGGCGCGGGCTGCCCCGGGGTCTTCGCGGCCAGGAACACGGCGGGCGTGACCGGATGCGACCCTCCCAGCATGGGCGTCAGCGTGGCATTCGAACAGGCCAGCATCGAGGTGCAACCGGGCCAGCAGGCCAGCTGCAACGTGCTGGTGCGCAACACCGGCTCGGTCGTGGACCGGGTGCTGCTCGACGTGCTCGGCGAGGCCAGGGACTGGGTGGTGGCCGAGCCCGCCGAGCTGAGCTTGCTGCCGGGCTCCAGCGCCCCGGCCCGCGTCATGTTCAGCCCGCCGCGCGCCGCTTGGCCGCGGGCCGGGGAGTTCCCGTTCGGGCTGCGGGCGTTCTCCCAGGAGGACCCGGAAGGCTCGGTCATCGTGGAGGGCGAGGTCACGCTCGCGCCGTTCACCGAGCTCAAGGCCGACCTGGTGCCCAAGACCTCGCACGCCAGGCGGCGCGGGCGGCACCGGCTGATCGTGGAGAACCGGGGGAACACCGGGGCCGACCTGGCCCTGTCGGCCAGCGACGTGGACAACGCCCTGGAGTTCGGGTTCCGGCCGGACCTGTTCACCGCAGGGCCGGGCACGGCCACGTTCGTCAAGATGCGGGCCAACCCGCGTCAGCGTTTCTTCAAGGGGTCCAGCAAGAGCCTGCCGTTCCAGGTGTTCGTGCTGCCCGGGCAGGCCGAGCCGGTCATCGTGGACGGGGCCGTGCTGCAGCGGCAGATCCTGCCCGAATGGCTGCTGCCGCTGCTCGCGCTGGCCACCGTGGCCGTGGCCGCGCTGCTCGTGCTCTGGTTCCTGGTGTTCAAGCCCGAGGTGCATTCGGCCGCGGTCCAGGCGGTCACCCAGCAGACGCACGCGCTGGCCTCCAGCGCGGCGAAGGCCAGCCAGGCGGCCGTCAAGGCCAACAAGGCGGCCGCCAGCGCGAACACCGCCGCGGGCTCGGCGGGTTCGGCCGCGGCCAAGGCGAAGGCGAAGGCTTCCGCGTCACCGGGCGCGCCGGGCAGCGGCGCCGCCGGCGGGTCGGGCACCCCCGTGTCGACGCTGATGTCCGCCAAGGTGGCGCCGGGAAAGACGACCATCTACCCGTACAAGCTCACCGGCAAGGAAACGCTGAGCGTCACCGACGTGCTGCTGGAGAACCCGGACGGCAACACCGGCACGATGAACATCCAGTCGGGCAAGTCGCCGCTGTTCGAGTTCGCGCTCGCCGACTTCAGGGATCTCGATTACCACTTCGTCCAGCCGCTGGTGTTCAGCGTGAGCCATCCGCTGGAAGTCGTGGTGTCGTGCACCAACACCGGGTCCACGAAATGCACGCCCGCGCTGTCGTTCTCCGGCACGCTCAGCAAGCCGAAGGCCAGCAAAACCAAAAAGTAACCGCCCCGGCCGGGCAGCGGGGGCACCCGGCAGGAGCGGAGGATTTGACCGTCAGATCAGGCCTTCGCGGATCGCGTAGGCCACCGCGTGCGTGCGGTTGCGGAGCTGGAACCGGCAGGTGATGTCGTGGAACACGCTGGTCACCGTGCGCGCCGAGTAGGCCAGCCGGTCCGCGATCTCCTCGGTGTCCAGGCCGTCGGCGGCCAGCCTGAGCACGTCGACCTCGCGGGCGGACAGGCCGTTGAGGGTCAGGCCGCGCGGCGACAGCACCTGCCGGTTGAGCCGCCCGATCTGCTTGAGCAGCCGTGACAGCACGTCGGTGGGCAGCGCGGGCTGCCCGGCGGCCGCCTTGGTCACCACCTGGCTGAGCCAGGTCGCGGTGGCCTCCCAGCGCCAGACGACGGCGGAGACCCCGGCGTCCACCACGGCGAGCACGTCGTCGTCGGTCAGCGCGCTGATCACCAGGACCGTGCGCGCGGAGCCCTGCGCCTTGGTGGCGCGCAGCATGGACAGCACGGTCTCGTCCAGGCTGTCGGCCGCGATCAGGGCGACCCGTGCCTGGCCGCCTCGGTCGGTGTCCACGACCTTGAGCTCTGGCCTGCAGACCAGCGCCGACGTCAGGCCGGCCAGCGAGATCGGGTCTCGGGCCCAGACCCGGACCGCGATCCGCGACCGGTCAAGACCGTCGGGCAGGCTGGTCTCCGTGGCCGTGCATACTCGTTCGTCAAGCATCCCGCTCACTCTCCAGGGCAGAAAGCGTCCTTAGGTTCGGTAAGGGTTGGCCGGGGTTGGTTACTCTCCTTGATCATGCCGCTCCGCTGCGTTAATGACATCAGGCAGTCGGCGGATAGTTACTGACGGCTACCGCAGGGTTCGGCAGAGATTTAGCGAATTCAGGCGGTCCAGTAGAGAATGCGCCGGTGCGGGTGGCGCTGCGGATTCAGGCGGACACCGTATCGCCGCCGCGGAGCATGAGCTCGCGCCGGGAGTGCACCCCGAGCTTGGCGTAGACGTGCTCCAGGTGCGTCTTGACCGTGCCGGCCGATACCCGCAGCCGGCTCGCGATCGCGTCGTTGCTCAGCCCCTGGGCCGCCAGCGCGGATACCCGGCGCTCCTGCGGGGTCAGCCGGTCCGACATCTCGCGGCGGCGGCGCCGCCGGCCACCGCTGGCCGCCAGCTCCTTGTGCGCCTGCCCGGCCAGCCAGTGGGCGCCGACCGCCTCGGCCGCCGACACCGCCTCGGCCAGCAGCGGCCTGGCCCGAACCGAAGCCCCGACGCGGCGCAGGAACGTACCGAACTCCAGCAGCGTCTCGACCCGCTCCAGCGGCAGCTCGAGCCCGTCGTGCAGGCCGAGCGCCTCAGTGAACGCCTGCTCCGCCGCCTGTGGGTCACCGCCCGCCTCGGCCAGCCCGGCCCGGCCGGTCAGCGCGGCGATCCGCGGCCACCGGCAGGGCAGCCTGGCCGCGCAACGGTCCAGCCAGCCGAGCACCCGTTCCGCGTCCGCGCTGCGCCCGGCCCGCAGGTGCGCCACGATCGCGGAGCGCGCCCACATCGACAGGCACGGCTCCACGATCCCTGCTGCGGCCGACAGATCCTCGGCCACCAGGAAGTGAGCGCTGGCCGCGGCCCACTCCCCGGCCCGCAGCGCGCGCCGCCCCCTGATGCCACACAGCCGCAACGCCGGCTCCCAGTCCGGGCGGGAGGCGGGGACCAGCTCGGCCCGCGTCAGCCACGCGTCCGCCTCGTCCAGCCGGCCGAGCTGCAGCAGGATCTCGGCGTGCACCGCGCTGGCGGTCGTGGTCAGGGCCGGCGTGACGTCGGGCAGCTTCAGCACGCGCGCGGTGTGACCCAGCGCCTCCGCCAGCCGTCCCACCCGCAGCAGCAGCGCCGCGTAGCTCACGCCGAGGCCCAGCACGCCGACCGTCAGTCCCGCTCCCGACTGCTCGGCGGTCTCCAGCGCGATGGCGTAGGCCTGGCCGGACTCGTCGAACCGCTCCACCAGCGTGGCCGACGCGGCGTACGAGGCGAGCACGCCCCAGGTGGTCGTGTAGTCGGACAGGTGGGCGCGCGGTGCGGCCAGCACGGCCCGGCCCGCGGCGGCCAGCCCGGCCAGCCCGGACGGGTCGCCGGCCTGCAGCGCGACGAACCCCCACAGTGCCGTCGTCCGGGTCCGGGCCGGCCCGGGCGCGTCGGCGGCCAGCTCCCTGGCCCGGTTCAGCACCGGCAGCGCCGCGGCCGGGCCGCTGAGCCACCAGCGGCAGTACCCGTGCTCGGTCTGCGCGGCGGTGGCCAGCGGCAGGTCCGCGTCCCTGGCCGCCGCCACCGTCTCGTCTAGCCGCTCGCAGGCCTGCTCGAGCCGTCCCGACTGGGCCAGCCCGGTGGCGTGCATCATCAGTGCCTCGGCCCGTTCGCGGGGCGACCTGACTGGCCCGGCCACGATTCGCTCGCAGCACTCGATTGCCTCCCGGAACTGGCCGCCGGCCAGCAACGCCTCGCTCAGGCCGCGCAGGGCGGTGCGGCGGGCCCGCCGGCCGGCCAGCGCCACGGCCGCGCGCAGGTATTCGATCGCCGCGCCCACGTCGCCGGTGCCCAGCGCGTCGAGGCCGACGCGTTCGAGCACCCCGATCGCCGCCGGGTCCCCGGCCGCGTGACCGCGCATCGCGTGCTGGGCCGCGTCCCGGTCCCGGCCCTGGTCCAGCAGCACGCGGCAGGCCCGGCGGTGCAGTTGGTCGCGCATCGCGGTGCCCAGATCCTCGTAGAGGAGCTGGCGGAACAGCGGGTGGACGAACTCCACCGCACGGCCGCCGGTGGCCCCGGCCGGGTCGGCCACCTCGCGGACCAGCCCGCTGCGGGCGAGCGCGTCGAGGGTCTGCTCGATGTCCTCTTCGGGCACCCTGGCCACCTTCGCGGCCAGGCCGGGCCGGAACGTCATGCCCAGCACGCTCGCCGCCCGCGCGCACCTGATCACCTCGCCCGGCAGCGCGGCGAACCGGCTCAGCAGCAGCGGCTGCGGATTCGGTAGCACCCGCGACAGTTGCGGCGTGGACAGGTCGTCGCCCCGGTCGATCAGCAGCGAGACCTGTTCGAGCAGCAGCGGGTTGCCGCCGCACATCGCGACCGCCCGGTTGATGGCCGCCGGCCCGGCCTGGGTGTGCACCAGGTCGCCGACCACCCGCCGCGCCGCCGGTCCCGACAGCGGAGCCAGTTCCGCCAGCATCGCCTGACCCGCCGCCGCCAGCCGGTACGCCACGTCGTGCGCGGCCGGCGGCCAGGACCGCAGCGTCGCCACCACGACCACCGGCAGGTCGGCCAGGCGCCGGCACAGGAAAGAGAGCATGGCCACCGAGTCGCTGTCCGCCCACTGCAGGTCGTCCAGGACCAGCAGCGTCGGTTCGCCGAGCCCGCGCAGCCACCGCAGCACCCGGTGGAACTGACTGGACCGCAGATCGGTTCCTTCGGCCCGCCCCTTGGCTGCACTGCCCTTGTCCGCACTGCCCGCACTGCCGTCTCCGGCCTCGGCCAGCGGGACCGGGCAGCCCAGCGCGTACAGCGCCTGGCCGAGGAAGCCGAACGCCACCGACGTCTCGACCGGGTCACCGGCCGCGGGCCCGATACGGAACACCTCTGCGGCCTGCGCGGCCACCCGCCGCAGCAGCGCGGTCTTGCCCAGGCCCGCGTCGCCCGCGAAGAACAGCGCCCCGCCTCGATAGCCCGCCGCCCGGTCCAGGACCTCCGCGGCCAACCGCAGCTCCGCGTCGCGCTCGTACAACCGGACCGGCGCCACCCCGTCGTCCCAGGCGTCCGCGGGCGGGTCCGTTCGTGACTGGTGGGAAAGCGCGGCGTTGGGCTGCGGCACCCTCCCCATCACCTGCCTTCGGCCGAGATCGACTGCGGCCCGGCGGACGTGTCCGCCGGTGGCGGGGAAGCATGGTGCCCGGTCCGCAGCGCGCCGTCAGCCGCCCGCGTGGCCCGGCCGTTGTGGGCCGGGGCGCCAGACGACCTTAACTGCACCCAATTACCATGAGTAACTAGCATCTTACACATCTCACCTGCTCCAATCGAGCCTTCTAATATCACGGATCACACCAATAACTTTGCTTAACCAGCGTTTCGGGCATCTTGGGACATAACGCGAAACCCGCGTTTATCGTAAAAAAGCCTCGGCCCGTTTCACGGTGGCCCGGTGTGATCCGGAGCGTTGCGTAAGCGCGCGCATTTAACCGGGCCGCCCGGCCCGGCGTTCCCGCGCCGGTGGATGAAAGCGGTGAACGCGTCGGTGAACGACGACGCGAACGTGTCGTCCACGGCGGCCCGGCGGTAGGTGACCACGACCTCACCCTGGTCTTCCGCGGGCAGCCGCAGTTCCACCTGGAACTCGAACCCGGCGTAGTGCTGCACCGGCCTGCGCAGGCTGGCCCGGCAGCCGGGCAGTTCGAGCACCGGCGCGCGATTGTGCTGCAGCACGAACAGGTGCGGCACCACCGGCGGCCGCAGCAGGCCCACGGCCTCGGGAAACGGCACGTCCTGGGTGCGCAGTCCGCACCGCGCCGCCCTGGTGGCGGCGGCGATGGCGGCCAGTGGATCGCCCGAGGCGTCAGGCAGCCGCAGCCGCAGGCACAGCAGGTTGAGCAGGCAGCCGACCGCGTCCTCGGTGTCCGCACCGCGCTGCGCCACCGGGGCGGTCACCGGGAAGTCGGTCAGGCCGGTCAGCTTGGCCGCCGCCGCCGCGTAACCCGCCAGCCCGACGACGAACGGCGTGGTCGCGTGCTCGCGGGCCAGCGCGTGACAGTCGCGGGCCTGCCCGGCGTCGAGCGTGCGGACGATCACCCCGGTCGGCCCGTCCGGCCCGGCTCCCGCCCCGGCCCCGCTGTCGGCCGCGGACCAGGCGTCGGCGGCGAGCCCTATGCCTGCCGCGGACCAGGTGCCTGCCGCGGACCAGGGGCCGGCCACGAGCCCGGCGGGAGGTGCGGGGAAGACCAGGGCGGGTGTGCCGTCCAGTTCGGCCGCGAGCATCCGCCGCTGCCGCTCGGTGTCCGGGCCGGCGGCGGGATCATCCAGGGGCCAGGGCAACGGCTCGGCGTACCAGCGTCCTAGGGTGGGCGCGCCGGAGAGCTGGCCGGCGTACGCCGCGGCCAGATCGCGCACCAGCACGCGCTCCGACCAGCCGTCGAACGCGACGTGGTGCACGCAGACGCCGAGCATGGCCACGTCCGCGCCGCCCACCCTGGCCAGCGCGGCCCGCCAGGCCGGGCCCCGATCGAGCCGGAACGGGGCGTGCAGCACCCGGTCGAGCCTGGCGTAGGCCTCGTCGGCGTCCTGGCCCGCCAGGACGGTGAACTCCGGGCTCGTGGGCGGCTCGGTCCAGGCCGACCGGAACGGCGGCGTCGTGTCGTACCTGGCGTGCAGCGCCGGATGGCGCCGGTGCACGCACTCCACGGCGCGCCGCAGCGCACCCTCGTCCACCGGGCCGTCGATGCGCCAGACCAGCGCGCAGTGCCACGCGTGCCGGTTGGCCGGGTCCACCGCCTCGGTGAGCAGGAAAGCGGACGCCACCGCGTTGAGCGGGTGCCCAGACCGTAGCCCGTCCTCGCGTTCCAGACGTGGCTGGGCCTGCTGCGGCTGGGCAGGCCGGGACTGTGTCGGCTGCGGCTGGGCCGCCCGCCGGACCAGGGTGGCGAGGTGGCCAAGCGTGGGCCGTCCGAAGAACTCGGCCGGTTCGACCCGCACCCGCCACCGCCGTGCGGCCCGCAGGCACAGCCTGATGAGCTGCAGGGAGTTGGCCCCGGCCGCGACGAGCGAGGCATCGGGTGGCATCGCCCCAAGCCCGGTGCTCTCGTCCACCAGGCCGCGCAGCGCGGCCAGCACTGGGTCGGCCAGCACTGGGTCGGCCAGCACTGGGTCGGCCAGCACTGGGTCGTCCAGCACCGGGTCGGTGTCTGTCCTGTGCTGGCCCGGCGGTCGCTCGGCCAGCACCACCCGTTCGGCCTGCTCCGCCTGCTGGGCTTGGCCGGCTCGCGCGCGGATTTCGTCGAGGTCGGCCTTGCCGTTGGGGAGCATCGGGATCCGGTCCACCGGCAGCCACCGCTCGGGCACCAGGTAGCCGGGCAGCCGGCGCTGCAGAAAGCCGCACAGGTCGGCGCCGGATACATCGCTCCTGGCCTGGTAGCAGGCGACCAGTTCGGTCACCGTGCCGCCGGGGCCGGCCGCGGGAACGACCACGCAGCGGGCGATCGCCGGGTGCGCAGCCACCTGCCGCTCGATCTCGGCGGGCTCGACCCGGTGCCCACGCAGCTTCACCTGACGGTCGGCCCGCCCGTGGAAGTGATACCGGCCGGTCTCGTCCTGCCAGCCCAGGTCGCCGGTCCGGTAGATCCGGGTCGGCCGCCCGCCGCGGCCGAGGGTGACGAACACCCGCCGGGTCAGCTCTTCGTCGCCGAGGTAGCCCGGCGCGAGCCTGGGGCCGGCCAGGCAGATCTCGCCCAGCTCGCCGGGCCCGCAGGCCCGCTCGCCGTCGAGTATGAGGACCTCGGTGTCGCCGACCGGCTTGCCGATCGGGATACCGGCCGCCAGGCCGCAGTCGTCGGCGGTCACCGGGTGCATCGTGGCGAAGACGCAGTTCTCGGCCGGACCGTAGCCGTTGAACAGCCGGGCGCCGGGATGGGCCAGCAGGAATTCCTTCGCGTGCCCGGGCGACAGCCGTTCCCCGCCGGTCACCACCTGGGTGATGCCGTCGAACGCGCCGATGTCTTCCTCGACGAACAGGCTGAACAGAGAGCTCGTGAGCCACACCGTGTTCTGCCCGTGCTTCGCGACGTTCTCCCTGAGCTCGGCCGGGCTCAGGTAGTCACCCTCCACCAGCAGGCAGGTGCCCCCGTTCCGCAGTGGCCCCCACAGCTCCAGCGCGAACGCGTCCCACGGGGCCGGTGCGGCCACCGTCATCACCGTGGACCGGCCGAGCCGCAGCGGCATGGCCCCCGGCTGGAGCAGCCCGGTGATCGCGCGGCGGGTGGCCGGGATCGCCTTCGGCGTCCCGGTCGAGCCGGATGTGAAGAACACGCAGCCCACGGCGTCGCCGGGTACCTGGACCCTGGCCGGCGGGTGCGTCGCGGCGCCGGGGCTCAGCAGGCCCGCGGGGTTCCACGTGGGCTGGCCGGCCCGCGACGGCTCGCCGGTGACCACCACGGGTGGCCGCAGCATCGAGCAGAGCTGCCGTATCCGCTCGTCCGGCCACCGGGGATCGAGCGCCGCGTAACCCGCCCCCAGCCGGCCGATGCCGATCAGCACCGCGATCAGCTCGGGGCCGCGCGGCAGCAGCACCGGGACCAGCGCGCCGGGCCCGGCGCCGGCCTCCGCGAGCGCCGCCGCGCACCGGTCGGCCGCCGCCACGAGCTCGGGGTAGCGCAGCTGTCCCCGCGCGTGCACCAGCGCGATCCCGCCGTCGCGATCCTCGGATATCAGGCTGTCAACCGAGCGTTTTGTCAGCATTTCCGCCATCGTCATCAGGTCGTCCGAATTTCCGGTCTTGAGCCCAGTCTCTGTACCAGGTCCGGAATCTTCTTCCGCCTGTGCGCATCCGCGGACGCACGTCTGTGTGCGCGTTTGAGCGCACACAGTTACGTAATCACGCACAGTTCATCATCAAGCGCGGACCGGCCCGGCGCACATTCGTGGCCGGGCCTCACCCGCGAAGCCACCACCTGGATGCGCGGGCACTGGGGCATCGAGGCACTGGAGAAGGTCCGTGACGTCACCCTCGGCGAGGACGCCTCCCAGATCCGCACCGGCAGCGGCCCCCAGGTCATGGCCGCCCTGCGCAACCTGAGCATCGCGATCCTCAAACCCGCCGGCCATCCCAGCATCGCCGCCGCCTGCCGCTACCACGCCCGCGACGCCACCCGGACCCTGGCCACGCCCGGGCTCAGCCCCTCATGACCAAACGGACATAACCCCACTATGCCGAGGCCCTGACGATGAACCTGCCATCCATCTCTACATACATGAATTCGTCAGCGCTTGCGATTGATTGCCATTTCGAATCCGGCCGTCCCGACTGTTTTCGAGCACCCTGGGGGCCATCCGGGGCCACACGGCCTCAGCTGGTCCCCTGCGGGCGCTAAGCGCCGGGCCGGCAGTGGTTGTTAATTTAGGCGGACCCCCAAGCGGTCGAAACATCGCCTGCCCGCGAAACGGCTTCCGCAATGCTTTGACACACGGCTAACTCGCCACCTTTATATCGCCAAACGGCTTGGACTGATCTGGCCAGGATATGGACGGATCTGGACTGGCTGCGGAAAGCGCGGTCCATGGGGGTTCCCCGCAGGCGATGCTAGATCACCTAGGAAGAATCGGTATACATCAAGTGATTCCGACCGACCCACGGGGAGAGTGCTTAACATGTTGCGGTATTTCATCCGGCGCAACCTTGCCGGCCGGCTCCCGGCCAGGAAGGCTGCCGCCGGACTACTGCTCGCGCTGGTGACCGTACTGGTGACATCAGTCACCCCGGTCGCTCAGGCCAGCCAGGCGGCCAGGGCCGCTGCGGACGGGCCGGGCAAGGTGCGTTACCGGCACGTGTGCGCGCCGGCCACCAAGCACCGGATGACCTGCATGTCGCTGGTCCCCGTCGACCTGCGGCCCCATCTGCAGCCGGCTGACCGGCCCGATGTCGCCCCGACCAGGACGGGCTTCGGGCCTGCGGATCTGCAAAGCGCCTATAACCTGCCCTCCGCGACCGCCGGCGGCGGCGAGACGGTCGCGATAGTGGACGCCTACGACGACCCGGACATCCAGGCCGACCTGGACACCTACAGGTCGGCCTATGGCCTGCCCCCCTGCGACAGCGGCTGCTTCACCAAGGTCAACCAGGTCGGCGAGGCCAGCCCGCTGCCCGCCGCGGCAGGCAGCGCCGGAACAGCCAGCGACAGATGGGACGAGGAAGAGTCGCTCGACGTGGACATGGTGTCGGCGATCTGTCCCAATTGCCACATCTTGCTGGTCGAGGCGAACAGCGTTGCGGACAGCGACCTGGGCACTGCGGTCAACACCGCGGTCGCCCAAGGCGCCAGGTTCGTCTCTGCCAGCTTCGGCGAGCCTGAGTCGTCCTCGGACAGTAGCTACGACACCAGCTACTACGACCACCCCGGCGTCGTGATAACCGCCGCGAGCGGCGACAGCGGCTACGGCGTGGCTTACCCGGCATCCTCGCGGTATGTCACGGCTGTCGGCGGCACCTCGCTGGCAAAGATTCCGGGGACCTCCCGCGGCTGGTCGGAGAGCGTCTGGGGCAGCAGCCAGAGCGGCGGTGAGGGCCTCGGCGAGGGCACCGGATCGGGCTGCTCAGGCTATGAGGCCAAGCCGTCCTGGCAAACCGACTCCGACTGCACGTACCGCAGCGACAACGATGTAGCCGCGGACGCCAACCCCAAGCCCGGCGTCGCCGTCTACGACAGCTTCAGCGGCATCGGCTGGATCCCTGAGGGCGGCACCAGCGCCGCTTCCCCGATCGTCGCGGCCACCTACGCCCTGGCCGGGACCCCCACCCCGAACACTTACCCGTCGTCCTATGTCTACGCTCACACCAACGACCTGTACGACATCACCACAGGCAGCAACGGCTTGTGCCCGGATTACCTGTGCAACGCTGGAACCGGCTACGACGGCCCTACCGGCTGGGGCACGCCGGACGGCGTAAGCGCGTTCACCGATTTTCCCCAGTGGTCCTCTTGGGTCAACGAGATCGGCGCACCGCCGCCGGGCGTAGCATCCGGCGCCTCGCCGGCGATCTCCTCCTGGGGGCCGGGCCGGCTGGACGTATTCGTCCGCGGCGGCGACAGTGCCATCTGGCACAACTCATACAACGGCTTCGTCTGGAGCGGCTGGCAATCGCTCGGCGGAGACGTCCTGGGCAACCCGACCGCCGTCTCCTACGCACCTGACCAGATTGACCTGTTCGGCGTCGGCACCGACGGGAATATCTATCACAAGTTCTGGGACGGGAGAGTCTGGAGCGGCTGGTTTAGCGACATCGGCGCTCCGCCGCCGGGCGTAGCATCCGGCGCCTCGCCGACGGTCTCCTCCTCGGGGTCCGGCCAGCTGGAGGTGTTCATCCGCGGCACCGACAACGCCATCTGGTGCGACTTCAACGACGGCTACGGCTGGCTCGGCTGGGAGTCGCTCGGCGGAGACGTCCTGGGCAACCCGGCCGCCGTTTCCCCCACCCCGACCGCCACCTCCCCCACCGGCACGATTGACCTGTTCGGGGTCGGCACCGACCAGAACCTGTATGAGGACACGTGGAACGGGAGCAGCTGGAGCGGCTGGGTGAAAGAGCTCTCCGCGCCGCCGCCGGGCGTAGCATCCGGCGCCTCGCCGACGGTATCTTCCTGGGGGCCGGGCCGGCTGGACGTCTTCATCCGGGGCGGCGACAACGCCGCCTGGCATAACGCGTGGAACGGCTCTAGCTGGAGCGGCTGGGAATCGCAAGGAGGGATACTCGTTTCCGACTTGGCTGCCGTGTCATGGGGCTCCAACCGGATCGACCTGATCGGCGTCGGCACCGACCAGAACCTTTACCACAAGGTCGCCGGCTAAAGCCGCGAATCAGATCCCTGCGAGCATCCGGCGGGCACACCCGCCGGATGCTCGCGCTCGTTCCGGGCCTCTTTACCGATATAGCGTTCGAGCAAGGCGAGCTGAGGAGGAGGAGAGAGTGTGACCAGCGGTGGCTTCTTGTTGAAAACGGCCGACCCGCGTGCGGGACGTGCTCTCGTCACCTCGACGCCGGCTTCGTCCCGGGTGCGGTCGCCGTCGTCGCCGGCCGCGGCGAGGTCCATATCGAATCTGGCCTTCGCGGGCGAGGGTTCGGGGACGCCGATGGCCGCCGACACGATCTGCCGCACTGGCTTGATGACGAAGCCGATCGTCGCCGCCTGCGCGATGACGCTCATCGAGGACGGCACGCTGCGCCTCGACGACCCGGTCGACGAGTTCCTCCGGAGCTGGCGGACATGTCCGTGCTCGCCGATCCGAGCAGGCCGCTCGATGAGACCGTCCCGGCGAAGCGCCCGATAACGCTACGGGATCTGCTCGCCTTCACCCTTGGCACCCGGCATCGTGGTGGCCGAACCGGGAACGATCCCGATCGCCGACGCGCTCAGCGGGCTCCAGGGCGACGAGCCCTGCTCACCGCCCGCCACTGAACACCACCAGGGCTTTCACGAAAATGGGGCCAGATCCGGGCCGGTCCGCAGAGTGAGCAGTGGGACAGCGCGCTAGAGCGCCTTGCGCCGGTAGAGCCGGACGCTCAGCGGGGC
Source organism: Streptosporangiaceae bacterium (assembly GCA_036267135.1). Classification (GTDB taxonomy): domain Bacteria; phylum Actinomycetota; class Actinomycetes; order Streptosporangiales; family Streptosporangiaceae; genus PALSA-505. The sequence continues at coordinate 68,214 of DATAWQ010000068.1, read as the reverse complement.
GAACACCGCGATGAGCGCCACCGACCAGAGCACTACGGTCAGCTCGGGGTGCTGCATCGGCCAGGCGTGCACCATCGCGGCCGGGTTCGGGTTGCCGAACAGGTGCCTGCACGAGGCGGCCAAGGCGCTCAGCGGGTTCCAGTTCGCGAACGCCTGCAGCCAGCCCGGCATCCCCTGCGTCGGCACGAACGCGTTGGAGATGAACGTGAGCGGCAGGAACCCGATGAACCCGGTCGCCTGAGCTGCCTCCGGGCTGCGCAGGAACATGCCTATGCAGGCGCCTATCCAGGTGAACGCGTAGCCCATCAGCAGGGACAGTCCCAGCGCGGCGGCGACGTCGGCCGGCCCGGTGTGCACCCGCCAGCCGATGATCAGGCCGACCCCGATCACCACGACCAGCCCGATCACCTGGGTGAGGACGTCGGCGATACTGCGCCCGGCCAGCACCGCGGCCCGTGACATGGGCAGCGACTTGAACCGGTCGATCAGGCCGGTGCTCATGTCGGTGACCAGCCCGACCGCGGTGCCGGGCGCGGTGCCCGCCAGCCCCATGCCGAGCATTCCGCCGATCAGGTACTCGTGGTAGTTGCCGCCGCCGGGGATGTGAATCGCGCTGCCGAACACGTAGGCGAACAGCAGCACGAACACCACCGGCATGACGGTGACGTCCATCAGCGACTCGGGCTCCCTGGCGATGCGCGCGAGGCTCCGCCGGGTCAGCACGATCACGTCGTTGATGGTCCAGGCCAGCGAGGATCGCCGGGGCCTGGTGGCCGGCTCGGGGGACAGCGTGATGGTGGTGGCGGTCATGCCACGGCTCCTTCCAGGTCACGATCGGTTTGCGGGTCGGCATCGGCCTCGTCGGCCTCGTCGGCCTCGTCGGCCTCGTCGGGCTCGGCTGCGTGCCCGGTGAGCTTGAGGAACACGTCGTTCAGCGAGGGGCGGCGCACGGTGAGCGAGTCCACCCGGACGCCGGCCCGGTCCAGCGTGCGCACCAGGGCCGTCGCCATCCCGCCGGTGGCCGAAACCGGCGCGGTCAGCTTCCGCTGCGGCGTGTTCGCCTCGACCGGGCCGGTGGCGTGGGCCTGGACCGCGGCGGCCGCGGCGGCCAGGTCGGCGCCCGGCATCAGCGTGACCTCGATGGCCTCGCCGCCCACCATCGACTTGAGTTCGTCGGCTGTTCCCTCGGCGATCACCTGGCCGGCGTCCACGACCGCGATCCGGTCGGCGAGCTGATCGGCCTCCTCCAGGTACTGGGTGGTCAGCAGCAGGGTTTTGCCCTCGGCGGCCAGCTCGCGGATCATGTCCCACAGCATGTTGCGGCTGCGCGGGTCCAGGCCGGTGGTCGGCTCGTCCAGGAACACCAGATCGGGCCGGGCGATCAGGCTCGCGGCCAGGTCGAGCCGGCGCTGCATGCCGCCCGAGTACGTCTTCACGGAGCGGCCGGACGCCGCGGTCAGGTCGAACTGCTCGAGCAGCTCGTCGGCCCGCCGCTTGGCCTCCCGCCGGGTCATCCGGCTCAGCTCGCCGATCATGACCAGGTTGGCCCGCCCGGTCAGGTAGTTGTCCAGCGCCGCGTACTGCCCGGTCAGCCCGATGCTCTGGCGTACCCGCGGCGCGTCGGCCACCACGTCGGCGCCCAGCACCCGGGCCGATCCGCTGTCCGGGCGCAGCAGCGTGGCCAGCACGCGCACCGCGGTGGTCTTGCCCGCGCCGTTCGGCCCGAGCACCCCGTAGACGCTGCCCTGCGGGACCCGCAGGTCGAGCCCGGCCAGCGCGTTGGTCTTCCCGAACCGCTTGGTCAGACCCGTGGCCTCGATGGCGAGGGTGTCTCCCATGATTTCTCCCCACGGTTGTTTTTTTCTCGTACGGCGTACCATGTCGTACGCCGTACGTTAGCAGTACACTGTACGAGAAGGCAACCGGTTATAGCGTGGTCTGCGGCCGGCCGGTCCAGCAGGTCCGGTCTGGCCAGCCCCCGGTCTGGTCTCTGCGAAGGGAGCGCGCATGGAACTCGACGACGAGGAACTGTGGTCGATCTTCGACCGCCGCAATCTCGGCCGCGACCGTCGTGAGCAGCGCGCCAACCAGCGCATCAAGGACATGCAGGACCACGGCCACCAGGCCCCGCGGCGGGTCCGCTCACTGTCCCGCGACGAGATCGTCAAGACCGCCATCAAGGTGGCCGACGCCGAGGGCGCGCAGGCGATCAGCATGCGCCGCATCGCCAGGGAGCTGAACGCGGGTGCCATGTCGCTGTACTGGCACGTCTCGTCCAAGGACGAACTGCTCGACTTCATGCTCGACGCCGTGGAGGGCGAGGAGGAGTTCCCGCCGGTGACCGGGGACTGGCGAACCGACCTGACCGCGGCGGCCTGGACCCAGCGCACCGCGCTGCGCCGGCACGAGTGGCTGATGGACTTCATCGGCGGCCGCCCCCCGCTCGGCCCGAACACGCTGCGCAACCTGGAACGGTCCCTGGCCACGATCGACAGTCTGGGCCTGGACATGGTGACCGCGCTGAACGTGCTGGGCACGCTCGCCACCTACGTCATGGGCGCGGTGCTCCGCGAGTTCAGGGAGATGGGGGTGGAACGCCGCGACCGGGAGGCGGCGGGCGGCCTGACCGAGGACGATCTTCACAAGATCGTCCACGACCACGTGCAGAAGCTCAGGGGCACTGGCCGGTTCCCGCACTTCACGCGGATGTACGAAGAAGGCATCGACCCCGATTCGGCCGAGACCAGGGACGCGCGGTTCGAGTTCGGCCTGCGGTGCGTGCTCGACGGCATCGCCGCCCGCCTGCCCGGCCAGCCGGGGTAATCCAGGTATGCAGTCTGGTAATCCAGAAATGCAGGCCCGAGTAATTCCGATAAGGGGCCCAGTAATCCAGTAACGTGTCCGGCTATCGACCGGGTAATTCTTATTTCTAAAGTAAAGCATAAGTATTGACAGTCCCCGAACCGGCCCGGCACTGTGAACGGGCTTGGGGACAGTGGCTAAGGCAAAACCGCGTTCGTCCTGAGTCAACTCCCTGGCGGAGGAGAGCTCATCGTGGACGTGAACCACCCCCAGGCCCATTTCCCGTCCGGCTATTTCCGCGCCAGCGCGACCTGCCTTCGCCGGAGGATGCGATGACCGCCGATGGAAATGCGGCAAGCCCTCCCGGCCGCCATCAGGGGCGCGGCGATATGAGCGCCAGGAAAAAGCTGGCCGAGCTGGGCCCCGCCCGGCTCGCCCAGGCCGGCGTGTTCCCGCTGTCGGCCGCGCAGCAGCGGCTGTGGCTGGCCGACCAGGCCGCGCCCGGGCCGCCCGCGTATCACCTCACCCGCGTCATCGACCTCGACGGCCCGCTTGACGTCGACGCGCTCACCGCCGCGCTCGCCGAGATCGCCTCCAGGCACGAAGCGCTGCGCACCTCGGTGCTGACGGTCGGCGGCCAGCCGCTGCAGCGGGTGGCCGCGGCCGGGCCCGGGCTGACGGTGACCGACACCACCGAAGCCGCCGCCGCGGGACTGGCGGCGGCCGCAGCCCACCGGCCGCTGACCGTAGGGAGCGGCCCGCTGTACCGGTGCGAGCTGCACCGGATCGGGCCTTGGCGGCATCGCCTGGTGCTGGTCTGGCACCACGTCATCGCCGACGGCACAACCGTCGCCCTGCTGCTGCGCGAGCTGACCGCCGCCTACCAGGCCCACCACGACGCCCGGCCATCCGGCCTGCCTCCGGCCGCCGCCTACCGTGGTTACGTCTGGTGGGAACGTTCGGCCGCCGGCGATCCCGGCCGCGTCCGGCAGCTCGAACACTGGCGAGACGAGCTGGCCGGGTGCGAGCCGCTCGGGCTAGCCGGCGACCTGCCTCGCCCGGGGACGGGACCGCCGCTGACCACCGGAGCACGGGCGACGGCCGGGCGGCGGCCCGCGGCCAGGGCGGCGGTCCGCATTCCGGCCCAGGTCGCCGACGCGCTGCGGGCGGTGGCCCGTGCGAACGAGACCTCGCTGGCGCAGCTACTCCTGGCCGGTTACGCGGTCCTGCTGCACCGTTTCAGCGGCCGGGATGACTTCGCCGTCGGCGTGCCGGTCAGCCTGCGCCGTGACCACCGGTGGGCGCGCAGCGCGGGGCTGTTCGTCGCCACCGTGCCGATCCGAATCCGGGTCGCGGGCCATCCGCGCTTCACCGGGCTGCTCGGGCAGGTGCGTGCGTCCATGCTGGCCGCGCTCGCCGCCGCCGACGTGCCGTTCGAGCAGGCCGCCGGCGGCTCTGGCCCGTTCTACGACGTGGGCTTCGGGCTCGTCCAGGACAACGTGCTCACCCTGGAGCTGCCGGGCCTGACCACCCGGGTGGGGCGGGTCTACTGCGAACGCGCCAAGTTCGACCTGCACCTCGAACTGGCCGACCCGGGGCCCGGCGGCGACCTCAACGGCGTGCTCGAGTACGACGCCGGGCGGTTCGGCGCCCCGGTCGCGCGGCTGCTGGCCGGCGGGCTCGCCACCTTGTTCCGCGGTGCCGCCGCCACCCCGGGCCAGCGCATCGGTCACCTCCCGCTCTGGCCACCCACCGTCGGCCCGCCGGTCTGCGGCAGCGCCCACGGCTCCGGACCGCTCGCGGCCGGCCGCGCCCCCGGCCCGCGGGAGGACGGGGCACGGATCGACCGGTTGTTCGCTGGGGTGGCCAGGTCCCGCCCCGGTCACACCGCGCTCGTCGACGCGGCGGACGGCCGGGCGCTCAGCTACGCCGATCTGGCCGCGCGGGCCGCCGATGTGGCCGGGGTGCTCGCCGCCCACGGCGTCCGCCGTGGCGACTTCGTCGGCGTCGCCCTCACCCGCTCGGCCGACCTGGTCGTAGCCGTGCTAGGCGTGCTGACCGCGGGCGCGGCCTACGTGCCGCTCGACCCCGGCTACCCCGCCGCGCAGCTCGCCACGATGATCGACCGCTCCGGCGTCAAGCTGGTCGTCGGCGGTCTCCCACCTGGCCAGCGGGTGCCCGTGATCGGTCTGCCCGAGCGCCCCGGGACGCTGGCCCCGGCGGACGGCCCCGGCGGGCCGACGGGCACCACGAGCGGGCCGGCCGGCGGCCCCGGCGGGCCGGCCGGGGTCACGGGCGACGGCGGCGACCCCGCGTACGTCATGTTCACCTCCGGCTCCACCGGGCCGCCGAAGGCCGTCGTGATACCGCATCGCGCGGTGCTGCGGCTGGTCCGCGGGGCCGGGTTCGCCGCGATGACCGGCGCCCAGCGCTGGCTGCACGCGGCCGCGCCCGCCTTCGACGCCGCCACCCTGGAACTGTGGGCGCCGCTGCTGAACGGCGGCACCCTGGTGGTGCTCCCCGGCCTGCCGAACGTGGCCCGTCTCGGCGCGGCCATCCGCCGCTACCAGGTCACCTCGGCCTTCCTCACCACCGGCCTGTTCAACCTCGTGGTGGACACCGACGTCGAGGCGCTGCGCCCGCTGGACGAACTGATCATCGGCGGCGAGGCCGCCTCCGCCGACCACGTCAGGCGCGCGCTGCACGTGGTGGGCACGGTCGTGAACGGCTACGGCCCCACCGAGAACACCACGTTCACCACCTGCCACCCGCTGCGCGACCCGGCCGAGGTGACGGCCCCGGTCCCGCTGGGCCGCCCGGTCAACGGCACCACGGTGGTCGTCGTGGACCGGTACGGCCATCCGGTTCCGGCCGGCGCCACCGGCGAAATCCTGACGGGCGGCCAGGGGCTGGCCGTGGGGTACGCGGGCGCGCCGGGCCTGACCGCCGAGCGGTTCGTGCCCAGCCCGGCCGGCCCACCAGGCGCCCGGCTGTACCGCACCGGCGACTACGGCTGGGTCGATGCCGGCGGGATCGTGCACTTCGCAGGCCGGCGTGACGACCAGGTGAAGGTCAGGGGCTTTCGGGTCGAGCTCGGCGCGATCGAGCAGGCCGTGCTGGCCCATCCCGGCGTCGCGCAGGCGGCCGTGGTGGCGCACGCCGACCCGTCCGGTGACCGGCGCCTGGTCGGCTACGTCGTGGGGAGCGCCGGTGGGCCCGCGTTGTCCCGCTACCTGGCCGATACCTGGCCGGCCTACATGATTCCCGGCCAGTGGATTTCGCTGCCCGAACTGCCGCTCGGCCGCACCGGCAAGGTCGACCGGCATGCACTGCCCGAGCCGGGCCAGGGCCGGAGTGCACTGCCCGAGCCGGGCCAGGGCCGGAGTGCACCGCCGGCGCCCGCGACCACACCGAGGCCGGCCTCCCGGCCGCTCACCGCGAACGAGGAGCTGTTCGCCACCTGGTACACCGAGCTGCTCGGGCTGGCCGACGTCTCGCCGGACACCGACTTCTTCGCCGTGGGTGGACACAGCCTGCTCGCGTTGCGGCTGGCCGCCCGGATCAACGACGTGCTCGCCTTGGACGTGCCGTCGGCCATCGTGTTCGACCACCCGAGGCTGGCCGATCTGGCCGCCGCGGTCGGCGCGCTCGAACGGGCCGGCGCATGACCGCAGACCTGCTACCCGGAGGAAAGACGATGGACGACACCCAGCCTTACGTCGTGGTGCTCAACGACGAGGAGCAGTACTCGATCTGGCCGGACGGCCTCGACCTGCCGCCCGGCTGGCGTGACGGCGGCTTCACCGGTCCCAAGGCGGACTGCCTGGCCCACATCGACGAGGTCTGGACCGACATGCGCCCGCTCAGCCTGCGCCGGGCCCTGGCCCGCCCTGCCACGGCGGCCGGGTCGTGACCGCCCCGGCCCGCGCGCGGGCGCAGGACTCACCTCCCTGGGCGGAACGGCACCCTACGGCCCTGGCTTCCCCGCCGGCCCGCCCGCGCATCCGCCCGGCCCACCGGACCGGGCCCGTCCCGTTGTCGCTGCCCCAAGAGCGGGTCTGGTTCTTCGAGCAGCTTTCCCCCGGCAACCTGGCCTACAACTTCCAGGCCACGGTGTCCCTGCACGGCCAGGTGGACACCGGCGCGCTGCGGGCCGCGCTCGACGAGATCGTGCGCAGGCACGAGATCCTGCGGACCGCTTTTGTGGGCGTGGGCGGGGTGGGCCAGCAGCGGCTGACCGCCCAGGCCAGCGCCCCGCTGCGGGTGCTCGACGTCCCCGCCGAACACGCCGAGAAGGTCATCGCCGCGCAGTTGCGCAAGCCCTTCGACCTGACCCGGCCGCCGCTGGCCCGCTGGGTGCTGCTGCGGCACGGCCCCGACGAGAACACATTCCTGCACGTGGAGCACCACTTCGTGCACGACGGCTGGTCGCTCGCGGTGATGCTGTCCGAGCTGAGCGTCCTCTACCCGGCCTTCGCGGCCGGCCAGCCGTCGCCACTGCCCGAACTGGCCGTCCAGTACGCGGACTACACGATCTGGCAGCGGGACTGGATGCGGGGCGAGGTGCTGGCCGCGCACGTGGACCACTGGACCGCCCGGCTGGCCGGCGCGCCCACCGTGCTGGAGCTGCCGGCCGACCGGCCCAGGTCACCGGTCATGACGTTCCGCGGCGCCGCGCCGCGCATCCCGATCCCGGCCGGACTGTCCCGCGCGCTCCGCTCGTTCAGCCGGGAGCACCGGGTGTCGCTGTTCGCCACCATGTACGCGGGCTTCGCGGCGCTGCTGCACCGCTACACCGGGCAGCGGGATCTGCTCGTGGGCAGCGGCGTGGCCAACCGGAGCCTGCCCGAGCTCGAACCGCTTCTCGGGATGTTCGTGAACACCCTGGTGCTACGGGCGAAAGTGTCCGGTGCGCAGCCGTTCATTACCTTGATTGGTCAAGTTCAGGAGACGGTTCTTGACGCTCTCGACTGGGCCGATACCCCGGTGGACGCGCTCATCGACGCCATCGGCCCGGCCCGTGACCCGTCGCGCACCCCGCTGTTCCAGACCATGTTCAGCTTCCACGACTCGGCCGTGCCCGACCTCGATTTCGGCGGCCTGACCGGGGCGGTCACCGAGCGTGCCAACGGCTCGGCCAAGTCCGACCTCAGCGTGATCGTCATACCGCGGGGCGCGCAGCGGCTGGGCCGGGCGCCCCGGCCCGAGGACGACGACCTGGCCATGATCTGGGAACACTCGACCGAGCTGTTCGACGACACCACCATTGCCCGAATGGCCGGCCACTACCTGACCCTGCTCGCCGACGCCGTGGCCAGGCCGCGGACCACGATCGCCCGGCTGAACCTGGTCGGCGGCGATGAGGCCAGGCAGCTCGATTCCTGGAGCCGCGGACCCGCGGTGACCGGCGCCATGCCGGTGACCGAGCTGATCGCCGAGCAGGTGCGCGCCCACCCGGACGCGATCGCGGTCAGCGACCCCCCGGTCAGCCTGACCTACGCCGAGCTGGATCGGCGGGCCGGGCGGCTGGCCGGCGCGCTGGCTGCCCTGGGCGCCGGGCCAGAGACGGTGGTGGCCGTGTACGCCGGCCGGTCCGCCCACCTGGTGGCCGCCGAGCTGGCCGTGCTGATGACCGGGGCCGCGTACCTGCCGCTGGATCCCGGCTACCCGCGGCACCGGGTCGGCGAGCTACTGGCCGGGTCGGGGGCTGCCGCCTTGCTCACCACCTCCGGGCTGGCCGCCGGGCTGCCCCCGTTCGCCGGGCCCGTGTTGCTACTCGACCAGCCTGCCGAGCCCCCGGATCAGGCGCCGCCCCGGCCGGCCGTCCCGGTGCGGGCCGACAGCCTCGCCTACGTGATCTACACGTCAGGATCGACCGGACGGCCCAAGGGTGTGCAGGCCACCCACGGTGGGCTGGCCAACCTGACCGGCTGGCTCAGGTCCGCCTACCGGCTGGGCCCGGGGGAGCGGTCCACGCTGATCGCCAGCCCCACCTTCGACGGGTCGGTCTGGGAGATCTGGCCGGTCCTGGCCACCGGCGGCACGATCGTCGTGGCCCCCGACGACGTCCGCCTGGTCCCGCGCGACCTGGCCCGGTGGCTGGCCGCGCAGCAGATCACCTGGACGTTCATGCCCACGCCGCTGGCCGAGGCCATGCTGGACGAGGCCTGGCCGGCCGGCACCGCGCTGCGGTACCTGGTCACCGGGGGCGACGCGATCAGGCGGACCACGCCCGGCGGGCTGCCGTTCACGTTCGTCAACCACTACGGGCCGACCGAGACCACGGTCATCGTCACGCACACGCCGGTGCTGCCCGGCGGCCCGGCCCGGCCGCCGATCGGCCGGCCGCTGGGCGGGATCCGGGCCTACGTGCTGGCCGGCCTGGATCGGGTTCCGGTCGGCGTGCCCGGCGAGCTGTGCATCGGCGGGGCGGGAGTGACCAGGGGCTACCTCGGCGATCCGGCCGCGACCGCGGCGGTCTTCGTGCCCGACCCGTGGTCGCCGGGACAGCGTATGTACCGGACCGGCGACCGGGCCAGGTGGCTGGCCGACGGGCGGCTCGAATTCCTCGGCCGGATGGACGACCAGGTCAAGATCCGTGGCTTCCGGATCGAGCCGGGGGAGATCGCCGCCACGCTGCGCCAGCACCCTGGGGTCAGCGACGCAGTCGTCGTGGCGCGGCCCGGCGCGGGCGGCCGGCCCAGCCTAGCCGGGTACGCCGTGACCGAGGCCCCGGCTGTGGACCTGCGCGCCTTTCTGGCCGAGCGGCTGCCGTCCTACCTGGTGCCCGACCACCTGGTCCCGATGGACGCGCTGCCGTGGACGCCGAACGGCAAGGTGGACAAGGCCGCCCTACCCGAGCCGAAGCCCGTGGGGGACGCCTCGGTGGCGCCGGCCCGCACCGAGACGCAGCGGCGGATCGCGGCGCTGTGGCAGGAGTTGCTCGGGGTGGCCGCCGCGGGGCCGGGGGACGACTTCTTCGGGCTCGGCGGCCACTCGCTGCTGGTGGCGAAGATGCTCGCCCAGGTCGAGGAGGACTTCGGGTGCTCGGTGCCGCTCTCGATGTTCCTGGCCGAACCCACGCTGGCCGGTCTGGCTGCTGCCGTCGACGATCCGGACGCCGGTGCTGGTGCTGGTGCGGGGGCGGCGGCCGGGTCCGTGGGGCCATCGGATGGCATCGACCTGGACGCGCTGTCTGATGCGGAAGCCGCCGCCCTGCTGGCCGTGCTCGGCAGCGACGGCGAGAGCCCGTGATCCCCCCGGCCACCGACCCGGGGGAGACCGGGCCCGCGCGCTTGGGGCAGGACGGCCCCGCGCACCTGGTGCCGCTCGGGCAGACCGGCTGGAGCCTGTGGCGGGAGGGCGCGCTGCGCAGCGCCGGGTTTCCCGCCAGCGGGCTGCTGGCCGTGTGCGACCGTGAGCTGGCCGACGCGGTCGACACGGCCGAGCGGTCCGGCGGACCCGGCGGCCCCGCGGGTGCGGACCTGGCCGGCACCTTCCAGGCCGCGGGGGCCCGGCTAACGGCCGCGGTCGCCAAGGTCGCCGCCGACCCCGCGTTCCGGGAGGCGGTGGCCTGGCAGAATCCAGCCCTGATCGGCGCCTGCCTGGACAAGCTGGTGCGTGGCGAGCGGCGCAACGTCCGTGGCCGCCTGCACGAGTCCGCCGTGGTCCGCTACCTGCAGCGGTACCTGCTGAAGAACGACACCATCGGCTTCTTCGGCCCGGTCGGCTGGGTCGAACTCTCACCGGGCGTGGCCGGCTTGCCGGTGACACCGGGCGAAGAACTGCTGGCCGGCCGGACCACGCACTTCGAGATGTGGGCTATCGACGCGTTCGCCCGGGCGCTGGCCCGCCAGCCGGAGCTGTCGGGTTCGCTGATACCCCGGCCGGCCCTGGCCGTGCTGGTGACCGGCCGTACCCTGCGCCGGCCGCTGCGGCCGGCCGCGGAGCTTACCGACGCCGAGGTCGCCGTGCTCGCCTGGTGCGACGGCCGCCGCACGGTGGGTCAGGTGATAGCCGGTTCGGTGGGTCAGGTGACTGCCGGTTCGGTGGATCAGGTGACAGCTGATTCACCTATTCGCCCGGGGGACGCGGCGGGGGGCGCGGGAGACGCGGCGGGCAGCCCGGGGGGCGCGGCGGGGAGCCTGGGGGGCGCCGGGAGCGGCGGCAGGGGCGTACGGCTGCGGGCGCTGATCCGGCTCGCGCAGCTCGGCGCGGTACATCTGGGCCTGGACGGACCCGTGGACTCCTGGCCCGAGCGCGCGCTGCGCCGCAAGCTGGAAGCCGTCGGCGATCCGGCCGCGCGGGGATCCGCCCTGGCCCGCCTGGACGCGCTGACCGCGGCCCGCGACGCCATGGCCGACGCGCACGACGCCGACGATCTCGTCAAACGGGCCGCCGAACTCGCCGACGTCTTCGGCGAGTTCACCGGGGCCGGGGCCACCCGCAGAGCCGGTGAGGCCTACGCCGGCCGGACCCTGGTCTACCAGGACGCCAGGCGGAACGTGGCGGTGACGGTAGGACGCGCGGTGCTCGGCGAACTGGCGGCGCCACTCGGCCTGCTGCTGGACAGCGCGCGCTGGCTGGTCGCCAGGGCCGCCGCCGAATACCGGGACCTGTTCGCGGCCCTGTACACCGGCGAGGCCACCGGCAACGGATCCGCGCAGGTGCCGCTCGGCCACCTGATCGCCCTGGCCGCCCCCGACCTCACCGCCACCGGTCACGCGCTGCCGCCCCCGGTGCAGGCCGCGGTGCTGGAGTTCCAGCGCCGCTGGCTTCAGGTGCTGAGCTGGCCCGACGGCGCCCGCCGCCACGAGGTGAGCTCCGCCGCCCTGGCCCAGGCGGCCACCCGCGAGTTCGGCGGCGCCACCGTGCCCTGGCGCACCGCGGTCCACCACTCGCCGGACATCATGATCGCCGCCACCGGCCCTGAGGCCGTGCGGCGGGGCGACTTCCTGCTCGTGCTCGGCGAACTGCACCTGGCCGTCAACAGCCTGGAAAGCCGGTTCTTCGTCCAGCACCACGACGACCCGCGCCGCCTGCTGGCCGCGGCCGAGGCGGACTTCGGCGACCAGCGGATCTATGCGGCCCTGCCCAAGAGCTCACCGTTCGTATCCTCCCGGGTCTGGCCGCCGATCGCGCTGCTTTCGCCGCGGTACACCTACTGGTCCTGGTCGGGCGAACCGTCCTCGGTCGAGCCGCCTGGACCGGTACTGGCCGGTGCCGGCCTCACGGTCTGCCGCCGTGACGGCGAGCTTCGCGTGGTGTCCGCGGAAACCGGCGTCGGCTACGACCTGCTGGAGGTCATCGGCGAGATACTCAGCACGGCCGTGGTCGACTCCTTCCGCCCGTTCGCCGCGGCGCCGCACCGGCCCAGGATCACCGTGGACCGCCTGGTCATCGCCCGCGAGTCGTGGACGTTCCGCGCCGCGGACACCGGCTGGGCGTTCGTCAAGGACGAGTCGTCAAGGTTCGCCGCCGCCCGCGCCTGGCGGGCCGGGCACGGCCTGCCCGAGCGGGTGTTCGCCGTGCTGCCGGTGGAGCGCAAGCCCATCGGCGTGGACTTCGCGAGCCTGCCGCTGGTCAACATCCTGGCCAAAGAGGTGCGCAGGACGGCCGAGGCGGGGGAGCAGGCGTTCTCCGTCACCGAGATGCTGCCGGACCTGGGGGAGATGTGGCTGCCCGACCGGGCCGGGCACCGCTATGCCTCGGAGTTCCGCCTGGTCGCCTTCGACGCCACCGGCGCCTGACCACGCCCGTTATCGTCGTGGCTGATAAATCCCGGCCACCGATGTCGATCGGGCCACCGGGCGTTCGTGTAGGCAGTGACAGACCGGCCAACGGGCCGGCGCCAGCCCGTGGAGGCACGTAATGCCGAACTACATGCTCACCATCTATCAGCCCGACGGCGACCCGCCGCCGCCGGAGTTCCTGGAGCCGATCATGCGGGACGTCCAGGCGGTCAACGCCGAGATGAAGGCCGCGGGCGTCTGGGTCTTCACCGGCGGCCTGCACGCGCCCAGCACCGCGACCGTCATGAAGGTGAAGGACGGCGACGTGCTGATGACCGACGGGCCTTACCTGGAAGGCAAGGAGCACATCGGCGGCTTCACCGTGGTCGATGCCCCCGACCTGGACGCCGCGCTCGAATGGGGCCGCAAGCTCGCCAAAGCCATCACCCTGCCCATCGAGGTCTGGCCGCTCAAGCACGCCACCTGCGGCGACCCGCGCCCGTCCTGACCTCACCCGTCCCGCCGCCATCGGCGCCCGGGCCACCGTGGGCAAGACCCTTCTGCTCACCCGGGCCGGCGCTGCCCACCAGGGCCTCTTCGCCCCCGGCCATCGCCGCTCACCCCGACCGCCCACGGCGGACGGGCATGCCCCCTAAGCTGACGGAGCGGGGGTTGTCGGGTCGGAGGCGGGAGTTCATGAGGTTCCGGGCGGGTGTGGCGATTGATCTCGGCACGGTCAACACCCTGGTCTGGGTGGCCGGCCGCGGGCTGCTGGTCGACGAGCCATCCGCGGTCGCGTTCGACCGGCTCACCGGCAAGGTCGCCGCGGCAGGCGCGGCCGCCGACGCGCTGGCCGGGAAGGACCCCCAGGACATCGAGGTCATCCACCCACTCAGGGACGGTGTCGTCGCCGACCTGGGCGCCGCGGTGGTCATGCTGCAGCATTTCCTGCGGCGGGCCAAACTGCGCCGCACCCTGCTGAAACCCACGGCCGTGATCTGCGTGCCCAGCGGCGCCACCGATGTGGAACGGCAGTCCCTGGCCGCCGCGGCCAGCGCGCCGAAGCCGCGCTGCACCGTGCGCCTGGTGGACGAGCCGGTGGCGGCCGCCGCGGGCGCGGGACTCGACCTGGCCGCCGGGGCGGGCGCCCTCATCGTGGACGTGGGCGGCGGGACCACCGAGGCCGCCGTGGTGGCCGGGGCTCACCTGGTCCGGGTCAAGTCGCTGCGCGTGGGTGGCAACGCCATGGACGAGGCCATCGTGGACACCGTCAGAGCCGAACTCGGCATCCTCCTGGGCCGCAACGCGGCCAGGCGGCTCAAGATGACGCTCGGGCTGGGCGGCGGCGGCACCGGACTGGCCGAAACGGTCGGTATCGACGCCGCCCGCCGTACCCCCCGCACCGAGCAGGTGCCCGCCTCGCTCATCGCCGGGGCGCTCGAGCACGTGGTCACGGCGATCGTCGACTCGGTGGAGGAAATGCTGGCGGAGATCCCGCCCAACCTCGCCGAGGACGTCGTCCGCGGCAAGATCCGCCTGGCCGGCGGCGGTGCCCTGCTGCCAGGCCTGGCCGACCGCATCGAAGCCATCGCCGGCATCCCCGCCGTGGTGGTGAACGAACCCCTGCGCTGCGTCGTCCGCGGCGCCGCCGAGATACTCGAACGCGGCGACCCGTTGACCGCCACCCTCGCCCCCTGATCCCGGCCACGCCCACATCGTCTGCCCCCTCTCCCCGCCGCCCTGCCCCCGTTCCGCGCGCGTAGGCTGCGGCTGTGGGGCAGGCGGAGGACGAGATCCGCATTGATGCGGAGGAGGCGCTCGGCGCTCTGGACGGGCTGGAGGTTCGCCGCGTCTTCAGCGGCTGGGGTTTTTATCACCGCGGCCTGTTGTTCGCGGCCGCGTGGGACGGCGAATTCCGATTCAGGTCGCGCCAAGATGACCGCTGGAAATATCAGCCGGTCGATCCTGATTTGCTGAACCGGCCCGAGGATCTGGTCACCGCGGCCCGGGCCGTGCTGGCCAAGCTGGCCGCCGAACCCGTCACCAAAGCGGCCAACAAGGCCCGGCGCCGTGCGCCTGGGTCAATGCGGCGAAATTAAAATCTTGGCCGGCCGTCCCAATCTGCGTCATGACGACCCGTACTCTGACCGCCGAGGAGAAGAAACCCGGACCGATGGCCTGGCCGTAACCTGACACCTGGGCATTTGCCCCGGTAGTGCCCCGGAGGCCCGGCTGAGGTGCCCTGATGCGGAACCCGCTTCCGGTCCAAGGTCGTAGCGTTTAGTATTCGGTCATTAGCGGATGGTAGTTATCGGCAATTTGTGACACGACAAACGGGTGTTCACGTTGCCGTAGCGCGCCGAACTCGCTAGTTTCCCCTCCCGAAGCGAGTTTTTCGATACGAAACCCGAGGTGAACCGGCGTGGCACTTCCTCCCCTCACACCCGAGCAGCGTGCTGCCGCCCTGGAGAAGGCGGCCCGGGCCCGCAAAGAGCGCGCGGAGGTCAAGAATCGCCTCAAGCGCGGCTCCACGACGCTGCCCCAGGTGCTCAAGGATGGCAAGTCGGATGACGTGATAGGCAAGATGAAGGTCTCCGCCCTGCTTGAGTCGATGCCCGGCGTTGGCAAGGTGCGAGCCCGGCAGATCATGGAGCGGCTCGGCATCGCCGAGTCCCGGCGCGTTGGTGGCCTTGGTGCCAACCAGCGGGCAGCGCTCGAGACCGAATTCGGCGGTGATATCTGACCGACCCCGAGGGCCTGCAGAGCGCGGCCGCGGCCACGTCGCCCGGTTCCGGGGGGGCGTCTCCCGGTAACCGGGCCCGGCTGACCGTGCTCTCCGGGCCCTCTGGTGTTGGCAAGAGCACCGTCCTCGCGCGGCTGCGCGAGATGGACCTCCCGCTGTGGACATCGGTGTCGGTGACGACCCGTCCACCCCGGCCCGGCGAGCAGGAGGGCCGTGAGTACTACTTCGTGGACGAGCGTGAGTTCGACCGGCTGATCGCAGCGGGGGAACTGCTCGAATGGGCGCCGTACGTCAACCTCCGGCATGGCACGCCGCGCGCCCCGGTGGAGCGCAAGCTCGCCGCGGGCGTGCCCGTGCTGCTGGAGATCGACCTGGCGGGTGCCCGGCAGATCCGCGCATCCGTGCCAGACGCGCGGATGGTCTTCCTGTCCCCGCCGTCCTGGGACGAACTGGTCCGCAGGCTCACCGGCCGCGGTACCGAGCCGCCCGATGTGATCGAGCGCCGCCTCGAAGTGGCCAGGACCGAGCTGGCCGCCGAGAAGGAGTTCGACGTCACCCTTGTCAACACTTCTGTGCAGGAAGTTTGCGATGAGCTGGTAACGTTGATTGTTCGTTTACCCCGCATCTCCATGGAAGGCAGAAGGTGGCAGGGACTCCCTCCCCCGAAGGCATCACGAATCCGCCCATCGACGAGCTTCTCGACGTGGTGGACAGCAAGTACAGCCTGGTCATCATGGCTGCTAAGCGGGCCAGGCAGATAAACGCCTATTACGCGCAGCTCGGCGAGGGCCTGCTGGAATACGTCGGCCCCCTGGTCGAGACCCGTGTTCAGGAGAAGCCGCTCTCGATCGCCCTGCGCGAGATCCGCGAGCGCCTGCTGGCCGCGGAGAGCACCCTGACCGAGGAACCGGCGGCTTAGGCCACCGGCCCAGGATTCACTCCGGACCCCGGCAGGGACTATGTCCCGGCACGTAATACTCGGAGTCGGCGGCGGCATCTCCGCCTACAAGGCCTGTGAGCTGCTCCGCCGTCTGTCCGAGGCTGGGTGCGAGGTGCGGGTCATCCCCACCCACGACGCGCTCCGTTTTGTCGGCGAGCCCACCTGGGCCGCGCTGTCCGGTCGTCCCGCGACCGCGGACATGTGGTCCGACGTGCACGAGGTGCCGCACGTCCGGCTGGGACAGTGGGCCGACCTTGTTTTCGTCGCCCCGGCCACCGCGGACCTGCTGGCCCGGGCGGCCGCCGGGCGTAGCGACGACCTGCTGACCGCCACCCTGCTGACGGCCCGCTGCCCGGTCGTGTTCGCGCCGGCCATGCACACCGAGATGTGGCAGCACCCGGCCACCCAGGCCAACGCCGCGCTGCTGCGGGACCGCGGCGCGCTGGTGGTCGAGCCCGCGACCGGCCGCCTCACCGGCCCTGACACCGGCCCCGGGCGGCTGCCCGAGCCCGCGGAACTGGCCGAGGTGGCGTTCCGGGTGCTCGACCGGGGCGCCGGGGCGCTGCGCCCCGACCTGGCGGGCCGCCGCGTGGTGGTCTCGGCCGGTGGCACCAGGGAGGAACTGGATCCGGTCAGGTTCCTCGGCAACTGGTCGTCCGGCCTGCAGGGCTACGCGCTGGCCCGGACCGCGGTGGCCAGGGGAGCGGAGGTAACCCTGGTGTCCGCGAACGTCGCGCTCGACGACCCGGCCGGCGCCAAGATCGTCAGGGTGGTGTCCGCGACGCAGTTGGGCGAGGCGATGACCGCCGCCGCGGCCGGCGCCGACGCGGTGGTCATGGCCGCCGCGGTTGCCGATTTCCGCCCGGCCGCCCGCCAAGCGTCGAAGATCAAGAAGGCCGGCGCGGTCCCCGAGCCGATCACGCTCGCCGAGAACCCCGACGTACTGGCCGGGCTCTGCGCCCACCGCGGCCATCCGGGCCAGGTCGTCGTCGGCTTCGGCGCCGAGACCGAGGACCTGCTCGCCAACGGCCGGGCCAAGCTCGCCCGCAAGGGCTGCGATCTGCTCGTCGTCAACCAAGTCGGCGGCGGCCTCGCGTTCGGCACCATCGACAACGAAGCCGTCGTGCTCGGCGCGGACGGCAGCGTCACCGAAGTCCCGCGGGGCAGGAAAACGGCGCTCGCCGACGCGATCTGGGATCTCGTAGCGGCCAGACTCCCGTAATTCCGGACGAGACCGGGCCCGGGTACACTGCGGCGAGACTTCCGACGGCAGGAATGGGAAAATCAGGTGGCTCGTCGCCTCTTCACCTCTGAGTCTGTCACCGAAGGTCATCCGGACAAGATGGCCGACCAGATCAGTGACGCTCTCCTTGATTGCATGATCAAGGACGATCCCCGCAGCCGGGTCGCCGTAGAGACCCTGATAACCACCGGCCAGGTGCACGTGGCCGGTGAGGTCACCACCGAGACCTATGTGGACATCCCCGGGATCATCAGGGAAAAGATCCTGGAGATCGGCTACGACTCGTCGACCAAGGGCTACGACGGCGCGTCCTGCGGCGTGTCCGTGTCCATCGGATCTCAGTCGCCCGACATCGCGCAGGGTGTATCCGACGCCTACGAGTACCGCGAGGGCGAGGGCGCCGAGGAGTTCGACCGGCAGGGCGCGGGCGACCAGGGCATGATGTTCGGCTACGCCTGCCGGGAAACGCCGGAGCTGATGCCGCTCCCGATCATGCTCGCGCACAAGCTGGCCCGGCGGCTCTCCGAGGCCAGGCGCAGCGGCACCGTGCCCTACCTCCGCCCGGACGGCAAGACCCAGGTCACCATCGAGTACGCGGCTGACAAGCCGGTGCGGCTGGACACGGTCGTGGTCTCCGCGCAGCACGCGCCCGACATCGACCTGAAGGAACTGCTCGATCCCGATATCCGTGAGCACGTGGTGGAGCCGATCGTCGCCGCGCTCGACCTCGACACCAACGGCTACCGGCTGCTGGTGAACCCGACCGGGCGTTTCGAGGTCGGCGGCCCGATGGGCGACGCCGGGCTGACCGGCCGCAAGATCATCATCGACACGTACGGCGGCATGGCCAGGCACGGCGGCGGCGCCTTCTCCGGCAAGGACCCCTCCAAGGTGGACCGCAGCGCCGCCTACGCGATGCGCTGGGTGGCCAAGAACATCGTGGCCGCCGGGCTGGCCGACCGCTGCGAGACCCAGGTCGCCTACGCGATCGGCAAGGCCAAGCCGGTCGGCCTGTTCGTCGAGTGCTTCGGCACCCAGCGGGTCGATGTGGAGCGCATCCAGGACGCGGTCATGGCCGTGTTCGACCTGCGCCCGGCGGCGTTCATCAAGGATCTCGACCTGCTCAGGCCGATCTACGCGCAGACCGCGGCCTACGGTCACTTCGGCCGGGAGGAGCCCGACTTCTCCTGGGAGCGCACCGACCGCACCGAGGCCCTGCGCGCCGCCGCCGGTCTCTGACCGGTCCGCACACGCTCGTTAACCCCGAGAGGCAAAATACGGTCAACACGCTCGTGCGCAGCATCGATTCGAAGGCGATGGCGGATGCCCACTCCTGCGGAGCAGGCGGCCGACGGCCCGGCCACCGGGGGCCACGGCGTAGCCGAGGAAGCCGACCCCAGCCTGGACGACACGAATCCCCTCCCGCGCACCACCGTGCCCGCACCCGAACCCCAACCCGAACCACCGCAGGACCGCACCGCCGCCGCGGCACCTCCCGCCGCGCCGCCCCCTGCCCCGGCCCCTGACGAGCCGCTTCAGTCCAACCGCGCCGCCACCGCGTCCCTGATCGCCGGCATACTGGGCGTCACCGGCCTGGGTATCCTGTTTGGGCTCGGGTTCGGTGTGGCCGGCCTGGCCCGGTCCGGTACGGCCCGCACCGGCCAGGCGCGCGCCTGGACCGGCATCGTGCTGTCGCTGCTGTGGGCAGGCGGGTTCGCTTACGTGGCGCCGCACATCATCAAGGCGGCCGATCCCGGCTGCGCGTACTTCAAGGAGCGGGTCCTGCCGCACTACAACACGGCCATCGTGGACCTGAACACCAGGGCGGGCAGCAACAAGACCACGTCCGACCTGGCCACCGCCGTCGCGCGCCTGGCCGCTGCGGCGGCCAAGAGCAAGAACCCCGAAGCCAGGACCGCCCTGCACGCCCTGACCACCCAGCTCAAGATCGCGAGTAACGACCAGATCGGCGGGCAGATCCCCAGCTCGGTGATGAGCACGCTGAACCACGACGCGGTCACGGCCGACAACGCGTGCGGCACGATATAGCATGCCCGTTCCGCCCGGCCCGGCCCGGGACAAGCCCCGCAAGCCCGCGGCTTCCCGGGCCAAGCGGCCCCGCCCCGCCCCGGTGGCCGCCGACCGGCTGCCCGTGGCGCGGGTGGCCGTGGACGTCTCGCTGGCCCATCTCGACCGGCCCTTCGACTACCTGGTCCCTGACCGGCTTGACGCCGCCGCCGGGCCCGGCTGCCGCGTCCGGGTGCGCTTCGCCGGGCAGCTCGTGGACGGGTACCTGCTCACCAGGGAGGCCACCAGCGACCACGACGGCAAGCTCGCCTTCCTGGAGCGGGTGGTGTCGCCCGAACCGGTGCTCACCCCGCAGATCGCCACCCTCGCCCGTGAGGTAGCCGACCGCTACGCCGGCACCCTCGCCGACGTGCTGCGCCTCGCGATCCCCCCGCGGCACGCTGGCGCCGAGTCCGCCCGGTCCCTCCCGCCCCCCAGCGAGCCGATCCCGCCGCAGGAGCCGGGACCGTGGGTCCGCTACCCGGCCGGGGCATCCTTCCTGGCCGCCGTCGCCGACGGCCGGGCTCCTCGCGCCGCCTGGTCGGCCCTGCCCGGACCGCACTGGGCCGACGAGATCGCCGCTGCTGCCGCCGCCGCCGCGTCGCGCGCCCGTGGCGCCCTCATCGTCGTCCCCGACGCCAGGGACCTCGCCCAGGTCGACGCGGCCCTCCAAGCCCGGCTGGGCCCACGCAGGCATGTCTGCCTGACCGCCGACCTCGGCCCCGCCGAACGCTACCGCCGCTGGCTGTCGGTGCTCCGCGGCGAGGTCATGATCGTGGCCGGCCTGCGGGCCGCCATGTTCGCCCCGGTTCGCGATCTCGGCCTAACTGTGGTCTGGGACGACGGGGACGACCTGCACGAGGAGCCGCGGGCGCCCTACCCGCACGCCAGGGAGGTGCTCGCGCTGCGCGCCCACCGCAGCAAGGCCGCGGCGCTCATCGGCGGGTTCGCCAGGACCGCGGAGGCGACCCAGCTCGTCGCGTCCGGCTGGGCCAGGCCGATCGTGGCCGACCGCCCAACGGTGCGCGCGCACGCCCCGCTGACCCGCGGCACCGGTGACGACGCCGAGCTAGCCAGGGACGAGGTGGCCGCCGCCGCCCGGCTGCCCAGCCTGGCCTTGCGCACCGCCAGGGAGGCGCTCGCCCGCGGCCCGGTCCTGGTCCAGGTGCCCAGGAGCGGCTACCTGGCCGCCGTGGCCTGCGGCCGCTGCCGCGAACAGGCTCGCTGCACGGCCTGCGGCGGCCCGCTAGCGATGGCGGCCGCAGGCGCCGCGCCGCACTGCCCCTGGTGCGCGGCCCTCACGACGCCCTGGCGCTGCCCGAAATGCGGCTTCACCGGCCTCCGCTCGCTGGCCACCGGCGCCGCCCGCACCGCCGAGGAACTCGGCCGCGCGTTCCCGTCGGTACCGGTCCGCACCTCGGGCGGCCAGGCCGTACTCCCCTCCGTGCCCGCGACGCCCGCCATCGTCGTCGCCACCCCAGGCGCCGAACCCATCGTCGTCGCCACTCCGGGCGCCGAGCCCACCGCCAGCGACGGCTACGCGGCCGCCCTCCTGCTCGACGGCCGCGCCCTCCTCGGCCGGGCCACCTTGCGCGCCGCCGAAGAGACCCTGCGCCGCTGGCTGAACGCGGCCGCCCTGGTCCGCCCCGCTTCCGCAGGCGGAAAAGTGATCGTGATGGCCGATGCGTCGCTTCCCGTCGTGCAAGCGCTCATCCGCTGGGATCCAGTCATTTTTTCTGAATGGGAATCCGCGGAACGATCAGCTCTGAACTTCCCACCGTCGGTGCGGATGGCCGTAGCCTCCGGCTCATCCACCGCCGTCGCCGAGCTAGCCGAAGCCACCCAGCTCCCAGCGGACGCCGAGGTGCTCGGCCCCGTCCCGGTCGACGCCCCCCCCGGCACCGCCGACCCTGACACCGAGCAGGTCAGAATCTTCTTCCGCGCCCCCAAGCCAGCCGGACCAACCCTCGCCCGCGCCCTCCAAGCCGCCCAAGCCCTCCGCAGCGCCCGCAAAGCCCCCGGCCCCGTCCGCGTCCAAATGGACCCCCTCGACCTCCTCTAACCGCCCCCACCCCACCCCAGGCCGTCACCCCCCGCCCTCTGACCGTCACCCCCGCCCTCTGGCCGTCCCGCCCGTCCTGGCCGTCCCGCCCGTCCTGGCCGTCCCCCTTCACCATGACCGTCACTCCTGCCCCAAAATGCCACCTTCGCCCCAGCCGCCACTTTCGCCCCCTGACCGCACCCTCCAGGACCGTGCTTACAAGATCAATTCCACTCTTCCCGCGCTGCGACCAAATTCGTGCCCGGTTTGCTCATATTTGTACCCCTACGGCGCGGGAAGAGTGGAGACGGCGGGCCCTCGCCCCCTGACCGCTAGCCCCACCCACCTCACTCCTCTCCCGCACCCCCGGGACCGTGCTCACCAAGATCAATTCCACTCTTCCCGCGCTGCGACCGTATTTGATCTTTATTAATCGTTTGCTAACCCCTCTAAGACGGGAAAAGTGAAGATGACCTTGGAAATGTGAAGGTGATCTTGGGAACGAGGGTCGGGCCTCGTCGGGTGAGCGTGCGTGAGGGGTCGGGCCTCGTCGGGGTGAGCGAGTGCGTTGGTTGGGGTAATGGTGGTGAGGATCTGTGGGTGGGGCTTCGGTGTGGTGAGGTCGGGCCTCGTCGGGGTGAGCGAGTGCGTGGGTTGGGGTAATGGTGGTTAGGATCCGTGGGTGGGGCTTCGGTGTGGTGAGTGTGAGCGGGCTGGCTGGTCTCGGGCGGCGGCGCGGCGCTGGCGGGCGGTGGGCCAGGGTGTGGTGGGCGGGTGGGTTCGTCGTGGGTGGGCGTTGAAGGGGGAGGGTGGGGGTTGGTGATCATGGATTGGTCGGGGGGTGGTCATGGTGCGGACAGGTGGCGTTGGCAGGTTTACGCTGGGGACGCCGTATGGTGCATGGGTGGCTATCTCGCCAAAGCCGGGCCGTGGCGCGATACGGCCGCCCGCCGTCCGGCTCGCCCCCCGGGACGAACTCGCCGCTGCGGCCAGGGTGGCCCCGCTGCTGCGTGCCGCCCGTGACCTGGCCCGTTGGGTCGCGGTCCGGCCTGGCCTTTCGCCCGACGACGCAGCATCGGCGGCCGTTGACCTCGGCCTGACTCCCGAGGAGGTCGAGGCGGCGTGGCAGGTGGCCACCGGTGCCCGGATGCTTGGCGAGGAGGATTCTAGCCAGCGCACGGACATTCTGGCCGCCGGTGACCCGGAGGCGGTGCTCACCCTCTGGGACGACGCGCTGTCCGCGACGCTGCGCACCACCGAGCTGGAGGGGCTGGTAACCGCCCTCTACACGGCCGGGAGCCCGGTGCGTATAGACGCGCTGTTCGAGGCTTACCTGGCCGCCCGCCAGCAGGTCCCACCGGGCCAGGGTGAGGCGGGCACCGGCGTGGTGGATTTGTCCGCCGCCCTGGAGACCCTGGCCGACCTCGGTGTCGTCGACCTCGACACCGACGAGGACGCCGGCGGGCTCACCGTCGGACTGTCCAGACTCGGCACCTGGGGTGTGCACGGACGACTCCGCGCCAGGGGCTGGCAGCTTCCCGTAGCCGGCCAGCTCGCCCAGGACCGGGCGGCGGTGCTGCTGGCCGCGCTGGCCGACTACGACGCGGAGGACGGCGAGGCCGAGATCGCGGCCTGGCTGGCCGAGCGTGGGCCTGGTGACGCGGCGACCGAGCTGATGGAGGCGGCCAGGCAGGGGTCGCCCGGTCTGCGCGGTGCGGCCTTCGCGGTGCTGGACCGGGTGGGTGACGAGGCTATTCCCTCGGTCAGCCAGGCGCTGGACGAGCCGATGCTCCGGCCGCACGCGGCGGTCTGGCTGCGCGATCACGGGGAGCCGACCGAACTGGCCCGCGGCGACCAGGAGTGGCTGCTCGTCGACCTGGGGGCCGGCCTGCTCGAGGAGGCCCAGCCCGAGGACGTCGTGGCCGAGTTGCTGCCCGACCTGCCGTCCGGCGGTCAGGCGAACCTGGTGGCCGGTCTGTGGGAGGTCGGTCATCCCGGCCTGATCGGCCTGCTCACCGCGCTGGGCGAGCATCACCACGACCCTGCGGTGGCCAAGGCGGCGCGCAAGGCGGCGCTGAAGGCGAGATCGCGCGCGGCCACCGGCCCGGCCCGTGAGGCCAGCCAGCGGCCCAGCCCGCCTGATCCAGCGCGCTGACCGCAATACACTGGACCCCGGTGCACGGATCCCAGTGCACAGATTCAAAGCACAGCCGTCTGCCTACAGATGAGCGACGCCGTGTCGCGTTCCTTCGGAGGACCCTGGTGAGCGTTAGGCCCATCCGCCTGTTCGGTGATCCCGTGCTGCGCACCCCGGCCGAGCCGGTACACGACTTCGACGCCGAGCTGCGCAAGCTCGTCCAGGACCTCACCGACACGATGCTGGAGGCGCCCGGCCTGGGCCTGGCCGCCCCGCAGATAGGCGTCGGGCTGCGGGTCTTCACGTACTACGTGGACGACGAGCTCGGCCATCTGATCAACCCCACGCTCAAGCTCTCCGAGGAGACCGAGACCGACGACGAAGGCTGCCTGTCGTTCCCCGGGCTCGCGTTCCCGACGAAGCGCTCGTCCGGCGTGGTCGCCGCCGGGTTCAACATGCACGGCGAGCCGGTGACCCTGGAGGGAGCCGAGCAGCTCGCCCGCTGTGTGCAGCACGAGACCGACCACCTGGACGGCGTGCTGTTCATCGACCGGCTCGACTCCGACCAGCGCAAGCTCGCGATGAAGGCGATCCGTGAGTCGGAGTGGTGGGGCGATTCGTCCCAGCAGGTGAAGACCTCACCCCACCAGACTTACGGCGAGGCCTACTAAGGGCGCAGCTCATGCGTGTCGTTTTCGCCGGTACCCCGCGCACCGCCGTCCCCTCGCTGGAAGCGATCCTGCGCTCGCGACACGAGGTGGCCGCGGTGATCACCCGTCCCGACGCGCCGGCCGGGCGCGGCCGGTCCCTGGCGCCGAGCCCGGTGGCCGAGCTGGCCGCCGAGGCCGGGATCGAGGTGCTCAAGCCCGATCGCCCGCGCGACCCTGACTTCCAGGACCGGCTGCGGGCCATCGGGCCCGACTGCTGCCCGGTGACCGCCTACGGTGCCCTGCTGCCCCAGTCGGCGCTGGACATCCCGCCGAGGGGCTGGGTCAACCTGCACTTCTCCCTGCTCCCGGCCTGGCGTGGCGCGGCACCGGTCCAGCACGCCGTGCTGCACGGCGACGACATCACCGGGGCCACCACCTTCCGCATCGTCAAGGCGATGGACGCCGGGCCCGTATTCGGCGTGCTCACCGAGCCGATCCGGCCGTCCGACACCGCGGGCGACCTGCTGGAGCGGATCGCGGTGTCAGGGGCGGAGCTACTGGTAGCCACCCTGGACGGGATCGAGACCGGCGAGCTGATCCCGCAGCCGCAGCCGGCCGAGGGGGTCAGCCTCGCGCCGAAGATAAGCGTGGACGACGCCCGGGTGGACTGGACGCAGCCCGCGGCCGCGATCGACCGGCTGATCCGCGCCTGCACCCCGGCCCCTGGCGCCTGGACGGAGCTCGACGGCGTCCGGCTCAAGCTCGGCCCGGCCGCCCCGCCACCCGCCGCCCCGCCACCCGCCACCTCGCCACTCGCCGCCCCGCCACCCGCCACCTCGCCACTCGCCACCCCGCCACCCGCCACCCCGGACGTCCCCCCGCTCCAGCCCGGTGAGCTGCACGTGAGCCACGATGGCGTGCTGGCCGGGACGGGCACCACGCCGCTGCTGCTCGGCGACATGCAGCCGGCCGGCAAGCGGCGGATGACCGCGGGAGAGTGGGCCCGCGGACTGCGGCGCACCGGGTCACAAGCGCAGGCCGGTGAGCCATCCCGGCCGAGGCTGGGGTGACATGACGGGTCCCACCGGCCGGCCGGAGGCGACCCCGCCCAGCCGCGACAAGCCCGGCCAGGACAAGGCCGGCCAGGACAAGGCCGGCAGCACCGGGCGACGGGGACGCGCGGGCGGTAAGCTCAGGTCCGAGCGGGCCGATCCGGCCCGGCGCGCCGTCTTCGACGTGCTGCTCGCCGTGGCCAAGCGCGGCGCCTACGCGAACCTGCTGCTGCCGTCGGTGCTGCGCGAACGGCGGCTGGCCGGCCGTGACGCCGCCCTGGCCACCGAGCTTTGCTACGGCACCCTGCGCGGTCAGGGCACCTACGATGCGATCCTCAGCATCTGCAGCGACCGCCGCATCGCCCGGATGGACCCGCCGGTCCGCGAGGTGCTCAGGCTCGGTGTGCACCAGTTGCTGGCCACCAGGGTGGCCACCCACGCGGCCGTGGCCACCTCGGTCGACCTGGCCAAGGACGTCGCCGGGGTGCGCCCCGCGGGCTTTGTCAACGCCGTGCTACGCCGCGTGTCGACCCGGGACCTGGACGACTGGATGTCGGTGGTGGCGCCCGGCCGCCAAGCCGACCCGGTCGGCCACCTGGCGGTCAGGCACAGCTACCCGCCCTGGATCGTCACCGCCTTCGGCGAGGCCCTCGGCGAGCTTCCCCCCGGCGGCGCCACACCAGACGGGGCCCCGGCGGGAGAGCTGACCGAAACCGAGGCGGCGCTCGCCGCCGGGAACATCGGCCCCCGGGTCACGCTGTGCGCCATCCCCGGAGCCAGCACGCCCGGCGAGCTGACGGCGGTCGCGGGCAGCGAGCCCGCCCGCTGGTCGCCGTTCGGCGTCTACCTGGCGCACGGCGACCCGGCGGCCATCGCCGCGGTGAGCCAGCGGCGTGCGACCGTCCAGGACGAGGCGAGTCAGCTCGCGGCGCTGGCCCTGACCCGGGCCGAGGTGACCGGCCCCGACCGGCTCTGGCTGGACATGTGCGCGGGGCCGGGCGGCAAGGCCGCCCTGCTCGCCGGGATCGCCGCCGGCCGCGGCGCCCGCCTGCTGGCCGCCGACGCCAGACAGCACCGTGCCGCTCTCGCCAAGGACACCCTGACCGGCTCGGCCACCCCCGGGCCCCCCAACGCCACCGCACCCGCCACCGCCCCCACCACAACAGGGGTCGTGGCGGCCGACGGGACGGCGCCCGCCTGGCGTCAGGGCGTGTTCGACCGGGTGCTCGCGGACGTGCCGTGTTCCGGCCTGGGCTCGCTGCGCCGGCGGCCGGAGGCACGCTGGCGGCGGTCGGCCGACCAGATCGGCGAGCTGGCCCTGCTGCAGCGCTCACTGCTGACGGTGGCGCTCGCCTCGGTGCGCCCCGGCGGGGTGGTCGGCTACGTGACCTGCTCGCCCCACCTGGCCGAGACCCGTGACGTCCTCGCCGAGGTGCTCGGCGGCAGGCAGGACGTCGAGGTGCTGGACGCCCCGGCCCTGCTACCCGAGGTGGCCGGCCTGGCTGCGTTGGCACCGTTCAGTAAGTATGTTCAGTTCTGGCCGCACCGCCACAAGACGGACGCCATCTTTCTCGCCCTGATCCGCCGTCTCGCCTAGCCAGCTTTAGCGGGTGAGCGCGCGGCCGGCCGAGGCCTTGATCCGGGCCGTGCCGACGTCGGCGCGCTGGCCCTCGGTGTAGCCGTCGGTGTAGCCGTTGCCGGTGTAAGTGACCCGCATCCGGCGGGTGTGCGGGTAGGCGCGGGCGCATTCGCCGCGGACCACGCCGGACCGGTCGGCCAGCACCAGCGCGGTGCTCGGGCCGCTGGTGTGCTCGCGGTCGGCCACCGCGGCGGCCCGGTCTTCGGCTTCGCGGACCCGGGTCACCACCGCGGAGACATAGCCCAGCATCCAGCTGCGCCGCCAGGCCCGCACGCTGCGCACCCCGGCGGGCACGGCGGCCGCGATCAGGCCGTGCGCCATCTGGATCAGCAGCGAGGTGTAGAGGATCTCGGCGCGTTCGAGGTCGGAGGCGTAGCCGAACACGTGGATCCGGGTGCCACCCTGGACCGCGGTGGGCAGCTGGACGCAGGTGCAGCGGATCGCGGTGGCCAGGCCGGACAGCAGGTGGGCCTTGACCTGCGACCACGGGTTGTACACGTCGATGATCTTGTTGGCTGGGCGGTCGGTCTGCGGCTGGGCCGCGGCCAGCAGCGCGCGGTCGATCCCGTAGCGGGCCATCAGCTCGGTGGCCTTGCCGGTCAGGGCCTCGGCCTCCTGTGGCGTGACCCCCTCGGCCTCGGCCTTGGCCAGCAGCTTGCGCACCCGTTCCAGCAGTGCGCCCGGCGCATCGGTTCCCAACGGTCGACCCCCTTATCATCTACGTCGAATACAGTATCGAGACCCTACGCGCCCGCGCCGACATTTCGTCAGCCCGCCGGCTCCTTGGGCGCGGCGACCGGGGCAGGCCGGTTCTCGCCGATCCAGGCGTCGATGAGCTGCCACCAGTCGTACAGCCACTTGACCTGCGCCTCGCGCGGGGCCTCCCGCGGCACCTGGTCGAAAGGCACCCGCCACCACTTGGCCCGCACCACCTGGTCGATGGGCAGTTCCCGCCATACGGCACCGACGCTGACCAGCGTGTCGAGCCCGGCGTGCGCCACGAAGATCACATCGCCGTCCGGGCAGGCCTCGATGGCGGCGAGCACCCCGCCGGTCCGCGGCGGCAGCACGTTCGGCATCTCGCTGGCCCGGGCCGCCAGATCCGGTCGTCCCTTGCGCCGCAGCCGCGCGATGCCGCCCTGCCAGCGGCCGGGCGACCAGTTGCCGCCCTCAGGGAAGATGACCAGGGCCCCGTCCTGGTCCAGCCCACCGGCCAGCCGCCTGATCTCCTCGACGAACAGGCCCTCCCCGCCCCGACGCCTGGAGATGAATACGCTAGGCAGCCGGTTGAACACCACGTCCACGCTCGGGTCGAGCTGCAGCGTCGCCTTCATCACCACCCGCGGCCGCCGCCCGTACACGTTGAGCAGGTGATGCACCAGCAGGAACGAGTCACCGGGCCCCGCGTGCCTGCTCAGCACGATCACCGGCCGGGCCAGCCGGGCCAGCCGTTCCCCGGCCGAATCCGAAGGCTCGTCCACGCACACCCGCACCCCGAAGGTGGACGTCCCCACCCGGTACATCAGCCCGAGGAACCACCGCAGCACCGCGTAGTGGCGGCGTGTGTAGGGCTCGGTGCGCAGCCGCCCGCCGAACCCGCTGGCCACCCAGAGCCCCAGGCACGAGGCCAGCGCCAGCGTCTCCGCGGCCAGCCACACCACCGCGAAGCACAGCACCCGCAGACCCCGCATCCGCCCCGGCCGCGACAGCTTGATCAGCCCGAACGCCGCCGCCACCAGGGCCAGCAGCGGGAACAGCACGACCAGGGCCACCGCGATGACGATCGTCAGCGGCGCCAGCAGCAGCCGCCGGATCAGCCGCGGCGGCAACATGACCGACCGCCCGCGCCGCGCCCCGGGCCGCCGGCGGCCCGGGCAGGATCAGGCCAGCTCGGCGAGATAGTTCGCGGACGCCGTGTACGCACGTTCGATGTTCACCCCGACGTTGGTCTTGTCCCGGTAGCGCAGTTGCGAAAGATCCGCCGCCCGCCCGGTGGCCCCGGACGGCAGCACGTGCACCTGGACGTCGTCGGGGAGCATGGCCATCTCCTCATGGAACCGGTGCCGCCGCGCGATCTCGAACGCGACGAGGCCAACCTCCCACAGCCGCCGCGGCGGCGCTAGTGGGCTCTCGATCCGGCCCACCTGCAGCACGTAAATGGTGCGGCAGCCCAGCTCGACCGCCCGCCCCACCGGGATCGAATGCACCAGCCCGCCGTCGAAGTGATGCTCGCCGTCCACCTCGAGCGGCGGCAGCAGCCCGGGCACCGCGCACGAGGCCAGCACCGCGGGCACCAGCGGCCCGGTGCTGAACCAGCGCGCGCTGGCCCGTTCGATGCAGGCCGCGACGCAGTAGAACGGCAGCGTCAGCTCGGCGAACGTGTGCACCGGCAGCGCCCGCTCCAGCATGGCCGCCAGCGGCTCGATGGCGTGCAGGTGAGTGCGCGACCTGGCCAGCGTGGTGGCCCGCCCGAGCAGGTTCCCGCTGAACGCCTCCTGCAGGTTGGGCCCCTGCCACAGCTCGGCGAGCCGCGCCGCCGCACCGGACGGATCTGCGGCCACGAAGGCCCCGTTGATCGCGCCCACCGAGGTGCCCACGATCACGTCCGGCGTGACCCCGGCCTCGGCCAGCGCCTGCAGCATGCCCACCTCGTGCGCACCCAGCACCCCGCCGCCACCCAGCACGAACGCCGTCTTCACCGCGCCACCTCCCGCGAAAACAAGGTCGGTCAGACCTCGACCAGATAGGTACGTTGCTCGCCGTACGGCCGAAAGCCCGCCCGCCGCAAGATCGGCGCCGACGTCTCCACCCGCCCCTTGACCAGGACCAGCGTGGCCCCGTGCTCCCTGGCCACCGCCATCCGCCTGGCCAGCACGACCCGGTAGGCGCCGTGCCCGCGCAGCGCCGCCCTGGTCCCCGCGCCCCACAGCCTGGCCACGCCGTCCACCAGCGTGCAGCCGCCGAACGACGCCGGCTCGCCGTTCAGGTACGACACGATACGGAACGACGACCAGTCCGCCAGCTCACGCTCCGCCTCGGCCAGCGCGAGCTCGATCTCGGCATCGGTCGGCGCCTTCGGGTTCCCCCACACCTCGCGGTCGACGACCTGCCCGGCCCGCACGCTGGCCTCGTCGCTGACAACCTGCCAGGTCACCCCCGGCGACTCGGGCAGGCCGGCCAGCCCGGACAGGCCCGCGGTCATGTCGTAGGCCAGCACCTGCGCGGTCTCGGCCAGCGGGGCGCCCCGCCGCAACAGTTCCGCCTCGGTGCCCGTCGGCCTGGTCGCGTCCGTGACGCTCCAGTGCACCTCGCGGTGCCCCCAGACCCGCGCGTACTGGCCGGCCTCCTCGATCAGCTCACCCACCGGCCGCTCCGAACGCGACCACAGCACCACGACCGGGAACGTCCGGTAGTGCTCCGGGTACCAGACGAGCTGATACTCCGGCGTCAGCACCTGATGGGCGTCCGGCGGCACCCACCGCCACGCCGCCGCCGCGGCCACGATCGCCTCCTGCGTCCACGCGCTCACCGGCTGCCTCCCGTCGCCCGATGGTCGCGCACCAGGCTAGCGGCCGGAAAGGATCACGGCCTGAGCGCACCGTCGAGCAGCCCGTCGATCCGCGCCCACGCGTCCTTGCTGGCGGCCGCGTCGTAGGTGTCCCGCCGGTCGCACAGGAACCCGTGCGCCACCCCCGGGTAGGTCACCACCTCGTGCGGCACCCCCGCCGTGGCCAGCGCCCCGTCGATCGCGTCGCGCTCGGTCCCGCTGATCGCGTGGTCGGCGTCGCCGATCAGCACCAGCACCCGCCCGCGGATGCCCGCGGTCAGCGTCAGCGTGGCCGCCGGCTGGCTGAGCCCGATCTCGGTCCCCGCGAGCCACCCCGGATACGCCGCCACCACCGCCGCGAACGGCAGCGCGGTGGCCGCCAGATACGCGATGTGCCCGCCCAGGCTGAGCCCGACCACGCCGATCCGCTCGCTGCCCCGCTCCGTCAGGAAGCCGTACCCGGCGGCGGCGTCGGCCAGCGTCCCGTCCCGCCCCAGCCCCCGCAGCAGCCCGAAGCCGCGCTCCCGCCCGCCCGGGTCGTGCGGCAGCTCAGCCCCCGCCCCCGCGCGGTGGTAAAAGTCCGGCGCCAGCGCCACGTAACCGCGCCCGGCTAGCCGCTCACACACGTCCCTGACGTGCGCCGTCACCCCGAACAGCTCGTGCGCCACCAGCACCGCGGGCCCCGCCTCCAGCCCCGCTGGCCGGGCCAGATACCCACCCATCACGGTGCCGTCGCCGACCCGCATCTGCACGTGCTCGGTGAGCACGTCCGCCTTGCCGTACCTGATCTCGTTGCTCATGGCCGGCAGCCTAGGAGGCTTCCAGACTGGTAACCACAGCACACTTATACTGGTAATGAAAGTGCCATCATTCCCCATAATGAACGGCTGCGCCAAGCACCGCCCCGCCCCCGGACCCAGCCGCCTGCCCCAGTCACCCACCCCCCGCCCAGGCCACCAACCGCACCACAAACACCCCTCACGTCACACAAGCCCCAGCACGGACCCCGGATGTCCACGGTGACACTCCGTGACTAATAGTGTGGGAACAATTACCCTTCGCGCACGACCAGATGGACGCGAAGGGCGCAACGGGGGAAGGGCCAGGGCAATTGAGGAAGATCAGGGTGACGCGGCGGTCCCAGATGATGGCCGCGGTCCTCACCGCGACGAGTCTGCTGCTCACCGCGTCGACGTTCCCGGCCACCGCGGCCACCGCAAACCGCGCCCTCACCAGCAGTGCCGCCAGCACCAGCGCCGCCGTGGGTGGCACCGCCGTGGGCAGTGACACCGCCGGCGATGCCACCGTGGTCACCACCGGCCACACGCTGAGCTACAACGAGGGGGCGCAGGGGTACTGCACCTGGTGGGCCATTGACCAGTTCCACGCCGACACGGATCTGTACCCCAATTTCTTCGACCCGGCCAACAACG
Source organism: Streptosporangiaceae bacterium (assembly GCA_036267135.1). Classification (GTDB taxonomy): domain Bacteria; phylum Actinomycetota; class Actinomycetes; order Streptosporangiales; family Streptosporangiaceae; genus PALSA-505. Next base: position 36,189 of record DATAWQ010000068.1, on the reverse strand, counting down.
GCAACGCCGAGTACTGGACCACCGACGCCGCCTACAACGGCTGGACGGTGACCGGCACGCCCCGCGCCGACTCCATCGCCGTGTTCCTGCCGGGCGTGAACGGCGCCGAATCCGACGGCCACGTCGCCTGGGTGACCGCCGTCTCGGGTCCGCACATCACCATCACCGAGATGAACGGCCCGGCCGGCTGGAACGTCGTCGACACCCGCACGATCACTCCCGCCCCCTCAGTCACCTACATCCTCGCCCCATAAGGACCACCCCATCATTGGGAAGGATCCTGGCCGCTCGCACGACGAGGATCCTTCCCAATGACGGCGGGCCGGGCCGTGTCCGGGGCGGCTACGGGGATGTGGGGGCGGGGGTGGCGGTTGATGCGCGGCCGTCGGCCGACCAGCGCAGCGGGAGCGACTCGACGCCGTAGATGCCTTCGACGCCGCCCAGCGCGGCGTCCCCGGCGGCGGCGAGGTCGGGCATCAGCGGCGCCAGGAAGGTCAGCGCCTCTTCGAGTTCGGCCCGGGCCAGGTTGGCGCCGAGGCAGAAGTGCGGGCCCGCGCCGAAGGTCAGCAGCCGCCCGTCCCGCGGCGCGGTGATGTCGAACCCCTCACCGCCGTCCTGCTCCCGGTTGGCCCGCTCGGAGCAGACGGCCACGATCGTGCCCGCCGGGAACGTCACCCCCCGGTGCTCCACCTCCGCCAGGCAGATCCGGGCGGTGAACGGGGTGATCGGCTCGGCCCGCAGCACCTCGTCCACCGCCCGCCCGACCAGGTCGGGCTGGCGGCGCAACGCCGCCCACTGGGCCGGATAGGCGGCGAACAGCCGCATCGCGTGCCCGAGCTGAGCCTGGGTGGTGTCGATGCCGCCGGCGATCACGTTCAGCACCAGGTTGACGCACTCGGTGTGCGACAGCTTGTCCCCGGCCTCCTCGGCGGCCAGCAACGAGGTGAGCAGATCGTCGCCCGGCGCCCCTTCGCCCTTCAACGCGGCCCGGCGCTCGGCGAGCAGCGCCTCGACGTAGCCGTAGACCTCGGTGACGGCGCCCTCTATCTCGGGCACCTGGCTGGTCAGCGCGCGGATGTCGAACTGCCGCTGTACCCAGCTCGACCAGTCGTGCAGCCGGGGCGCGTCGGCCACCGGCGCGCCGAGCACGGTGGCGATGGTCAGCGACGGGTACGGCTTGGCCAGCGCGGCCACGAACTCGCACGAGCTGGCGCCCGGTCCCATCGCCGACCAGAGCTGAGCCAGGAACCCGCGCATGGCCGGCCGCCAGCGGTCCGCGGCCCGTGGCGTGAAGGCCGGCCCGACCAGGGCGCGCAGCCGCCGGTGCTGCTGGCCCTGCTGGTTCAGGATGTTGGCGTCGATCTGCTCGCGCAGCGGGCCGGCCGCGACCCCGAACAGGTCGGCGATCTGCTGGCCGGGGAACGCGGTGGCACGGGAGCGCAGGAAGAACTCGCCGGCCTCGCGGTCGAGCACGATGAACGCCAGCGGCGACTTCGCCAGCCAGGACAGCTCCCTGGGCCCGGCCAGCTCGGCCAGCTTCCTGTGGTAGCCGTCCCCGGCCAGCTCGCCCGAGCCCAGGTCGAGCTCGGGCAGGTCAAGCTCGGATACCGTCACCATCCGGCCACCATAGAGCAGACCGAACCGGACGCGCCGTGGGCCGCCCACACCGGACGTCCCGGTCCGCGCGTCGAACCGGCGGGCCGGTCCGCACCTGCGTAAGCTCGGGCCCAGGGGCCATACATCGGAGGACACAGATCATGACCCAGCCACAGACCACCCCCGCTCCGGGCAGCTACCGGCTCGACCCCGAGCGCAGCACCGTCCGCGCCGACGTCAAGGCCATGTTCGGCCTGTTCACCGTGCACGGCACGTTCCGGCTGCGGTCCGGCGAGATCGTCGTCGCCGCGGACCCGGCCGGTTCCAGCGTGCGGGCCGTCGTCGACGCCGGCAGCTACGCCTCCGGCAACGCCAAGCGCGACTCCGACGTGACGTCGGCCGCCCTGATCGACGCCAAGGCTCACCCGGACATCACCTTCACCGGGACCGAGGTGCGCCAGGACGGCGCCGACTGGGTGGTGGCCGGTTCGGTCACCGCGCACGGGACCAGCACCCCCGCCCAGTTGCGCGTGCACGAGGCGGCGACCGAGAACGGGGCGGCCCGCTTCCGGGTCAGCACCCGGCTGGACCGGACCAGCTTCGGGGTGACCGGCAAGAAGGGCATGGTCGGCCCGACGGTGAACGTCACCATCGACGCGGTCGGCATCCCAGCCTGAGCCCGCCCACCGGCCTGAGCCCGCCCACCGCCCGGCCCCGGTTCACCCCCGATCTCACCCTCCCGGGGCCCCCCGGGCCGCCGCCCGCCGCCTAAACTCCCAGTGATGGCTGTCCAGATTTCACCCAGCATCCTGTCGGCCGACTTCGCCCGGCTGGCCGACGAGGCGTCTTCCGTCGCGGGCGTGGCCGACTGGCTGCATGTGGACGTCATGGACAACCACTTCGTGCCGAACCTGACCATCGGCCTGCCGGTGGTGGAGGCGCTGCTCAAGCACGCCAGCCTGCCGCTCGACTGCCACCTGATGATCGAGGACCCGGACCGCTGGGCGCCGCAGTTCGCCGAGGCCGGCGCCCGCAGCGTCACCGTGCACGCCGAGGCCGTGCACGCCCCGGTGCGCACGCTGCGCGCGCTGCGGTCGGCCGGGGCCAGGGCCGGGCTCGCGGTGAACCCGGGCACCGCGGTCGAGCCCTACGCCGACCTGCTGCCCGAGATCGACATGCTGCTGCTGATGACCGTGGAACCCGGTTTCGGCGGCCAGCACTTCCTGGACATGGTGCTGCCCAAGCTGCGCCGCTCGCGTGAGCTGATCGCCAGGCACGGCGGCTCGATCTGGCTCCAGGTGGACGGGGGAGTCACCGCGGACACCATCGAGCGCTGCGCCGAGGCGGGCGCCGACGTCTTCGTGGCGGGCTCGGCGGTCTACGACGCCGACGACCCGGCCGCCGCGGTGCAGGCCCTCCGCGCCCACGCCGAACGGGCCACCTCGCACGCCCCCTGGTCCCGCTGACCCGTGCTCGCTAAACCGTGCTCGCTGAACCGCACCCGCGCCGCCCCCGGACCCGATCGGAGTGACCATGCCCAAGGAACCAGTCACCGACCTCGACGCCCGCGCGGTCCGGGCCAGCGTCGACCTGGTCAGCCGGGTGACCCCGGCCGACCTGACCCGCCCCACCCCGTGCGGCCCGTGGAACCTGGGTAACTTGCTGGCCCACATGATCGCCCAGCACCACGGCTTCGCCGCCTCCGCCCGCGGCGGCGCCGCAGACCTGGCCGACTGGCGCCCAGGCCCGCCGCCCGCCGACCCGGCCAAGGCCTACGCCGCCGCGGCCGACGAGGTCCTGGCCGCGTTCGCCGAGGAGGGCGTGCTCGACCGGCCGTTCGCGCTGCCCGAGATCCTGCCCAACGTCACCTTCCCCGGCCGCCAGGCGGTCGGGTTCCACCTGGTGGACTACACCGTGCACGGCTGGGACGTGGCCCGCTCCCTGGGCGTGGACCTCACCCTGGACCCGGCCGTGCTCGAGGCCTCCCGCCGGGTCGCCGCCGTGGTCCCCGGCGGCGACTACCGGACCCAGCCGAAGGCCGCGTTCGCCCCGGCTCGCACCGCGCCGCCCGGCGCCGGCGCCTTGGACGAGATCGTCGCGATGCTCGGCCGCTCGCCCACCTGGCCCGCCTGACCTGAGGCCGCTAGGCCGCTGACCTGAGGAAATTAATTCCCTACCCGGGTGGGTGCATACAGGGGAATATCACTCATGGCACACTGGTTAACCGAGCAACGTGTACTCCGGGGTCGGTGAAACTCCGAGCCGGCGGTTACAGTCCGCGACCCGGTCCACGTCCGCGGAGCTGTGCAGCCCAGTGCTGAGCAGCATGGTGCTAACCAGCACTGGGGACGGGGAACGGTTGAACCGGTGGAATTCCGGTACCGACGGTTAAAGCCCGGATGGGAGGAGACACGCGGCGGTCCTCACGGACCGCTCTCACGCGTCCGCGCGTGAGCCGCACGTTCCCCCGGAGCCGCGCTGGCATAACGGCTTCAGGAGGGACTGCGATGTACACCGGGATCGTGGAAGAACTTGGCGAGGTCGTCGGCGTCCAGCGCCTGGCCGACGCCGCGCGCATCACCGTCCGCGGGCCGCTGGTCACCAGCGACGCCGGCCACGGCGACTCGCTCAACATCAACGGTGTCTGCCTGACGGTCACCGGCACCCACGACGGCACGTTCACCGCCGACGTGATGCTGGAGACCCTGAACCGGTCCTCCCTCGGCGACCTGCGCCCGGGCAGCCCGGTCAACCTGGAGCGCCCGATGCGCCTGGACGGCAGGCTCGGCGGCCACATGGTCCAGGGCCACGTGGACGGCACCGGCACGATCGTGTCCCGCAGCCCAGGCGGCAACTGGGACGTCGTCCGTATCGAACTCCCGCCCAGCCTGGCCCGATACGTGGTCGAGAAGGGCTCGATCGGCGTGGACGGGGTCAGCCTCACCGTCAGCGCCACCGGTGAAGATCCACCCGGGCGCTCTCGCTTGGCGTGGTTCGAGGTCAGCCTGATACCCGAGACGCTGCGGCGCACCACGCTCGGCCACAAGCAGCCCGGCGACACGGTCAACCTCGAAGTCGACGTGATCGCCAAGTATGTCGAAAAGCTTCTCGCCGGAGGTGCGCAGTCATGACGATCAACACCCAGGAGGACACCCCGCTGGACACCGTCGAGCGCGCCATCGCCGACATCGCCGCGGGCCGCGCGGTCGTCGTGGTGGACGACGCGGACCGGGAGAACGAGGGCGACATCATCTTCGCTGCGGCCAAGGCCACCCCGGAGCTGCTCGGCTTCATGATCCGCTACACCAGCGGCGTCATCTGCGTGCCGATGCCAGGCCCCGACCTGGACCGGCTGCAGATCCCGCTGATGACCAACCAGAACAACGAGCGGATGCGCACCGCGTTCACGGTCAGCGTGGACGCCAGGGACGGCGTCACCACCGGGATCTCCGCCGCCGACCGGGCCAGGACGGTCAAGGTCCTGGTGGACTCGGCCACCGAGCCCTACGAGCTGGTCCGCCCCGGCCACATCTTCCCGCTGCGCTACCACGAGGGCGGCGTGCTGCGCCGCCCCGGCCACACCGAGGCCGCCGTCGACCTGGCCAGGCTGGCCGGGCTGCCCGAGGTCGGGGTGCTGGCCGAGGTGGTCAACGACGACGGGTCCATGGCCCGGCTGCCCGCGCTGCGCCGCTTCGCCGACGAGCACGGCCTGCCGCTGATCTCGATCTCCCAGCTCATCGAGCACCGCAGGCACACCGAGCCGATCGTCCGCCGGGTCGTGCAGACCAGGCTGCCCAACGCCTACGGCGTGTGGCAGGCGTACGGCTACCTCAACCCGGTGGACGGCACCGAGCACGTCGCGCTGATGCTCGGCGACATCGGCGACGGCCAGGACCTGCTCACCCGGGTGCACTCCGAATGCCTCACCGGCGACGTGTTCGGCTCCCGCCGCTGCGACTGCGGCGCCCAGCTCGCCGCCGCCATGGCCGCGATCGCCGCCGAAGGCCGCGGCGCCGTCCTCTACTTGCGCGGGCACGAAGGCCGCGGCATCGGCCTGCTCAGCAAGCTGCGGGCCTACAACCTGCAGGACGCCGGCGCCGACACCGTGGACGCCAACCTGGAGCTCGGCCTGCCCGCCGACGCCCGCGAGTACTCCACCGGCGCGCAGATGCTCGCCGACCTGGGCGTCCGCTCGATCCGCCTGCTCACCAACAACCCGGCCAAGGTCAGCGGCCTGACCGGCTTCGGCCTCGACATCCTGGGCCGGCTGCCGCTGCCGGTCCTGGTCACCGAGGAGAACCGGCGCTACTTGACCGCCAAGCGGGACAGACTCGGGCACCAGATCGAGGAGATTGGTTTCCTGAACGGTGGCCATGACAACGAGCCGGCCAGCGGAAGCCCGGTGAAGGGAACCGGATGACACCCGCCACCACCGCACCTCGGCGCGCCCTGACCAGGATCACCCCATGAGCGGGGAGGGCCGCCCGGGCGCCGTCACGGTAGACGCCGCCGGGCTCACCCTGGCCATCGCCGCGACCCGCTGGCACGCGGAGATCACCGACTCGCTGACCTCGCGCGCCGTGGCCGCGGCGCAGGCCTGCGGCGTGCACCAGCCGGTCGTGATCCGGGTGGCCGGCGCGGTCGAGCTGCCGGTGGTCGCCGCCGAGCTGGCCCGCCGCCACGACGCGGTGGTCTGCCTCGGCGCGGTTATCCGCGGCGGCACCCCGCACTTCGAGTACGTGTGCGACGCGGTCACCGCCGGCCTGACCCGCGCCGCCCTGGACGCCGGCACCCCGGTGGGTAACGGCGTGCTCACGTGTGACAACCTAGAGCAAGCCCGCGACCGCAGCGGTCTGCCGGGCAGCGCCGAAGACAAGGGATGGGAGGCCGCCGTGGCCGCACTGGACACCGCCCTGGTCCTCCGCTCGATCCGCTGCACGCCCCCCGCAGCGCCGACCGAGCACGGGCATCCCGGCCACGCGCCCATTCATCAAGCACAGGCCTTCGGGCATCCGCAGGCTCCGCGACATTAACCGGAGCCCCCCGTACCTGAAGTCACTGCACCCGAAATACCACACCGAAGCAGCCGCTGCCTACCGGCGGCGGTCAGCCCGCGTGTCCCCGCTTTTGAGGCCCGCCTCCGCCGGCGTTCGCCGGCCGATGCCGTTGACCTCGCGCAGCCGTTCATTATGGGAAAGGTCTTGATCGTGCTTTCGCTTGTGCTCCCCAAAGGTTCGCTGGAAAAGGCCACCCTCGAACTGTTCGACGCCGCCGATCTGACCGTGCGGCGGTCTTCTGACCGGGACTATCACGCCTCGATCGACGACCCGCGCATCGACAAGGTGCGGTTCCTGCGGCCGCAGGAGATTCCGTCCTATCTGGAGCGCGGGCTGTTCGACATCGGGATCACCGGCCGCGACTGGATCGAGGAGACCGAGGCGAACGTGGTCTCGCTGGGGGAGTTGCAGTATTCGAAGGCGACCTCGCGCCCGGTGCGGGTGGTGCTGGCGGTGCCGGAGCGAGCGCCGTGGCAGTCGGTGGCCGATCTGCCCGACGCCGTCCGGATCTCGACCGAGTTCCCGTCGCTGACCAAGCGCTTCCTGGACCAGCACGGGGTGAAGGCCATCGTCGTGCCGTCCTACGGGGCGACCGAGGCCAAGGTCCCCGACATCGTGGACGCGATCGTGGATCTGACCGAGACCGGCTCGTCGCTGCGGCGCAACGGCCTGCGCATCCTGGACACGGTCGTGACCAGCTACACCGAGTTCGTCGCCGACCCCCAGGCCTACGCCGACCAGGACAAGCGCACCGCCATGGAGGACATCATGCTGCTCCTGCGTGGCGCCATCAAAGCCCGTGGCCGCGTCCTGCTCAAGCTCAACGTAGACGCCGACAAACTCTCCGAGGTCACCGCCATGCTCCCCGCGATGTCGTCCCCCACCATCACCACGTTGGCCGCTGGTGAGATGAACGCGGTCGAGACGGTGGTCCCCAAGAGCGACATCAACCAGCTGATCCCAGCACTCAAAACCGCCGGCGCCAGGGACATCCTGGAGATCCCTATCTCCAAGATCGTCGAGTAGAGCCCGCGGCGCACCCGTGTCGCGGGCACTCGCGTCTTGGGCTGGGCCCGCTTAACCTGGGCGGGTGCGCGACATTCTCGATGAGGTTATGCAGTGGTGGGCGTCCGGCGAGGCGTTCGGGCTGGCCACGCTGGTGCGCACCTACCGGAGCGCGCCGCGGGAGGCCGGGGCGGCGCTGGCCGTGTCCAACGGCGGCGAGGTGGTCGGCAGCATCTCGGGCGGCTGCGTGGAAGGCGCGGTGTACGAGCTGGCCCGCCAGGTGATCGAGACCGGCGTGCCGGTGCTCGAAACCTACGGGGTCAGCGACGACGACGCGTTCGCGGTGGGGCTGACCTGCGGCGGGATTCTTGACGTGTTCGTCGAGCGGGTGGACAAGGAGCGGTTTCCCGAGCTGGGCGAGGTGGCGGCGGCGGTGCGCAGGGACGAGCCGGTGGCGGTCGCGACCGTGACGGCCGGGCCTGGGCGGACCGGCGCGCGCCGGGTGGTGTGGGGCGCCGCGGCGGCGGGCGAGCCGGCCAGCCTGGGCTCAGGTGCGCGGCTCGACGACGCCGTGGACGACGACGTGCGGGGCATGCTGGCCCAGGGCGTCACCGGGGTCCGGCGGTACGGGGAGCACGGGGAGCGGCTCGGCGACGAGCTGAGCGTGTTCGTGAACTCGTTCGCCCCGCCGCCGCACATGCTGGTGTTCGGTGCGATCGATTTTGCCGCCGCGGTCGCGAAGGTGGGCAAGTTCCTCGGCTACCGGGTGACCGTGTGCGACGCCCGCGGGCTCTTTGCCACCCGGGCTCGTTTCCCCGACGCCGACGAGGTCGTGGTGGACTGGCCGCACCGCTACCTGGCGGGGGTGGACACCAACGAGCGCTCGGTCATCTGCGTGCTGACTCACGACCCCAAGTTCGACGTGCCGCTGCTCGAGGTGGCGCTGCGCAAGCCCGCCGCCTACATCGGCGCGATGGGCAGCAGGCGCACCCACGACGACCGGGTCGAGCGGCTGCGCGAGGCCGGCCTGACCGAAGACGAGCTGGCCCGGCTGCGCTCGCCGATCGGCCTGGACCTCGGCGCCCGTACCCCCGAAGAAACCGCGGTCTCCGTCGCCGCCGAGCTCATCCAGCTCCGCTGGGGCGGCTCCGGCCAGCCGCTCACCCAGACCGACGGCCGTATTCATCACGGCTAACCTGGCTCGGCCGCGACTTCTCGCATCAGTCCGGTGGCGATGCCGTGATGCCAGACATCGAAATCCTCGCCGATGTCGAGGCCGGGAAGCTCGATGTTGTGCGCACCGAGAACAGACAGCACGTGGCCGCGGTGGCCTTCGGCGTGGGCGATCGCCTGGGCCATCGGGATGGCGACCGGCGTGCGCCAGCCGTCCCCGGTGACTATCTCGCGGCTTCCGATCCCGGGATCGCGGGCCAGGGCCTCCCACTGCGGGCCTAGCTGGCGGGTCAGATCCGCCAGGGTGGCCAGCGAGACACCCTCGTCGGGCAGCGGATGAGCCGGGTGCTCGCCCGTCACCGTGCCGAGGTAACTCTCATCCGCCGCGACCAGGTGGTGCAGCGTGTCCCTGATCGACCCGTACGTGCCTGGCGTCGTCGCTTCGAGCGCTTCCTCATCCAGACCGCCGCAGGCCTCGATAAGCAGCAGGGTCGCCCAGGTCTTATGGCGGAAAAGCTCAACGAGCACCTCGTTCATCCTGTTACCCCGGCCTTCCGGTAAATCGTTATTTCAGTCGCACCTTAAGCGTTAGTGCGGCCCGGCGCACCCCAGTATTCCGGGCGGTACCCTTGATGATCATGGAAGTGCGGGTTGCGGGAGTGCTGCTGGCGGCGGGAGAGGGCAGTCGGCTGGGGCGGCCCAAGGCGCTGGTCGAGATCGGCGGGCAGCGGCTGGCCGACCGGGGCGTCGCCCTGCTGCGGGACGGTGGCGCCGCGCCGGTTCTCGTGGTCACCGGGGCGGTCAGCGTCGAGCCGCCCGGCGCGATCGTGGTGCCCAACCCGGACTGGCCCACCGGCATGGGATCGTCGCTGGTGGCCGGGCTGCGCGCACTGCCAGATGACGTCTCGGCGGCCGTGATCGCGCTGGCCGACCAGCCGCTGGTCGGCGCGGAAGCGGTCCGCCGGCTCATCGCCGCCCACCGGGACGGCGCCAGCGTGGCGGTGGCCGGCTACGACGGCCGGCCCCGCAACCCGGTGCTGATCGCCCGCCGCCACTGGCCCGAGGTGATCGCCGCCTCGGCCGGCGACGTCGGTGCGCGGGTGTTCCTGCGCGAGCACCGCGACCTGGTCACCCAGGTCGAGTGCGGCGACACCGGCCGTCCCGACGACGTCGACACGCCCGAAGACCTGGCCCGCGTGACCGCCGTCCTGCGAGCCCGCGACGGCTGAGCCGTTATCCGGCGAGAGCCTGCACACCCCAGGAGTGCCGGACGGTCTGGCCCGGCTCGAGGACGAGCAGGTCGGTGCCGGTGACGAAGGCGTTCGGCGGGCAGCTCATCGGCTCGACCGCGAGCGCCCGCCTGCGGTGCTGCTCGTCCAGCGGGTCGCCGGTGAACACCTGCAGCCACCGGTAACCCTCGTCCACCCACAGCGTCACCCCACCCACCTCCCCTTCCCCCTTCACGGGCCCGGTCAGCCGGACCGAGGCGCGCCCGTCGGAGTCCCGGAGCAGATCGGTGAACGCGTGATCGAGCCGGACATCGCCGATCGGGCGGGCCGTGCGGAAGTCGTACGGGCTGTCCCCGACGTCCTGGGCCGGCCCGAACGGTATGCCCCGGTCGCTGGCCGGCTGCCAGCGCGCCGCCGGGAGGGTCAGCTCGCATTCGTCGACGCGCGCCGTCCCGGCGGTCAGGTACGGATGCGATCCGGTGCCGTAGGGGGCGCGCTCGCTGCCGTCGTTGCGCGCGGTCAGCTCGAACCGCAGCCCGGCCTCGGGATCGAGCCGGTATTCGGCCTCCAGGTGCAGGCAGAACGGGTAACCGGGCCGCCCGAGCAGGTTGTGGTGCAGCCACACCCGGTCCTCGTCCTGCTCGTCCGGCGTCCAGTTGGCCCACCGGGTCAGGCCGTGGATCGCGTTGGCCGCCGCGGGTTCGCTGAGGTCGAGCTGGAAGTGCCTGCCGTCCACGCAGTAGCGGCCGCCGTCCACCCGGTTCGGCCAAGGGGCCAGCAACTGCCCCGCGCCGGCGGGCGGTAGCTGGCCGACCTCGTACCCGGCCAGCAGAGACCGGCCGCGGTGGCGCAGCTCGCGCAGGCCAGCGCCGAGTTCGGTCACGGTCGCGGTGTAGTCGCCCGCGGAGATCTCGTGCTGGGTACCGGTGAGCGGGATAGGCATGGCCGCCATTGTGCCGGACGCCGCCCGCCGACCTCAGCGGGACCGCTTGGCTCACCGGGCGGGGTGCCCCCAGGAGCGGCGCGAGGAGCGGTCAGCGGGCGGGCGAGGCCAGCGCCACCGCCGCCCGGCAGCCGGCCACCAGGCCCCAGGCCAGATCGGGGCCCGCCCCCGGCCCGGTCAGCGCCTGACTGGCTGGTGCGGGTCCGATGGCTGGCGTGGGCGCGGTGGCAGGCACGCGACCGGTGGCTGGCACGCGGCCGGTGGCCAGCAGGGCCCGCGTGGCCGGGCCGAGCGGCTCCTGGCCGGCCAAGCCGTGCAGGACGGCCGACACCTCCGCCGTGGCCTGGCCGTGCGCGGCGCAGTACAGCAAGGTGGCCCCGAGCGACGTCGTCCGCCGCGCCGCGTCCGAGGTGACCGCCGCGCCGAGCCAGTCCGCCAGCCAGACCGCTCTGGTCCCGCCGGAGATCGCGCCGCCCAGCAGCCGCAGCGCGAGCAGCAGCCCGCTGATCATGTTGTCCCCGCCGGGCACCAGCCCGACGCCGAGCCCCACCATCTGCTCCGCCGCCTCCACGGCGCCGGCCAGGTCGCCTTCGGCCGAGCAACCGGCCAGCGCGGCCGGGGCGTCGTGACCGGCCAGGCTGGCCCCGCAGTTCGCGGCGACGCAGGCCCGGTGCAACGTGGCCGCGCCCTGCTCGACCCGGACCCGGGACAGCGGCCCGAGCACCGGGGACGGATCCCACCACCGCAGCACCCGGACCGTGAGTTCCCCCGCCTGCACGGTGCCCCGCCCGACCCAGGCCTCATCGCCGGGCGGGCTGGTCGCGATGTGGGCCAGCGCCTCGGGAGCGACGGCGACGGCGTTGGGCAGCCGCGAGGTGTCGGCCGCGGCCACCACGAGCACCCTGGGTTCCGGAGCCGACGCGGGAAGCTCCAGGTACACCGCGCCCGGGCCCGCGGCGACCATCCGCGCCGGGCCCCTGGGACCGGTCAGTGGCTGGCGGACGGCCAGGCTCGCGACCCCCGTCACGATCAGCGACCGCGGGCTGGCGGCACCCGTCATGCCCGTCACGCTACAGCGAAAAAATGCTGGCGGGGCTGCTTGGGGAGCGGGGGACCGTCAGCCCCGCCAGCAATTGCACCATAACTGTCTACGGCCGTGATTAGTGGAAATTTCACCAACTCTGTAGTAATTTTCCACATCCTCCGTCACCGTCCGTAGCCACCACGGAGGCGCGTTCAGTGGGAATCCCTCGGCACGTCGTGGCCGCGGGAACCGACCAGGAAGCCGAAGTCGGCCCCCTGATCGGCTTGCAGCACGTGCTGGGTGTACAGCCAGGCGTACCCCGTCCTCGGCATCGGTGGCGGCGTCCAGGACGCGCGGCGGCGCTCCAGCTCGTCGTCGCCAACGTCGAGGGTCAGGGTCCGGCCGGGCACATCCAGCGCGATGACGTCGCCGGTGCGGACCAGCGCGATGGGCCCGCCGTCGGCTGACTCGGGCGCCACGTGTAGCACCACGGTGCCGTAGCCGGTCCCGCTCATCCGGCCGTCGCAGATCCGGACCATGTCGGTGACCCCCTGGCGGAGCAGTTTGGCCGGCAGCGGGACGTTGGCCACCTCGGGCATGCCGGGATAGCCACGCGGCCCTGCTCCCCTGATGACCAGGACGTCGTCGGCGGTCACGTCGAGACCGGGGTCGCCCGCCACCTGGTGGTAGGCCTCGGGCGAGTCGAACACCAGGGCCCGGCCGCGGTGGGTCAGCAGCGCGGGCGAGGCGGCCGACTGCTTGATCACCGCGCCGCGGGGGCACAGGTTGCCGCGCAGCACCGCGGTGCCCGATCCGGGCGGCTGGAGCGGGTCGCCGAACGGCCGGATGACCTCTCGGTTCCAGCAGGGCGCGCCCGCCACGTTGGCGCCGATACCCTGCCCGGTCACGGTGATCTGGCCGGTGTGCAGCAGACCCGCGCCGGCCAGCTCATCCAGCACCGTGGGCAGACCGCCGGCGTAGCAGAAGTCCTCCATCAGGAACTTCCCGGTGGGCATCAGGTTCACCAGGGTCGGCACCGAGCCCGCGAGCTCGTCGAAGTCGTCCAACCTCAGCGGGACGCCCAGCCGCCCCGCGATGGCCAGCAGGTGGATGATCGCGTTGGTGGAACCCCCGATCGCGGCGTTGGCCCTGATCGCGTTCTCGAAGGCGGCGCGGGTCATGATCTGGCTGGGGCAAAGGTCCTCCTCGACCAGCGCCACGGCCCGGGCCCCGGCCTCCTGGGCGGTCTCGAAACGCCTTGCGTCCACCGCTGGCCAGGCCGCCGAGCCCGGCAACTGCATGCCCAGCGCCTCGGCCATGCAGGCCATCGTCGAGGCGGTGCCCATCGTCATGCAGTGCCCGTTCGAGCGGGCCATGCAGCCCTCGGCGGCCAGGCACTCGGCCTCGGTCATCCGGCCCGCCAGCACCTCGGCCTCGAACTTCCACACATGCGTGCCGGAGCCGACGTCCGCACCGCGGAACTTGCCGTTCAGCATCGGCCCGCCGGTGACCATGACGGCGGGCAGATCCACGCTCGCGGCCGCCATCAGCAGGCCCGGTGTGGTCTTGTCGCAGCCGGACAGCAGCACCACGCCGTCGAGCGGGTTGGCCCGGATCAGCTCCTCCGCCTCCATGGCCAGCAGGTTGCGGTAGAACATCGCGGTCGGCCGCATCAGCGTCTCGCCCGTGGCCAGCACGGGGAACTCCAGCGGGAACCCGCCGCTTTGCCACACGCCCCGCTTGACCGCTTCGGCGAGCCGGTGCAGGTGCGCGTTACACGGGGCCAGCTCGGACCAGGTCGTGGCGATCCCGATCACCGGACGGCCGTCGAACACCTGCGGGCCGAAGCCCTGGCTGCGCATCCAGGACCGGTACACCATCCCCGACCGCCCGCTGGCCCCGAACCACTCACTACTGCGACGACTGGCGGCTGGACGCGACATGGCCCTCTCCTGGCTTCGGCGGCGTCGCCAGCCTAAGCCAGGGCTACCCTCCCGATTTCGCGCGCCATCCGGCCGGAGGATCCTCGCCGACTCGTCCATCCACGGCCTCGCGGAGCAGATCGGCGTGCCCGGTGTGCCGACCGTATTCTTCGATCATGTCGCACACCAGGCGGCGCAGGCTGGCCTGGGCGCCATCGGGCCCGGTGTCGTGGACGAGCTGGTCAAGCCCGCCCTCGGCCAGGGCAGCGCTCACCCGGCCGCGGGCGCGTTCGACGGCGCCGTCCCAGAGCGCGTAGAGCTGCTCCGGCGAATCGTCCCTGGCCGTGGTGAACTCCCACTCGTCGTCGCTGCCGTCCCAGCCGAGGCCAACCCACGGCGCGCCCAGCGGCTCCCCGGTCAGCTTGGTGCTGAACTTGTAGTCCTCACAGATGGCCAGATGCTTGAGCAGGCCGCCGATGGTCAGCGAGGACGCGCCGACGCGGGTCTGCAGCCCGTCAGCGTCGAGGTCGTCCGCCTTCCAGCGGAAGGTGGTGCGCAGCCGGTCCAGTGCACCGGTCAGGTGCTCGGCCTCGGTGCCGGCCAGTGGTGGTTCCCAGGGGTAGTCGATGTTGGTCATGGCGCGACGCTAGCGGCCATTGCGGACGTTCTGCTTCCGGATAGCCAGGCCCGGATCCCGGTCGGCGCACGCCGACCGGGATCCGTACGGTCTAGGTGTGCCAGATGTTGTCGGAACAATCGGTGGCGACGTTCACGAACATCTTGGTGCCGTTCGCGGTCCCACATCCCGAGGGCTGCATGACATCGAGCCCGTCACCCAGATTTGCGAGCCGGTACTGCCCAGAGGGCATATTGAGTGTCTGCTTTTGCCACAGCTCCCAGGCGTCGCCACCGCTTTGGTTGCAGGGCCACTGGATAACTTCGCCGCCGGGCTGCGTGTCGTTACCGCTGATCGACAAGCACAGGCCGGAGGCGTCGTCCACGACCAGGTAATAACTCCCGACCGCATCGAATTCCCATCGCTGCTGTTCGTTCCCGTTGCACGTCCAGAGCTGGGGCTCAGCGCCTTCGCTCTTGGAATCGCCGGTCATGTCCAGGCACTTGCCGGTGGCAACGTTCTGGATGAGCACGACGTCATCGGGCCGGCTCGTGGCCTGCGGGATGACACTGGCACCCGCACTGGCGGCAGGGACCAGCAGCGCGAGCCCGGCGGCCAGCGCAGTCAGCATGCCAGCGAACGCGCAGCGGGTAGGTTCTGCTCCCATCGTGACTCCTTCGGTTAGCCGGGCTGATACCGGCGCTCTGGTGGGCGTGCCCCATACCTGACGGCCCGCTATCGGATGATCGTCAGGGATCGTGACGCCAGATAACGATTAATCCAGGTAACGATTACACACTTCAGCAGCGCCTGTCCAGGTTGTGCGCAGCCGTTCATTAAGCCAAAACAGAATTCAACCTGAACGGCTGCGCCGGGCCACCCACCCACGCCACCTAACCGGGGCCCGAATCAGGCCGTGGGAGCGACCTCCCGGCTCACGGTCCAGGCGTGCTTGCCGACCTGCCGGCCGCGCGCGAACCCGCAGTCCTCGAACAGTTCGACCGTGGCGCTGAACAGGAACCGGTCCTGAGCCGTACGGCCGGCCGTGGTCTCGGAGATGGCTTCGACCAGACCACCTCCGGCCGCGGCGATCAGCGCGAGCGCGCCCTCGAGCCCGGCCCGGGCGACGCCCTGGCCACGGTGCCGCTTATCGCGACCTGCTGATGCATGTCGACCTGACCCCTGCTCAGCAGGCGGCGATGTACCACGCACTCGCAGATGTACCTGGCTTGACCGTCGTGCCCAAGGTGACCGACATACTGGGCCGGGTCTGCGTGGGAATCCGTGTCCATTTCGGGCGAAGTGGGGCCTGGACCGGCATCTTCAGCCGCACCACCTTCCAGCCGCTCGGCATAAACGTCCAGGCGGTCGGCCCCCGCTACGACCGCGAAGCCATGGCCGTCCAGTCGACGATCGTCAACAACCTCCCCAAACGCCCCTGAGCTCGCGCCGCCAGACCCGTGCAGCCCCGCACTTCACGTACGGGGCTGCACGGGTTTCGAGGAGACCACGCGCGGGCTTCGCACCCGGATCCGGTTGTTGCCGGTGTCGGCGATGACTAGGTTGCCTGCGCTGTCCACCGTCACCCCGTTCGGGTCTTCGAGTTCGGCGTTGGTGGCTGGTCCGCCCTCGCCGGAGAACCCCTGGGTGCCGTTGCCGGCCACGGTGTAGATGGCGCCGGCGGTCATCGGCTGGTCGTAGAAGGTGTCAGGCGTCGCGGAGGCTGAGGGATAGGGCGCCGAGCAGCAGGGCCCCAGCAGACCAAAGAGCGAGCACGCCGAGGCCGGCCCAGGGGCTGAGCGGCAGGGCGTGCAGGTTGGTGGTGGCCTGGATGTACAGCCCCGCCTGCATCGGCCCGATCTGTTCCAGGTGCCGCTGCCAGTGCGGGTCGGCGCCGACCGAGGCGACGATGATCGGGAACAGGTAAAGCAGCGCCAGCACCACCCCGATGGCCACCGCCGCCTCCCGGACCAGGGCGGCCACGCCGAGGCTGAGCAGCGCGATCAGCCCGAGGTACAGGATGGATCCGGCCGCTGCCCGCAGCATCGGCCCGTCGCTCAGCGACAGCGCCGTGAACCCCCGGGCCACGGTGTACCCGTGGCCGGGCAGCATGAGCCGCCCGGCCAGCAGCGACCCGAGCACGCCGACCGCCCCCGCCACCAGGACCAGGCCGGTGACCAGGGCCGCCTTAGCCGCGAGCACCAGCCCCCGCCGGGGCATCGCGGCCAGCGTCACCCGGATCATGCCGTTGCTGTACTCGTTGCTGAAGGCCAGTACGGCCAGGATGGCGACGACCGCCTGCCCGAGGTCGATCCCGGTGAACGTGAGCTTGGCCGTGTCCACCTGGCACACCTCGCCCGCCGGGCAGCGGGAGGCGGCGTCCACCGCGGCGCCCACCCCCACCGTGGCCGCCACCAGCCCGGCCAGCAGCCAGGCCGGCCCTGACACCGTGCGCAGCTTGGTCCACTCCGCGTGCAGCGCGTCCCGCCGCACCGCCAGTGTCATGTTCATGCGTCCCTCCGGCGCAGCAGGTACACGGCCCCGGCCATCGCGACCAGAGCCCAGCCGCACAGCACCGCGAACCCGCCCCACGGCCCCAGCGGGTAGTAGCCGTTCGGCGTCGTGTAGGAGTTGGTGACCTGCGGATACACCACCAGGCTCTGCTGAACGGAGAAGCCCGCGGCCGGGGTGACCCGCATCAGCCACTCCGACGCGCTGGTGGGCAGCACCTGGGCGACGCCCAGGAAGTAAGGCACCACGATTCCCACGATCACGGCGGTGACCGCGACCGCGCTGCGCCGCACCATGCTGCCGATGGCCAGCGCGAGCACGGCCATGACGGCCAGCAGCAGGCCCGTCCCGGCCAGCACCCGCGCCGTGGTCGCCGCCGAGGCCTGGAACACGTACAGCCCGTTGACGTGGTCGATATGGGCCCCGATCGGCACCGCGATGACCGCGGCCACCAGTCCCGCCACGAACGACACCGCGCCCACCACGACGGCCTTCGCCAC
This sequence comes from Streptosporangiaceae bacterium, assembly GCA_036267135.1. Classification (GTDB taxonomy): domain Bacteria; phylum Actinomycetota; class Actinomycetes; order Streptosporangiales; family Streptosporangiaceae; genus PALSA-505. The sequence continues at coordinate 18,613 of DATAWQ010000068.1, read as the reverse complement.
CAGCACCCGCCACCGGCGCGGGCTGGCCGCCAGCGTGAGCCGGATCAGGCCCCGCCGGTACTCCGCGGTCATGAACATGACCGCCACCACCGCCACCGCGATCAGCCCCGCGAACGTGCCGATCAAGTGCTGGGAGATGGACGCGGTGGGCCCGCTGCCCATCCCGTTCACCACGGGGGCGATGTCGCCGGACCCGGTGATCGTGAACCGCCCCCCGGCCTGGTGGAACGTCTCGGCTTGCGTGGATCCGGGCCCGAACGGCTGATTGCTCCCGACGTTGTCCCCGGTCCACGCGCCACCCCCGCCAGCCGAACCGCCGGACAGCCGGACGTGGTCGAACACCCCGGTGGCCAGGCTCGGGCTGATCTGCCCTTGCGAGTGGCCAACGAACTGGGTCACCTGCGTGTGCTGGGGCGAGGTGGCGAACATCCCGGCCTGCACGGTGTCGGCCAGCCCGGCCAGGTGCGCGGCCCCGACCAGGGTCCAGTGCGCCCCGTCGGCTGAGTCGTAGCCGCTGATCGCGTCCCCGGAACGCACCAGCCGCAGCCACCGCGGCGACGCCGGCCCGACCGCACCCGGCCGCCCGGCCACCGACGACGTGTAGTTGTACTGCATGGCCACGCCGTGGCTGCCGGTTGACATGATCGCCGCGTACGCGGACCCCTGCTTGGTGCTGTCGGTGATGATGATCCCGGCCTTGGACCACGGCTGCAGGCCGCGCTGGAGGCCCGCCAGCGGATTGCTGGGCGCGGCGGGCACGCCCCCGTTACCCCCGTACCACCCGGTCAGCGACGTCAGCCGCACGGTGAGGGTGCCGCTGGACCCTAGCGGCTGGTGCACGAAGTAGTACTGATCGTTCACCGCCTCGCCGCCCGGCCCCAGCGGCATGGGCTGAACGCACGCCGCCCCGCTCTTGGCCGGTCCACCAGAAACCTGGCAACCGACGTGCGCCTGGGCCAGGAACAGTCCCATGAACTCCATGACCACGACCGCGACGATCATCCCGATCACCCAGCCCCTGACCGACCTGAACTTGATCCATTCCGCTCTGAGCAACGAGGCGAAGCCGTTCAGGAAACCAAATCTTGCCGCCCCAGCCGCATCATCGGGCCGCACCGGCGTCGTCGTTCCGGCGCTCACCGCCCGACCGCCCGGTACTCCACCGCGTCCCTGGTCAGCTCCATGTACGCCTCTTCGAGCGTCGCCCGGTGCGCCGACACCTCGGAAAATGGCACGCCGCCGTCGTTCAGCGCGGTCACCACCTGCCCGGCGGCCAGCCCGGACAGCGTCAGCGTGTCGCCGTCGTGGGCGATGACGGCGGCCCCCGCGCGCTCCAGCACCGCCATCGCCGCAGGCCCGGCCGTCGTCCGCAGCGTGACCCGGTCTCCCGACGCGGCCGCGCGCAGTTCGTCCACGCTGGTGTCGGCGATCACCTTGCCCCGGCCCACCACCACCAGGTGATCGGCCGCGTCTTGCAGTTCGCTCATCAAGTGGCTCGACACCAGGATCGTGCGCCCCTCACCCGCCAGCCCCCGCAGGAACTTGCGCATCCACACGATCCCCTCCGGGTCCATCCCGTTGAACGGCTCGTCGAACATCAGCACCGGCGGGTCGCCGAGCATGGCGGCGGCGATGCCGAGCCGCTGCCGCATGCCCAGCGAGTAGCCGCCCGCCCGCCGCCGCGCCACCCCGGTCAGCCCGGCCTGGGCGATCACCTCGTCCACCCGCCGCGCGCCGAGGCCCTGCGAGTGCGCCAGCCACATCAGGTGGTTGCGGGCGCTCCGGCTCGGCTGCAGCGCCCCGGCGTCCAGCAGCGACCCGACGTGGCTGAGCGGCCGCGGCAGGCTGGCGTAGGGCCGCCCGCCGACCAGCGCCCGGCCCTCGTCCGGCGCGTCCAGGCTGAGTACTACCCGCATCGTGGTGGACTTGCCCGCGCCGTTCGGCCCGACGAAGCCGGTGACCTGCCCCGGCCTGACGGTGAACGACATTCCGTCCAGGGCCACGGTCGCCCCGAACCGTTTGCGAAGCGCGCTGACTTCAATTGTCTCTTGCTGCATGGTCACGACCCCTTGCCCACGGGAATCCCCGGGAAAGCTGGAAAAGCTGCGTGACCTGGTTCTACGGCTCGGGCCATAACATGGTCCGAACGGCCGCTGTTATCCCGTTGTTAGGTCCGCCCAGGCATGCTGGTGACAACCGCAGCGCCTGGACGCGCGAGACCCGGGGAGGAAGCCGATGGGCCTGCGCCGCCTGATTCCACTGGCCACCCGCCTGGCCCCGCCGCGCCGCACCGCCCGGCGCCGCCTGACCGTCCTGTACGTCGCGATGTTCGGTGTGTCCTCGATCCTGCTGCTGGGCCTCACCGGCGTCCTGTCCGTGCGATCCTCCTCACACATGTCGATAAGCGGTGCCGTCAACGTTGCCCCGCAGTCCGCGCTGAACAGGGCGAACGCCCAGATCCAGCAGTTGCAGGCGCAGCTCGCCACCCAGGCCAGCCGATCGCACGCGGACGCCGCACATCAGCTCCTGATCGGGTCGCTGATCGCGCTCGCCGTCATGTTCGTGGTCTCGGTCCTGCTGGGCCTGTTCGTGGCCGGCCGGGTGCTCCGCCCGCTGCGCGAGATGACCGACACCACCCGGCGCATCTCCGCCGACAACCTGAACCAGCGCCTGGCCATGCCCGGCCCCCGCGACGAAATGAAGGATCTCGCCGACACCATCGACGGCCTGCTCGAGCGGCTGGAAGGCAGCTTCGCCGCCCAGCGCCGCTTCGTGGCCAACGCCTCCCACGAGCTGCGCACCCCGCTGACCACCATGCGCGCCTCGCTGGACGTGGCCGTGGCCAAGCCGGATCCGGCGCCGCCGCAGACGATCGCCCTGGCCGACCGCATCCGCACCGAGCTTGACCAGGTCGACCGGCTGCTCGACGGCTTCCTGGTGCTGGCCCGCGCCCAGCACGGCGTGCTGCCCGGCCGCCAGACCCTGGCCCTCGACGCCATCGCGTCCGCCGCCCTGGCCGCCCGCGCGGACGCGATCGCCGCCACGAACCTGGTCATCCGGCACACCGCCGGCCCGGTAGCCGCCTGGGTGGACGGCAGCCAGCCGCTGCTCACCCGGATGGTGGACAACCTGATCGACAACGCCATCGGCCACAACACCGACGGCGGCTGGATCCACGTGATGACCGGCACCGTGGACACCGAAACCGCCCTCCTGGTGGTCGAGACCGGCGGCCCCGCGCTCGACCAGCACCAGGTGGATCAGCTCGCCCAGCCGTTCCGCCGCCTCGGCCCCGACCAGATAGGCACCGACCGCACCGGCTCGGACCAGGGCGCCGGCCTGGGCCTGTCCATCGTGTCGGCCATCGTCACCGCGCACGGCGGCGTCCTCGACCTGCACGCCAGGCCCGAAGGCGGCCTCCGGGTCGCCGTCACCCTTCCCGCGGCGCCTCAGCCCGCCGGTCCCGGCCAGCCTCCCGCGAGCTTCCCGGCATGAGAGTCCTGGTGGTCGAGGACTCCCGCTCCCTCGCCGACGTGCTCGCCGAAGGCCTCCGCGATCAGGGCATGGCCGTGGACGTGGCCCGCGACGGCCTGGAAGGCGCGGCCAAGCTGAACGTCAACGCCTACGACGTGGTCGTGCTGGACCGCGACCTGCCCGGCCTGCACGGCGACACGCTCTGCCAGATGATCACCGACCACGACGACCGCGTCATGGTCCTCATGCTCACCGCCGCCGACTCGCCCGGCGACCGGGTCAGCGGCCTGGGCCTCGGCGCCGACGACTACCTGTCCAAGCCGTTCCACTTCCCCGAACTCGTCCTGCGCATCCGCGCCCTCGCCCGCCGCCAGCCCGCCGCCCGCGCCCGCGTCCTGCGCGCCGCCGGCCTCGAACTCGACCCGCTCCGCCGCACCGTCACCCGCGACGGCCGTCAGCTCGACCTGTCGGTCAAGGAGTTCGGCGTGCTCGAAGCCCTGCTCCGCGCCACCCCCGCCTTCCTGCGCGCCGAGGACCTGCTCGAACAGGTCTGGGACGAGCAGGCCGACCCGTTCACCAACACGGTCACCGTCACCATCGGCCGCCTCCGCCGCAAACTCGGCGACCCCCCGGTCATCACCACCACCCCCGGCATCGGCTACCGCATAACCGCTTGAAATCACATAATGAACGGCTGCGCCAAGCACCCAATTCGCTCACCCAGACCACAACAAAGGCCAGCCCGCACGATCACATGTCAGCCCCGCGCGCGTGCCTTACGCTGGCGTCACCACGCTGAAACGGGGAGTCATTCATGCGGGACGCCGGCGATTCACCGTCGCCCCGGCGTGCCCCTCCTAAGCAAGCCCTCTGCATCGGCCTTTCCCGGTTCGGCGATCACGAGGACGAACCCCCGGCCGGCGCCTACCCCGACCTGCCCTACGCCGCGTCCCGGGTCACCGAGGTGGCGGCCGCCCTGGCCGGCCTCGGCTACACCTGCCAGACCCTGAGCGACGAAGACCTGCCCACCGCCGGGGCGCTCGGCGCGGCGGTGCACACCGCGATCGGCCGTACGGACGCCGAAGCCCAGGTCATCCACGTGCTCAGCCACGGCCGCCTGGAGCGGAGCGGCGTGTACGTGGTCGGCGCGGACGGCGGGCACGCCCCGGAAACCAGCGTGACCTCCTGGCTGGCCCGCATCGAGGACTTCGCGGCCCAGCGGCGGTCGCACACCCTGTTCCTGGTGGACACCTGCCACGCCGGCGCCGCCGCCCGGTTGAACTGGCTGCCCGCCGCGGGCCCGGACACCCGGGCCTGGGTGATCGCCGCCACCCCGGGCGATTCGCTGGCCTACGACGGCCGGTTCAGCCAGGCCGTGGCCAGCGTCCTGGCCCGGATCAAGGCCGGCGACATCGACTTCTACCCGAGCGCATACGTCCCGTTCGGCCATGTCGTCGAGCACATTCGCCGCGAGGTCGTCACGCTCGGCGGCGAAGGCCAGTACGTGACCAGCACCCCGGTGGACGGCAACCCGGCCCCGCCGTTCTTCCTCAATCCCCGCCCACCCCTGAGCCCCGCCGCCCCAGACACCTGGGCCGACCTAGATGCCGCCACCCAGCCGTTCACCGAACTGGACCCTGCCCTGGACGCGGCCCACTTCCTCGACCGGGCCAAGGGCCACGGCGGCCTCGGCAGCGGCGCCCCGATCGGCTGCTTCACCGGCCGCGAGCACGAACTCCAGGCCGTGACCGCCTGGCTGGACGACCCGCGGGCGGGCGGTCTGCGGATCATCACCGGCGGCCCGGGCTCCGGCAAGTCGGCCCTGCTCGGCCTCCTGGTCTGCGCCGCTCATCCTGGGTTGCGCGACCGCACCCGCCACCTGTGGGAACACGTCCACGCCGCGCCGAGCCATTCCCTCGCCGACCTCGCCGCCGTTCACCTGCGCGAACGTAACCTGGCCGACACCCTGGTCTCGCTGACTCGTCAACTCGTTGCGCCAGTGCCAGTGCCGAAAGGAGAAATGACGGTTCGGGCCATCCACGACGACGATCGTCTCGAGATACAGGTTGTCCCCGATGCGGCCGAGCTGGTCGCCGCGATCACCGCCCGCGAGCACCCGCCCGTGATCGTCTTCGACGCGCTGGACGAGGCGCAGACCCAGAGCGCCCTCCTGCGAGAGCTGCTGATGCCCCTGGCCACCGCGACCCGCCTCGATGGCCGCCCAGCCTGCCGCCTCCTGGTCGGCATGCGCCCCTGGGAACAGTTCGCCGCCCTGCGCGACCTGGCCGGTCAGGCCGGCGCGGTCACCGACCTGGACGAGGTCCCCACCGACCGGTTGCGCGGCGAACTGAAGCAGTACATCGGGGACCTGCTCGACCTCACCCCCGGCTACTCGCGACCGGCCGACCTCCCCGTGCGCCGGTCCATCGCCCTGGACGCCGCGTACTCCCTGACCGAACCCGGCCGCGAACGCGGCGGCGAGTTCCTGGCCGCCGGCCTGTTCGTCAACTGGATCCTCACCCGCCGCCCGGACGACGCCACCGCCGCCGAGGCGGCCGAACTGACCCACCGCGTCCCGCGCGACGTCCGCGACCTGCTGGAACTCGACCTGGACAGCCACGCCGACCAGCCCTGGTTCCGCCCGATCCTGCTCACTCTGGCCCAGGCCCGGGGCGCGGGCATGCCCGCCACGGTCATCCGTCGCCTGGCCCCCCTGTGCCGCGACTACGCCGACCCGAGTGAAGCCCGGGGCGAGCTGACCGTGGCCGAGTTCGACGAGGCACTCCGCCAGGTCCGCTTCTACCTGCGCTCGTCGGCCGACACCGACGGCACCACCCTGTACCGCCTGTTCCACCAGGGCCTGGTCGAGCAGCTTCGGGAGGAAGACGTCGACCTCGGCGGACTGGTGGCCGCCCTGCTCGCCACCGCACCCCCCGGCCCGGACGGCCGCCGCCGCTGGGACGCCGCCGAGCCCTACGTCCAGCGCCACGCCGTCCAGCACGCCGCCGACGCCGGCCGGCTCGACGTGCTGCTGCTCGCCGAACCGGAGCAACGCGAATCGGCCCTGAGCTCCGTCACCACCCCGCTGGGCCGCGCGACCGCGGCGATCTGTGCACCACAGACGGGAGACGTCACCCAGCCCGGCCGGCGTGATCTCATGGCGATCGAAGCCCTGCGCTACGGCTATCCCCGGTTGGCGGCCCGGCTGGCGGACGTCCCTGGCCTCCCCGGGCATCACTGGTGGCCCGCCTGGGCGACCGGGGAGGCGTTGGCGTCGATTCCGCTGGCCAAGCTGCCCGGACCCTCGGTCTCAGCGATGGCCTGCGCGCGACTGCGTGGCCGCAGCGTCACCGTGACCACGGGCAGCGACGGACTTCTGCGGGTCTGGGACATGCTCACCGGGCAGCCCGTCGGGGCCCCGGTCACCGTGGGTTCTCACCACCAAGCCGTGGCGTGCACGTGGATAGATGACCGTGCGGTCGCTGTCACCGGCGCCTTCGCCGGGCAGGTGCTGGTCTGGGATCTCGCCACCGGGCACGTCGTCGGCTCGCCGATCACGATTCTCGGCCGCGGGCTGTGCACGATCGCGTGCACGCACGTGGACGGAAGGGCCGTGGCCTGCGTTGGCAGCGTCGACGGGCAGATCAGCTTCTGGGATCTGGCCGATGGCAGCCCGTTCGGGACCCGCCCGTCCTTCGGCCACGGCGGCGGCGAGCCCTCGTTGGCATGCACGCGGGTGGCGGATCGGCCCGTGGCCGTCAGTGGCAGCGGCCGTGGGCCCGCCCAGGTCTGGGACATGCTCACCGGTCGGCCTCTGCATACCTTGGGACGCCGCGATCCGCGTGCTGTCCGTAAGGGCGGCGCTGTCCAAGCCGTGGCGTGCTGCGAGCTCAACGGTCGCCCGGTGGTGGTCATCGGAACCGACGATGGCACCGTGCGGTTCTGGAATCCGGCCAGCGGCCGGGAGGCCGGGGAGCCTGCGTTCGGCCACTCCGGCCGGGTGGAAGCGGTGGCCTGCGCGGTCGCCGACGGCCGGACTGTCGCCGTGACCGGCGGGGTCGATGGGAGCGTTCGGGTCTGGGATGTGGCGAGCCGGACGCCGATCGGCAAGCCGCTGGCCACCCGGATGGGCCGGGTGACATCGGTGGCGTGCGCGGAAGCAGGCGGCCGGGTGCTGGCTGTCGCCGCGTTTGACTTCAGGAACGCGGCCGTATGGGATCTGGGGGAGCACCTGACCACGGGCGGCGTGCTGAGCGGTCGCCACGCCGCGGTCACGGCTGTGACCGGGGGCCAGGACGTCGTGGTCAGCGGCGGCCACCGCACGCTAGAGACCAGGGATCTGGCCACCGGTCAGCTCGTCGGCGCCCCGGCGTCCACCGACGCGCCCGTAGCCCGCCTGGATAGCGCCATGATCTCGGGCCGCCGGGTCGCGGTCTTGTTCGCCGGTGGCCCGTCCGGAGGGGCCAGCACTATCCGCACCGTCGGCCTGGAATCCCCTCGCAAACGGATGGATGGCCAGATCCGGCTGCGGGGTGATGTCCACGCCGTGGCCTGCACCACCGTGAACGGCTCGCCCGTCGTCGTCACGGTCAATCACCCCGTTCAGCGTCTCGGGGTCTGGAACCTCAGCAACGGCCGCCTCCACTGGGCGCTGCCGCTCGGTGCCCTAGGCCTCGGGCTTATGCCCTCGTGTGTTGCGTGTGCCCACCTCGACGGGCGGCCGATCATGATCATTGCTGGTCACCGGCAGAAGGTACAGGTCTGGGACCTGGCCACCGGCGACGCCATCGGAGAGCTGATACCCGGCGATCGTGACCTCGTCCACCACCTGGTGCCCGTGTCGATCATGGGTCGGCCCAGCGTGGTGAGCGTCGACACGAAAGACCGGATCCGCGTCTGGGATCTCGCCAGCCGCCAGCTCAGGCACGAGCTCGATCTCCCTCCCGGGCCCGAACCCGAGCTGTCGGCTCTGGGCTGCAGGCCGGTGGAGGCGATCGCCTGCGGCCTGGTGGGCGGCCGTTCGCTGGCCGTTACCGGCGGCAGCGACGCGGTCCTGCGGGTCTGGGACCTGTTCGACGGCGCCCTGGCCGAAGAGTTCGTCTTCCCCGAGGCCATCAGCGCCGTGTCCCTCACCGAGGACGGCGACATCCTCGTCGGGTTCGGCTGGGAGGTGGCCGTGCTGCGGCGGGCCCCTTCAGGAAAGGCGGTGCCGTGACCGCGTTGCGCGTGCTCGGGGTGCACGGGGTCGGGAACCTCCAGCCGGGCCTGGAACCCCCGGCGGCCGCCGAACGCCTCGCGGGCTGGTGGTCCCGCGCCCTGCTCAAGCCCGGCTCCTTCGAGCCGGACCGCCTCGACCTCACCGTCGCCTACTACGCCCACCACCTCACCAAGACCGTCCCGCAAGGCCAGGACGACCTGGACGCCGCCGACCAGGACGAAGTCCTGACCTGGGCCACCCTCCTCGGCCTGCCCGGCGAGACCGCGCAGGGCCAGCTCGCCCGCCCGGCCCGCGCCGCCGTGGACTGGGTCGCCCGCAGGTTCGGCCTCGACACCCGCCTCGCCCGCGCCTTCGCCGGCCTGTTCTTCAAGGAAGTCGGCGCCTACTTCACCAGGCCCGAAAGCCGCACGTCGGCCCTGGCCGACGTGGCCGGGGCGATCGCCCGCACCGAGCCCCAGGTGATCATCGCCCACTCGCTCGGCTCGGTCGTCGGCTACGAGACCCTCTGGGCCCACCCGCACCCGCCCGTCGACCTGCTGCTCACCGTGGGCTCGCCCCTGGCCATGCCGGACGTCGTCTACGACCGGCTCCAGGTCCGGCCCGCCGACCGCAGCCGGCCGCCCGGTGTGCGCCGCTGGATCAACGTCAGCGACCCCGGCGACATCGTGGCCGTCCCGCGCGGCGGCGTCGCCCGCGGCTTCACCGGACTGGACGCCGACCTCACCGACGCCATCCACGCCTTCGACTTCCACCGCGTCGCCCACTACCTGTCCTGCGGCGCCACCCAGGGCATCCTGGCCGCCACCCTCTGACTGCCACCCACGCCTCACCCCACCCACGCCTCACCCCATCGTCCCTGCCTCAACCCATCGCCTAATATCCTGATTTCCATTATATTAGGGACATGGCGACTAAGCCCATGACGGGGCAGGCGTTCTTCGTGCTCACCGCGCTGGCCGATGGTCCGCGGCACGGGTACGGCATCGTCGGCGAGGTGACCGAACTGTCGCAGGGGCGGGTTCGGCTGAAGATCGGCAGCCTGTACGGCGTGCTGGACCGCCTCACGGCCGAGAAGCTGATCGAGCCCGACCGGGAGGAGGCGCACGACGGCCGGCTGCGCCGCTACTACCGGCTGACCCGCCACGGGCGGCTCACGCTGGCCGAGGAGGCCGAACTGCGGGCCGCCACCGCCCGGGTCGTGCGGGCCAGGCTGGGCCTGCCCAGAGCGGAGCCGGCCGGATGAACGGCAACCTGGAGCGGCGGTACCGGCGGGTGCTGCGGCTGCTGCCCGGCTACTACCGGGAGCAGTGGGAAGAGGACATGGTCGCCGCCTTCCTGGACGGCTGGCTGACCGGCGATCCGGAGGCGGACGAGTACATCAGCCGGGTGGCCGGGCCGAGCTGGGCGGAGATCGCCAGCGTGATCGGGCTGGCCGCCCGGCAGTACCTGGGCGGCGCCAGCGCCCCGCGCCGGTACTTCGCCTGGGGCCAGGCCATCCGGCTCGCGGCGCTGGCCGTGGCGCTGGTGCACGCCGTGTTCGGCCTGGACACGTTCGTACGGCTGGCCTGGGGCCACCGCCTGTTCGGGGTGCCTGCCGCGCCTGCGATCCTGGGCACCGCGCCGCCCGCGAGCCTGAGTTCCGCCCCGACCGCCGGCATCTGGCTCACCGCGGCGTACGCGGTGGCCGGGGCCTGGATCGTGATCTACCTAGCGCTGCTGTGGGGGCGGTACCGTGCGGCCCAGGTGCTCGCGGCGCTGGCCGTGGTCACCGACCTGGCCGCCCTGCTGCAGCATCAGTTCACCGGGCAGGCGGCCCCGTGGGGGTTCTGGTCCTTCTGGGTCCTGGTCGATCTGGTCCCGGCCCTGGCCATGGCCGCCTTCCACCGCGACGCCCCGCCGGCCGCGCGCCGGCCTTGGCTGCTGGCCCTGCCCGCCACCTATTTTCTGGTGGCCGTGCCGCAGATGGCGATCCAGGCCACCAGCCATTTCTTCTGGCTGCCGGACTTTTCCGGGCTGTGCTGCCTCCTGGTCGCGATAGCCTGCCTGGCCCACGCGCCCAGGGCCTGGTCCCAACGCGGCGGTGACTCGGGGGTGTGGTCGCTGGCCCTGACGCTGCTCGCCGCCGTCGCCGCGGTGTACCGCCTCGTTTCGCTGGCGGACTACCCGCACAACCCGCACCTGGTCCACGTGGGCCTGGCCGAACTGCTCATCCTGGTGGTCGCCGCCGCGCTGGTCACCCCGGACGCCGCCCGCACCCAGGCGGCCGCGCCCCACCTGCGCGCGGGTGGCCGGAATGACAAAACGACGGCCCGGCCCGGAAAGCCAGGACGTGCCGTTCCCGCCTTTTCACGCCAGTCCTCCGTCCTGGCCGGTGCCCTGGCCGCCGTGGGTCTCGTGCTCATCGTGACCATTTTCACCGAGCACGTGCCCCCGCTAGGCCCAGAAGTGCCGTCGCCCGGCCGTCTGGCCGCACCGATCGTCCTGCAACCCGTGCTCACCCGGGCCGCTACCCCAGCGGGCGGGTGCCCGGCCGGTTACGTCACCCTCCCCGCCCCGGGCGACCCCAGTCCCGGCCTGTGCTACCGCAGGTTCGGCACGCCGGTGGCGTTCACCTACGCCGTGGTGTTGCCCGGCCCCGTACGCGTGAGCGCGGTCGCCGTACCCGCGGGCCAGCCCGCCGTACCCGGGGGCCAGCCCGCCGTGGGTCCGGGCCAGCCTGACTCGCCGCCGCCTGCCACGTCCGGGCTCCTCATCGCCCTGCCCTTCACCGAGCAGGCGGCGCTGACCCAGGTCACCACGACCGCCTACGACTCCCGGGGAGCCCTGGCCATGACCGTCGCCGGTAAGACCTGGGCCCTGCCCAGGGTGACGGCGCCCTTCACCATTCCGCAGTTCCAGATCGACTGGCCCCGCCATCAAACGCTCCAGCTTCAGCACCTGCTGGTCTCGTCGGGCTGACCGGGTTCACTCCTCGACTACGCGATCACCCGGAGCTCTCGACCAGGGGGGTTTGCCCGAAGTCCTGGAAACCGGCGGCCGTGCACGTCGACGGTGACGTGCAGGAGACTGAGGCGAGCAAGCTGTCCCCGCTGTTGGGTATAGCCGCGTTCACCCAGCTAGTCCCGTCCCATGACTGGATGATGACCCCGTCCAGGTCCACGTCTGGCTTGGTATAGCCCACGGCGGTGCAGGCTGTGGCCGAGGTGCAGGACACGCCGTCGAACGCCTCCCCGTCAACGACGGGCGCGGGCTGCTGGGCGGTCCAGTTCGTGCCATCCCACCCCTCGGCCGCCGGCTGACCCCTGCTGGAGCCCACGGCCGTGCAGGCGCTCGGCGAAGTGCACGACACCGCGTTCAGACGGCCAGTCGTCGCCGTCGTGGGCTGCACCGCCCAGGTCGTCCCGTTCCACACTTCGCTGAGCCAGTGCCCGCCGCCTGCCCCTACCGCGACGCACCACGTCGCCGAGGTGCAAGAGACGCCGTACAGGGCCGCATTCTTGACCGAGGGCGTACGCAGCCCCGTCCAGTGCACGCCGTCCCACGCGTAGGCCAGGGTGCGGCTTGTACGATCCGAGTACCCGGTTCCGACCGCGACGCACGAAGTGACGGACATGCAGGAGACGCCGGAGAGCTGGTAACCGGTGATACCCCTCACCTGCTGCGGGGGGATCTGCTTGACCCATCGGGTTCCGTTCCAGGCCGCGGCCCAGGGCGCCTCGCCATGGGTGGTACCCCAGTCATAGTTGCCGACCGCCAGGCACGTCGTCGCGGCCGGGCACGAGATACCTGCCGGAGCGGTGTCGCCGGCTGCGGCGGGCACCGGCGCGGTCAGGGCCCAGGAGCTGCCGTTCCAGGTCTCAGCCACCGGATCGTTGACGTTGGGGGCGTCGACGACGGCCCCGTCGGCGGTGAAGTCCCCAATCGCGGTACACGTGCCCGGCCCAGCGCAGGACACGCCGGTGAGCAAGGCCGTCGGCGTCTCCGTCTGGGTGGGCGTGGGCTGGACGGTCCACTGGGTGCCGTTCCACATCTCGCCCAGTGACCTCGCCTCATTCGAGCGGCTCACGTAGTCGCCTGCGGCGAAGCAGTCCGAAGCAGCCACACACGACACCCTTTCCAGGGACGAGTCCCGCGAACCCCGAGGCAGCGCGGCCTGCTGCAGGCTCCAGGTGGTGCCGCTGAGCTGTGCGGCCACGGCCGAGAATGCCGGAAGGGTCCCGACCGCGGTGCAGACGGTGATCGTGGCGCAGGACAGGCCGGACAGCACGGTGGTTGCCGACGGCGGCGTCATCTCCGTCCAGGCGGTCCCGTCCCAGCTCTCGATGTAGGGCACGCCCGAATTGGGGTTGCCGGTGTACCCCACCGCGATGCAGCCGTCGTCGTCCGGGCACGAGACGCCGGTGACGTAGCTACTGTTGTCGTTGGGCGGCTGCGCCGCCTTCTGCAGCACCAGGTGGCTGCCGTTCCACCGCACGATCAGCGCGAAGCCTTTTTCGGACACCCAGTAGCCGCCGGTCGTGGTGCAGGCCGACGGCGAACTGCACGACACGGCCAAGAGCTGACCGTGGGAGGCTTTCTTGGGGGTGGGGATGGGGAGCAGCGACCACTTCTGGCCGTCCCAGCGTGCGGCCACTCCGCCCACGGCCAGGCAGGCCGAGGAGGACGAGCACGACACGTCGGTCAGGGAGACGCCGGCGATCACCGGCGATGGGTGGAGCACCCACGTGGTCCCGTTCCAGATGAGGACCGTTGTCTTCTCCGGCCCGCCGGAATGAGGGACGGCCTGGCCCATGGCCATACAGAAGGTCGGCGAGACACAGGAGACCGCCTGCACCGACGTGAGGGACCCAGGCAGCGGCTCCTGCCGCCAGCTCGTGCCGTCCCAGATAGCGCTGGGCGATCCCGCGCTGACGCAGAAGCTCGGGGAGGCACACGAGATGTCAGTGGACTCGCCGGTCGGCTCGGGGATCGCCGGTGTGGGCTGGATAGACCAATCGGCCGCGACCGCGGTCCCGGTCCTGGACGCCGCCGCACCGGCCGGCGTGGCCCCGGACCCGAGCACCGTCAGGCAGGCGCCAGCCAGCAGGGTCGCTAAACTTAGCCGCAATCTGGTCCGGTTGAGGTGTTCAGCCATCACGTGAGGTATCCCCTTCGCGCCGGCCACTGCGTGTGCGGCGCCGGCTCCAGGCGGGGTACCGAGTCTGGCGAACGGCCGGACGCGCCGACCTCACCATCAAGCTACAAGTCCAGAAATTAATGCACAAGCCGAATAGCTATCGTTTACTCCAGAAAGAAAATCGTTATCTGGTAGGTGCCGGGCACGGTCATGAGCGACCGCACCGCCTCCAGCGCGGCCGCCGCGTCGGTGTAGCTGGCCCGTTCGCGGTAGCCGTCGTTGGCCTCGCGTACCACCCGCAGCGCGGTCACTTGGGGTGGAAGGCCCTCTCGGGTTGGCGGGCATGGTGCTGGAAGGCACGGCGGCGCGGGGGTGCCCTGGTCCCGCCGCGCCGCCGCGTCGTCCGTCGCGCCGGTCACCGGCCTGCCCCGGCCGTCAGGTCCCGGCGCAGCTCACCGAGGTCGCTGCGGGACACGTGGTACGGATGCGTGCCCCACTCGCCCGCCCGCCGGGTGGCCGAGTAGTACGCCTCCCCGCCGGGCACCGGCTGGCACCGCTCGATCGTGAAACGCGGGAACTCCCGCCGCAGCGTCGCCAGTTCCGCCGCCGCCCGCGCGTCCTCGCTGATCGCGTCCGCGTACGGCTCGTCGAACTCGACGCGGCCCGCCGCGACCCCACCCCGGCTGACCCCAAGCTGATCCATCCGCATGCCCACTGTCCGTGGTCCTTCCGTCACTCGTTTCCGTGATGTCCTCCACATCGTGACGGCCCGGCGCTACCTTCGAAAGGGAAAACGCCGCCACGGCACGGCACGCTGACCAGGGTGGATGGAGTGCCTCGGCACGGGCATCTGTGCGGCGCTGTGCGCGTGTGTACCGGGCGCGAGGCGAGGAGAGTGCCAGCATGAGCAGCGAGCGGGCTCCGAAGGGTCACCCCCGCATCGTCTGGGGTGAGATGCTCCGCCACATCCGGGAGGCGTCCGGCCTGTCCCGTGAGGAACTGGCCGCCGGAGCGCGCCTGTCCCCGTCCACCATCCGGGCCTACGAAGACGGCTGGCGAGCCCCGGTGCGCGACACGGTCGAGCAGCAGATCGAGCCCGCCCCCGGCCTGCGCTCCCACGGCGTCCTGCTCAAACTCTGGGACGAATTCGAAGAAGCCATGAACTACGGCTCCTTCCCCGCCTTCGTCGCCGACCTAGCCGACAAGGAAGCCGCCGCCACCGCGATCCGCTGGTACGCGCCGATGGTCGTGCCCGGCCTGCTCCAGACTGGGGATTACGCACGGGCCATCCAGGCGGCCACGTTCGGAATCACCGCCGAGGAAGTAGAGCAGCAGGTCGCCGAGCGACTGCAACGACAGGAGATCTTGGCCCGGGATAAGCCACCTGAGCTGCGGACCATACTCGACGAATCCGTGCTGCACCGATTGATCGCCGCCCGGCACGTCATGGCCGAGCAGACTCGCCGCCTGATCGAAGCGGCGGACGCACCGAGCACGACGATCCTCGTCATCCCGGCCGACACGGGAGCACACGAGGGTCTGTCCGGCGAGTTCCAGATCATGGACTCTGAGGACAAGCCGGGCTTCGGCTTCCTTGAGACTGCGCTCGGAGGCCAGTCGGTGCCCGAGGCCGACGGCGTGGCTGTGCTGAACCGCAGGTGGGCTACGCTGGCCGGAGAGGCCACGTCCCGTAAGTCCTCAAAGGCCCTGCTGGAGGAAGCGTACAAACGATGGACTCGCCCTACGTGAATTGGCGCAAGGCCAGCTACAGCGTGCAGAACAGTTCTTGCGTGGAGGTCGGAGTCTGGCGTAAGGCCAGCTACAGCGCGCAAAACAGCTCTTGCGTCGAGGTCGGCGTTTCCCGTGAGCCCGGGGCGGACGCGGTGTGCCTGGTGCGGGACACCAAGGACCGGGGCGGCCCGAGCCTGGCCTTCACGGCCACCCGCTGGAGCGCCTTCGTCGCCGCCGTCAAGACCGGCAACATCGACCGCCTGGCCTGACCCGGCCTCAACCCGGAACGGGCGACCAGGATCCGGTGGCCACCGTTAATTACAGGTAGTCGGCCTAGCCGGATGCCACGCCACGCCGCATAGCCGGACCACCACCCCACGCCTGGAGGCCCCATGTCCGCCTGGTCCCGCCTGCGCCCGCTGGCCGCCTTGATGCTGGCCCTGCCCCTGCTCGCGGCCGCCCCCGCCGCCACCAGCAGCGCCGCCACCGTGGTGCCCTCCCAGTGGATCGCCAAGATCTACAGCGAGGGTCTCGGCCGGGCCCCGGACCCGGGTGCCTGGGCCAACATGGTCGCGAACTTCACCACCAACGGCTGCAGCGCCGCCACGCTCGCGCAGGCGGGCGAGCCGATCTACCTGTCCAGCGAGTTCAGCCAGCTGGGCTACGACAACGCCGCCCGGCTGCTCGCCCTCTACCGGGGTGCCCTGGACCGCGAGCCCGACACCAGCGGGTACAACTTCTATCTGGGCCTGCTGCACGGCGGCACCTCGTGGAAGACGATCGTGGACGCCTTCTTTACCAGTTCGGAGTTCACTGGCGACGCCGCCACGTTCTGCACCGAGGGTTCCTACTCCTTCGGGTCCGGGCCCGCCATCGCGATTCCGCTGGGCCAGGGCTGCTCGGGCACGTTCTGCTTCACCGGCGGCACCCAGGCCCAGTTGCAGACCATGCTGAACAAGGCGGCCGCCACCAAGGCCACGGTCACCCTGGCCCAGCAGGTGGTGGTGCCGATCACCACGGTCCGCACCGTCGGGCCGCCCCGGCCGCGCCCGGTCGGCCTGAACATCCCGCCCGGCGTGACGCTCACCACCGCGGGCTCGCCCAGTCCCAACCAGTACGCCGAGATGGGCCGCCTGGTCCGCGCCGCCAGCGTGGGCACGGCGGCCGTGGTCGAGGTGGAGGGCGGCGCCAAGCTGCGCAACGTGTGGGTCGATGGTCAGCGCACCGACCCCACCGACTACAGCGTCGACTCGGTGAACGTCGAAATGGCCGGCGGCGCCGGCGCCACGGTGTCCAGCGACCGGCTGTCCAACGCCGTCGGCTTCACCAACCTGCACTCGCTCGGCACCGGCGAGTCGCTGCCCTGCACCAGCACGACGATCACCGGCAACCTGGTCACCGCCTACTCCAGCAGCCACACCAACCAGGACTGGTCCGACGGCATAAGCGTCGGCTGCGAGCACGCCACCGTGAAGAACAACACGGTGATCGACGCCACCGACGTGGGCATCGTGCTGTTCCGCGCCTACCCGGCGGTGCAGAAGTCCACCGTGGCCGGCAACACGATCCTGAACGCGGGCAACCCGGCCTTCGGCGGCATCGTGGCCGACCCGCTGGCCACCTCACCCAACAACAGCCCGAGCTTCGCCGGGTCCTCGATCAACCACAACACGCTGTGGACCGGCCCCGGCACGTACTACCACATCGGCCTGTCGATCGGCACGGCCGCCTGGTTCCACAGCCCGAACATCGGCACCGGCGCTTCCTTCACCGACAACAGCGTGACCGGCAGCGTCACCGAAGGCCTCGCGGTCAGTGGAATGCTCAATGCCACCGCGACCGGCAACACCCTCGACGTCACCCTCGGCCAGTACGGCCACTGCCCCGAGGCCGAGATCGCCGTAGACCCCCAATACGGCTCCGGCACCATCCAGTCCCCGGTCACCAGCACCGACGTCCGAACCTGCATCAGCTAAATATCCGGCCCGGGATGTCATCCGCCGATCGGGCCTGGGCGTCCTAGTTGCAGGGCGAATTATCGTTTACTGACAATCACTGGCGGTCAGGCGGGCACGGGGAGGTTCGATGGGGAAGCGGCGGATCGCGGGGACCAGCGGATTAGGACGGCGTGGGCCTGCGCTGGTGGCGGCACTGGCGCTGGCGGCGACGCTGGCCGGGGCGGGCCCGGCCGCCGCGCAGACCGCGGGCGGCGCGGCGTGGACCGGGACTAGCGCCGCGGTGACCTGGTCGGCTCAGCCCACCCCCCGGTTCCGTGAGCCGGACGGGAATCTGAACGGCATCTCGTGCACCTCGCCGAGCTTTTGCATGAGCGTGGGCTGGGCGGGCCTCGCCGGGGCGGAAACGGCGATGTGGAACGGCACGAGCTGGCAGCCCGAGCCGTTCCCCTCCGGCCAGGACGACATACTGGACGCCGTGTCGTGCACCTCGCCGGCCTTCTGCGTGGCCGTGGGCGGGTCGACCGCGCATGAGACGCTGATCGCCACCTGGGACGGGACCGGGTGGACGGTCCAGTCACCATCGACGCAGGGCTTCGTCCTGGCGGGGGTGTCGTGCTCGTCACCCTCGGCCTGCCTGGCGGTCGGCGGCACCGAGGAATCCGTCAACGCCCCCGCGCTGGCCGAGCGGTGGAACGGCCAGAAGTGGTCAACCCTGACTCAGCCGGGGGCGCCTTTCATAGGGGATCTCAACGCGGTGTCGTGCAGTTCGTCGTCGGCGTGCACGGCCACCGGATACCAGATCGGGTGGGCCCCGCTGATCGAGCGGTGGAATGGCACCCACCTGACCCTCCAGCAGGCCGCGGCGCCGCCCGGGAACGGGCCCCTCACCGGCGTGTCCTGCCCGGACAGCGATGACTGTGTCGCCGTGGGAGACGTCGGCATCTCGCCGCCGTTCACCAGCCCGCCCTACATCGAGGCCTGGGACGGCACCGCCTGGTCGGTGATGACGTCGCCGGCCGTGGCCGGCGGGCTGGCCGGCGTGTCGTGTACCGCGGCCACGGCGTGCACCGCGGTCGGGAGCACGCTCGGCAGCACCAGGGGCACGCAAGGGTCCGT
>DATAWQ010000067.1:0-63072 GCA_036267135.1 Streptosporangiaceae bacterium | reverse complement strand
ACACCCCCCACCCACAACCCTCCGCCCGGACACCCCTCCCCCCACAACCCACCGTCCGGACAACCCCTCCGCCCGGACGCCACGCTTTATTTGATCTTCGAGAACAGGGAAGACGAAATGACGAGGAGACTGATAAGTCACAGAAGGCTGATGGTCGCCGCCTCGGCCGGCGTCATCGCCATCGGAATCGGCGCGTGCTCGTCCTCGGGCTCGAACTCGGGCTCGTCGGGCTCGGGCGCGGGTTCGTCGCAGACGCTGGTGATGGAGAGCTCACCGGAGAGCACGATCACCCAGGCGTTCAACCCGTACCTCCCCACCGACGCCGCCTACCAGATGGGCGCGGACGGCCTCATCTACGAGCCGCTGATCCAGTTCGATCTCGTGGCGCCGCCGAAGTACTACCCGTGGCTGGCCACCGGCTACACCTGGTCGAACGGTGGCAAGAGCATCACCTTTGCCATTCGCCCGAACGTGAAGTGGAACAACGGCTCGGCGCTGACCCCGGCCGACGTGGCGTTCACCTTCAACCTGATGAAGGCCAACGCGTCGATCAACTCCGGCGGCCTGAACATCTCGTCGGTGAGCACATCCGGCCAGAACGTCACGGTCAACTTCCCGACCCCCCAGTACACGAACCTGGAGGAAATCGCCGGCGTAGCGGTCGTGCCCCAGTCGATCTGGAGCAAGGCCGGCAACCCCGGGACCTACGCGGACACGAGCCCGGTCGGCTCCGGCCCGTACATGCTCGGCAGCTTCACCCCGCAGGGCTTCACCCTGGTGAAGAACCCGCACTACTGGCAGGCGTCGAAGGTGAAAGTGGCGAAGATCTACTTCCCCGTCTACTCCTCCAACACCAGCGCGCTGAGCGCGCTGTTCTCCGGCCAGATCGCCTGGACCGGGAACTTCATCCCCGGCCTGCAGAAGCAGTTCGTGGACAAGTCCCCCTCCTACCACCACTACTGGGAGGCGCCCGGTGGCACCAACAGCCTGATGCCGAACCTCAACACCTGGCCCACCAACCAGCTCCCGGTGCGCAAGGCGATCAGCCTCGCGCTGAACCGCTCGGTGATGGCGTCGGAGGGTGAGGCCGGGCTGGAGGCCCCGGTGACCAACACCACCGGGCTGACGATGCCGACGTTCCAGGCCTGGGGCGCGCCGGTCTCATCGATGACCATGTCGCCCACCGCCAACGCGGCGGCGGCCGAGCAGGTGCTGGAAGCGGCCGGCTACACCAAGGGCAGCAACGGCTTCTTCCAGAAGGGCGGCAAGACCGTCTCCCTCTCGATCACCGACCCGTCCGCCTACACCGACTACGCCGAGGACGACGCCATCGCGGCCCAGGAACTGAAGGCTGCCGGCATCGACGCCACGTTCCAGGGTCAGGCGGTCAGCGCCTGGAGCACCGATATCGCCGACGGCGACTTCCAGCTCACCCTGCACTGGTGCAACAGCGGAATCACCCCGTACAACATGTACAACGGGTGGCTGAACAGCTCGCTGGCCAGCGGCAAGTCGGCCACCGGCGACTATGAGCGGCTCAAGAATCCGGCCATCAACGCCGACCTGGCCACGCTGGCCACCGCGAACACGGTCGCGCAGCAGACCTCCGCCCTGGTGCCGATCGAGAAGTACGTGGCCGCGAACCTGCCGATCATCCCGACCACGACGGCGTCGGACTGGTTCGAGTACAACTCGCAGAACTTCACCGGCTGGCCGACTCAGCAGGATCCCTACGAGTCCGGGCAGCCCTCGGGTTCGAACAACGGGCCCGGCACGGGCTCGGACGAGGTGGTCGCCCTGCACCTGACGCCCAGGGGTTAACTCCTCCCGGCCTTCAGGCCTGGCCACAGCGAGCGGCGGCCCGCCCCCGACACCCGGGGCGGGCCGCCGTCGCTGGTTACAACGGATCCAGGTCGACCCGGATGGTGAGCATGTCGCCGCCGCCGGCCAGCCGGCGCAGGAACAACCCGTCGAACCGGTGGTCTCGACCACCGCGTAGGTGGGCGGCCCGAGGCCGTGCGTGATCAGGGCGATCATCGCCGGGTTGACCACCCGGTTGTTGAACCTCCGCTCCCACGCAGAACTTACGGGCCGTCCCTCCTGGTCGCGCCGGTCCACTCCGCGGTGGTGGCTGCGTGCGGAACCAGCGGGCTGCGACGGCGGTTCTTGGCGCAGCCGTTCATTACGAAATCCGGTTTCGGCTACGGCACCTGGTTACAAACCCGAGTCCTCCAGCATCTCGGTCACCAGGGCGGCGATCGGCGAGCGCTCGGAGCGGACGAGCGTGACGTGCGCGAACAGCGGGTGCCCCTTGAGCTTCTCGATCACCGCCGCCACGCCGTCGTGCCGGCCTACCCGCAGGTTGTCGCGCTGGGCTACGTCATGCGTCAGCACCACCCGCGAGCCTGAGCCGATCCGGGACAGCACGGTGAGCAGCACGCCGCGTTCCAGCGACTGGGCCTCGTCCACGATGACGAACGCGTCGTGCAGCGAACGGCCGCGGATGTAGGTGAGCGGGAGGACCTCCAGCAGGTCGCGCTGCTGTACCTCGTCGATCACGTCCTGGGTGGTGACCGCGGACAGCGTGTCGTAGACCGCCTGCGCCCACGGGTTCATCTTGTCCGCCTCGGTGCCGGGCAGGTAGCCGAGGTCCTGGCCGCCTACCGCGTAGAGCGGGCGGAAGACCAGCATCTTGCGGTGCTGGCGCCGCTCCATCACGGCCTCGAGTCCCGCGCACAGGGCCAGCGCCGACTTGCCGGTGCCTGCCCGCCCGCCCAGCGAGATGATCCCCATGTCCTGGTCCAGCAGCAGATCGAGCGCGACCCGCTGCTCCGCACTGCGCCCATGCAGCCCGAACGCCTCCCTGTCACCCCTGACCAGGCGCACCGACTTGTCCGGCAGCACCCGGCCGAGCGCGCTGCCACCCGGAGCGGTGAGCACCAGACCGGTGTGGCAGGGCAGTTCGCGGGCTTCGGTGAGGTCCAGCTTGCCCGTGTCGTACAGCTCATTGAGCTGATCGCCGTCCAGGTTGAGCTCGCACATGCCGGTCCAGCCCGACTCGGCCGGGAGTTCGGCCCGGTATTCCTGCGCGGTCAGGCCGATGGACGCGGCCTTCACCCGCAGCGGCAGATCCTTGCTGACCAGGACCACGTCCTCGCCCTCGGCGGCCAGGCTGCGCGCGACCGACAGGATTCGGGTGTCGTTGTCGCCCAGCCGGAACCCGGCGGGAAGGACCTGCGGGTCGGCGTGATTCAGCTCGACCCGGACCGTGCCACCCTGCTCGCCGACCGGCAGATCGGTGTCCAGTCTGCCGTGTTTGATGCGGAGCTCATCGAGGGAACGGAGGGCCTGGCGGGCGAAGAAACCGAGCTCGGGATGGTTGCGCTTGGCCTCCAGTTCGGTGATGACCACGATCGGGACCACGACGAGGTGTTCGTCGAAGCGGGTGATGGCCGCGGGATCGGCGAGCAGGACGCTGGTGTCGAGGACATAGGTTCGATGGCCGGCGCGAGCACGCCGACGCTGACTCGAGGGACTGGGCACACGCTCTCCTCTGGGCGCCAAGGCTGGCGACCGCTCGGACACAGACGTGTCGGTCGGACCGGGCAGCCCCTGAAGGACCGCGCGCCGGCCCTCCGGTCATCTCGCCTGCGTGCCATGACACGAAGCTCGAGGATTGACAGGGCCTTTCCCGGGGGGCGGCTACTTACCGCCCGTTACCAACGAAGGTACCCGGGAATGGGCGTTTTAAGGAAGTACCGGCCCGGCAAGTCCAGGTCAGGAGCCAAACCGGCGGTGCCGGGCAGCATAAGAACGCAGCGCCCGAAGGAAATCCACCTTACGGAAAGCAGGCCAGTAGGCGTCGCAGAAGTAAAATTCGGAGTGCACACTCTGCCACAGCAAGAACCCGCCCAGACGCTGCTCCCCGGACGTCCGTATGACCAGATCCGGGTCAGGCTGGCCCGCGGTGTACAGGTATTTGGCGATCTGCTCGACATCCAGGCTCTCGGCGAGTTCCTCGATCGTGGTGCCCCGGGTGGCCTGATCCTGCACCAGCGACCGCACCGCGTCCGCGATCTCCCGGCGCCCGCCGTAGCAGACCGCGACGTTGACCAGCAGCCCGGGACAGTCGGCGGTCGCGTTGGCCGCATCCTTGAGCACCCGGCTGGTCTCGCTGGGCAGCAGGTCGAGGGCGCCGACGGGATTGACGTGCCAGTGCTGCGCGACCAGCTCCTGCACCGTGTCCTCGATAATGCGCAGCAGCGGGCCCAGCTCTTGCTCGTGGCGGGTCAGGTTGTCGGTGGACAGCAACCAGAGCGTGACCACCTCCACGCCCACCTCACGGCACCAGCCCAGCAGCTCGAAGATGTTGTCGGCCCCCGCCTGGTGACCGTCGCTGACGTCGGCGTAACCCGCCGACCGCGCCCACCGGCGGTTGCCGTCGCACATCACGCCGACGTGCCGCGGTATCGCGTCGGCCGAGAGAGACGATTCGAGCCTGTGGGCATACAGGCGGTAAGCGACGTCGCGAATTCCCATCATCGCCCTTTCGAAGCTTCGGCGCTGTCGCCGCATTCCGCTAGCCCGACTGATGGCGATCCGGCCAGGCCGCGCCCCCTTGACTCAGTGGGTCACCTCGACCCAGTGGGCCCACCCGGCCTACTAGCACGGTATCCAAGAATTCGACCCGTTCGGCCGCGTTTCACCTGTGACTTACGGGACTCGGGTAAAACTTCTTCCTAGTCGCGCCCGCTGCGGTCGCCCGGATCCCGCTGCCCGCGCTCGCCCGTCCGGCCCAGTGGCGGGGCCGGTGCCCGACAATGGGCGCATGCTCGACGACGTCATCCGGTACCTCGCGTGCCCGTACTGCGCGGACGCGCTGCGGCGCGACGGCGGGTCGCTGCGGTGCGCCGCCGGGCACACGTTCGACATCGCCAGGCAGGGCTACGTGAGCCTGCTGCCCGCCGGCAGCAAGGGGGGCGGGGGTGACACGGCGGCGATGGTGTCGGCCCGGGCGGGCTTTCTGGCCGCGGGCCACTTCGCGACGCTGGCCGAGGACCTGGCCAAGACCGTGCTGGCAAACACCGTGCTGGCCGCCACCGGTGATGCGCCGGGCTGTGTGGCCGACGCCGGGGCCGGCACCGGCTATTTCCTGGCCGCCGTGCTCGACCGGCTGCCCGGGCGGGTGGGGCTGGCCCTGGACGTGTCCAAGCCCGCGCTGCGGCAGGCCGCCCGCGCCCACCCGCGGCTCGGCGCGATCGGGTGCGACGTGTGGCAGCGGCTGCCGGTGGCCGACGGCGCCGCCCTGGCCGCACTCAGTGTGTTCGCCCCGCGCAACGGCGCCGAACTGCGCCGCATCCTGCACCCGGACGGGCGGCTGATCGTGGTCACCCCGCAGCCCGGGCACCTGCGTGAACTGGTCGGCCCGCTCGGGCTGCTCAGCGTGGACCGGCACAAGGACGAGCGGCTGGCCGGCCAGCTAGCGGGTTATTTCGCGGCCACCGCGCGCAGTGAGCACGTCACCCGGCTTTCGCTCACCCGTGCCGAGGCGGGCGCGCTGGCCGCGATGGGGCCGAGCGCCTGGCACCTGGACGAGGCCACGCTGGCGGGCCGGCTGGCCGGGCTTGCTGCCCGGGTGCACGTCACGCTGGCCGTGACGATCACCGTTTACAGCGTCCGGGCCCCCGTGGATGATCCACGGGGGCCCGGACGCGAAGCGATTCCTAAACGATCGACTTGACGACCGCCTCGTCCAGCCCGGAGAACGAGGCCAGGTACTCCTTGCGCTCGCTCTTGAGCCGGCTGACCATGGCGTTGTACTCGTCCATCCGGCCCTGGCGCTCGTACAGCCGCCGGGGCTGCAGGATCTCCAGGTCGTCGATGCCGGGCAGCGACTGCGCGATCTCGTAGCCGAAGTCAGGGTCGGTGGTCCACTCGATCGTGCCTTCCACGATCGCCTGGACGATCGCCGACGAGTGCGGGATCTTCACCTTCTTCGAGCCGGGGTTGTCGTCCCGGCCGCCCACCCGCCCGGTATTGAGCACGAACACCTCGAGCTCATGGCTGTGGAGCAGCTCGAGCATGCGGTTGCCCATGTCGGCCATGTCCCTGGGGAAGAACGGGTTCGTGCCGGGCACCCGGAGGAACTTGCCCTCCTCGTCCTTGCCGCCGGCCGAGGTGCCGGTGGTCTCGCCGAGCATGAAGTACGCCGCCGCCTGGTCACGGTCGAGCCGGGCGATGCCGGGCACGATGTTCTCGTTCCTGTTCAGGATCAGCAGGAATTCGGCGGGCTCCACCTCGTTCGGCGGCCACGGGTCGACGTAGGCGAACGGCCAGGTGGTGCGGCCGTTCTTGGTGTAGGAGGTGTCGAAGAAGTCCACCTTGCCGTTCTCGTCCACCGAGACGTTCTCCAGGTAGGCGTCCGGCTTGGTGGTGGCGTTGTAGATGGCGGGCTCGAAGTCCGGGTCAAGCCCGAACGTCTTGGCGAAGCAGCCGTTCTCGGTGGTGTACACCTTGCCGGCGGGCATGAGGGCGATGAAGTCGTCCTGGGCCGGCTTGCTGTCGAGCTGCTTGGTGAACGTCGTGGTGGTCTTGCCGGTTCCCGACAGCCCCACGATCAGCAGGGTCCGGTTCTTCCCCCGCACCGGGATGATCTTGCAGCCGGCGTGCAGCGACAGGCCGCCGCGGTTGTAGACGATGTTGTTCCACATCCGCAGCCCGCCCTTCTTGGACTCACCGAAGTAGTCCGAGTTGAGCACGCGGGTGATGTTGTCGTTCAGGTCGACGGCGATGAGCCGGTCGCTGGGATAGCCGGGCGCCTCGAGGTTCGGGGTGTAGATGACGGTCGTCTCGGGTTCCCAGGTGGCCGGGTCGTAGTCCTCGTCCGCCGGGTAATAGAGCTGCTTCTGCATTCCGGCGATATTGGCGTTGGCCGCCTCGATTACCAGCCGCGCCTTGGTGCGGAATGAAGGATCCGATCCGATATAGCCATCCACGACGACCATGTCGCAGCCCGAAATGTATTCGTCCTGCCGGGCGGCGACTTGCTTGTACTCGTCCCTGCTTATGGTCTGCTTGGTAGCGTTTGTCGAGTCTTCCACGATGAAGGTGGACCGCGTACTGCGGGAATCCACGCGCGCCTTTACGACCACGTTGCCGAACTCTGTGAGCTGGCTGTTCGGCATTTTCTCGGTTAGTTCGCGAAGCCGCTCCGCGGCCGGATTCCACTCCACCGACGCCGCGTTCACCTCGTACGCCACTAGTGCTCCTCCTCTTGAGCGCCCCTCCCGTCCGATGCCGGGCGTGGTGTCGCCGTGGGTTCTTTAACGGGATTTCGGGAGTGTACCCCGACAACGCCACATCAATTACGCGGGCCCGCCCAGGCCGGGCGCGGACGTTACCGCAGGTCGGCTGGGGCGGCGCGGAACGCGGAGGTCACCGCGGAGGCACGGACAGCTTTTATTGGCGGCAAGGAGCCAACTGCCTGGGAAATACGCGCGTGGTTTAGACCAATTAGCCGAGGTGGCCAGACCAATTGCACCGGGATGCGGCTCGCGGAATGCACACGGAAGAGCGCGGTGTGACATATGTCACAGCATGCGCGTGCATAGCCTAGCACTTCGGCGGCGGATCGTTCCGCAGCCCGGGCCGACCGTGGCGGGACTGGTAACCGGCAGATCGCTCGCCATTCGCCGCCGGGCCGTTCAGCTGTTCTACACCTCGCGGGCGCCCGGGCCCCCGGAACGGACCTGCTCGACGTGCCGCAGCGCCTCGCGCAGGTCGGCCAGCCACGAGTCCTCGTGCTCGCCGACCAGGCGCACGCACCAGGCCAGGGCCTCACTCCGGCTCCTGGCCACGCCCGCGTCCACGAGCGTGTCGAGCACAAGGCGCTGCGACTGGCGGAGCCTGGTCATCACGGGGACGGACAGCGTGGTGAACATGACCGTCCGCCCGTCGCAGGTCACGCCCCAGGAAACCTTGCGGCCGTACCTGTGCTCGGCCTCGCGGGCGATCTGGATGCGATGCTCCCTGGTGTCCTCGCGGAACCTGCGGATACGGCCGTCGGCCGCCTCGGCCCGCTCGGCCTCGGTCGCGCCTTCGCGCGTCTCCGGCTCGGGCAGCGTCCCGATCACCGTGATCTCTTCGCGGTCGGCGGTGATGCTGGCCGTCGATGTGAACCAGTCGCCGGAAAGCCGGCCCGTGAACCAGCCGTGCAGCTTCTCTTCTGGTTCGCTGTCCTTACCTGGAGTCTTGCTCCCCTGCTCTGTAGTCATGTAATCATGATTACACGCTTGCAGAACCACGTCAAGAAACGGACGAGCGCCGGCCCGAGGCCCGTCACCCGAGGCCGGCTGCGGGTGGCTGGGACGCTCGGTAAGCGGACCGAAGTGCCGCAGGGTCCGCATAGCACGCACTGTGATCGAAAAAGTATTCGATTTATACTATATGTACCCCAACAATGCGTGTCAAGTTAAAGATGATCATAGAACCGGGGCGGACGCCGGACCTGGAGCCCACGTGCGCGGCCGATCGCCGAATCCACTTGGAAATAGGTTGCCGATCTTCGGACGGGCACTTATCCCGCGCTGTAACCAAAAACGAGCCCGATTTGTCCGAGTATGAACCACGACAGAACGGGATAAGTGCAGGTGATCATGGAATCGAGCGTGGAGCGGAGCTGCCTGAGGCCCGAAAACCGGGCCCGAAGCGGATCTGGGTGGGGGCCGAAGACTGGGTGCGGAGCCGACGTGGCGGGGTGCCTCGCGGGCCGGGTGGGCTGGCTCGCGGGCCGGGTGGGTCAGCCGTAGGTGACGCCGGCGACCTGGGCGGCGATGCGGGGGTCTACGCGGACGGCGCCGGCGAACTCGGAGCCGAGTGCGGCCGGGACGACCTCGACGTCCATGCCGGGCTCGGGCGCCTGGATCATCATGCCGCGGCCGAGGTAGATGGCCACGTGCGAGATGTACTTGGGGTCGCTCGGGTCGGTGTGGTAGAAGAGCAGGTCACCGGGTTCGAGCCGGCTGAGCGGGACCGAGGGGCCGGTCAGGGCCTGGTCGTCGGCCACCCTGGGCATCACGAGCCCCGCTTGCGCGAACGACCACAGGACGAGGCCGGAGCAGTCGAAGTCCCTGGGCCCGGCGCCGCCCCAGACGTAGGGCATGCCCACCCGGCTCTCCGCCGCCTTGAGCATCGCGACGATCTGGGTGCTGGTGAGCGTCGGGTAGCCGTTGATGGAACTGGCCGACACACCGGCAATGCCAGCGGCGCCGTCCGTGCCGGACACGTCGGCCTGGGAGACCAGCGGGTCCACCCCGGCGGACTTGGGCACGACCCGCCTGATCTTGCTGACCAGCGTGGCCAGGTTCGTGTGCGGCGCGCTGATCAGGATCGCGTTGCCGTGGGGGAAGCCCAGCGAGTGAGCCACCGTGTCGGACACCACCGCGTCGACGCCGGAGATGCCGACCGTGGCGAGGCTGCCGACGCGGAGCTTCTCCTGCTTGCGCCCGGTGACGGTGACCTTGCCGCCGAGCGGCAGCTTGTCCAGCTTGCCCATGCTGTACGAGGCCGCGATGGCGCCGTCGGCCACGCTCTGCCAGAGCCGGTTGGAAGCCGCCATGGGGCGCGCCGCGAAGTCGCGGAACGTGGACGGGTTGACGCCCAGCATGGATACGAGCTTCCCGTTCAAGCGCAGCCTGGCCGCGTCGAGCGACACCGCGGCAGTCACCCCGTGCAGCCGGAGCACCGAGGTCAGCGCGTGGCGAGGCAGCCCGGTGGAGCCCACCACCAGCACGTCGGGTGCCCGCAGCGTGCCCATCTTGGCCACGCCGGTCTTGTGGGAGGCGAGCAGGGCGACCGGAACCGCGAACTCCTGCGAGCGGCTGATGCCGAGCCCGGGGGCCGGGCTGGCGGTGATCAGGCTCTTGATACCGGCCCCGCCCGCCTGAGCGGGCGTGCGGTGCGCGTCGGCCGCGGTCCGCCCGGAAGGCCCGGACGATGTGGCCCGGTTCGCCGAGGACGGACCGACGGCGAGAGTGCCGACCAGGGCGAGCAGCGCGGCAAGTCCGGGGAATACGAAGCGGGCTTTGTCGCGCACAGTACTCCCCTCGGCGGGTTCGTCTTCACCCCGCAAGTCGACGCACTCCTGGCCACCATGCCCGATAACCTGCCCATCCGTCTACACCACGCGCAAAAGTCACTATTTCCTGCTGGAAAGTGCGGCATCAAGCGCAGCCGTGTCGGTAACGGGCATACGGCAGGTGAAATTCCGGCAAACATAGGCGGCCGGGCCGTCGTTTACCAAGCCGCGGCCGGCCAGCAAACCGATCGCGGATTCCCCGCTGCCATCGCCGATCGCGATGACCGCGCCCGGCGGCGCCGCCCGCAGCGCGGCCGCGTGCAATTCGGCGGTGCGCGCATCGCCGGGCG
Source organism: Streptosporangiaceae bacterium (assembly GCA_036267135.1). GTDB lineage: Bacteria > Actinomycetota > Actinomycetes > Streptosporangiales > Streptosporangiaceae > PALSA-505. Next base: position 52,647 of record DATAWQ010000067.1, on the reverse strand, counting down.
GCCCGACGACGGCGATCTCGGCCGGGCCGGCCAGCACGGCCTCGGCTACCGCGAGCCCGGCGCCCGCCGCCTGCGGGAACCGGCCCGCGATCGCCCCGAGCGGACCCAGCGCGGCGAGCGCCGCCGCCCGGTGCCGGGCGGACCCGGTCAGCGCCGCGTAGCTGAGCAGCGCGCCCGCCACCGTGAAGGTGCCCGACGGGGTCGCGTTGTCGGTCGGATCGGCGGGCCGGTAGAGCAGCGCCTCGCCGTCGTCGGCGGTGTCGAAGAACCCACCCTGGCCGTCGGTGAACCGGCCGAGCGCGGTGTCGAGCAGGCTTCCGGCCAGCTCCACCCAGCGGGGTTCGCCGGTCACGCCAGCCAGGGCGAGGAACCCGTCGGCGACGCAGGCGTAGTCCTCCAGCAGCCCGGCGCTCCCCCCGGCCACGCCGTCCCTGGACGTCCGCACCAGCCTGAGCTCCGCCGCGTCACCGCCGGACCGGCTGCCGGTCGTACCCCCGTCGGAGCCAGGCGGCCGGCCCGGCGCATGGGCGTGCACTCCGGCCAGTAGCTCGGCCACCCCGGTCGCGGCCGCGACGAGGTCGTCCCGGCCCAGCAGCAGACCGGTCTCCGCGAGCGCGGCGATGGCCAGGCCGTTCCACGCGGCGACCACCTTGTCGTCCCGGCCGGGCCTGACCCGCTGGTCCCTGGCCGCCAGCAGCGCGGCCCGGACCCGCGCGAACCGGCCGGTGTCGGCGGGGTCCGCGCGCAACTGCAGCACCGACCGGCCGTGCTCGAACGTGCCGCGGCTGGTCACCTGGAAGGTTTCGGCCGCGAACGCACCATCGCCGGGGCCGAGCACCTCGGTCAGCTCACCGGGTGCCCAGACGTAGAACTTGCCCTCCTCGCCCTCGCTGTCCGCGTCGAGCGCGGAGGCCAGGCCGCCCTCGGCGGTGCGCAGTTCCCTGACCATCCAGTCGCAGGTCTCTTCGGCCACCCGCCGGGCCAGCGGCAGGGAGGTCAGCCGCCACAGGTGTGCATACACCCGGGCCAGCAGGGCGTTGTCGTAGAGCATCTTCTCGAAGTGCGGCACCACCCAGTCCGCGTCCACCGAGTATCTGGCGAACCCGCCGCCGAGCTGGTCGTACATGCCGCCGCGGGCCATCGCCGTCATGGTCTGGTCCGCCATCCGCAGCGACCGGTCGCCCTGGTCCGCCCTGGTGTGCTGGCGGAGCAGGAATTCCAGCACCATGGACGGGGGGAACTTGGGCGCGCCGCCGAACCCGCCCCTGGCCCCGTCGTAGTCGGCGGCCAGCAGGTCGACCGCGGTGCCGCTCACCCCAGCCAGCTGCTGCGCGGCGGGCCCGGCCGGGTCCCAGTCGCCGGCCAGGTCAGCCAGGGCGAGGCCCGCGTCCCGCAGAGCCGCGCCGCCCGAGGCCCGCTCGGCCAGGGCCTGGGAGATCTTCTTGGCCTGGTCAGCCACCCCGGTGCGGTCCTCCCGCCAGACCTTGGCCACGCCGCGGATGAGCTGGCCGAACGTCTCGCGTGGGAAATAGGTGCCGCAGTAGAACGGCTCGCGGTCCGCGGTCATGAACACGGTCATCGGCCAGCCACCCTGGCCGGTCATGGCTTGGGTCGCGGTCATGTAGATCGCGTCCACGTCCGGGCGTTCCTCCCGGTCCACCTTGATCGCGACCAGGTGCTCGTTCATCAGCGCGGCGGTGGCCGGGTCCTCGAACGACTCGTGCGCCATCACGTGGCACCAGTGGCAGGCCGAGTACCCGACCGACAGCAGGACCGGGAGGTCGCGCCGTCTTGCCTCCTCGAACGCCTCGTCGCACCACGGCCACCAGTCGACCGGGTTGGCGGCGTGCTGCAAGAGATACGGGCTGGTGGCGTCTTTCAGCCGGTTCATGTGATGTCCCTGGGCTCGGGGTCGGGCGGCACGGCGGGCGATGGCGGGGCCGGGCCCAGGCCCGGGGCCGGGCCCGGGCGAGCGTGGGCCAACCCTGGCGCCGACACCCAGCCGAACCTGGCCCGGCGCCCGCCGAGGATCCGGTCGATAGCCGAGCTGACGCCACCCTCGGCCGAGATCTGGCGGCGAACCACCGCGATCAGCGCGGGGACCGCCCAGAAGTCGCCGCAGACCCACAGGATCGAGGCGCCAATCTGCTGGTCGGCGAGCGGCGGCAGGGTGACCCCGGGGATGTGGTTGTAGACCGGGTACCACGAGGTCTGGGTGAAGAAGCTCATCGACATGGCCAGGATCCACATGATCACGTTGGTGCCGATCAGCGCAACCGCCTGACCGGCCGGGGCCAGCCGCGGGCGCAGCGGCGGCGAGGGAATGATCTGCAGCCAGAACAGCACGCCGGCCAGGAAGAAACTGCCGTGCATGAGCCAGATGTGCACGGCCTGGTTGTTCTCGGCCAGGTCGAACAGGGCCGGGATGTGCCAGCCGACCATGACCACGTTGAACGCGATCACCCCGGTCCACGGCGCGAGCGCGGCCCCGGCCACCGCGCGCAGCGGGCGGGACCAGCGGTCGCGCACGACCGACCGGGTGGCGCTGCGGCCGAGCCCGCCCGGTAGCGCGTCGAGCAGCGGCTGCCAGGGCGCCCCGGCCACCACCAGGGTCGGGGCGGCGAACATGAGCAGCAGGTGCTGGATCATGTGCACGAAGAAGTAGTCGTCGGACCAGTAGTCGATCGGCGACTCGACGGCGATGAGCAGGACGGCCAGGCCCGCGTAGAACCAGACCGAGCGCAGCCGCCGCTGCCTGGTCCGGTCCGGCCTGGACCGGCGGGCCAGCCGCCGCAGGCCGATCTCGTGCCAGCCGGCCAGCACGAGCGCCACGATGAGGAACGGGTCGTAGGACCAGTGATCGAGCAGGTAGTTCATCGCGATCAGCCCGACGAGCCGTATTGAACCGGGACGTTGACCGTCTGCACCCGGCGCCAGCCACCTGAGCCGGTCAGGCTCCAGACGGTGAGCTTGCTGCCGAACGTGCCCAGCGCCTGCATTCCCCCGGCCGCCGCGCCGTTGCCCGAGTGGCTGGTGCCCGAGTGGCTGGTGCCCGAGTGACCGGTGGACGTGTGACCGGTGGACGAGTGACCGGTGGACGAGTGACCGGTGGACGTGTGACCGGTGGTGGAGGTGGTGGCCGGGGCGAAGGCGAGCAGAGTGGTGTGCGACGGCGGCAACGGCAACGGCTGCCAGGCGGCTCCCTGGCGCGCGATCATGTCTGCCTGGCCGTTACCCAGTAGCACCCAGACACCCCCCGCCGCCGAGAACCCGGCGGCCCGCACCGTCCCGGCCGGGACGTCGGCCAGGGCGAGCGGGGCCGACACGGTCCAGCGCCCGCTGTCGCCGCGCCAGCAGGCCAGCAGGTCTGTGGCCGCCCCCGTGGACGCCCCCGTCCCCGCCGCCAGCAGCGCGACCTCACCGGCGGCGGTGCTGGTCAGCCGCAGCACCCGAACCGGCCGGCCGGCCACCGCGGCCGGCAGCGCCGGGCCGGCCGCGTGCCACACCCCTGTGGTTCCCGGCGTGTAGGAGAAGAGGCCGGAAACCCCGGCCCGCGCGCAAGCGCCGGCGGCCAGCGGGGTGCCGGCGGGCGTGAAAGCCACCGCGGTCAATTCGGCCGGCCCGCACCGGCGGCCGGGCGCGGAGGCGGCCAGCGACCGCAGGCTGGTCAGCGCCGACCAGTTGGCTGCGCCGCGTCCGGCCTGCTCGATCTCGCCACCGGACAGCAGAGCCAGCAGGCGGCCGCCGCCGGGGCTGGCGGCCAGGGCGCCGGGCGTGTCGGCCAGCCCGGCGTCCAGCACGCCCGACGACCAGGACGCGCCGTCGTCGCCGGTGCTGGCGAGCGGCGAGAACACCAGATCCTGGCTGGGCCGGAACGCGGCGACGAGCGACCGCCCGCCCGGGCTGGCCGCCACCAGGCCGCCGTTGCTGGCCACCCCGGGCGGCGTGACCAGCCGCCAGGCCGCTGACCCGGCCGGGCGCGCGAACAGTTGCCAGAAGTTGTTGTCCGCGGCCGCCGACCCGCCCAGCACCGCGACGGCCCAGCTACCACCCGAGGTGACGATCGAGGTGTCGAGCCCGGGCAGCAGCGGCGGCCTGGGGGCCGAGTCCGGGCGGCCGCGGCTGGTCACCGAGGCGCAGCCGGCCCCGGCCACGGTCACGGCGGCCAGCAGGGCCAGGCCAGCCAGCCAGCGCCGCCCGTTCACCGGTCCCCCAGCACCTGGCGAGCGGAACCGGCGAGTTGCGTCGCGAACGACGACTGCGAAACCGCGGTCCCCGGGCCCGGATCCATGTTCAGCACCTGCCGGACGTGACCGGACTGGTCGATCACGTAGGCGACGTCGCTGTGCAGCGTCATGGCGCCGGCCGGCAGGGTCTGCACGGCCACCGCGTAGTCGTGCCACACCTTGCTGAGCTGGGCGACCGAGCCGGTGAGGAAGAGCCAGTCCGGCAACCGGCCGAGCCCTTCCGCACGGTCGTAGGCCCGCATGACCGCCACGCTGCGGTAGGTCTTGCTGGCCACGATCGCAGCGAGCCGGATCCGGCCCGAGTCGCCGGCCAGCAGCCGGCCGGCCGCGGCGAACTCGCGCCCGATCAGCGGGCAGTCGTTCGTGCACACCGGGTCGAGGAACGTGAGCAGCACGACCTTGCCGTGCAGGCCGGCCAGGCTGACCGGTGCGCCGTTCTGGTCGGTCAAGGTGAAACCCGCCGCCGGGTAGTTCTCCTGGGCGGCCGTGCCGTCGATGGCCTGGGCGATGAGCGGGTCGGCGTGCGGGTTGGTGCTGGCCGCGGCCGCGGGCAGCACGCCGACCAGCGTGACGCCGAGGGCGCCGAGGGCCGCGATCGACGCGGCGCTGGCCGTCGCCACCGGGCGCAACGCGGAAAGCAGCAGGGCAGCGACGCGCCCGTGCGGTCCGGTCCCCTGAACGGCGGGCCCGGCGTCCTGCCGGTCCCGCTCCGGGCCGGCCGCCGCCCCGGCCCCCGTCTCATCCACTACCGGCGCCTCGGCCGGGATCCTGGTCAGGGCCAGATAGCCGCTGACGAACAGCAGCGCCATCGGGATCATGCTGTTCGGGTCGGTGCCGAGCCCGCCGAAGAAGCCGAGGTCTTCGACCAGCACCCAGTCGGCCAGGCAGAACACGATCCCGGCCCACATACCGAGCCTGGCCAACCGCGCCGACCCCCACCCGGAACCAGCAGACCCAAGCCCAGCCCACCCGAAGCCAGCGCGTCCGAAGCCAGCGGCCAGGAAGGCGCCCCCGATCCCGGCCAGCACGATGACACTGACCAGGTTGACCGCGAACCCGTGCGCGGCCACGAAACCGCCGAAGGACGAGACCAGGTGGGCCAGGAAGCGCGGCTGTGGGGTCTGGCTCATGTCCTGGATCATCCCGGTGAGCGGGCCGGCCTGCCCGTGCCCGGTGCCCTGCCAGAAGCCGCGTCCCGGCCAGGCCTGCAGCACGGCCATGCCGGCGAAGAACGCGCCCATGACCGCGAGGATCTGCCTGCCGAGCCTGGGCGAGCGCCACGCCTGCACGGGCAGCGCCAGCAGCACCCCGGCGGCGCAGTAGAACAGCGCCGCGCCCGGCGCGCCGAACAGCCAGGTCTGGCCCGCGGCGAAGATGCCGCCGAAGGACTCGCCGAACACCCAGACGATCAGGCCCCAGCCGACGCTGGCCAGCGCGCCGATCCGGGCCCAGCGCCCCTGCCCGGCCACGATCAGCCAGAGCCCCAGGCCGACCTGGATCCAGACCGCCGAGGCCGCCACCGGGATCGGGTGGTAGGTCCACGGCGTGGCGCCCCAGTTGACCAGGTGCCGGACCCAGCCGGGCGAGCCGGCCGTGGACGGCTGGACGACCTGCGAGGTGAGGCCGAGCGGCATCGCGGGCTGCGCCTGCAGGATGCCGTCGAAGATCCAGATGATGCCGAAGCCGATCCGCAGCACCCGGCGGGCCACCGGCTCGCGCCAGCCCACCGGGCTCGCCGCCAGCCAGCCCGCCAGCCCCCCACGCACCTGCGACCCGGCAGCCCCGGCACCCAAGGCGCCGGAACCCGAGGCGCCGGAACCCGAGGCGCCGGCTTGAGCGGACACCGGCCACCAACTCGCCGCGATCAGCCTGGCCAGCCACAGCGCCAGAAAGATCGCGGCCACAATGAACAGTTGCGTCCGGAGCGCGGCCCGGAACGCCTCAGCGACCATCGGGTTGTTGATGTTCAGACCCGACCGCATCCCAGGCATGACGATCCCTTTTCGCTGACCCGGCCTTCTTCGCTAACGAGCGGGGACAGCACGATGATGAGGTTGCGATGGCCGGCCCGTCGGCGTGAAGGATCGCGGGCGGCGTGCCTGCCGTGCGTGGCGCCCCGCGACCGGCGGCGCGAGACGCACCACAGGCTACGCGGCCCGGTGACGCCGCGCACCGGTACCCCAGAGGTGACGGGTAGTCTCGCCGCGTGGGCCACATGATGATGCTGCCCCCGTTCGGCTGGGGAGAAGTGTTCGGCCGCTGGCAGTTCGGGCCGGTGGTGACGGTGCTGGCCGTGGCCGCGGCGGTGGCGTACACCGAAGGCGCCTGGCGGGTGGCGCGGCGGGGCCAGGGCCGGCCGTGGCCGTGGTGGCGGACGGGGCTGTTCCTGGCCGGGCTGGCCGTGCTGGTGCTGGCCACCGAGAGCGGCGTGGGCGCCTACAGCGACACCCTGTTCTGGGACCACATGATCCAGCACCTGATGCTGATCATGGTCGCGCCGGTGCTGCTGGTCGCGGGCCAGCCGCTGACCCTGCTGCTGCGGGCCAGCCGCGACCCGCTGCGCACCCGGGCCGAGCGCGCGCTCAAGTCGGGCGTCGTGTCGGCGCTGACCTGGCCGCCGTTCGCGATCATCGCCTACACCACGACGATCGTCGGCACCCACCTGACCGGCCTGATGAACGTCATCATGGCCCACGCGGCGATGCGCGACGGCGAGCACGTGCTCTACCTGGTGGTCGGGGTCCTGTTCTTCCTGCCGCTGGTAGGCCAGGAGCCGATCCGGTGGCGTATCTCCTACCCGGCCCGGCTGCTCGTGCTGTTCCTCACCATGCCGGTGGACACGTTCACCGGCTTGATCCTGGGCTACTCGAACACCCCGATGAGCGGCATGGGACCGCGCCCGTCCTGGGCGCCGAACGCGATCAGCGACCTGCACTCGGGCGGCGCGGTGATGTGGATCGCCGGCGACGCGCTCATGTTCGCGGTGATGATGCTGGTCTTCCTGGCCTGGACCAGGGACGGCCAGGCCGCGACCGGCGGCTGGCTGGAGTCGGCCAGGCAGGCCAGCTTCGCGGGCCTCACCGGTACTAGCTCACCCGCCCCCACCGCCGGCAGTCCAGCCGGCCAGCAGGGCGACGACCAGCACAGCAACGACCAGCCAGACGCTGGCGGCACCATCGACGACGACGAGCACCTCGCCGCCTACAACGAGTTCCTGGCCCGGATCAACGCCGCCGAGTCACGCCGTCCCGACCGCAAAGCCCGCTAGCAGCCCGGGAGCCTAACGAGCCGGGTGACGCCGGTGAAAGGCCTTCTCCGGCAGGCCCCAGATGGCGGCAGCCAGCGCGACGAGCACGAACAGCGCGAACGTGATGACGTGCACGCTGGTGCACTCCAGGCAGATGAAGCCGACCTGGAACAGTTCGACGTAGAGCAGGTACAGGATGAAGCCCACCCCGACGATGACCGACGCCAGCCGGAGCAGGGCGATCTCGCGGGCGCGCCACCGTGACCGCCACGCCCACGGCGTGGTGGCCGGGACCATGAACACGAAGAAGGCCAGCCCCAGCACGGCCACCGGGAGCACGCCGAACACCATGGATTCGGGGCTGGTGGTCACCGCTTCACAGTTGACCACGCTGTTCACCGAGCAGGCCAGCGTGGCGTTGTTGGTGAAGTGCTCGATGGTCATGTAGACCGACACACCGAGACCCGCGATGGCCAGCGCCAGCGTGGTGAGCTGGAGCCAGAGCGGCACCCCGGACTTGTCCGGGGCCTCGGCGGCGACCGCCCGCTCCTCGGCCAGTTCCCTGGCCTTGGCCCGGTCCCTGGCCTTCCTGGTCTGAGCCTGCGCGCTCTGTGCTTGCTTTGGCTGTGCTTGTTTTGGCTGGGCCTGCCTCGGCTGTGTTTGCCTAGGCTGGGCCTGCCTGTTCTGATTCTGCGCGGAGCGCTGCGCGGAACGGACCGCCGACTGCTGACCGTTCGCTCCGCCGTTGGTGCCGGCCTTGGGCTTGTTGGGCCGGGGCTTGGTCTGCTTCGAGGAGGCCATCAGCGATCCCTTTTCAGAGGCTCTTTTCCAGAGACTGGACGGCCGGCGTGCAGGCGGTAGCCGGCTGGTTGTTGGTGAGCTTGCAGATGGCCGCGGTCATCAGGTTCGCGGTGCCGTCCGCGCCCTTGGCGATGTCACTCGTCGGGTCCTTCAGCGCCGCCGCTACCTCGGACCAGGTCTTGCCCTGCAGGACCTGCGGATTGTAGCTGGCTCCGCTGATCATGAACTGATTGCCGAAGTCCACGAACGGGATCGAGCCCGCGTTCTGCTGAGACACGTAGGGCGGCGCGTCGAACTTGGTGATGAGCTCGTTCTGCGCGGCGGTCGGCTTCTGCAGCGGGGCCTTGCTGACCGTCTCCTCCTCCACCGGGGTGAAGGTGACGTACTTGCTCGTGTACGTGGACTTGTAGAACGTCAGCGTGGGGGTGCTCGGGAACACGTCGGTGGAGGACGAGCGGATCCCGTGCAGGCCCGAGAACGTGCCGAACCGGCTCAGCGCCACCGCCATGGCCCACCGCTCGGTCGCGCAGTAGGGGCAGTACTCGGCGCCGATGTAGACCACTTCGGGCTTGCCGGCGCTGGTCAGGGGGCTGCCCTTGATCGGGATGACCGGCTTGGAATAGGTGGTGCCCGCGCCCACCGTGGCCAGTGTGCTGGCCGGGACGGTGGTGAGATCGTTCATCACGCTGGCGCTGAGCGTCGTTCCCGTGGCCGTGCCGCCGTCCGCCTTGGCCGGAGACTTGTTGATCTTCACCAGGACGAAAGCCAGCACGATGGCGATCACCACGACGACCGCGCCCGAGGTGAAGAACACCCGGTTGCGTACCTCGCGCTGCCGGGCGGCCGCGCGCTGGGCCGCGATCCTGTCGCGCGCCGATCCGGCCCTTTTGTTCCTGCTCGCCTTACCCATGGACTGCCTGCCCTGGCTTCCTGTACCGATGGCTCGCTGACTGGCGCCGCAGGCCTGCACGCGAAAGTGCCCCGGAGCTGGGCACGTGGGCCATGGCGGCGGGATAGCCTACCGCACGGCCATCCGCTGACCATCGTAGAGCCTGACCACTCGTGAATACACCGCGCGGATGGTGGTCAGAGAGAGTTCACAGCTTCCGCTAGGGAACCCTTCAGGCCCGGCGAGGGCGCCGAACCGGTTTGACCGGTCTGGTTTGACCTCTCTTCTGGGTTTGACCACCACTGGCCATAATGGTTATCATTTTCAAATAGCCCGTGGATGTCGTAGCCATCCGCTGTCATGGATCCGGGACCGCGACCGGGGACCGTCCAGCCCTCGGGATCCACGACCCCATCCGCCCCGACGGGAAGTAATGCCATGCCACGTCTGCCCCAGGCTGCTTCGGCGGCGCTGTGCGCCGCGGCGGTCCTGCTGGCCGCGGCCTGCTCGTCGGCCTCGGCCAGCCCGGCGGGCACGATCGCCGCGGTCGGCGCCGAGAACGAGTACGCCAACGTCATCGGCCAGATCGGTGGCAAGTATGTCCAGGTCACAGCCATCGAGAGCAACCCGAACACGGATCCGCACAGCTTCGAGGCGAGCCCCAGCGTGGCCCAGCAGGTGAGTTCGGCCCAGCTCGTGGTGCAGAACGGCCTGGGCTACGACACCTACATGAACAAGATCGAATCAGCCGGGCCGAACCCCAACCGCAAAGTGATCGACGTGCAGTCCCTGCTGCACCTGCCGGACAGTACGCCCAACCCGCACCTGTGGTACGACCCGACCACGATGCCGGCCGTGGCCAAGGCCATAGCCAGCGACCTATCCGCGCTGCAGCCCGCGCACGCCGCCTACTTCCGGGCCAGGCTGAGCGCTTTCGACCGCTCGCTGCAGCCCTGGTACCAGGCGCTGGCGAAGTTCAAGGCCGCCTACCCCGGCGCCCAGGTCGCGGTCACCGAGCCGGTCGGCGACTACATGCTGCAGGCCGCGGGGACGAAGATCCTCACCCCGTTCCGGTTCCAGGCGGACATCATGAACGGCGTGGACCCGGCCCCGCAGGACATCTCCCTGCAGAACAGCTTCTTCACCGGCCACCAGGCGAAGGTGTTCGTCTACAACCAGCAGGTGACCGACTCGCTGACCCAGTCGTTCCTGGCCGAGGCGCACAGCCACGGCATCCCGGTGGTGGGCGTCTACGAGACCATGCCCACGCCCGGCTACGACTACCAGTCCTGGATGCTGGCGGAGGTCAACGCGCTGCAGCGGGCGCTGGCCGACAAGACCTCGACGGAAAAGCTGTGACGATGACCGACCGACCACTGGCTCCCGCCCCCCAGCACCCCAGCCACACCCAGGACGCCGAGGCCCCGCCGGCCGAGGTGCTCGCGGTCGACGGCGTCAGCGTCCGGCTGGCCGGCCGGGAGGTGCTGAAAGACGTCAGGTTCAGCCTGCGCCGCGGCGAGTTCGCCGGGCTGATCGGGTCCAACGGCGCCGGCAAGACCACGCTGCTGCGGGTCATACTCGGCCTGACCCACCCGGTCTCGGGCGAGATCCGCGTCAACGGCCGGCCCTCGAACCGGCACACCAGGGCCAGGGGCGGCGCCATCGGCTACGTCCCGCAGAAGATCCTGCTCGACCCGGACATGCCGGTGCGGGCCCGGGATCTGGTCGGGCTTGGCCTGGACGGGCAGCGCCTCGGCCTGCCCCGGCCCAGCCGCATCCGCCGGGAGCGGGTGGACGCGATGCTGGCGGCGGTCGGCGCGGAGCGGTTCGCCGACGCCAGGGTGGGCAACCTGTCCGGCGGCGAGCAGCAGCGCATCATGATCGCGCACGCCCTGATCAGCGGTCCCAGGCTGCTCCTGCTCGACGAGCCGCTGGCCAACCTCGACCTGCGCAGCGAGCAGGAAGTGGTGAGCCTGCTGGCCCGCATCGCCAAGGAGCAGCAGGTCGCCGTGCTGATCTCGGCGCACGAGATGAACCCGCTGCTGCCGGTGATGGACCGGGTCGTCTACCTGGCCGCGGGCCGGGCCGCCAGCGGTCCGGCCGACGAGATCGTGCGCACCGAGGTGCTCAGCGAACTGTACGGCCACCACGTCGACGTGCTGCACGTGCACGGCCGGGTCATCGTCGTGGCCGGGCGCGGCGACGCCCCGCACGCCCCGCCCACGCCGGGCCCGGAAGAAACCGCCAGGACCTGGTAGCCGTGCCCGCCATCTTCGAACCCGGCTTCTTCACCAGTTCGCCGGTACACGTGGCGCTGGTAGCCGGGGGGGCCGTGGCGATCGTGTCCGCGGTCATCGGCGTGTTCACCGTGATGCGCGGTCAGTCCTACGCCGGGCATGCGTTCTCCGACATCAGCGTGACCGGCGGCTCGGGCTCGTTCCTGATCGGGATCAGCCCGCTGTGGGGGTTCGCGGGCGCCAGCGTGCTGGCCGCCGCGATCATGGACCTGATCGGCATCAGGAAGCCGCGGGGCCGCGACCTGGCCACCGGCATCGTGCGCGGCGCCGGGCTCGGCCTGGCCGCGTTGTTTCTGCACTGGGACACCACGCAAACCAGCGCCAGCGGGGTGACGATCACCGTTCTGTTCGGCTCGATGTTCACCATCGCCTCCTCGATCGTCCCGGTGATCGTGGCCTTCAGCCTGGTGTCGCTGGGGGTGGCCGCGTTGTTGTACCGCCCGCTGCTGCTCAGCACGGTCAGCACCGACCTGGCCTTCGCCCGCGGCATCCCGGTGCGGCTGGCCGGCGCGGCCTTCCTGGCCGCGGTGGCGGTGGCCGTCTCGCTGTCGGCGATGACCATCGGCGCGATCCTCAGCACCGCGCTGCTGGTCGGCCCCGCCGCGACCGCGATGCGGCTGACCAGCAGGCCCGCCCTGGCCTTCGCCTGGTCCGCGCTCATCAGCCTGGCCGCGACCTGGCTGGGTGTGCTGCTGGCCTACGACAGCTTCTACTGGCCGCCGGGGCAGCACGGCTGGCCGGTGAGCTTTTTCGTGGTGACCCTGATCTTCGTGTTCTACCTGGCTGCCCAGCCGGTCGCGTCCAGGCGCGCCCGGGCCGGGCGGGCGTCGGCTCCGGCGGGCGGTGAGTGAGGCGTGTTCTCCAGCTTCATGACCGACACCTGGACGGTGGCCACGATCGTCGCGGTGGCGGCCGGGGTGGTGGGGTTCTTCGTGGTGCTGCGCGGCTCGGCCTTCGTGGCCGACGCGCTGCCGACCGGCGCGTTCGCCGGGGCGGCCGGGGCCAGCCTGATCGGCGTCAGCACGCTGACCGGGCTCACCGTGTTCTCCCTGCTGGGCGCCGTCAGCATCGGCCTGCTCGGCCGCCGCAGCCGGCACGACGTGGCCACCGCGCTGACGCTGGTGATGATGCTCGGGCTCGGCGCCCTGTTCCTCAGCTTCAGCACCGAGTACGCGCCCGAGATCTACTCGCTGCTGTTCGGCGAGGTGCTCGGCATCAGCGTCCAGGAGGTGGCGCCGACGGCCGCGCTGGCCGCGGTGTCCGTGGCGGCCATTCTGGTGATGTTCCGGCCGCTGATGCTGTCCTCGCTGGCCCCCGAGGTCGGCGCGGCCCGCGGGGTCAGCAGCCAGCGGATCGAGATCTGCTTCCTGCTGGTCATCGCGCTGGTGACCAGCATGGCGCTGCCGGTGGTCGGCGCGCTGCTGATCTTCAGCCTGATGATCGGCCCACCGGCCGCGGCCCGCGCGTTCACCGACAACCCTTATCTGGCCATGGCGCTGTCGGTGGTGGTCGCGATGGTGACCGTGTGGGTGGCCATCGCCGCCGCCTACCCGACGAACTGGCCGATCGGCTTCTTCGTCGGCGCGCTCAGCGCGTTCTGGTACGCGATCGGGCGCGGCTGGACCGCCTGGCGCCGGACCAGATCGGTGCGCGGTGCGCCGAACCGAGACGGAGGGACGCCCGCCGTTGCCTGCTAATGTGCGAAGTGTGACGACGCCCCCGGCCGCCAAGCCGCTCCCGGGCGGCACGCGAGTCCGCGGCACCCGCCAGGCGGAGGTTCTATCGGCCGCCCTGGACAGCCTGGCCGGCTTCGCCAGCGCGCAGCAGATCCACGCCGAACTGCGCCGCGGCGGCGAGCGGATCGGCCTCACCACGGTCTACCGCCACCTGCAGGTGCTCAGCGAGGACGGCGGGGTCGACACGATCCGCGACGCGAACGGCGAGACCCTCTACCGCCGCTGCCGCACCAGCGCCCACCACCATCATCTGACCTGCCGGACCTGCGGCTGCAGCGTGGAGGTGGAGGGCAGCGCGGTCGAGCGCTGGGCCGAGCAGGTGGCCGCCGAGGCCGGCTTCACCGAGGTCGACCACACTGTGGAACTCTTCGGCTCCTGTCCAGACTGCGCCGGCCGCTAATACTCCCAGGCTTAATGAACGGCTTCGCCAAGAAGCGGCCACCCCAATTCCGCGCCGCCGCTACGGCCCGGCGATCAGCACGTGCAGCGTCCGAGGCCCGTGCACACCCTCGACCCGGATCAGCTCGATGTCGCTGGTAGCCGACGGCCCCGCGATCAACGTGGCCGGCCGACCCGGATCGAGCCGGGCCAGCGCGTCGGCCAGGTCGGCCGCTATCTGGTCGTGCCGCACCACCACCAGGTGAAAGTCCGGCACCAGGGTGACCGCCCGCCGCCCCTGCCCGGGCCCGTGGTCCAGCACGATCGTGCCGGTCTCCGCGATCCCCACCGCGCACCCCGTGACCACCCCCGCGCACCCGTCCAACTCCTCCGCCGTCAGCCCCGGCTCGTCACCCACCAGCCGCACGCCGGGCCCGGCCTGCCCAGTCGCCCCCGCCTCGTCACCCACCAGCCGGACGCCCGGCCCGGCCTCCCCAGTCAGCCCCGCCTCGTCACCCACCAGCCGGACGCCCGGCCCGGCCTCCCCAGTCGCCCCCGCCTCGTCACCCACCAGCCCGGCCCCGGCCGTGGACACCCACGCCGCCGGCACCCCGCCGGGCACCACGAACCTGGCCTCCCCGGTCACGGCCCTGGCCCGCTCGGCGAGCACCCGGGCCACCGCCGCGCCCACCTCCGCCTCGCTCACCCGCTCCACCACGGCGCGGTAGTCGGCCGTCCGCTCCGCGAACAGCGCGACCACGTCGCAGGTGCCCGGGTCATGGTGCGCGCGCAGGTATCCCCGGTGAATGGCCGCGTACTCCGCCGCCACGTCACCCCCACCAGCCCCACCAGCCCCACCAGCCCCACCAGCCCCACCAGCCCCACCAAGAGCGTCCCGCACCCGCCCCAGCACCTCGTCGCGCGCGGTCACGGGGAGGCTCCCCCACTGCGGGAAGGATCCTGGTCGCCAGCACGACCAGGATCCTTCCCGCTCACGGATTGAGTTCGCGCCCACCAGGCGCGGAAGGACTCCGGTGGGGGGAGGGGGAGGTCCCGGGTGCGCAACCAGGGGCCGGCCAGGGGCAGGCGGCGCAGGAAGCGGGCGCGTCCAGCCGCGTGCAAGACGCGGGGGCCGAGCAGCCTGCGGGTGAGCGACAGGGTGCGCTGGGCCGCCGCCAGCCTGCGCGGACTTCGCAGCAGCCAGCCGGCTAGGCCTAGCGCCAGCCGTTCATTATCTGCCGAGGGCTGCGCACGGACAGCTTGGCTCCGCAGGTAAACCAGCGCCTCGGGGATGTTGATGGCCACCGGGCAGACCTCGTAGCAGGCGCCGCACAGGCTGGACGCGTAGGGCAGGGCCCGGTCGGCGGGCGAGGACATGCCGCGGAGCTGGGGGGTCAGGATGGCGCCGATCGGGCCCGGATACGGGGAGCCGTAGGCGTGGCCGCCGGCCCGCTCGTAGACCGGGCAGACGTTCAGGCAGGCCGAGCACCTGATGCAGCGCAGCGCCTGGCGGCCGGTGTGGTCGGCCAGCGCGGCGGTGCGGCCGTTGTCAAGCAGGACCAGGTGGACGTCGCGGGGGCCGTCGCCCGGGGCCACCCCGGTCCAGATGGAGGTGTACGGGTTCATTCGCTCGGCCGTGGACGAGCGGGGCAGCAGGGCCAGGAACACCTCGAGGTCGCGCCAGGCGGGCAGCAGCTTCTCGATGCCGACCACAGAAATGAGCGTGCGCGGCAGGGTCAGGCACATCCGGCCGTTGCCTTCGGATTCCAGCACGACCAGGGAGCCGGTCTCGGCGATGGCGAAGTTGGCCCCGGACACACCGACGGTGGCGGACAGGAAGGCGCGGCGCAGGTGGGCGCGGGCGGCCGCGGCCAGCCGGGCCGGGTCGTCGGTGAGGTCGGCGGGGGCGCCGGGCATCTCACGCGCGAAGATGTCGCGGATCTCGGACCGGTTGCGGTGAATGGCCGGGACCAGGATGTGGCTGGGCTTGTCGTGGCCGAGCTGGACGATCAGCTCGGCCAGGTCGGTCTCGATGGCCGTGATGCCATCGGCGGCGAGCGCCTCGTTGAGCCCGGTCTCCTGGGTGGCCATCGACTTGACCTTGACCACGCTGTCGGCGCCCGCGGCCCTGGTCAGCCGGGCCACGATCGCGTTGGCCTGGTCCGCGTCCTGCGCCCAGTGCACGTGGCCGCCCGCGGCGGTGACCTTCTCTTCGAGCTGGACCAGGTAGTGGTCGAGATGGGCCAGGGTGTGGTCCTTGATCGCCTTGGCGGCGGCGCGCAGCTCCGCCCAGTCGCCGAGTTCGGCCACGGCGCCGGCTCGCTTGGCCCGGATCGTGCCGGTGGCGTGCGCGAGGTTGCGGCGGAGCTGGGTGTTGCCGACCGCGTCGTGGGCGGCCTGGGGGAAGGACGGCATGCCGAGATAGGTCGGCATGCCCGGGCCCGGCCGTCCGTCCGCACTGGTGTTCACCTGGCGCTCCCCGGGTCGCCGGTGCTGGCCAGGATCTCGGCCAGGTGCATGGTGGTGACGCGGGATTTGCGGCGGCTCAGGGTGCCGCCGATATGCATCAGGCAGGAGCTTTCCGCGGCGCACAGCACGTCCGCGCCGGTGGCGAGCACGGCGGCGCACTTGTCGGCGGCCATGGCGGCGGACACGTCCGGGTTCTTCACGCTGAACGTGCCGCCGAAGCCGCAGCACACCTCGGCGTCCGGCAGTTCGGCCAGGTCCAGGCCGCGGACCGCGCGCAGCAGCCGGAGCGGGGCGTCGCCGGTGCGCAGCATCCGCAGCGAGTGACAGCTCGGGTGGTAGGTCACCCGGCGCGGGAAGATGGCGCCCACGTCGGTGACCCCGAGCACGTCGGTGAGCAGGACGGACAGCTCGTAGACCCGGGGGGTGAGCGCGTCCACGTCCCTGACCAGGCTCTGGTCGCCGGACTCGGTGGCGAGCTGCGGGTGGTACTCGCGGACCATGGCGGCGCAGGACGCCGACGGGGTCACGATCGCGTCGTATCCGCCGAAGGCGGCGGCGAACCCGCGCACCATCGGCAGCGCCTGCGCGCGGTAGCCGGTGTTGAAATGCATCTGCCCGCAGCAGGTCTGCGCCATCGGGAAGTCCACCCGGTGCCCCAGCCGACCCAGCACCTCGACTACCGACCGGCCCGCCTCGGGGAACAGCGTGTCGGTCAGGCAGGTGACGAACAGGGCGATTCGCATGAGCGCCTAACGTCGGGCGTCTTTCCGGTCGGGTGAGTTCTGCGGGCCTTACATCGGATGTCTCGGGGATAGTACCGGGTTGCCGGACAGCAGCACCATAGTTGAGGATCGGATTCCGGCCTGGTTCGCGACTCCCCGGAGGTACTTCGCCATGACCACACCACAGTCCTCCCAGGTACCACGGGCCGCCCAGGTACCACCGGCCCCGCAGGACCAGCCCGCCTCGCAGGCGCCGCGGGCGGAGCCGATCATGGCCATGGGGCAGCACGGCGAGTTCGCGGGGCTGGCCGCCGTGGTCACCGGCGGCGCCTCCGGGATCGGCCTGGCCACGGCCCGGCTGCTGGCCGCGCGCGGGGCCAGGGTCGGCGTGCTCGACCGGGACGCCGGCGCGCTGGCGAGCCTGCGCGCGGCCAGCGGCGCCGGCGGGTCGGGCCTCAGCCTGCGCGCGTTCGCGGCGGACATCACCGACGACGGCGCGGTGCGGACCGCGATCGCGGCGGCAGCGGCCGACCTGGGCGGGATCGACGTGCTGGTGAACAACGCCGGCATCGGCGCGATCGGCAGCGTGGCCGACAACGACGATGACGAGTGGCGGCGCGTGCTGGACGTCAACGTGCTCGGCCTGGTCCGGGTGACCAGGGCCGCGCTGCCGTGGCTGCGCCGGGCGGCGGCCGCACGGGGCCAGGCGGCCATCGTGAACACCTGCTCGATCGCCGCCACCGCGGGCCTGCCGCAGCGCGCGCTGTACTCGGCCAGCAAGGGCGCCGTCTACTCGCTCACGCTGGCCATGGCGGCCGACCACGCCAGGGAGAACATCCGGGTGACCTGCGTGACTCCCGGCACCGCCGACACGCCCTGGATCGCCCGGCTGCTGAGCCAGTCGCCCGATCCGGCGGCCGAGCGGGCCGCGCTCGACGCCCGCCAGCCCATCGGCAGGCTGGTGTCGGCGCAGGAGGTGGCCGCGGCCATCGTGTACCTGGCCAGCCCGGCGGCGGGGGCCACCACCGGCATGGCCCTGGCCGTGGACGGCGGCATGAACGGCCTGCGCCTGCGCCCGCCCGGCCAGGGCGTCCGCTGAGCTGCCCGCCCCGGGCGCCCGTCCCGTCCTCCGCCCGGGCTACCTGGGTTCCGCAACCTCACTGACGCAGACTGTATCGGTGCGGTGACATTTTGTGAGTTTTGCGGGATCTCATTGACAACGGCCAGACATCGGATCTATTTTTCCGCAAGAGGGTGCCGGGGCCGCTGTCTCGAGGAGAACCCGATGGGATTTCGCAGTCGTTACGCTTTTACCGCCGTGGCCGCCACGACGGCCGTCGTGCTGGCCGCCGGGTGCAGCTCGGGCTCGAGTTCGGGCTCGAAGTCTGGCTCCGGCTCCGGTTCGCAGGTCACGATCGGGGTCGACCTCACCTACAACAACACCGCGTTCTGGGCCGCGTACGAGAACTACGAGACGCAGTACGCGAAACAACTTCACGTCAAGGTCCTCGGTCCGCTGCTCGCCGCGGCCAACGCCGGCCTGCAGAACACCCAGATCGAGGAACTGGTGAACGAGGGCGCCAAGGCGATCGTGGTGAATCCGGAGACGGCCACCAGCCTCGGCCCGGCGATCTCCTACGCGAAAGCGCACCACGTGCAGCTCGTCTCGGTGGACACGATCGTCGGCGTCGGCCACGTGTACATGGTGGTGCGCGCGTCCAACGTGATCTACGGGCTGGACGCCTGCGCCTACATCAGCGCACACGTGAAGTCGGGCGAGGTGCTGGATCTGGAGGGCGACCTGACCTCGTCCAACGGCATCGACCGGACGGACGCGTTCAACTCGTGCATGGCGCTGAACGACCCCGGCGTCAAGGTCCTCAAGGATCCGACGGTCTGGACCGACGCCACGGCGGTCACCGACGCGCAGGACGCGGTCAACGCCTACGGCGGCAAGCTGAAGGCCATCTACTCGCAGTGGAGCAGCCCGGACACCGCGGTGGTGCCGCTGCTGAAATCCAAGAATGACGGTCTGGTCGGCTCGGCCAGCCACGTCGTGGTGGTCAGCGACGACGGCGTCCCGTTCGAGATGTGCGATATCTCCCGTGGCCTGACCGACGCCTCCCAGTCCCAGCCCGCCAACCTGTACGCGTACTGGGCGCTCAAGTACGCGCTGGACGCGGCCAAGGGGGTCAAGCTGCACGCCGGGCAGGCCGGCGGCGGCGCGCCCACGCTGCAGACGCTCAGCTTCCAGGGCGACTCCAACCTGGGCGACCCGATCGTGGCCCCGTTCGTCACCAAGACGGCGCAGAGCCTCACCGTTAAGCCGGTGGACGGACTGCCGGGGACGGTGAAAACGACGCCGGTCAACGACGCGCAACTGTGGGGCAACGTGTTCGGCGCCGCGCACGGCGGCGTGTGCAGCGCCTCGGCGTCGTCCGGGTGAGCGGGGTCCCCGCGGTCGAGGCGGCCGGCATCCACAAGCAGTTCGGCAGCACGCAGGCGCTGCGCGGCGTGGACATCAGGCTGTGGCCGGGCCGCTGCCTGGGTCTGGTGGGGCGGAACGGGGCGGGCAAGTCCACCCTGGTGTCCATCCTGAGCGGCCTGTACTCCCCGGATCAGGGCACCGTGCGGTTCGACGGGAAGCCCGCGCCGCCGCTCGGCGCGGTGGGCGCCTGGCGGGGCCGGATCGCGACCGTGTTCCAGCACTCGATGGTGGTGCCCGGGCTCACCGTGGCCGAGAACGTGTTCCTGGGCCGCCAGCCGCGCCGGGCCGGCCTGGTGGACTGGCGGCGGATGCGCGCGGAGACCCGCGCGGTCATGTCCGAGTGGGGCTACCAGGTGGACGCGGGCGCGCCATGCGGACGGCTCACCGTGGAACAGCGGCAGATCGTGGAGATCGCCAGGGCGCTCGCGGCCGGCACCAGGTGCCTGCTGCTCGACGAGCCCACGGCCGCGCTCGAGCGCGGCGCGATCCAGCGGCTGTTCGAGCGGGTCAGGCAGCTCACCTCGGCCGGCGTCGCGGTGCTGTACATCTCCCACCACCTGGAGGAGGTGTTCGACATCTGCCAGGACGTCGCGGTGGTGCGGGACGGTGAGCTCGTGCTCACCGCGCCGTGCGCCGAGCTGTCGCGGGAGCAACTGGTCACGGCCATGGTGGGCTCGGCGGTCCACCAGGTCGCGCTGCCCACCTCGTCCGGGAACGCCGCGGCCAGGCCCGCCGTAGCCGGGTCAGCCCCGGCCGGGAAGGGTGCGGGCGCACCGCTGCTGGCCGTGGACGGGGTGTACTCGGACTCGGTGCGCGGGGCGCTGCGCGGGGTCTCGATCACGATCGGAGCCGGCGAGCGGGTGGGCGTCACCGGGTTGCTGAGCGCGGGCGTGGCCACGCTGGCCCGGGTGCTGGCCGGGGCCGAGCCGTTCCTGGCCGGCCGCATCCGGCTGGACGGCCGGCCCCTGGGCGGCGGGCGCCGGGACGTGGCGCTGCGCCGTGGCGTGGGCTACATACCCGAGGACCGGCAGGCCGAGGGCTTTGTCGCACTGCTCGGCGTGGCCGAGAACTCGGCCATGACCATCACCGACCGGCTGGCCCGCGTGTTCGGCGTGCTGAGCCCGAAGGCCGTCAAGGCGGCCGCCGCGCCGCTGGCCCGGCGCCTTTCCATCGTCGCGGCCCGGCCTGCTCAGCCGGTGCGCGAACTGTCCGGCGGCAACCAGCAGAAGGTGACCGCCGCCAGGGCGCTGGCCAGCGACCCCCGGCTGATCGTGGCGATCACGCCCACCCGCGGCGTCGACGTCGCGTCCAAGTCGCTGCTGCTCACCGAGCTAATGCATGCCACCGAAGAGGGGGCTGGGCTGCTGCTGGCCACAGACGAACTGGACGACCTGGTCATCTGCGACCGCGTCCTGGTCCTAGTCCGCGGCGAGGTGTTCGCCGAGTTCACCGGGCCACCGTTCGACCGGGAGACGCTGATCGCCGCGACCGAGGGGCTGGCCTCGGGCGACCGGCCCGGCCCCGACGCGCCGCCGGAGCCGGCATGACCGACCGGGCCGCGGTCGAGGCCATCCTGCAGCGCCGCGGCCGGGGCGCCGCCGCGGTGTCGCTGGTCCGCGAGGCGGCGCTGCTGCCCGTGCTGGCGCTGCTGATCGTGGTGGGGGCGGTGGTCAACAGCAATTTCCTCACCGTCTCGAACATCTCGGGCATCGGGCAGCAGATCTCCGCGCTGGGTGTCGTCGTGGTGGGGGAAAGCCTGATCCTGCTCATCGGCGGGATGGACCTGTCGCTGGAGGGCACCTACGGCCTGGCCCCGATGGTCGCGGCCTGGCTGATCGTCCCGGTGAGCGCGTTCGGCTCGGGCACCGACCTCAACCCCTACCTCGGCATCCTCACCCTGCTCGCGGTGGGGGCGGCGGTCGGCCTGGTGAACGGCCTGCTGATCGTGAAGGGGCGGCTGAACGGCTTCATCGTCACGCTGGGCCTGACGATTGTGCTGGCCGGCTTGCAGAACGGCATCGTCAAAGCGCAATCGCTGTTCAACCTGCCGCCCGCGTTCGGGTATCTCGGCTCGGCCTACGTGGGCAAGCTACCGGTGTCACTGATCGTGGCCGCGGTCATCTTCGTCCTGGTGGGCCTGTTCCTGCGCTACCACAGGACCGGCCGGGCCATCTATGCCGTCGGCGGCAACCGGGACGCGGCCAGGGCCGCCGGGATCAAGGTGGACCGGATCAGGATCGGGGTGTACGTGGCCGGCAGCGTGCTGGCGGCCGTCGGCGGCCTGATGGAGGCGGGCCGGGTATCGGCGGTGACCGGCACCCAGGGCTACGGCGAGGGCATCATCTTCACGGTGTTCGCCGCCGCCGTGATCGGCGGGGTCAGCCTGCAGGGCGGCCGCGGGAACATGGTCGGCGCGGCGTCCGGGGTGATCCTGCTCGGCCTGGTGCAGAACATCCTGGACCTGGCCAACGTGTCGAACTACTGGATCGAGGCGATCAACGGCGGGGTCATCCTGTTCGCCCTGGTTCTGGCCAGGTTCATCGGCGGCGAGGCGACCGCAGAATGAGCCGGATACTCGGGTTCGAGACCCACGACGTCCGGTTCCCGACCTCACGCACGCTGGACGGGTCGGACGCGATGAACCCCGGCCCGGACTACGCGGCCGCCTACCTGGTGCTGCGCACCGACGCGCCCGGCGGGCTGGCCGGGCACGGGTTCGTGTTCACCATCGGGCGCGGCAACGACGTGCAGCTCGCGGCGATCCGCGCCCTCGAACCGCTGGTGGCCGGCCGGGATCTGGACGAACTCCTGTCCGACCTCGGCGGGTTCTACCGGACGCTGACCGGGGACAGCCCGCTGCGCTGGCTGGGCCCCGAGCGCGGCGTGATGCACATGGCCATCGGCGCGGTGCTGAACGCCTGCTGGGATCTGGCCGCCCGCCGGGCGGGCCAGCCGCTGTGGCGGCTACTGGCCAGCCTGACCCCCGAGCAGCTCGTGGACCTGGTGGACTTCCGCTACCTGGAGGACGCGCTGACCCGGGACGAGGCGCTGGAACTGCTGGAGCGGTCGGCGGCCGGGCGGACCGGGCGGACCGCCGAACTGGAGCGCTCCGGGTACCCGGCCTACACCTCGTCGCCCGGCTGGCTCGGCTATTCCGATGAGCACCTGGCCGAGCTGTGCGCCGCCGCGACCCGGCAGGGCTTCAGCCAGGTCAAGCTCAAGGTGGGGGGCAAGCTCGAAGACGACCTGCGGCGGATCGGGGTGGCCCGCGCGGCGTCGGGTCCGCACGTCGGCATCGCGCTGGACGCCAACCAGGTGTGGGACGTGCCCACCGCCATCGGCTGGATCCGCGAGCTGGCGCCGCTGCGGCCGGTGTGGATCGAGGAGCCCACCAGCCCGGACGACATACTCGGCACGGCGGTGATCCGCCGCAGTGTCCGGCCGGTCAAGGTGGCGACCGGCGAGCATGTGGCCAACCGGGTGATCTTCAAGCAGCTGCTGCAGGCCGAGGCGATCGACGTCATGCAGATCGACGCCTGCCGGGTCGCGGGCGTGAACGAGAACCTGGCCAACCTGCTGCTGGCCGCGAAGTTCGGGATCCCGGTCTGCCCGCACGCCGGCGGGGTCGGCCTGTGTGAGATCGTGCAGCATCTGGCCATGTTCGACTACGTGGCGCTGTCCGGCAGCCAGGAGGGACGGCTGATCGAATGGATAGACCACCTGCACGAGCACTTCACCGAGCCCGCCCGGGTGTCCGGCGGCCGCTACCTGACCCCGCTGGCCCCCGGTGCGTCCACCGAGATCCGGGCCGGGTCGTTGGCTGAGTTCGCCTTCCCGGCCGGCCCGGCCTGGCGGGACGCGGCGGGGCGGGACGGCGCCGGGCAGGGCGACGCCGGGCTGGACGCGGGCGGGTGACCGCCGGGTCCATCGCCCAGGTGCCGCTGGGCCGCACCGGGCTGCCGGTGACCAGGCTGATGTTCGGTGCCGCGCCCATCGCCGGCCTGTTCGCCCCGGTGCCGGCCGACGACGCGCGGGCCACGCTGGAGGCGGCCTGGACTAGCGGCATCAGGGCCTTCGACACGGCGCCGCACTACGGCGCCGGGCTGTCGGAGCAGCGGCTCGGCGCGTTCTTGCGCGAGCGGCCCCGCGCCGAGTTCGTGCTGTCCACCAAGGTGGGCAGGCGGCTGGTGCCCGCCGACGGTGACGTCGAAGGCGCCGAGGGCTTCTACGGCACCCCCAGGTTCAGCCGGGTGCGGGACTACAGCCGGGACGGCGTGCTCGCGTCGCTGGAGGACAGCCTGGCCCGGCTCGGCCTGGACCGGATCGACATAGCGCTGATCCACGACCCGGACGAGCACGGGGCGCAGGCGCTCGACGGCGCCTACCCCGCGCTGGCCGAGCTGCGCGCGGCCGGGACGGTGGGCGCGATCGGCCTGGGCATGAACCAGACCGCGATGCTGGAGTGGTTCATCCGCCGGGCCGACCTGGACTGCGTGATGGTGGCGGGCCGGTACACGCTGCTCGACCGGGGCGCGGCGCACACCCTGTTCCCGCTCTGCCGTGAGCGCGAGGTGGCGGTGCTGGCCGCCGGGGTGTTCAACAGCGGCGTGCTGGCCGACCCCAGCCCCGGCGCCACCTACGACTACACCGCCGCCGACCCCGAG
The DNA here is from genome assembly GCA_036267135.1 of Streptosporangiaceae bacterium. GTDB lineage: Bacteria > Actinomycetota > Actinomycetes > Streptosporangiales > Streptosporangiaceae > PALSA-505. The sequence goes on along the minus strand of DATAWQ010000067.1, from coordinate 28,709 downwards.
CTGATCGCCCGAGTCACCCGGATCCGTACGCTCTGCGAGCGCCACGGGCTGCCGATCGGCGCTGCCGCGCTCCAGTTCACCCTGGCCCACCCGGCCGTCACCGCCGCGGTCGTCGGGGCCAGGTCCCCACAGGAAGTGGCCGAGGACGCCGGGTATCTCGCCCAGCCGCTGCCCGCCGGGCTGCTGGGCGAACTGGCCGCCGAGGGGCTCATCCCTGACAGCGTCCAGCCGTGATCGTCGACGCCCACCACCACGTCTGGGATCCGGCCACCAGCGAGCACGCCTGGCTCGACGGGCTCCCGGCGCTGCGGCGGCCCTTCGGCTTGGCCGACTACGCGGCGGTCAGCTCGGCCGAAGGCGTGACCGCGAGCGTGCTCGTCCAGGTGCTGGCCGACACGGCGGAGACCGGGGAGTTCCTGGCCCTGGCCGATTCGAACCCCGCCGTGGTCGGCGTCGTCGGCTGGGTGGACCTCACCGGCCCCGACGTCGGCGGCGAGATCGCCAGGCTGCGAGCGCTGCCCGGCGGGAACCGGCTGGCCGGGCTGCGCCACCTGGTTCAGGACGAGCCCGACCCGGCCTGGCTGGACCGGGCCGACGTGCGCCGGGGCTTGCGCGCGGTCGGACGGGCCGGGCTGGCTTACGACCTGCTGGTGCGCCCGGCCCAGTGGCCGGCCGCGATCCGGGTCACCGCCGAACTGGACGACGTCAGGTTCGTGCTCGACCACGGCGGCAAGCCAGATATCGCCGCCGGTGCGCTAGAGCCGTGGGCGGGCCTGGTTTCCGGACTGGCGGCCAGGCCCAACGTGGTGTGCAAGCTATCCGGCCTGGTCACCGAGGCGGGCCCGGGCTGGACCGCGACCCGGATCGCCCCGTTCACCGGCCACCTGCTCGATTGTTTCGGTCCCGGTCGGCTCATGTTCGGTTCCGACTGGCCGGTCTGCACCCTGGCCGCGAGCTACCACCAGGTCATGGACCTGGCCAGGACCACACTCGACGGCCGCCTCAGCCCACCCGAACAGGCCGCCGTCTTCGGCGGCAACGCGGTGACCGCGTACCGGCTGCACCTGCCTGGCTAGGGGACGCTCGCGGTCCGTCACGGCGGATCGCCGGTGATGGACTAAGCTCTTAGCTAAGGAGGCTGTCATGGGCGGTGAGCCTGCTGCGCAGTTCAACATTCATGACGCGAAGACCAACCTGTCCCGGATCATTGAGCGGGTAGAACACGGCGAGGAAATCATCATCAGCCGGGCCGGGCATCCGGTCGCCAAGGTGATCCCGCTAACGGGCAACGTTGAGCGCAGCGGACGCGGATCGCTGCGCGGCCAGCTCGTGCTGGCCCCGGACTGGGACAGTGACGTAGTCAACGACTCCATCGCCGCCGATTTCGGCCTGACGTCGTGAGCCTGCTGCTGGACACCCACATCGTGCTGTGGTGGCTGGCCGATGCTCCCGACCTGTCGAATGAGATCAAGGACCGGCTTGATCACGAGCCGGACGTGCGGGTCAGCACGGTCACCATCTGGGAGATCGCCATCAAGCAAGCCCTCGGCAAGATCACCGCACCGCTGGATCTTCCCGAACGGATCCGCGCTAGCGGCTTCCGGGAGCTTCCGATTGGTTTCACTCATGCCATGACCGCCGGGCGCCTTCCGCCGATCCACTCTGACCCGTTCGACCGGATGCTGGTGGCGCAGGCCCGGTGTGAAGGTCTCACCCTGGTCACCAGGGATCACCACTGTCAGCAATACGACGTGCCGGTCCTGGCGGCCTAAGCTTCTGGGCGCCCGGACCGTGTGGCCGGTGAGGGTGGCGATGATGGCGGCGGGATCCACAGGCGGCTCGGCGTCCGGGTCGGTGCCGCCGTAGCCGTCGAGGTGGCCGAGATACTCCCAGACTGTGCGCTTGTGTGAGACGTCCCCGCTCGTGTACTTGACGTAGACCCGGCCGTGCTCGGGGTGAGCGGGATTGGTGATGACCAGCTCCGTGGCCAGTTCGCGGACCTCAAGACCGGCCCCACGCAGCCGCGCCCGTACCGCGGCGATGAGGTTGTTACTGGCGCGCACCGCCGCCACCGCGCCAGCTTCGAGAACGGACCGGACGCCTTCTACCTGGACAACGCGCTGAATGGGCAGGTCACGGAGCGGCGCAAGGACTCAGTCAGGATGGCGCTGCTCTATGACACACTGATGGCGCGTTCGACCTGATCTGAGCCGCGCTCAGGCCGCGTCGAAGTCCTGCCTGGCCCGCTCGACCTTGGCCAGGTTGTCCTCTGTCCATCGCGCCAGGCTGGCGAACACCGGACCGAGGCTGCGGCCCAGATCGCTGATCTCGTATTCCACCCGCGGCGGGATCTCGGGGTAGTAGGTGCGCAGGACCAGGCCGTCGCGTTCGAGTTGCTTGAGCCGCTGGGTGAGCACCTTGGGCGTGATCGTGCCGAGCAGCCCGGCGAGTTCGCCGAACCGCTGGCGGCCGAACTCGTTGAGTGTCCACAGGATCGGCGTGGTCCACCGGCTGAACACGATGTCAAGCACCGGCCCAACCGGGCATGGTTGCCCGGGGTGCCCCCGCGTCCGCTTCGCGTCGGCCGTCTTATCGCTCACGCTAGTTCCCTCTGACCTAGTCACTTTCCTTTAGGTACCTACTATATCCAGGATGCTAACGTGGCCGCGCCATGGGGCCGTCACCCCGCCGAGCCACCGACATCCAGGAGCTAAACCGCATGTCCACCACGTCAGAGCCCGCCGCCCACCAGTCGGAGGCGGGGCGCACCTCAGCCAACGGCACGGCCGACGCACCAGCCCAGCGGCCAGCCGGGACACCGGCCCGGGGCCCAGACCGAAGGCCCGGGCTGATCCTGGCGTTCTTGTGCATCGCCGGATTGATGACCTTCCTCGACGTGTCGATAGTGAACGTCTCGCTGCCGACCATCGAACGGGATCTGCACATCAGCGAGGCCGTCCTGCAGTACGTGGTCACCACGTACGGGACGGTGCTCGGCGGGTTCCTGCTGCTCGGGGGCAGGCTGGCCGACACGTTCGGCCGCCGCCGTGTGCTTCAGGCCGGTCTTGTGCTGTTCGCGCTGGCGTCGCTGACCGCGGGCCTGGCCCACAGTCCTGTCACGCTGGTGCTGGCCCGCGGCGTGCAGGGACTCGGCGCCGCGCTCATCGCCCCGGCCGCGCTCAGCCTGCTGACGAACACGTTCGCCGAGGGCCCGGCCCGCACCCGTGCGCTCGGCGTGTGGGGTGGCATCAGCGGCGTGGCCTCGGTGGCCGGGGTCATCGCGGGCGGCCTGCTCACCGAGGGGCCGGGATGGCGCTGGATCTTCTTCGTCAACGTGCCGATCGGCCTGGCCGCCGCGGCGCTCGCACCGCTGATCGTGCCGGAAAGCCGCGACACGGTCCGGCGCACCAGCTTCGACGTGCCGGGCGCCATCGCGGCGACCGGGGGCCTCGTGCTGCTCATCTTCACGCTGGGCCAGACCGCCACCTGGACGTGGCATTCGCCGAAGACCATCGGCGGCCTGGCCGCCGTGGTCGTGCTGCTGACCGGTTTCGTGCTGATCGAACGGCGGGTCAGCGCCCCGCTGATCCCACCGTCGATCCTCAGGCTGAGGGTGCTGCGGACGGCGAACGCCACCGCCGTGTTCATGCTGGCCGCGCTGGTGACGCTGTTCTTCTTCGCCAGCCTGTTCATGCAGCAAGTGCTGGGCTACTCCCCGATCAAGACCGGCCTGGCCTACGTGCCCATCGCCGTCATCATCTCCGTCGGCGCCGGAGTGTCCCAGGGCCTGGTCAGCAAGGTGGCGGCCAAGCCGGTGCTGGTCACTGGGCTGGCGCTGGCCACCATCGGGCTGGTGTTGCTGTGGCGGGCGCCGGTGCACGCCAGCTACCTCGCCGACATTTTGCCCGCCTTCCTGGTCGGCGGGTTGGGGCTCGGGCTGGCCTTCGTGCCCATCCAGGTCGCCGCGTTCGGCGGGATCGCCGCGTCCGACTCGGGCCTGGCGGCCGGCTTGATCAACACCAGCCAGGAGGCCGGTGGCGCGCTCGGCGTCGCCGTCGCCGCGACCGTCGCCTTCGCCCGCGTCCCCGCGCTGACCGTGTGGGCAGGCCGCGATCCGGCCCGCATCATGGCCGCGCGGGCCAGCGTGTTTCACGAGGCTTTCCTCGTGGGAGCGGGCTTTGCCGTGCTCGGGCTGATCGTCGCGCTCACCCTGCCGATGCGGCCGGCGTCAGGCCGCGGCGCTGACGCTGGCGGGTGAGCACCGAGGACCGGTTACGGTCGGCCGGTAGTTTTTTCCGCTTTGATGTGAACCGTCCTGCCGTGTCCGGCGAATAGGTCGCGTGTTAGGAGCGCGCAGGCCTGGTCGCCAGGCCACGGGGCACAGCCCTCGATTCCCAGTTTTCCGGTGCCCCGCGCCGCGCCCGCATCTCGTGCTGTTAGCGCGCCCCGCGTCCCAGCCAATCGGCGTACACCCAACCGGGAAAGGACAACCATGCCTGGTAACGACCAATCGAAGGGCCGACCCGATCACCCCGGCGACCAGGACCAGTCGAACGTGTCGCGGCGCAAGCTTCTGGGCGCCGCCGGAGTAGGCGCGGCCGGCCTGGCGGCCGGTGCCTTCGGGGGCCTGACCGCCGCGCACGCCGCGACCGCGGGCAAGCCGGCGGCGGGCAAGCCTGGCGCCGACGAACCCAGCCTGGCCGACGGGCAGGCAAAGACCGACGAGCACGTGGTGGTGCACGTACATGCCGGGGCCGATGCGGACATCGACGTGTTCCGCGGGACCGGCCAGACCACGCTGCACGACCCGGACCTGGCCGCGCGGCTGCGCCGCGCGGCGCCGTGACCAGCCCGGCCGGCCGTCCCGGTCAGCCCGTCATCAAGCATGTGAGGTTATAGATGTCATCGCACCGCGAGGCACCCGAGATCTCTCAGGATCCGGTGGCCGACAGCACCGACTTGTACGCGTTCGTGAGCCCGGACTCCCCGGACACGACCACCCTGATCGCCAACTACCTACCGCTGCAGGAACCGGCGGGCGGGCCGAACTTCTACGAGTTCGGCGACGATGTCCAGTACGACATCAATATCGACAACAACGGTGACGGCAAGGCCGACATCATCTTCAGGTTCACGTTCTCCACCAAGGTGAGGGACGAGGAGACGTTCCTGTACAACCTCGGCCCGATCAAGTCGCTGGACAGCCCCAACTGGAACCGTCGCCAGTTCTACTCGGTGAGCTGCATCGACGGCTCATCCACGACGGTGATCGCCACCGGCCTGGCCTGCCCGCCGTGCCGCATCGGGCCGTTGTCCACCCCGGACTACGCGACCCTGGCCAAGCAGGCCGTGCACCAGCTCCCCGGTGGGCTGCAGGTGTTCGCCGGCCAGCGCGCCGAGGGCTTCTACGTAGACCTCGGGGCGATCTTCGACCTGGGCAACCTGCGGCCGTTCGAGCAGTTGCACAACCAGTACGGCATGCACGTGTTCAGCAAGTCCGCGCCGGGCGTGAACGACACGAACCAGCTGAACGTCCACTCGATCGCCCTGCAGGTGCCCACGTCCAAGCTGCTCGGCTCGGGCAGCAACCCCGTCATCGGCGTGTGGACCAGCGCCAAGCGCCAGAAGGTGCGGATCTACGATGCGAGCGACGGCGAGTCCATGGACTCGGGCCCGTGGCGCCAGGTGTCCCGGCTGGGCAACCCGCTGTTCAACGAGGTGCTCGTCCCGCTGGGCAAGAAGGACCTGTGGAACTCGCTGCCCCCGCACGCGGACAAGGAGTTCGCCTCCTACGTCACCCAGCCCGGCCTGTCCGGGCTGCTCAACGACCTGTACCCGGGCGTGTTCCCGAACCTGGCCGCGCTGGTGGCCTCGGGCAAGCCCCGGGCCGACCTGGAAGCCATCCTGCTGACCGGCATCCCGTCCGGCATCATTCCCGGCTTCCAGAACTACACCGGCTCGACCCTGGCCGACATGCTCAGGCTGAACACTTCGATCCCGCCCTCGTCCAGCCCCAACATCCTGGGCGTGGTCGGTGGCGACCTGGCCGGGTACCCAAATGGCAGGCGGGTGTTCGACGACGTGGTGACGATCGAGTTGCGCGCGCTGGCCGGGCTAACCTACCCGCTGGTCGACTCCAGCTACACCCCGGACGGGGCGGCCAGTGAAGTCACCGACGGCCTGACCGACAAGAGTGTCAGGTCGCCTTATCTCAGCGAGTTCCCCTACCTCGGAATGCCTTACGGCGGGTTCTACAACCCGTCCTGACGGCACTTCACCCGCAGTCCGGCCGGGCGCTGGCCCCTGTCCGCCAGCGTCCGGCCACCGTCCCCGCCACTCACCGGAGGCACATCGCGATGACAGAGAAGACCCTGCCGCCGTCCGGCCTCGGCACGGTCGTGCTCGACATCGGCGCCAGCACCGGCGCGCTGATCCTGCACACCCCGGCCGAACTGGACGGACGCGAAATAGAAATTGGCCGTACCGACGTACCCGGAGCCGCCCGCACGCATTCGCAAGTGCGCGAGCGCCGGACCGGGGCCTCGGTCAGGTATGCCGCCGTCTACCCGGAACTGGCCGCCGGGGACTACACGATCTGGCGGGACGCGGACACGCTGCTCACCGGGATCACCATCGCGGGCGGCCGCATCACCACCTGCCACTGGCCGACCTGACCGCCCCCGCACCAGACCGCTGGCCTTCCGGCCCACAGCTATGTGGTCGGGTGGACGTGGCCAAGGTGCGGGATGAAGGCAGGATGCGGGTGATAGTTGCCAATGTGCAGCGTCACCACGCTGCCTTTGGCGACCGTCGTTCCCGCGGCGGGGTTCTGCCCGACGACGTCGCCGTCGAGTAGCTCGCCGCTGGCGTCGGTCATCTGCACGGGCGCGTCGTCTTGGGGGGTCAGGCCAGCCTGGGTGATAAGTGCGTGTGCGATGGCAGGCGCCTTCCCCGCGGCGAACTGCAGAACGTTCGGCACGGCGACCTGCGGGGTCGCGGCGACCGATGTCGGCAGCGGATTGGGCATGGCGCCCTTCGGATATGCCGTCTGCACTGTCGGTGCGAAGCCGGGATGCCACGCATCCCGGACACCACGCTGACCAGGGAAAGGTAAAAACTTACGCTAACCCCGCCTGGTGCCGGTCACAGCCCGCTGGCGGCCTGCGCCTGCTTGATCACCCGCAGGAGGACCGGGGGCGAGGTGTCGGAGTCCCGGACCTCCGGGGAGACCAGGAGCCTGACCATGGCGGCGAGTTTCATGGCGTCGTAGCGGTCGGCCGCGGTCGGCGTGCCCGCGCGCCGCCCGGCGATCGCGAGGGCCAGGCGGTCCTCCAGGTCCGCCCACAGCCGCAGCAGCCGGTTCTGGATGGCAGCGGAGTCACCGTAGGCGCGGTGGTACTCCGCGATTCCCTCGGCCGTGTCCTGCTGGCGGGTGGCCTCAGCCAGGACCGAGGCCACTGCGGCGGCCGGGCTGCCCTTGGCGGTCCGGACCGCCTGCACGACCGCGTCCGGCAGCCGGGTGTCGGAGAACACCAGGTCTTCCTTCGACCGGAAGTAGACGAACAGCGTCTTGACCGAAACCGTGGCAGTCTCGGCGATCTCGGCTACGGTCACGTTGTCGTAGCCGCGTTCCGCGAACAGCCGGCTGGCCGCGTCGAGGATTATCTGCCTGGTCAGCGCCTTCTTGCGCTCGCGCAGGGTCATATCGCGGCCCGTGCCCGCACTGACGCTCGTCACCATGCCGCCTCTCACTAAGGTTCACATCCGCGCTCCGGGCGCCTCGCGCCGGGCGGGCCGGGCGGCCGGCACGAGCCTGGTGCCGCCGCCTGCGCCGCTGGCCGGGAACCACACCTGCCGCCATTCCGGACATCAGCGGAACGTCTAGTTCCTCACCTAACTTCCCCTGAGGTTACCCCAGCAGGTTTGACATCTAAAGGTGACTGACTTACTTTAAGTAAGTCAATTACTTTTTCACAGGGGAGGCCAGATCGCATGCCCGCCCAGATCACCCCCGCCGCCGGGCGCGCGGGATCCGCGCACGTCACGCCGCGCTCCATCGTGCTGCTGATGGTCCCGCTCATGCTGGTGCTGTTCATCTCGAACCTGGACCAGACGATCGTGGCCACCGCCCTGCCGACCATCGGGCGCGACCTGAACGACACGGGGAACTCCTCGTGGGTGGTCACCGCGTACCTGCTCACCAGCGCCATCACCACGTTGATCTTCGGCAAGCTCGGCGACATGTACGGCCGCAAGAAGATCTTCCAGTTCTCCATCGCGGTCTTCCTCGCCGGCTCGGTGCTGGCCGGCCTGTCCGGCAGCATGGGCCTGCTGATTGGCTTCCGTGCCCTGCAGGGCATCGGCGGCGGGGGCCTGAACTCCCTGGTCCAGGCGATCATGGGGGACCTGGTGCCCGCACGGCAGCGCTCGAAGTACCAGGCGCTGACCGGCATGGTCGCCACCCTCGCGCTCATCGGCGGCCCGCTGCTGGGCGGCGCGTTCTCGCAGGATCTCTCCTGGCGGTGGATCTTCTACATCAACCTGCCGATCGGCGTGGCCGCCTTCGCCGCGGTCGGCGCGAAGCTGCACCTGCCCCGCCCCACTGCGCCCTGCGGCGGCATCGACTACGCCGGCGGCCTGCTCGCGGCCGTGTTCACCGGCGCCGTCATGATCTTCACCACCTGGGGCGGCAACCAGTACCCGTGGACGTCACCCGCGGTACTCGCCCTGATCACCGTGAGCGCCGTCTGCCTGCCGGCGTACCTGCTGGTCGAACGGAGGGCCAGCCAGCCGATCACGCCGCTGAGGCTGTTCCGCTCCAGCGTCTTCAACCTGGCCTCGGTACAGTTCTTCATCGCCACGCTCGCGCTATTCGTCGCGCTGCTGTACGTGCCCCTCTTCCTGCAGACCGTCCAGCACAAGAGCGCGTTCACCGCGGGCCTGTACGTCATCCCGCTGCTCGTCGGCCTGGTCGCCGCCGCCATCATCTCCGGGCCCATCATCACCAAGACCGGCCGGTACAAGGTCTACCCGGTGATCGGCGCAGTGCTCACCGGGGCGGCGATGTACGCCCTGAGCCGGGCCGGCGCCTCGACCTCCACGCTCGAGCTGATCATCCCGCTGGCGATCGCCGGCGTCGGCATCGGGTTCTTCGTGCAGGTCTCCCTGCTTGCCGGGCAGAACGCCGCCGAGTACAAGGACCTGGGCGCGGCCACCGGCACCCTCAACTTCTTCAAAAGCATCGGCGGCGCGCTCGGCGCCGCGCTGTTCGGCGCGATCCTCAACGCGTCCCTCGGCCACGGGATCCCCGCCACCGCCACCGCCGTCCACGCCTTCCAGACAGTGTTCTTCTGGACCGTGCCGTTCATGGCAGCCGCCCTCGTCGCGGCGCTGGCCATGAAGGAAAAGCCGCTGTCGGAGGAAATGACCCAGGTTGCCGCAGGCGAGGTCGCGGTACCCGAGTACTAAGCCCGGTGCCCGCCGCCGCGGCCGGCCCTGCGCACGGCAGCTAATACCATTCCAGCCAGCCAGGCCTGGAGACGGCCAGCGGGCGAGTGCGGGCACGTTATGTGCTGGCTGGCACCGCCGTTACCGGTGCGGTTCGCAGGCGCAGGGCGGCGTTCTGCTCACGGACAGCCTTCCCTGGTGGTCTACCGCGCGGGCGCCTCGGCGAGCGAGAGGCTATTCCCGTCTGGGTCCAGCACGACGACGTGCCGCACGCCGTTGCCGTACGTCTCCACCGGTTCGTGGGTAATGTCATGTGCGGCGAGGCGGGCCAGGATGTCGTCGAGGTCGGTCACCCCAAAGGTGATCATGGCCCCACCTACCCGCTCGGCACGCACGGCCCGGTCGTCGATGACGACCCAGGCGTTCTCACCGACTTGCCATAGGTGCTCCTCGCCGATGACCTCATCCGCCGGCCGCCCGAAGAACGCCCCGAACCAGGGCAGTGCTTTCGTCTGGTCCCTCACCCCGATAACGCTGTACAAGTCCACCCGGGCCAACTCCCTTCGGTCGCTGCGGGAGTGAGGACCATTTCCGCGGCAAAAACTCATCGGAAACGGGCCTGGCCCAACATCCAGGGAGATGGAGGTCTCGCATTGACAGCCATTCCCTGCCGTCCCTAGAGTTTCACGCACTCGGTGGAGACGGTTTGCGGGGGAGCCATGCGTCAGCGTGCCAGGGTGGCGGGGGTCTGTTCAGCGCTGGTCTGCGCGGCCGTGGCGTGGGCCACACCGGCCGCGGCAGCAAGCTCAGGGCGAGTTGTGTCAGCCGCCGCGAAGCCGGCGGGCTACAAAATCGTCAGTGCCGACTTCTCGGCCCCGGCCGGTCTGGACACGTCGGGCAGCGTCGCCTGCCCGAAAGTCAAGGGCGCCCAGACGGTCCCGTTGAGCGGCGGAGCGCTGATCGACGGCAACAGTCTCGAAACCAGCATCAATTCCTCGTGGCCGACGGCCACGGGCTGGAACGCTCGCATCAACAACGCAACCACGGCGGCGGTGGGATTCACCGTGTACGCCGTCTGCGCGAAGAAGATGACTGGCTACATGCAGCACGAGTCGGCCGCGGTGAGCAATCCCGTCGGCACGCAGAACGGTGCCGGGTACAAGTGCCCCAACGGTGACCAGCTGCTGGGTGGCGGCGCGGCGAGCACGTCGCATTCGACGCTGGTAAATCTCGACAGCTCATGGCCGGCTGGAACGAGCGTCTGGTACGTCTACATGAACAACGCGTCATCGACCCAAACGTCGTTCCACGTCTACCGCGTGTGCGCAAAGCTCAACGTGTCGGCCACCAGCTACCAGCTCGTCGCAGGTACCCCCGTGGTGAGCGTGGCGGGCACGCAGACCGGAGTCTCGGTGTTCTGCCCGGGCGGCTTGGCGACCATCGGGGGTGGCCTGGTGACGGTATCGACGTCGATCGACCTGACGCTCAACACGACGTTTCCGTTCGCCGGCGGATGGGGCGGCGATGAGAACAACGCGAGTAGCGCGAACACCACTGTGACCGCGTACGTCCTCTGCGCTTCCTGACAAGCCCCGGGGCGGTGGCCGGGTGGTCAGCCGGGGTTCCATTCGGAGGCGAGCAGGCCGAGAACGACCTCGTCGGCGAACTGCCCGTTGACCCACGCCGAGCTGCGCAGGCTGCCCTCCTGGACGAACCCGGCCCGGGTGGCCGTGGCGATCATTGCGGTGTTGCCGGCCAGCGTCTCGGCCTGCAGCCGGTGCAGCCCCAAGATGGCGAAACCGTAGCGGCACAGCGGGTGATTGTCTCAGGGCCTGATCGCGGTCAAGACCAGCCCACGAATTACCACCCTCAGCCGCACCAATTTGCGCAGCTCACATGGTGCCTGCGGCCAGCGACGGCTCATCCCGCCCGGTTCCCGACTAAAAGCGAACCCTGACAGCATTTTTTGGTTTGCGTTACGGTATTTCCCGTTTTGGGTTACGGTGGCCGCCGTATGAGCTGACGATCACTCAGAAGGGACGCAATGACTACGGGGGGTGGGATCACGTCCGTTCTGGCGTAGATCAAGTGGCCCCGGCCGCGTGTTGCTGCACGTGACCGGGGCGTTTGCATGGCAACGAACCTCGGAGGAACAAGCCATGACTCTGCCAAGTATGGCAGCTGGCGGGATCGCTTCGGCCACCCCCGCAGTCACGATTTCGAAGCATTCAGCGACACCTCGTCACGGCCGCCTGCACACTAGGCGGCGGGCCGTGACCTGCGGCAGGATTGCAGCCGTGCTGCTGTCCGCCGGGCTGATGGCTGGTGCCACGCTGTCGTCTGCCCCGCGGGCTCATGCGGCTGCGAACCCGCCGCGTCTGGTCGCATTCGATTGGGCCAGGACCCAGGCCGGCAAGCCCTACGCCTACGGCGGCACCGGACCGAACAGCTATGACTGCTCAGGACTGGTGTATGCGGCCTACAAGCGGGCCGGGTTCACGCTGCCGCGCACTACCCAGGGGATGCTGGCCTCGAGCATGTTCGGCCGCACCGGCAACCCCAGGGCGGGCGAGCTGGCGTTCTTCGGCACGAACCACGTCGAGTTCGTGACGAACGAAGACCACACAACCTACGGTGCGCTGCATTCGGGCACCGTGGTCTGGTGGCACAAGTGGTACCCCGGCAGCTCGTGGCATCCCACGGTCTATCTCTACGTAAAGCACGCCGGCTAGCCCCGTCTCCGCTCTGCCAAGCGGAGGTGAATGAAATGGCGGCGCTCCGGGCCGCCAAGGTCAGGTACCGTCGGGGGCCATGACGACCACAGCCGCCGCTGCGGGAACCTGGACAATCGGTGACCTGTCCGTGAACCGGATGGGCTTCGGTGCGATGAGGCTAACCGGCGCCCAGAGCGGTGTACCGAGCAACCGTGCTCAGGTGATCTCGGTACTCCGCCGGGCGGTTGAACTCGGCGTGAACCATATCGACACCGCGGCGTTCTATTTCTCGCCGTCGCGCTCGGCGAACGAGCTGATCAACAGCGCGCTCGCCCCCTATCCCGATGACCTGGTGATCACCACGAAGGTGTGGCCGGGCCGGGACCCATCGGGTGAGTGGTACTGGGCTGAGCCGGGCCAGCTGCGCGGGCAGGTGGAAGAGAACCTGCGCCAGCTCGGCCGGGATCACCTCGACGTGGTGAACCTGCGCATCCCGCGCAGCGCCGAAGGCGCGTCGATCGCTGAGCATTTCGCCGCGCTCGCTGCGTTGCGAGCCGCCGGGCTTATCCGCCATCTAGGCATATCCGGGATCAGCGCGGAGCAGCTGGCCGAGGCGCAGACGATCGCGCCGGTGGTCTGCGTGCAGAACCGGTACGGGCTGGAGGCGTCGGCTGCCGATCACGCGCTGCTGGATCTGTGTGGCACGCAGGGCATCGCGTTCGTCCCGTTCTTCGCCATCGCCGGCCCGGCCGCCGCCAGCGGCGAGGCCGCCCCAGCCGATGAGACCGTCTCGGCGATCGCCCAGGCACATGACACCACCGCGGCTCAGGTCCGGCTAGCCTGGACCCTGCATCGTGGCCCGCACGTGCTTGCCATACCCGGCACCGGCGACCCCACGCACCTAACCGAGAACATCGCCGCGGCCACCCTGCGCCTGTCCCCGCAGGAGATCAGCTCCCTCGCCGCAGCCTCGCTCCCTTCATCCCCGGATCCCAGCGCCTCGCCGAGCTAACAGGCGCCAGCAACCGTAACTCCAGGAGATGATCTAATGCGCAAGGTAGTTGTCTATGAGTTGCTGTCACTGGACGGCGTGGCCGATGAGCCGGACGGATTCATCACCGACTTCGATGATGTGATGAGTGAGAACCTCGGCTACGTCATCGCCACCCAGGAGACCGTGCTTTTGGGGCGCCGGACCTACGACGAGTGGGCCGGGTTCTGGCCGGGCAATGATATCGAGCCATTCTCCAGCTTCATTAACGGCGTGCAAAAGTTCGTGGTGACCTCCACGCCAGCCGAGCAGAACTGGGCGAACACCAGCGTCGTCGAGGGAGATCTCCCCGGGTTCGTCGCCGAACTCAAGCAGGGATCTGGCGGCGACATCGGCGTTCACGGGAGCATTGCCCTGGCCCAGTCGCTACTCCGGGAAGGTCTCGTTGATGAACTGCGGCTCGTGATCGCCCCCGCCCTGCAGATACACGGCAGAAGACTGTTCGACGCGGGCGTGCCGAAACGGCTCTCGCTGACCAGCAACCTCACGTCACCGACCGGCTACCTGCTGCTCGACTTCCTGGTCAGGAACTGACGCACGCCGACGCCCACGCGGCCACGCCGGACGGGAAGACTGTCGCCGATGGCCGATAGGGTGACGCTGTGGTGGGCCACTATGAGAGCTTCTTCATCACAAGCGCGGGTGCGTCCGCTGCCATCTTGGGGTTGCTGGTCGTCGCTGTCTCGGTCGTCAACGCGGATGACGGGAACCCCACGACCCGGGAGTTGCGGACTGTGCTGGCCGGGAGCGCGTTTGTAGCCTTGGTCGACATCTTCCTGGTCTCAATCATGGCCTTGACCGGGGGCTCAACCGTGTTCGGGGTATCGAGTCTCGCCATGGCAGCCGTCGGCCTGCTGGCCACCAGAGACCTGGTGCCGAGGGCAAAGCGGGCCGGGAATTTCTCCCGCGACTCCCACACCAGAACGCTGAATATCGCCTTCGCGTCGATTTCGGTTGGGGCGTACTCAGCGCAGCTCGGCCTCGCCGTAGCGCTCCTAGCGAATACTCAGAGTGCGACGCTGCAACACGCTCTGGTCCTCGTCATCGCGGCTTTGTATTGCAGCGCTCTTGGTCGGTCATGGGTGGTCACCGGGATAACCCGGCGGGGATAAGGAGCCCTCGGCGTGGACCATCTGGGGCACTGGACGCTGACCGCGCTGCTGCTGCCCGCGCTGCTGCGCACGCCCGGCGCGCGGATCGTGACCGTGACCAGCACCGCCATCACATGGGCCGGGCGGTGAATCCGGATAACCCGCATCTGCGCGGCCGTTACCGGCCGTGGCGTGCCTACGGCCAGGCCAAGCTCGCTAACTTCCACTCAGCCAGTTGCGCGCGGCGACAGATCCGGCCGCGAACGGCGGCGAGTTCTATGGCCCGCTGTACGTCAACACTGGGCCACCGGTGCGCAAGCCCGTCCTGCGCTGGCTCGCTATGGACAGCGCGATCGCCGCGCTGTGGGAGGTCTCCGAGCGCGAGACCGGCGTCGCGGTCAACCCCCGCGCGGCGGCAGCGTGACGGTCCCGGCGACCGACCGCGCTGCCGCGGTGCGCAACGCACTGCGCACCCTGGTCGCGCGCCACGGCTTGCACGGTGCGTCGATGAGCGCTGTGGCCAGCGAAGCCCCGGTAGCGACCGGCACCGCTTACACCCACTACGCAGCCTCCCAGCCTGACCTTGCAGACGCCGCCCCGGCTCTTTAATCTCAGGCTGATGACTACCATGTCCGCTGTTTCGGCTGGGCAGGACGTGGCCCGGCGTCTGATGGACGACGGGTACGTGGTCGTGACCGGCCTGCTGACGCCACCCGGGGCGCAGGCCGCCCGTGCCGACCTGAACCGGGTGCTGCAAACCACCCGGGCCGGGCGGAACTCCTTCGAGGGCTTCGACACGCAGCGGATTTACGCCCTGTTTGCCAAGACCCGGGTGTTCGACGCGCTTGCAACCGACCCGCTGCTGCTCGGCGTCCTAGACCGCGTCCTTGGCCATTACCAGCTCAGCGCCCCGGTCGGCATCTGCATCGGGCCTGGTGAGCAAGCGCAGATGCTGCACCGCGACGATGCCATCTACCCGGTGCCTGAGCCGCATCCGCCGCTGGTGGTCAACACCATGTGGCCGCTGGATGAGTTCACCGCGGACAACGGCGCCACCAGGTTCGTCCCCGGCAGCCACCAGTGGGAACCGGGTCGGCAGCCAGCCCCGGATGATCCGGTGGAGACGGCCGTGATGTCACCCGGATCGGTCTTGTTCTACCTGGGCAGCCTCTGGCACGGAGGCGGCGCGAACCAGACCACCCGGCCGCGACTCGGCGTGATCTTGGAGTACGCGGCCGGCTGGCTGCGGCCGCAGGAGAATCACTGCCTGGCCGTGCCCCGTGAAATCGTCCGTGAGCTGCCGGAACGACTGCAGGAACTGCTCGGCTACAACATCTATCCGCCGTTCGTGGGGTACGTAAATGGCAGCCACCCGCGCCGGGTGCTGTCGGCAGATTCCTAACCGCCCGACGCCAGCCTGGTGCCTGCGCGGCAGGGTAACCGGCCGGGGGGTCAGCCGCGCCGTTGCGCCTGCTCGTCCGTGCCTGTGCCGTCGCCGCCCTGCCGCCAGTTCCGGGCGAGGGCGACGAGACCGCGAACCACGTCAGGGGGGAGCCCCGGTGTGCTCGCGAGATGCCACAGCGTCGGGTCCTCATTCTCCGCGGGCCCGGGGGCTGGCGATGCCACGTTAGGCTCCCCGCCCGCCAGTATCCGTCGGCACGAACCCGGGGTCCAGCCGAGCCGGTTCTCGACCATACCGAGAGTGCTGGGGGAAACGCGCTGGCCGTTCTCGAGTTTTCCGAGCGTCCGCTCGGTCACCCCGCTTATCTCGGCAAAGGCTCGCCTGTCCCGCATGCCTAGCTCGACCCGGCGTGCGACGACGTAATCAGCGAGCCGCTGCCAGTCCTCATCGGCCATATGACCGTCCTTCCGGCGAGCCGGTGCTAGTCCCGCCACCGGCTACGTCACCATCTTCATCTGAAGAAGACAGAAGAGTCTAGCTCTTCTGCGGGTGGCTAAGGGGGCGGGTCTGCGCCTCTCTTCTTGGTTCATCTCGTTCATGCTCTTTACTTCCTTCTTATGCTGCTCTATGGTACCGGAATTAGAAGAAACCTTCCTGTTTCTTCCTATAGTTACCAGGGTCGTTGCCACTTCTGGGCTTACGCGGAGCCAGGACGGTGACCCGGGCCTGGGGTCTTGAGGGGCAGCACCGGTGACCGAAGCGGTGAGCCCCAGTCGGCGCTGCGGGTCGGTGGCGTCCTCGCGTGGCGAGGAGGGGAGCGCAAGGGCGCTCCGGCCACGCAGCCGGATGCTTGGTGTGGACCCTCACCCTCCCGGCGACGCTGTCCCTGCCCGCCCTCAGTCAGCACCAGGCCCGGTTCTCGGCTAGCTAAGTGGGCTCGGCGCCCCGTACCCGATCCTCATGACGGTTTGGCCAGTACGCAGTGTTACTTGGCGAGCCCATGAGAGGCGGTATTGGGCTGTCTGCGCGTCGATGAACGTTTGTATCCAGCGGAGGTATGCGGTCCGTGTCAGATGCGCTGCCGTGTCCACCGTGGCCAAGTCCACCGACCGCAGCAGGCTGGCAGACCCACCACCAGGCGATTGGCTGACGAAGTCCACGATGCGCACCGGGTGGGTACCGGCCATGGCGGCGAGGAGCAGCGGCAGCTGCGGATCGATATCGCCGCTGCGAAGTTGTGCCCTGGCTGCGCCTGAGACCGCGATCTGGCTGTTGGCCAGCAACTGGGTGCCGGCAGCCTTCCTGCTGGTGAGCGCCGCCTGCTGAACGGCCCGGTAACTGGCGGTGCCGCCGGGATAAACCAGCCGGATGTCGATCCTGGCGTTCCCGGAACCGAAGCTCGCGATGATGGCGGGGGCGTAGACGGAGGCCAGCCGACTGCCGAACTGGGCTCGGATGGCGGCGGTGGCGACCACCAGGTTAGAGCCGAGCGGATCTGTCGACGTAGGCCCGAGCGTCAACACGTTCGCGGACGGGAAGCCTCTGCTGACCAGATCCGTGCACACCTGCGGATCGCATGACACGATTGCGGCCCGGCTGACCTGCTGCAGGATCCAGGTGCTGGCCTTCGTTCTGGCCGCAGCCTCAGCGGTGAGTTCCTGACTCATATGGCCGATGCTGTGCCGGAGAAGATTGACTGCGAGCCCGCCGGCCCCGGCAACCAGCACAATCGCGGCCACAAGCACAGCCGCCGGCCGGCGCCGCCAGGTGCGGCTGCTTCTGTGCCGCGCCGACGATGGCCTGGATGCCAGCCGGCCGCCGGTCACGCCACCGCCGTTGCCCTCTGACGGCTCTGACGGCATGGCACGCTGCGGGCTGGACGTCTCGTCACCCGTGACCAGAGCGGAGGCCACTGGCGGCATCGGTCCCATGAGGCGCGCCCCGGCGGCCGCCAGCTCGGCGAGCGCGCCACGGGCCGACGGCCTGTCGGCTGGGTCCTTGCTGAGGCAGCGATGGATCAGCGAGCCCAGCGGCTCGGGAAGCCTGCCCACGTTTGGCTCGGAATGAAAGATGGCGAATGCCGTGGCTGTCAATGACTCGCCTTTGAAGGGCAATTCGCCGGTACCCGCGAACACCATCGTCGCAGCCCACGACCACATGTCGGCTGCCGCGGCGACCTTGGTCCCAGCCAGCTGTTCGGGGGGCATGAACGCCGGGGTTCCGACGGCGGTCTGGCCAGAAAGGCCGGTGGTGGTCATCCCGGGGACGGCCGCCAGGCCGAAGTCGATGAGCACTGGCCCGTCGGGCCCAAGCAGGACATTGCCGGGCTTGAAATCGCGATGCACCATCCCGGCGGCATGCACCGCGCCTAGCGCGATCAGCGTTGCGACGGCGATGCGTTCCAGCGCAGCGCCTCCACGAGGCCCGAATTGCTCGACGACCTCAACCAGCGATGGCCCGCTGACGTATTCGGTGACAATGAACGGCCGCCGTTCGAAGAACCCCGAATCCAGAACTTGCGCAGTGCAGAACCGGGCGACCCGCTGCGCCGCGGCGACCTCCTTCAAAAAGCGGCTCCGGACCTGCGGGTCTGTGGTTGGCGGCAGAAGCTTTACCGCTGCCTGGCTTCCGCTGGGCCCCACAGCCAAGAACACAACGCCCTGCCCGCCTTCCCCGAGGCGGCCGAGCAACCGGTATGCACCCACCTCGCGCGGATCCGAGCCGCGCAGGGGAAGCATCTCCGACATTGCGGACTGAGCGGATGTCACCCGGCCATTTTGCCCCTAACGGCATAGCGCACGCCACGATCTGTTTCACTATCTGCCCGGCACAGCTTCCCTGGGGCTCGCCCACACCTCCGCAGAACAGCTGCCTGCGGCCATATCCGTCCGCCGCCGACACCAGACCCGTCCATTGGGATTAGCAATGTCCTGGTCATGGGCCAGGACATCGCTCCGCGCCGAAGATCTCCACGCTGACGGGAAAGGTACCGGTCTTCCGCTACCCCCCTACCGGCAAGATGATGCTCTCGGCCGAGAACGTGAAAAACCCTTTGAAAAGCGTTTCCACCCGGGCATGCTATGGGGAAGCCCGGCGCAAGATGCTCAGGGGGCAGGCAGCGAGCCGGGTCAGGGGTGGGCCCCGGCAGCACCGTATCCCCCCCACGGTGCCCGGGCCCACCCCGCCTCAGGCGCCGGCCACAACGCCGACATTCTGCCTGA
Source organism: Streptosporangiaceae bacterium (assembly GCA_036267135.1). Classification (GTDB taxonomy): domain Bacteria; phylum Actinomycetota; class Actinomycetes; order Streptosporangiales; family Streptosporangiaceae; genus PALSA-505. Next base: position 9,783 of record DATAWQ010000067.1, on the reverse strand, counting down.
CCCCCGCCAACCGGTCGCGCCCGGTTGGGCCCCTGGGCGCATCTAGCTGCTGTAGGTGATGGTGATCAGGGTCCGGGTCCCGCCCTTGTTGAGGCTGTGCGCCGTGAGTGTCCCGGTGCTTCCGGCGAAGCTGCCGGTGCCGCCGGTCACCTTGCCATTGCTGATTGCCCCGGTCTTCAGCTTGACCGTCGCTGTGCCGTAGATAAGTCTGCGTGGCCGGGTGGGCACTGGCGGCGGCCGGCAACGCCAGTGCCCCCGCCGTGCCCATGACGGCAGCCGCGGCCGCCGCCACGATGGACCGAACCTTCATGATTGCTTCCTGCCTGCCGAGGGGCTGACCTTCGGCCGCGCCCCGTGGTCCTGGGTCGACGTTAGGCATCCGCCCCGCCCCGGGCGTCCGTCCTGAGGCTGACGTTGCGGTAACTGCTTCACCCTTGCGGACTACGGCGCGACCCGGGGAAAACCCCCAGGGCAAGATGGGCGATTACCGCGTTCCTGGGAGGCGGCCGGATCTCTAGCGTGAATTGCGTTCCGAATTCACCAGGAGGTACTGATCATGCGAAAGCTTTGGGTCGCGTCGCTGGCGCTTACGGTAGGCGCCGCCATGGCGGCGGGGCCGGCGTCGGCCCTGGCCTCGGCCGGTCCGGTGCCGCAAGCCCACGTTGTCTTGCCCGCCCCGTCGGGCCGGTATGGGGTCGGAACGGTCTCGCTGGAACTCACCGACCACAGCAGAGCTAACCCGTGGACCGCGTCGCCGCGGTACCGGGAGCTGATGGTCAGCATCTGGTATCCCGCCGCGGACACCCGGTGTTATCCGCGAGCGCCGCAGATGCTGCCTGGCGCGGCGGCGCATTTCGGGTCCGCGAACGGGGCGGCCAAGACCCTGTACAACATCCCGGCCGGCAGCGTCGACTGGGCCGCGACCCTGACCAGCGGGCACGAACTGGCTCCGGTGGCCAGGCACCGTGCCCCGTTCCCGGTGGTGCTGTACTCCCCGGGAGCCGGCGATCCGCGTACCTGGGAGACCACGCTGGTCCAGAATCTGGCCAGCCGGGGCTACGTGGTGGTGACGATCGACCACCCGTACGACGCATCGGAGGTCGAGTTCCCTAATGGCAAGGTCGTCGACAGCCAGCTGGAGAAGTGGATTGTCCAGGCGGAGCGAACTCACACGGTGCAGGCCCTGGTGAAAAAAATCTTTGCCGTCCGGGTGGCTGACGTGCGTTATGTCGTAGGCGCACTTACGGCGCTTGACGCAGGTCGCGAGCCGGACGCGGGTCACCAGCCACTGCCGCGGGGGCTGGCTGGTTCCCTTAACCTGCGCAAGATCGGCATGTTCGGCGTGTCGGCGGGGGGTATCACCGCGGCGCAGGCGATGTATGAGGATCCCCGGATCATCGCCGGCATCGACGTGGACGGCAGCATCGAATCACCGCTGGTGTCCAACCCCTGGACCATCGTGCCGGTGTTCCGGCACGGGCTGCACCAACCGTTCATGTTCATGGGCGATCCGCAAGCCAACCACTACACGATCCCCACGTGGAAGTCGTTCTGGGTTCACACCTCGGGATGGCACCTGGACCTCACGCTCAAGGGCGCCAGCGGCGAAAGCTCCTACAAGGACGCGGTTCCGCTGATCCCGCAGATCGCCCGCCAGCTCGGCCTGCCGCGCAGCTTCGTCACAAAGGACATCGGCACAATCGATCCGGCGCAGGCCACAACCGCTGAAGAGGCCTACGTCTCGGCCTTCTTTGACCGGTGGCTGCGCGGGCAGGACAACCACCTGCTGGACAGGCCGTCGCCCCGCTATCCGCAGATCACCTTCGTGCGCTAACCAACCGCCCTGCCAATACGCGGTCACTTCCTGGATCGGGCCCCCTATTTCGGGATGGCATCTGCCCTGGCAGCGGCCGGTTCGGGTGCTGATTCAGGCGGCGGGTAGCTGGAATCAGCAGCCGGTGTGGTCTGGCCAGCGCGCGGTTATCTTGCTGTCGTCTGGCGGTTCGAGCCCGGGACCGGGGGTCACGATGGTGTCGGCGGCTGGCACTGTTGTGCCGCACCGGCCGCACCGCCCGCAGCGGTCGAGCTGCCCGTCGTCAGCGGTGTGCCAGAACAGCCGCGGCGGCCCGCCGGTGGCGCAGAAGTCGTCTCCCCATCTGGTCAGGGACTGTCCTGGACGCCGGCACCCACCTCGTCGCGCCAGTCCGGGTCACCGCACGCCCCAAGACGTCACAAGCGACCCTCACCGTGGAAAACCTCTGGCTCTTCGAAATAGCCGACGGCAACTTCACCCGCGCCCAGCTCTACGCCGACACCGCCGCCGCCCGCAACATCGCCGGCTGACACCCAGCCCGGCGGCGCCGACGGGCGGGCTCAACGACGGCCACCAGCGGCCGCGATGTATGGATCACTCAGGTGAGGCTGCGCAGTATTGCCTGTTCGGCTGGGCTGGGGGACGAGGCCGGAAGGGTGGGCAGCGGTGTGTGATCCCGGCCGCAGCCGGGTCGGCGCGCTGCGCTCGTCCACGTCGCTGAACAGGTACAGGGCAAGCAGCGCGGCCCCGCGAGAACGGATGTTGACCCGCCGCTGCCCGTTGGTTTCGTAGCCGCCGTCGAGGTGCCACCCGGTGTCTGCGGGATCTTGCTCGCTGGGGAAACGCACCGGGACGGAGCCACCGACGCCTTCCCGCTGCCACCACCGGCCAGGGCCCAAAAGCTGGTCAAAAGCCTCCTGGACAGGCTGTGCCGTGCCTGCCTGGACGAACGGGCCGCCGTCGGGGCATGAGATGCGTACCAGCGAGGTGGTCCACGTCGACCGGTCGTCGCGACGGACGCCGCGTTTGGACAGCTCGGACCAGATCACATCCTGGCACGCCTGCGCCACCGCCCCCGGGGTGAGCATCCCCAGAGGGTTCCACCTTGCCCCGTCCGCCTGCAATCGGATAACCGCCCGTCCCGTCCTCACCGTCAGCAGCCGAAACAGAAATAGGCAGATTCTGGTGGCTGCCATCAGTCGAGGCGGCTCCATAACCGGGACCGGCTATACGCCGGGTGAGGGTCGGATTCAGAGGGCGGAGGCGAGCCAGTCCTCGACGGCGGCGATGTGCACGGTGGCCCAAGACCTGGCCACCTCGGGGTCGTGGGTGGTCAGCGCGTCCAGGATCGCGCGATGCTCGGCTAGGGTCCGCTCGGTGGCGCCGGACTGGGTGAGGCCACGCCACACCCGGGCCCGGGTCGTCGGACCGGACAGCGTCTCGAGCAGGGAACAGAGCACCGAGTTGCCCGAGCAAGCCGCTATCCGCCGGTGAAACTCCAGGTCGCTGGCCACCAGGTCCCCGACCTCGGGATGCGGGCCCAGCCGGTCGAGCAGCTCGCGGAGTTCCTCGCTCTCCTCCGGCGTGATCCGCTCGGCCGCCATGGCGGTGGCCGCCGGTTCGAGTATCCGGCGCACCCGCAGAAACTCGAGCACGGTGGCGTCTCGGTGGAAGTCGACGATGAAGCTCAGCGCCTCCAGCAGCAGTGGCACCTGCAGGCTCGTCACGTATGTGCCATCGCCCTGGCGCACGTCCAGGATGTTGACCAGAGAAAGCGCCCTGACCGCCTCACGCAGTGAGCTGCGTGACAACCCCAGCTCGGCGGCGAGGTCGGCCTCCCTCGGCAACCTATCCCCCGCTCGCAGCGCGCCCGAGACAATCATCGATTTGATCTTCTCGATGGCTTCGTCGGTGACCGCCACTGTCAGCCTCCGTGCCCCTCGCTAGCTGACCCGCCGCGCACGCCCTGGGCCGTGCCCGCGGCCCCACAGGTCTGATGTCTGCCAGGGTACGGCACAACCGTGCCAATCCGTCCTGCTGCCCCGCCTGGTCAGGCCGCATCGCGGCCCGGTCTAGCCGGAGGCCGGCTCGCGTTGCAATTCGAGCTGCGTCTCCCGGTCCGCGAATCCGACCGACCGGTAGATCCGGATGGCCGAGTATCCGGGGTCGGCGACGATCACCAGGACGCTGGCGGCCAGCGCCTTCAAGGCATACACGCCCGCCTGGTAGACCAGGGTCCCCGCCAGGCCCTGCCGGCGAGCGGCCGGATGCGTTTCGACGTTCTGATACCGGGCGGTGCCCGAGCGGTCGGAGAACACGCCGAGCTGCGACACCAGCCGCCCGGCCTGGAAGGCGCCGAAGTAGGCGCCGTGACCGGCCTCGGCGAGCCTGCGCATCTGTTCCAGCCTGCGTCGGTCGAAGTCGCCGCCGCCGGGAGGTCCGGTCACGTCGCTGCAGGCCAGCCGCAGGTCGATGGCCTGCTGCCAGTCATCGTCGCCGGCCAGCCGGCGACACTGCGCTGCCCGGTGGGGATGTGGCGGCTCCCGCAGCGAGGTGGCGGTCATCACGGTGCTGAGCTCGGGCTTCAGGCCGACGGCGAGAAATCCGGCGGCATCGGCGCCGCTCGCCTGGGTGGAATCGATGCCAATGGCCACATGCCCAGCGCCGGGGAAGGCCTCGGTGAACCTGGAAATCCAGATGCTGGCCTCGTCCCGCGCGGCCGACTCGGGCAGCAGCAGGAAGTTGCCCCACCAGAACTCTGGGTGGGCGGGACTCACGACGACGAGATAGCCGCCCATGTCGGTGATCGAGCTGCCCTCGAGGCGGCGCAGCATCAGGTCGGTCCGGTAGCCAAGCGATTCAACCTGCACCGGATCGAGCATAGGCGCGGCCACTCCGGTGAGCGCGGGCGGCCATCAAACGATCTGTGAGGCTTTGGTTAGCCCGGTACCCGGGCTGGTGCCAGATCGGTCCTGGTGATCTTGGGTTGGCTCTCAAACGATCTTGGCTCCGCGGTGGGGATTCCCGGCCGGCAACCCGGGTACGAACCGGCTAGTAAGTGACAGGTAGGCCGTACCGCGGCCCCAATGGACGTTAGTTCTGGCCGCGAGGCCCGGCCCTTGTGTCCGTTGCGTCAGGTTTTTGTACGATTGGTGCGGGCGAAGGACGTCGGTGCTCAGCGGCGCGGCGGCAGGCCGATAAGGGCTGGTTGCCCCGCCGAAGATCGCCGGTCGCATCTATCGGAAATGGGGTAGCGGCACGATGAGCGGTTCGAATCCACCACCTGACGCGCCCCGCGACACATCGGATGATCGCGAGGACGGTTCAGGCCAGGACCCGCACGTCGAGCCGGGCATCCACACGCCGCCGTCGGGCTTCACCGCACCGTCCGTCGGTAGCCCCCCCTCGTCCCCCGGGTCCGGCCAGCTGCCGGGGCCGCCCGGGTACCAGGCCCCCGGTCAGGGTTACAGCCAACCGCCTGGGCAGGACCACGAACAGCAGTCGTCCCGCCAGGACTATGGTCAGCCGCAGGCCAGCCCCGGCTATGGTCAGCCGCCCGGCAGTCCCGGTTATGGCCCGCCATCAGGCCAGGGCCCGCCACTCGGCCAGGGCTACGGCACGACCCCACCCAGTCAGCCCCACGGACAGCAGGCCAACCCCGGCTACAGCCAGCGGGCCAGCCCGGGTTACAGACAGCAGTCCACACCCGGTTACGGATCGCAGACCGCCCCGGGCTACGGGCCGCAGACCACGCCTGGTAACGGGCCGCAGGCTGGCTTTGGCTACGGGCAACAGCCCGGCCAGGACTACGGGCAACAGCCCGGCCAGGGCTACGGTCAGCCATCCGCTCAGGGCTACGGCCAGCCACAGACCACCCCCGGCTATGGCCAGCCACCCCCGGGCTCCGGCTACGCCCAGCAGCAAGGCCCCGCCTACGGACAGCAGGGCTATCCGGGATACGGCCAGCCGCCCGGGTACGGGTACCCGGGGACGGCCTACCCGGGGACGGCCTACCCGGGGACGGCCGCGGCGCCACCGCGCCGGCGGCGGACCGGGCTGTGGGTGGGGTTCGGCGGCGGGGTGATCGTAGCGGCGGCGATCGTCCTCGCCCTCTTCTTTGTCCTGGGCGGTAATCAGGACTGGAAGGTGACCACTCCGCAGAAGGCCGGCGGCCTGACCCGGGTCGACACCGCCGCGATCCAGACCCAACTGCGGTCCGCCATCAGTACGGTTAAGTCTCAGTTTAATAAGCTGTCCGACGTCGGCCAGCTAAATTCCGTCGTGGACGGCGTGTACCAGCTGTCCAGCAGTCAGCAATTCGGTGCCATTCCCAACTATGTTATATTCGTCGGGCTTAACGGTACATTTAATCCTAAGAATGTACTCAAGGGAATAATGACCGGAGGCAGCAATCTGCCAACGGCCGTGCCGGGACCGCACGGCGGGCAGGCGGAATGCGGCACCGACAGTTCCGGCGATGAGGGCTGCGTCTGGGCCACCGGCACCACGGTCGGCATCCTCGCGATAGAACCTAACGGAGCGGAGCCAAAGGGTCACCTAGACGGCCTGATGATTGGCATGCGCAAAGACCTGGAACAGTCTTCGGGTACCTGATGACCGCACCGGCCACCGGGTTTGGTGGAACTGTAACCATGCCAGTGCTCTCACATAGCGTCTTATCTGCCATGATGGCCGCAGAGTACGCATCCTGATTGGGGCGGGGAAAGCGCTCGCAAGGACGCGACCCACGAAAGCTTTCAGATGGAGTACACATAGATGAGCGGATGGACTCCCTCTCCGGAAGACTCCGACGGCTCGCCAGGGGACCCTGGGACGGGGGACAATCCCGGGCCTGGCGTTGGCTCCGGAACCCAGCCAGCCGGGGCCGCCCAGCCGGACTACGGGCCACAGTCTGGCTACGGCACCCAGCCAGGACCATCGACCCAGCCGGGATACGGGGCACAGCCAGGGACGGGAACCCAGCCGGGCTACGGGGCGCAGCCGGGTTACGGAAGCCCCGGCTATGCCCAGCCGGGGCCCGACGGCAGCTATCCACCCCCGCCGAGGCGGGGACGGGGGCGCACCTGGTTCGGCATCATCGCCGGGATCGTGGTCCTGGGGGTGGTCATCGCCGGGGTGAGCGCCTACATACTGAAGAACGGCTCGAAGAAGTGGCTGCTGACCGCGCCATCTAGCATCGCTGGCCTGAAAACCGACACCAACCCGCTCGACCAATCGACGTTCAGCAACGGCGTGGCGAGATTCAAGTCCAACGTGACCGGCCTGCCCAACTACGGCAAGCTCAAGTCGACGGTCAGCGGCATCTACCTGCTCGGGTCGAGCCAGACCATCGGGTTCGCCGGGCTCAACGGCACCTTCAACGCGCAGATCGTGCTCAGGCCGGGCAACGGGGTCCAGGTCAGCAACGTGAAGGCCGGCCCACACGGCGGCGCGGCCGAATGCGCCAGAACCAGCACCGAAACGATCTGCCAGTGGTCCACAGGAACCACCATCGGCCGCTTGGACATCATCCCGGCCAGTGGGCTCACCGGCGGTAGCGGCACCCCGGATTCCATCAGCGCCGCCGCCAGCCTGCTGCTCAAGATCAGGGACGCCGTGGAGAAGCCGGCGCACGGGAGCTAATCCCGATACAGATGAGCGGGGGGATCTCTTCTCCGGGCCACGCACAGCCGGGCCCGGACCGCGCCGGGCCGGGCCCTGGCCGCCGGCACCGGGCTGCGCGTCCCCGGCGCCGGGGACGCACGTGGTCGGTGGCCCTGGCCGGGATCGTGGTGATGGCGGCCGTCGCCGCCGGGGCGAGCGCCTACGCCCGGAGCGGCTCGCCGAGGTGGGTGCTGACCGCGCCGACCACGGCAGGGGGCCTGAGCCGCGACCACAACCCGGTCGACCAGCTCAGCTTCGGCAGCGCGGTCGCGAAGTTCCGGTCCAGTGTGACCAGTCTGCCCACCTACCGGCACCTGAGGTCCACGGTCAGCGCCATCTACGCGCTGGGCCCCGGCCAGGCCGTCGGTTTCGTCGGCTTCAACGGCTCGTTCAGCGAGCAGGTCATGCTCTCCACCACCAGCGGCCTCGCGGTCAAGGGCGTCAATCCCGGACCGCACGGCGGCCTGGCCGAGTGCGGCCACTCACGTTCGGACACGGTGTGCGACTGGTCCACCCCGACCACCATGGGCATCCTGCTCATCGCCCCCACCAGCGGATCCAGCCGGGTGGAATCCATCACCGCCGCGGACCAGCTGATGATCAAGATTCGCGGCACCGTGGAGCGTCTGGGCCGCGGGGGCTAGGCCGCTCTCGTCACGGCCGGATCAGGCCACGAACGGCGGCTCGCCCGACTCGCTGGTCATGGCGCGTCCCGCGGACTCCCAGCCCAGCATCCCGTCGGCCACGTTGATGGCCTGCCACCCACCGGAGCTCAGCGCCTCGGTGGCGCGGGCCGACCGCCGGCCGGACTTGCAGATGACGTAGACGTCCTGATCGCGAGGCACCTGGCTGGCCCGCTCGCCGAGCACGCCCAGCGGGATGTGCTTGGCCTCGGGGGCGTGGCCAGCCCGCCACTCGTCATCCTCCCGGACGTCGAGCAGATACGCCTGCGCCGGCACCTGTGCGGCCGGTACCTCCTGCGGTTCGCCTGCTGGATTCATGTCCCCTCCTCCCTGGCCATTCTTCCACCCCGGGGGGATAACGCTCCCCAGGCCCGAAAATTGCTGGCGCCGGGCCGTACACTGAGGGCATGCACGGGTTCCGGGTTCTCCTTACCTAGCCGCACCGACTGCCAGTTCCGGCGGCGGTGCGGCCCCCTCACGCCGAGGGGCTTTTTTTATGCCCTAAATTCCGGACAGGCAAAGCAGGACGACGATGAGCGAGCAAGAACCCAGCAGCGCTAGTTTCGCCGGAGAGACGCACTACGGCATGTTCGACGAGTTCCAGCCGGACCAGATCGAAGCACGGTGGCAGTCCGTCTGGGAAGCTGAAGGCAGTTGGCAGGTCGCCGACACATCCGCCGACCAGGACCAGGACCCCGGCGCCGACCAGGACCAGCACCCCGGCGCCCGCTCGGACCACGGCTCGCGCCGGGCCTACGTGCTGGAGCAGTTGCCCTACACCAGCGGTGAGCCGCACGTCGGCCACCTGAAGAATTACACGGTCGGCGACGCCGTCGCCCACTTCTGGCGGCGCCAGGGCCGGTATGTGCTGCACCCGATGGGCTTCGACGCGTTCGGCCTGCCGGGCGAGAACCACGCCATCCGGGTGGGCAAGCATCCCCGGGTCGCCACCGACGAGTCGATCGCCTCGTTCCGCGCGCAGTTCAAGCGCTGGGGCCTGTCGATCGACTGGAGCCGGGAGTTCAGCACCCACGACCCGGCCTACTACCGCTGGACCCAATGGATCTTCCTGCAGCTATACCGGGCGGGACTGGCCTACCGCGGCACCTCGGCGGTGAACTGGTGCCCGCAGGACGAGACCGTCCTGGCCAACGAGCAGGTGGTCGACGGGTGCTGCGAGCGGTGCGGCCGTGAAGTGCAGATGCGCCAGATGGAGCAGTGGTTCTTCCGCATCACCGCCTACGCCGACCGGCTGCTGTCCGATCTGGCCGAACTGGACTGGCCCGCGCACGTCAAGACCATGCAGCGGAACTGGATCGGCCGCTCCGAGGGCGCCCTGGTCGACTTCGCCGCGGCCGGCGAGGTCATCCGGGTCTTCACCACCCGGCCGGACACCCTGTTCGGTGCCACCTACCTGGTTCTGGCGCCCGAGCACCCCTTGGTGCCGACGCTGACCGCCGGTTCCTGGCCGGAAGGCACGGATCCGCGCTGGACCGGCGGCCACGCCACCCCCCGCGAGGCGGTCGCCGCGTACCTGACCAGCACGGCCACCAGGTCGGAACTGGAACGGCAGGCCGATTCGCACACTAAGACCGGCGTGTTCACCGGCAGCTACGCGGTCAA